>NZ_JBIAVX010000020.1:0-142242 GCF_042894725.1 Streptomyces sp. NPDC001480 | reverse complement strand
GCGCCCAGCGCGTGCAGCGGGGCGTCGCGGTAGAGGGCGAGCGCCTCCTCGGGGGTGATCCGCCCACCGGCGGCGGCACGGTCGAGGACGGACTGAAGGTCGGCCTTCTCGGTCACCGGGGTCCCTTTCGCAGGGTTCACAAGGGTTGTGGACGGACCGAACCAGCCTACGTCAGGGCATTCGTCCGGCTCACGTCAGGCCGGATACGCGTCCAGACCTCAGGCCGGGTACGCGTCCAGGCCTCAGGCTGTGTACGCGTCCAGGTCTCAGGCCGTGTACGCGCCGATCAGCACCCCCGCGAAGGCCCCCGCGATCAGGAACGGCCCGAACGGGATCACCGTCTTGCGGCCCGCCCGCCGCGCGACGACGAGCGCACCGCCGTACAGCGCCCCGAACAGGAATCCGGCGAAGGTGCCCAGCATCACCGTCGGCCAGCCGTACCAGCCGAGCACGGCCCCCATCCCGAGCGCCAGCTTCACATCGCCGAAGCCCATGGCGCCGGGGTTGATGAGCCACAGCACGAAGTAGCCGGCGCCGAGGGCGAGGGCGCCCAGCAGGGCGGTGAGCCAGTCCCCGGTGTGTTCGGGGACCAGGGTGACCAGCGCGAGCAGCCCGAGGGAGGCTCCCGCGAGCGGCAGCGTCACCGCGTCCGGCAGCCGGTGCACCCGCAGGTCGACCACCGCGAGCAGCACCGCGGGGGGCGCGAGCAGCAGCCAGACGCCGAGTTCGGGCCGGGTGCCGGTGGCGGCGGCGAGGGCGGCGCAGACGACGCCGGTGACGGCGGCGAGACGCCAGGCGCTCGGGCCGTACGACGACTCGGGCCAGGTGCATCGCGTGCACCGCGCCCGCCCGATCCACCCCTCGACGGGATGGCCGCCCGGACACTGTTCCCGCCACTCCTCCTCCGGGGGGACGGAGAAGCGGTAGGCGGCCCGGGGCAGCAGGGTCCCCGTCGCCGCGCCCCACAGTGCGGCGACGGCGATCAGCAGGGCGTCACTCATCCGCGGCCCTATCCGGCCGCCGCGACGCCGTCGCGCCACGTCGGGAGGAGCTCGTCGAGGAGCGCCTCGGTGCGCGGCGGCAGCCCGCGGGCCCCGCTGCGGCCGAGGAGGTCGGCGGCGAGGGAGCTCAGTCGGGCCGGGTCGCCGGTGGCGTGGGTGGCACGCAGCAGCTCGTTCCACAGGCGCTCGTCGTCGGGGGCGGTCCGCCGGGCCGCGTTCAGGGCCTCGATGGCCTTCTCCGCGCGGTCCTTCTCCAGGTGGAAGGCGGACAGCGCGAGGCCGATGTCGGCGACCAGCAGCGGGAGCCGGGCGTCGATGATCTCGTGGGTGAGCCAGCGGTAGCGGCCCTCGGGCCGGTCGGCGAGCAGTGGTCCGCGGACCAGCACGAGCGCGTCGGTGAGCAGCCGTCCCCGTACCGCCCGGCTGTCGACGCCCTTGCCCTGGGTGGCCTCGTGGTAGAGCGAGCGCAGTACGTCCAGGTCGGAGACGACCGACTTGGCGAGCGTGAGCCGCCCGGTCTCGTCGGCGCGGAGCCGGGGGCTGCCGTCCGGTTCGGTGCCGAGCCAGGCGCGCAGCCGGTCCATGAGCGCGTCCCGCACGTCGTCCGTGACGCCGCGCGGCCACAACGCGGAGGCCAGCACGCGCGGGTGGACGCCCTCGCGGTGCAGGAGCAGCAGGGCGAGCGCCTCGTGCAGCAGGGCGCTGCGGTCGCCGTCCGGGGTGTCGAGGCCGATGATCTCGTACGACCCGACCAGACGCGCGTACACCGCCGGCCGCCCCTGCTCGCTGATGTCGACGAGGAACGGCGGGGTGGTGGTCGGCCCGTCCGGGTCGCGCTCGGGGTCGGCCTCGACGAACAGTTCGACGACCGCGCTGCGCTGGGCGGCGGGCAGGAGCTGGGCGTCGAGTTCGAGGCCGAGCAGCGGGGCGAGCAGCTTGCCCTTGGCGGTGATCTCCATCTCCCAGGCGGCGCCGGGCAGGTCGCCGGTCTCGGTGCCGACCAGGTAGCCGATGCCGAGCCGGCTGGCGTCGGCGGCGAGTTCGGCGAGTTTGACGGCGTCCTCGGCGGCGGGCTGGGCGGCGAGCAGTACGAGGTGCGGGGCCCAACGGGTGTGCTGGGCGGGCCCGGTGCGGCCGGTGAGCACGGAGTCGTGCCCGGCGGCGCCCAGGGCGCCCCGGCGCTGCCGCGTCTCGGCCTCCATGGTCTCGATGAGCGCTTCGATGCCGTCGAGGTGGCGCAGCCGGTTGGGGGCGAGCGCGGTGAGGTCCTCGCCGAAGCCGACGAGGGTGATGGTCATACGGTCCGACCAGCCGTTGGTGGCGAGTTCGGCGGCGACGGAGGCGAACAGGGCGGCCCGGTCGGCCTCGCGCCCGCTCAGCGAGACGATGCCGGGCACCGCCTCCAGGTTGAGCAGCAGCCGCGAGTCGTCCATGGTGCCGAGGCTGACGAGGCCCGGGTAGGGCGCGGCGGTGTCGACGTCCTCGTACCGCTCGGCGTCGGTGCGGGCCAGCATCCAGAACGTCTGGTCCTGCCCGAGCCGCCACGGCGCCGGCGGCTTGCCGGCCGGCTGGGCGAGCTGGAGGTGCAGGTCGCCGTTGCTGAGCCAGGCGGCGTAGACGACGGGCAGCGCGCGCGACTCGGCGGCGAGGGAGGCGGCGAGCCCGCGCAGCGACCGGTCCAACAGCCGTACGCCGTCGGGGTCGGCGCCGACCAGCAGGGCGTCCTGGACGTCCTGGGCGTCACCGGTGGGCGTCGGCGGCTCCATGCCGCGCCGCCCGCCGACGGCCCCGAGCGCCGACTGCCACAGCGCCTGTCGGCGCCGGCGGCCGAGGGCGCCGAGGAGACCGGCGGCGAGGAGGGGGGCGCCGAGGAGGGCCTCGGGGAGGCCGAAGTCGTTGCCGTGGGAGGTGTTGTGGGAGGTGCCGTCGGCGGCCGGGGTCGCGGGGGCGGGCTGCTCCTGCCGGTCCGCACTGCCGTGCGCGGCGGGCCGCTGCTGCGGCAGGGAGACGTGCGAGGAGCTCTCGTGCTGCCCCTGGGCGTGATCCCCGGACTTGGCGTAGTCGTGGATCTGCTGCCGCACCTCATGGGAGACGTGGGCGTCGGGGTTCTCGACGAGCTCTCCGCCGTGGGCGTCGCCGGGCATCTCCATGATCCAGCCGGGCCGGATGAGGCTGGCCTCGGACAGCCGCGAACCGTCGGGCTGGACACGGTCCTTGTTGAGCTCGTAGATCTCCTTGTACCGGCGCCCGTCGCCGAGGTGCCGCTGGGCTATCTCCCACAGGGAGTCGTGGTGACGCCCCTCCGGCGGCTGGATCCGGTAGTACTTGGTCCCCCCGGCCTTGGCGGCGCTGTCGCCGGCATCCGCCTGGGCGGCGGCGTGCGAGGCCTGTTCGGCGACGGCGGCCGCGACGCTCGCCGCCTGCTCCTGCGGCTGCGTGAACAGGCTGCCAGGCGTCTGCTGGGCCGCGGCGACCGTCCCCTTCTGGTTGCCCTCCAGGCTGTGCCCGAGCTGCGACAGCCCCGGCGTGAGGCTGGCCGCCGTGGCGCCGACGAGCAGCAGCGCGGCGACGAGCTGACGGGCGAGCAGCTGGCTGGGCCCGGCACCGGGCACGCGGCCGGGCAGGCCGACACCGGAGAACGCGGCCTTGACCTCGACGAGCACACAGGCGGTGAACTGCGCCCAGGCCAGCCACACGATGACCGTGAGCACATGGAGGAACGTCTGGACCGTGATCTCCTGCTGGAGCCAGTCGAGCGACGGCGCCTCGTGCGGCAGCGGCCAGCCCACGGTGACGGCCAGCGCGCCGGGGACACCGACGACCAGCGCGAGCAGCGCCACGAACGCCAGGAACGCCTTGACGAAGTCCCCGAACGTACGCTGCCGCACACGCACCGGCTGCGGTGTCCGGTTCCGCGGACCCGTCGAGCCTCCGTTCGGGTTTCCCGTCGAGCTTGATGTGCTGCGTCGCGCCATGGCGGGTGTCCTGGGTGGTGTGTGGAGGGAGTCGGTCTGGGGGGTGGGCTGAGCCTACAGAGATCCTATTGACTCGGACTGACACGGCGAACCCCGGAGGGCGAACGCGGACACCCGGCCACGGCCCCCACACAATCCCCAGCAACCGCTCAAGTGACCGTCATACGCCCCTGATAGCTTCGTTTCCAGCCGCATTCGTTTCCAGTTGCATACGCCGAACTCGGGGGAGACTCAACCGTGGCCCGCCGCACCCTGACCCTGACCACCTTGACGACCACCGCGGCCCTGCTGCTGACCGCCTGCGGCGGAAGCGGCGGCGGAAAGACGGACGACATCAAGGGTGCGGACACCGGGTCGAAGAGCCCAGCGGCCTCGGCGTCGGCGTCGGCGCCGTCCGGCGTCAAGCGTCCGGTGATCACGCTGCCGAGCGATTTCCAGCTCACGTTCGCGAACTGGACCAACAGCGACCCGGTGAAGCAGGCGGTGCTCGACGACGCCAAGGAAGAACTCCGCGCGGGATACGCGGCGATCATCGCCGACGACCCCGACAGCAAGGACGTCGCCTTCTACGACACCGAGGGGGTCATCGGGCAGACCAAGTCGTGGATCAAGTCCTACACGGACAAGAACGTCACCGTCATCGGCAAACTGCCCGCCTTCGGCCCCAAGGTCACCCTGGCCAGAACCGGGAGAGGCGCGTCCCTCAGCTACTGCACGGACGAGAGCAAGGCGTACACGAAGAACCGTAAGACCGGCAAGGTCCAGGGGAACCCGGCGGGCACGAACCCCAACGTCCGCTACGTGGTCTCGCTGGCGAAGAACCCGCAGGGCGTGTGGCAGAACGCGGGCCTGCACTCGGAGCGGGGCGGGTGCTCCCAGTGAAGGCGCCGCGCCGGGTGATACCCGTGATCGCCACGTCACTTGTCGCGGCTCTGCTGAGCTCCGCGCCCGCCGACGCGTTCGGGGGCTCCGGCACGCGGGGCGAGTCCAAGGGCAACGAGCTGTCCGCCTCCGCCGGCCGGTCGCGCATCAAGGTCAGCCAGGTCAGCGGCCCCATCGGCGGCAAGCGGGGCACCGTCTCCGCGACGGACGTGAACTGGAAGCCGCCGCCGTGCTGGTACGAGCCGGTCTTCTCCCCCGCCCAGCTCAAGGACTTCGCGGAGAACAACGGCGACGGCGACGCCGGCCTGCGCGACGGCTGGTACGGCTCGAAGCTCTGGACCGCCCACTTCAAGGACGGAAAACCCGCGAGCAGCATCTTCACCACCCCGTCCACCGTGCCGGGATACAAGAACTACAACCTCGGCAAGGACGGCTACTTCTGGCGCGGGGTCGCTCCGGACCTCTACAACCTCGACGACACGTCGCTGTGCACCCGGCTGATGTTCTGGGTGGACGCCGGCAAGATCCCCGACGTACCCAACGCCCCCACGCCCAAGACCCTCGCCGAGTACGCCTACAACAAGATCAAGGTCCCCAGCACCTCGATCGAGCTGAAGCCGACGACCAAGTCCACCGTCAACCTCCCCACCTGGGTGTGGCTGGACAAGGGCACCTTCAAGACAGTCAAGGTCCGCGCGGAACTCCCCGACACCGGCCTTTGGGCGGAGACCACCGCCAAGCCGGTCGCCCTCCACCTCGACCCCGGCACGTCGGACGCCGAGACGTCCCCCTCCTCCGGCAACTGCACGATCAACGACGACGGTTCGATCGGCACCCCGTACGAGCCGGGCGACGGCGACAAGACCCCGCCCTGCGGCCTCACTTACCTCCGCGCCTCCAACGGCACCCCGTACCGACTGAAGGCGAGCATCACCTGGCAGATCTCCTGGAAGGGCTCCGACGGCTCGGGCGGCGACCTGCCAGACGGCGTGTTCGAGACCACGCGGGACATGAACGTCCAGGAGATCCAGTCGGTGAACCGCTGACGCGGCGGCGTCTGGCGCCTCGCACAAGCAAGAACCCCCCGTCCCTGGAGCCCCAGGGACGGGGGGTTCTCTTCGGAGCGCCGGGCAGGCCTTGCACCTGCATCTCCCCGCAGGAAGCGGGACGTCTTTCCTTGGACCACCAACGCACTGAGCCCTGCCCGCTTTTCGGCGGCTAGCTCAAGATCCATCGTACAGCACCGCACCGCCCTCCCCCAACCGCCGCCAAGCCTGTTGGCAGGTCGGTTCGGCGTCACCGGTTCCCCCGTAGGGCCCTCCAGGCGTCAACGACTGTGTCCTCCGAGCGCAGCCACCAGCCCTCGATCTTGTCTCGCACAGCCGACCGCACCTTCCACCACTTGAACCACGGTGGCAGATCCCGGAACGGCACGAAGGTCAGCGTGTCCTTGATGGCGTCCTCGGCGAAGCCGCAGGGCCCCTGCGCACGCAGTGCCTCATACAGCTCCGACGTGAGTGCACCGTTGACCCGCGCCGCGGTGCCCGCCGCGGTGAACGCGAACCCGCGCTCATGCGGATCCGGCAGCCGCATCGCCCGCACGATCCGGGGGGGGGGAGGCCTCCGCCAGCGAGCACTGGAAGGCCAGCCCGATCACCGCCGTACCAAGATGATCCGCGCCGCGCTCGAACGCGGCATCCCACTCCTCAGGATCGTCGAGGCCCAACAGACGCTCGCCGCTCTCCCAGTCCCACTCGGATGCCATACCTGATCTTCGACCTCGGCCGCCCGTCACGCGTCGCACTGCGGGAGCGGACGCACGCGCCTGGTGAGCTTCACCAAGGCCTCGTCGGGGGTGGGGGCCAGCAGGCTGACGCTGTCCATGCCGACGTAGACCGCGCCGTCGTCCGCCATGGCCAGGTACTGGTTCCGGCGGTCGACCATGCCGATGGGGTAGAGACCGACGCCCGCCTGCTCGCCGAGGTCGTCGATGATCTCGGCGTCCCACATCGCCAGGAGCGGGTCCAGCCGGAACTCCGTACACGGCATCGCACCGTGGGGCGCGAGGTGGGGCGCCGGGTGGGGAACTCCGACGCAGCCGAACTCCGCGAGGAAGCGGCGCGCGGCGTCGTGGATCTCGTACCCGTCGCTCTCCAACAGGATGTTTTCCCAGGTTGCCGTGGGGACCGACCGACCAGAAAACCAGCCGCCCGCCCGCAACACACGATCGGTCTCCGCGGGCCGACGCCGGTCGGCCACACCGGCGGCGCCGACGGCATCCACGGTTCCCAACCGCTGCCAGAACGCGTGCGCGCCGGGGGGCGCGTCGGGTGTCCAGGGGGCGACCTGAGCCCCCTGCCCCGACACCAACCGATCCAGTGCCTGGTCGATGCCGCCGCCCAGCGGTTCCACGCTGTCTCCGGCGATGTAGAGCACACCGTCCTCGGCGATACCCAGGTGACTGGCGCCCCCGTCCGCCTTCCCTACGGGATACAACGGCATGCCGACCTGTCGGTTCAAGCGCGCGAAGGTCTCCTCCTCCCACTCGGCCAGAAGCGGGTCGAACCGGACGGCCGAGCGAGTGACAACCGGGTCCGCGGGCCAGCCGTACGTCACCAGCCCACCGAACTCGGAAAGGAACCGCCGCGCCGCCGTGTGCGCCACGAAGGACCCGCGCTCGCGCAGGACGCACTCCCAGGTCTCCGTCGGCACCGCCCGGCCCGGCCGCCAGCCCGCACGGCGTAGCACGCCGTCGGTCTCCGCGGACCAGAACCGGGTCTGCTCAAGGCTCATTCACAACACCGCCCACGTGCCTGCACCGCCACGAACTCCATGGCTCAGATACCCCAGGGATCCGCATGGGGGACGGCCGTCGGGTCCTCGGACCACAGCAGACGCGCCTCGATCTGGTCGCCGGTCAGCTCGATGAGCCGGTCAGCCGCCCAGCCGTTCCACTGGACGGCTCGGGGGAACTGCGGCAGGCGGAACGCCGGCAGGTCCACGGGCAGCCTCTCGGGGAGGAACACCGCCTTCTTGATCTCACCGCTCCGCTTCGGCTTCGACGACCTGCGTGTGTCGAGGCAGTCGACCACCCGCTCCACCAGGTAGAGGAAGTACTCGTCGTCCTTCGCGCCTTCGATGTCGACAGGCACCAGGCGACCGGCAGCCGCCAGGTCGTCCCCGAAGCTCTCGGCAAGACGTCGGCTGAGCACGGGAGCGCCCGGGTAACCAGAGGGGAACTCGCTCTTGGGCCAGTGGCCCTCACCCATCCATTCGGCACGCCACCGAGTGGGCCGGTCAGCCTCGCTTCCGCCGCCCTGCCAGCGCATGAGCCGGCGTGAATCGAAACTGTTGCTGCTCAGGTGGTGGCATTCACTCAGGCTCGGCAGAAGCCGAAACGTCGACATGACTTTTTCGGCCTGGTCAGTCATTGCGTCATCCTCCGTTTCGACGCCGAGGCAGGAACTCCGGAACCAACCTCACCACTCGCTCGACCGGCCCCTGGCCCGGCCGGCGGGTCAGTCGGTCTCCAGTAGCCCCTCCAGTGCTCGGTCGTACGCCCTGAAACCGGCTTTCCCGGCCTCGGGGGCGTCCGACCCGGGGCTGAGGATGTCCGGGAGGTGCGCGACTCTCCACATCCTGTGGACCAGCGTGGGTGCGCTCCTGCCGGTGGGGTCTGCCAGGTCCGCGGCAATGCCGAGAACATGCGCGATCTGGGGAGCCCCCGACCGTGCCGCTGTGCCGGCTGCGACGGCCGCGTTGACCAACGCGTCGAGTAGGCCGACAAGTTGAAGGTCCGCAGCCATGCGGCACATGCGTCGCACCGTTGACGGCTCCTCCAGCCTCTCGAACGGCCGCGGAACGCCTGTGACGCCCGCGGACCACAGAAGAAGCACCGCGGCGGACACCTCGTGGTCGCGGAAGTACCCCAGCTCGTCTCCGATTGCCATGGCCTCGTCCCCGAAGCGGCAGACCGATCGGACGCCTGCGAGCAGGCGCTCCACGTCTTCCCATCGGCGGGCCAGGAACCTACCGACCGAAACATCGCCGAGATCCCATGTCCCAGTGGAGTTCACCGCGCCGATCTCCACCACACCGCCGAGTGGACCGAAGACGGCACGGGCCAACACCGTCTTCGCTGACTGCGCGTTCACATCACCGCCCTGGGGATCACAGCTGAGGCAATGGGCCTCAGTAGAGGCTCCTCTCCACGAACCGTCGCAGTTCGTCGCGCCCCGTGGCACGGAGCCCCGAATCGCCGGTGACGGCCCACGCACCGTCGCTCCACTCCACCCGCCACACCTTGCCCTCGTGATTCTCGTACTCCACGAACGCCTCGTGGGTGTTCTCCAACTCCTGGAGCTCGTCGAGCAGAACCTCGGGGTAGGTGAGGGCGCGTCCCGGGTTGGTGCTGCCGCCGCCGGTGCGCGCGTTGTCGAAGCGCATGGTCAGGAACGGCACGGCACCGCGCTCGATCTCGGCGGTGGGCAGCATCTTGTGGTATCTCGCCTCCGCCTCCGGCAACGTCTCGCGCCCGGAGAACTCGCAGGCGGATCCGGGGAAGACGATGTACGTCAGCGGCATGAGATCGGGGTTCTGCACCTTGTGATGCCGGTGTACCTCGGGAACGACGACTGCGACGGAGTCGAAGTCGTATCCGGGTACATCGAATCCGCCCACGGAGGTGAGGAACCGTCCTTCCACGATCAACTCCGACTCGTGCTCACGGGCGAAGGCCAGCACCGCCGCGGCAAGCCTCTCGTCGTGCTTGCCGCGCTGGTTCATCTGAAGGAGCCGCGTGCCGTCGGAGGTCAGGGCACCCGCGAAGTTCAGGACCGGGGCGAGACTCCACTTCCAGGCACGGTCCAGGCTGGCGAGTGGGGTGGAGTTGGGGAACCCAATGACGGTGACTTGCAGATCCATGAACCTTTCCAATCCCTTCAGGAGATCCAGTCGGTCAACCACTGACACGCCGCGCGTCACGCACGCGGTGGCTCGGATGCCCCAAGGGTCCGGATGCGGGACAGCCGTCGGATCCTCGGACCACAGCAGACGCGCCTCGATCTGGTCGCCGGTCAGCTCGATGAGCCGGTCGGCCGCCCAGCCGTTCCACTGGACGGCTCGGGGGGACTGCGGCAGGCGGAAAGCCGGCAGGTCCGCAGGCAGCCTCTCCGGGAGGAACACCACCTTCTTGACCTCGCCCCTCCGCTTCGGCTTCGACGACCTGCGTGTGTCCAGGCAGTCGACCACCTGCTCAACCAGAAAAGGGACGTACTCGTCGCCCTTCGCGCCCTGGATGTCGACCGGCACGAGGCTGGCTGGCGCCGGCAACTCGGCTCCGAGGCTCTCCGCAAGACGCCGACTGACCACGGGAGCTCCAGGGCGGCCAGAGGGAAACTCGCTCTTGGACCAGCGCCGCCCCCCTGCCAGTCGGCACGGAGCCGAGTGGCCGGTCCTCTTCGGTTCCGGTGCATTGCCGGCGAATGAGCCGAGCTACGTCGGAATTGTCGAGGTGCAGCCCCTGGTATTCGCTCAGGCTCGGCATGAGCCGGTACACCGACTGCATTTTCCCTCCGCGCGCGGTTTCATTCGACGGGCAGATCGGCGTCACAAAGGGAGCACACAAAGAACGCGTCCTTGACGACGTTCCAATTACGACAGTTCGAACAGTGCCGGAATGTAATGGGGTGAGTATACCCAGACCCATGCTCCACACCGGCCCGATCAAAGCTTTCTGCTACAGCAACCCAAGATTCAACCTGAGGGCAGTACCCGGTCGATTGGTTACTGACATATGCCGCCACGCGTCCCCCGGTACCCTCGTTCGAGGAAAACCCTACTTCACCGGCCGCAAGAACGCGACGTCCGCCGGCGCAGGCAACATGTTCAGACCTGCGTGGGGCAAGAATCAGGCAACCCGAGAGGTCCACGACGAAGGTGAAGAGGCAACCCGATTCATCACCTCCATGGCTCGCAAGGAATTGCTCGAGATCTTCAGCGCACGCAATCCGCGTTCCGGTTTCATGCAGACTGCGTTCCCTTATTTCGACGGGTCCCACATATCCGTACTCAACCACGTACTGGCATCCTTCAACCACCTATTCCGAAATCTTCAATCGAAACAGGGTTTTCTTCGACAGAGGAAGGAGACTCCGCCAGCACACGGAGAGGACCTGGAATTCCCGGACCCCACGTCTCCCAGCCATGGCGGAAATAATGCTCGGACAACACGGCTCCCGAAGCGCCGACTGTCAATTTTTCATCGATGAATGCCCTCAAGGCAAACAGGAAGTCGCGCACATCCGCCTGGTCGAGCGACGCTCCGTCATGCGACCAGCATCCCATCCAGCCCTTCCCGTCGCGCCGT
This sequence comes from Streptomyces sp. NPDC001480, assembly GCF_042894725.1. NCBI lineage: Bacteria > Bacillati > Actinomycetota > Actinomycetes > Kitasatosporales > Streptomycetaceae > Streptomyces > Streptomyces sp. NPDC001480. Next base: position 131,017 of record NZ_JBIAVX010000020.1, on the reverse strand, counting down.
CCGAGCCTGACGCACACCCATGCCCTATCTTCTCCGAGGGGTCCACAGTCGATCACATCCGCGATCAATTCCTGCGATTCATCAAGCAGAACCTGAATCATATCCATCACATCCGAAGCGCAAACTCTATCAAAATATCCGGGTCCATCTCTCCGGTTCCGATCCGGCGAACCACCTCCGCCGTCCTGTGGTGACCACCGGTGATGTGCACCTTTGAACCAGGGAATCGAGGTGAGTCACCGGGCCCCCAGTCACGGTACCCGCTGATCGGATCGTTGCCCTGCGGGCCACCAAATCTCGTGAGGTCTTCATTGGAAAGGTTCCTGACACCCCCATGACCCGCTATCTCGCCACCATACATCTGGGCATCGGTCAGCGGATGACTGGCAACACGGTTGTCGACCAGCTCACCCGCTCGCACATAGAACCTGTCGTAGCGAGAGTGAACGGGCAGATCGGCGAGATGCTCGTTAGGGTACGGAGAGAGACCCAGCGGATCGATTCGACTGTGGGGATTTTCCACATAGGTGACAGGGTTTGGCGCTGGCTCCAGACCCAGCGGATCCGGACTGAGGTAGCGCGCGGTCTCCGGGTCATAGTAGCGCCAGCAGTTGTAATGGAGACCCATTTCCGGATCGAAGTACTGGCCCGGGAAGCGGAGCGGAGTATAGGTGAGGGAATCCGACTTCCAGGCTGTCGTACCCCAAAGCGTGCTGCGGGCACGCCACGCGGTCTTGCCCTGCATGTCTACTAGTTCGGTCGGGGCTCCGACCAAGTCCGTGACGATCGCGAAAAAGCGGGAATCGATCTCTTCTTGAGACGCTTCCGCCCTGGTCATGCGTTCCGTCTGCGCTATGGGCCGCAGACCTTGATGATCCCATGTGAGGGTGATGGCACTCGAGAGGCTGGGACCCGTCGTCGTCTGCTCACACAGTGTCGCGCCGTCCCAGACGAAGTCGACACGCTCCATGACTGTCTCAAGGTCTTCATCAAGTCGAAGTTTGGCCGTCCGGCGCCCTAGGGGGTCGTAGTTGTAGCGCCAGTGGGTGCCATCCGGTGTGACCAACGCTATGAGGCGGTTCTCGGCATCCCATTCATAACGCCACGTGTCTGCCTTGTGGGATATCCGCCTCTTCTGGCGCAGGATGATGCGACCCAGTGCGTCGTATTCGTAGCGGACACGGCCGGCCCTTGTGAGGCGCGTTCCCTCGTACTCTCGGGTGCCCACGGCTTCGCCGCCGGGGTGACTTGATGGCCATTCGGCCGCCACTTGGTTGCCGATTGCATCGTAGGCATACCGTTCCGTCCATTTCTCCGCATGCACCGCCGTCACACGACCTGCTGCGTCCAATCCGAAACGAAAGTCCCCGGCAAGTGCATCGTCCATGGCCGTCAGGGCACCGTCAGCGCGGTACGTGTACGTGCGGCGTCCAAGAAGAGAGCCTTCCGAGCCCTCCATCGTCTGACTCGCCAGACGCCCCAGAGCGTCGTACGTCTGGGACAGGGTCAGGGTCCCGCCGATACAGCGGGTCACTTCGCGGCCGACCGTGTCGTAGGCGAACTGAATCGAACGGCCCGACGTCACCATGCTCGTGCGACGCCCTGCCACGTCGTATGTCCAACTGCTGCGGGCGCCGCTGGGTGTGGTGCGGGCCGTACGGCGCCCCAGCTCGTCGTACTCGAAGGAAGTACCGCGACCGTTGACGCTCTCCTCGCGGAGGCGACCGCGATCATCACGGACGAAGGTGACCGTCGAGTCAGGGCCAACGGCATGCTCCAACTGGCCTGCGGCGTCGTACGCAAATGTCGTTACTTGGCGGTCAGCAACCTTCCGCACTACCTGACCCAGTTCGTTCAGCTCGAACAGCACGGTCTGGCCCATGGCATTGGTACGTGACCTCACACGTCCTGCCGCGTCGTACCGGTACGTCAGCGTGCGGTCGTCGAAGTCGGTCTCCGAAACGAGATTGCCCGCGGCGTCATACTCGTACGTCCAGGCGTGGCCCTGGGGGTTGGTCACCTTGGTGAGCCGCAACTCGGCGTCGTGTTCGAATTCGTAACGGGAGCCGTCGGCGGCGGTCCGGGCAGCCAGCAGGTCGAAGTGGGTGTATTCGAAGCGAGAAACACCGCCCAGCGCGTCTACGTGGCGCACGCAGTTGCCTTCACCGTCGTACGCCCATGCCTCAGCCGCGCCGTCGGGGCCCGTGCGGCGCGCCAGACGCCCCTCCACAGTCCACTCGAGGCGCATAGCCGCGCCGCTCGAGTCAGTGATGACCACCGGGCGGCCGAACGCGTCCCGCTCATAACGGGTTACGGCGCCGAGAGCGTTTGCGATGCGGGTGGGAAGACCTGTGCGGTCGCAGTGGACCTCGTTCACACTGCCCAGTGGATCCGTGACGGAGGTGAGGCAACCTGCCTCGTCATAAGTGAAGCGGGTGGTACTCCCGGCAGGATCAGTGATCGAGATGCGGTTGCCTCGGTTGTCGTAGGAATGGAGGTAGGTCCTGCCGTCGTAACCGGTGATGGAGATGGGGAGACAGGCTTCGCTGTATTGCACATGGGCCTCACGGCCGTCCGGCCGCGAGATGACGAGAGGCTGCCCATGCCCGTTCCTCTCGAACACAGTTGTGTACCCGAGGGCGTCGGTCTCCGACAGGACGTGATGGTTCTCGTCGTAAGTCGTACGCGTGGTGTGGCCGAGTGGGTTGATCTCTGCGACGACCTGGCTGTTGTCGTTGACGACGAAGCGGGTGGTCGCGCCCTCGGCGGTGGTGAGTGTGGTGACACGGCAGTCGGGCCAGGCAGGGTCGGAGCCGTCGTAGTCGAGCGTGATGGTGATGTGGCCGGCTTCGCCGCCCTCGGCGACGCAGCGGTCGTAGTCGTCGTAGGAGTAGGCGTAGTGGCTGTTGTTCGTGTCCGTCCAGGACGTGATGCGCAGCCGGTCGTCGTAGGTGAAGCGCAGGGGCAGGCCGGAGGAGTTGATCGTCTCGGTGAGGTTGCCATCCGTGTAGCCGTACCGCTTGAGGACTACGTCCGAGCCGTCGTCGGCGGCGTCGGCCAGGGTCAGGGCGGTGACACGTCCCTCGTCGGTGGTGAGTTTGAGGTGGTAGCCGCCGGAGTGGCGGATGGCCAAGGGCGTACCGTGCTCGTCGTAGTCGAAGGTGATCGTGTGCTGGTTGCGGTCGGTGATGCGGGCCAGGAGGGCGATGCCATCGGCGGGGCGGGTGAAGTGGCGTGCGTGGCCGGTGAGCGGGTCGTCGACGCGGTAGCCGCCGTCGTCGAGCCGGGTCAGGGGCAGGCGAGGACCGGCGTGGGGCAGGGCGGAGGTCTGCGGCCCGCTCGGGTGGGGGTACGCCAGTAGCAGGCCGTCCTCGGTGACGAAGACGATGCCGTCGGCGTCGATCTCCAGGCGCTGGTCGACCGTGGACGACCACGTGGGCCCGAACCACCAGCCGCAGCGGTAGTCGGAGGCCACCCGGCGGGTGAAGGCCAGCGGCAGCAGGCCGGGAAGCTCCACGTCCGTCTGCGGCAGGTACATCGCGCCGGTCGCCATGTCCACCGGGTCGCTGCCCTTGGACCGCACGACGCTCTTGAACCGGTTGAAGGCGCCCTTGGCACCGTCGGCCAGCATCCCCTTGCCGTTCTTGGCCAGCCCGCGCAGGCCCAGTGCCATGCCTTTCAGGCGCATCGCCTTGAGGCCCTTCATCCCCTTGGCGAGCTTGCCGAGGCTGGTAAGGCCCTTGCCGCCGGGTATGCAGTCCATGGCGGCGAAGGCCACGTCGAGCAGGCCGGCTTGGCCTTTTCTGTATTTGTTGAGCGTGTCGGCCAGCACGACGAGCGCCGCGATCACCACGATCGCGCCCAGGATCGGCCCGCCGATGATCATCGCGACGATGCCGACGACCGTCACGACGACCTTGCAGACCGCGACGATCGTGTCCCAGTTGTCCTCGAACCAGTCGCCGATGTCCTCCCACCACGACCGGTTCTGGATACCGGCGTCGGAGGCGTCGTCGATCTTCTGCTTGGCCTCGCGCGCGGCCTCGTCGCGCATCTTGCGGGCGTCCTCGGCCATCTTCTTCGCCGCGTCCAGGGCGCTCTGGGCGGTGGTGACGTCCGACTGGGCCTTGGTGTGGGCGGACTTGGCGTTCTGAACGTCGCGGGTGGCCGCCCGGACCTTGGCCTCGTCCGGCTTGTCGGCATCGCTCTTGCGGCCGGTCGGGTCGTCCTTGTACTTGTCGGCTTCCTTGTTGGCGCGCGTCACCCACGAATCGGCCGAGGACAGGCGGGACTTGGCCGACGACAGGTCGTCCTGCGCCTCCTTCGCCTTGGCCAACGCCTTGTCCGCCAGCGTCTGGGCGCGCTCCAGCTTCGGCCAGTAGTCGGCGAGGGCGTCGCCGCACATCTCGTACGACTTCTTCAGCTTCTTCAGGTTCTTCGGGACATCACCGAACTGGTCCTTGAAGACCTCCGCCGACTTGCCCGCCCACTCCAGCAGCGTGTCCTCGCCCGCCATGCCCTTGACCAGGCGCAACGCCTCGGAGACATCGTCGGCGAAGTCGTGCAACTGCTTCGCGAGGGAGCGGACGCGGGTCGGGTCGCCGGGGGTCGGGTCCTTGTCCAGGTCGAGTGGGTGCCAGTCCGCCGGTCGGTGTCCCGCCATGTTCCTGCAACCCCCGTCGCATGCGCATCATCAACAAGCCTGTGCACACGTGAACTTACAAGGAACGGCCGTTCGACGCGAAGCCCTTACGCGGCGGCGGCCACTTCGCACCACACGTACTTTCCGGCGTGGCCGTTCCTCGACAGCGGATTCCAGCCCCACAGGTCGGCGCAGGCCCGCACCAGGCCGAGGCCGCGGCCCTCCTCCGCCTCCAGTTCCGTCAAGGCGGACGGCGACAGTGGGGGTTTGGGTGGTGTGGGGTCCGCGTCCCATGCGCCGATCCGCAGTACATCGTTCCGCCAGCCCAGCCTGAGTGCGGCCGGGCCCTTGGTGTGTTGTACGGCGTTCGCGACCAGCTCCGTCGCGAGGAGTTCGGCGAGGTCCGTCAGGCGGATCAGGCCGTGGATCGTCAGGATCAGGCGGAGGGTGCGGCGGCAGACGGTGACCGCTCTGACGTCGTGGGGGATGTGGAGGGTGTACTCCCAGGGTTCGGGAGCGGTTTCGGGCATGCGTGATCTCCGATTCGGCGTGGGGAGTGGAGATGGGCTGCGGTCTCGGGCGGTGGCATTGCCCCAGCCGTCACGGCATGACGGAGTGGTGCGCTTCCGGATCCCCGGGTTTCGCAGCGTGTGCGTCGCGTCACCGACGGTATGGCCACAATTTGTGACGGTGCAAGTCGTTGCCGTAATCTTCCCCCCGAACGAGGCCCTGCCGCAGGGTAGTCGGGGCGAGGAGGAAGCGATGCCGCGTAGGCAGGAGCCCACCGCACGACAGGAGCGCTTGGGCGCCGAGCTGCGAAAGCTTCGCGAGGCCGCCGGGCTCAAGGGGCGCGACGCTGCCGCGCTGCTCGGCACGGATTCGGCGCAGATCAGTCAGATCGAGTTCGGGACGGCCGGGGTGAGCGAGGAGCGCGTTCGAAGACTCGCCGCCCATTACTCCTGTACGGACAACGCGTTGATCGCGGGGCTGGTGGCGATGGCCACCGACCGCACACGCGGGTGGTGGGAAGATTTCCGGGGTCTGCTGCCGACATCGTTCCTGGATCTCGCCGAGTTGGAGCACCACGCCAGCTACCGGCACGACATCGAGTTCCTCACCGTCCCTGGCCTTCTCCAGACGGAGGACTACGCCCGCGCCGTCTTCTCCTACCGGGTCCCAGAGCTCCCCAAGGAGGACACGGAACTGCGCGTACGGCATCGCATGCAGCGGAGGACCGTTCTTGAGGGCGCAGATCCGATCCCGTACGAAGCCGTGATCCACGAGGCCGCGCTACGCATCAGGGTCGGTGACCGCGCCGCCGCGCGTGCTCAGCTCATCCATGTTCTGCGGCTCTCCGAGGTAGATCACATCACCGTCAGGGTGATCCCCTTCGACCTCGACAGCTTCGGCGGAGCGTGGAGCGCCATGATGTACGTAGGTGGAGCAGTGCCCCAGCTGGACACCGCCGTGCGCGACGCCCCTCATGGAACGGCCCTGATCGACTCCGAAGCTCAACTCGGTGCATTCCGAGCGCTGTTCCGTAAGGTGGAGACCGTGTCACTCGACCCCGCTCGTTCGCGTGACTTCATCCACAAGCTGGCGAAGGAACTGTGAGGCGCTCCGTGACCACCCCTGTCAATTGGCAGAAGTCGTCCTACTCCGGCGGCGGCGACGGCAACAACTGCCTCGAACTCGCGACCTCGGAGAACACCCTCCACTTCCGCGAAAGTGACGAGCCCGACACGGTACTCAAGACCTCCCGGGCGCCGATAGCCGCCCTCATAGGCCACCTTCGCAACAAGTGACCCTCACACCGTCAACGTCCCCGCAATGTCATCCCCCATCCTCTCCACCGGCTCATCCAGCACCGCCTCCGTCCACGACAGCATCAGCGTGAGCGCCGTGCGCATGCCGGCCGGGCGGACGGCGTAGAAGAGGGAGCGGACCACCGGGCGGGGGCCCAGCAACCGCTTCTTCTCGGCGATGAAGTTCTGGCGGATACGGATGGCGTCGCCGAGGGGGAGGCGGAGCTCGCGGATGTCCGGGGCGCCGAAGTCGTCGACCGTCATGCGCTCGGCCAGCAAGGCGAGGGTGATCTCCGGGTACTCCGCGTCGGGATGGATCGCGTCGAGTTCGAGGCCGGCCGCCATGAAGTCATAGCCGCTCAGGTAGAGGCCGAAGGCGCCCAGCGGGGAGCGGGTGCGGCTGTCCGCCGCCGCGCGCTTCAGGCTTCGGGCCAACACACGGGCGTCGCCCCGCTTGCCCTCCCGCGCGTACCGGGCGACGAGTTCGTCCGCCTGGTTGCGGGCCCAGTAGTCGAGGGGCACGGTGTCGGTGACCGGGAACGGTACCCAGTCCTCCGAGCATTCCAGGCCGAGGTTCGAGAGGTCGTCGGCGGCGTCGTCGTCCGTCATCTGTTTCCTCATTCCGTCCAGGTCAGCGAGCCCGCGACCGCGTCGAAGAGTTCCGCCATCGCGTCCGCTATGGGTTCCAGGGGCGTGGAGAAGGTGAGCAGCAGGAACGCCGTCGTGCCGGGGACGGGGACGTGGTACTCGACGGAGAGCGAGCGGTGTGGCCTGTTCGGGGCGGCAGCGGCGTCCCGTTCCGGTTCCGGCTGGGTCGTTAGCCGGCGTACGCGTACCGCCTCTCCCGACGGCAGCTCCTCGATGGTCACCGTCGCCTCGCCGCCGTCGGCCTCCAGCGCCTCGGCCAGTGCCTGGGCCGGGAGCGGCCCCGGGCGCTGGAGTGGGGCGAGGGTGACCAGCAGGGACGCGGGGATGGTGAACGGGCCGACCTGCTGGAGGCTGAGGTACAGCTCGATGCCTCCGCTGCGGGCCGCCTTCGCCGAGCGGCGGCGCAGGTCCTTGCGGAGGTCGTCCTTGAGGTGGGGCGCGTTGTCCATGCCGTCGAACTGGCGCTCCACCAGCGCGTCGATGGATCTCTCCCGCTCCTCGGAGGGATCCAGGACGATGCGGAACCAGCCGTCCGGCAGGAGCAGGCGGTAGTCGCGGGGAGGGCCGGAGGCATGGGGGGCGGTCGTCATGCGGCTTGCTCCGTGCGGGTGCGGGCCTCGGCCGTCGGGCGGTCCAGGCGGGTGCGGCTGGTGAGTTGGTGGAGGGCGTACGGCGTCGCCTGGAGTACGGCTCCCAGGGCGCCCAGAATCATCGCGGCCGCCCCCGCCCCCGGATGAGCGTCCTCGATCCGTACCCCCCACGTCAGGGAGAAGAAGGAGCCCAGCGCCATCACCGCCGTGGACGACACCCCGGCGATCGTGCTCGGGAAGCGGGAGACGGCGCGTGCCGTGCTCGGCGAGTCGGGGACGGGGCGGGAGCCCAGCACCGGTGTCTTGGGCCACCTGCCCTTGCCGCTCAGGCTGCGCTCGGACACGCGCAGGCCGGTCGCCTGGCGCAGCCGGGACCAGCCGTCCGCGCCGCCCTCGCCCCCGAACCAGGCTGGCCAGGGGAGCACCGCGCGCACCTGGTCGTCGGGGCCGCGGAGTTCGGCCCCGAGCGGCGCCCCGGCGTGATCGCGGACGAGGATCAGGGACGTCAGGGCGTGCGGACCGGCCAGCGGGAACCAGTACTCCTGGCCGCCCAGGTCCCGGAGGACCAGGTCCCTGTCCTGTACGCGTAGTTCGGCGCGTTCGCGGAACCGGACCGTGGCGCCCGTGTCCTCGGCGGGCGCCGGCCCGATCCGCTCCCGTACGGCCGGGTCGTACCGCCGCAGCCGCCACCGCGTCCACGCACGCAGCGCCAGCCGTGCCACCGGGGCGGCGAACGCCGCGACGGCGGACACCAGGACGAGGCCCGGCCGCTCGGAACCGGAGAAGACGATCAGCGTGAAGGTCACGAACCAGACGGCTCCCGCCAGCAGCCGCGTCGTCCAGTACCAGGAGGGGAAGGCCCTTCCCGGGCCGAGGCTCCGGGCCCTGCCGGCACGTCCCCATCCGCGGCCCGGCGCCGGCGAAGCGACCCGCGGGTCCTTCCAGTCCCGTACGACATCGATCGGGATCCCCGCCGACCTCAGCAGGTACGTCACTCCCGTGCGGGCCAGCAACTGCTCCCCCTGTACCGGCCGTTTCGGCAGTACGGGGGATTCCGGCAACCAGTCCTCGATGGCGAACCGGCCGATCAGCGCCCCGGTCGCGTCCTGGAGCTGGACCTCGCCCCAGGAGCCGGAGATCGCCGGGCCCATGCGCTCGCCCCGGTCCTGACCGGCCGTGTCGATGAACACCGCTCGGGCGATCCCGGCCAGGCGGAGGGTCCGGGTGCGGGTGCGCAGCACCAGTTCGCCGTTCTCCGCGTAGAGGCGGGAGCGGTGGCACAGTTCCAGGCCGGGGCCGCGGGAGCCTGCTGGTCTGAGGGCGAGGGCGGGCTCGGAGGTCATACGGGCACCTCGTTCGGGATCATCCGGTGGCCTTGTCGTAGAGAGACGTCACCGTGCCGTACGCCCCCTCCGCGCCTGCCACGACCCCCGTCGCCGTGGCGCCCGCCCACACGTTGGTCTGGCCGGAGAAGTTGCTCATCGCCCGGCTGACGTCCGGCATGTCCTTCGCGGCCTGGGAGATGCCGTCCAACTCGGCTGCGGAACGGGCCAGTTCCGGGTCCAGGGTGCCCGCCGAGCGCGGCGCGGCCAGGCCCTTGGCGCCGTCGCGCCACGCCTGCCCGGAGAACGCCTTCCCGATGGACTTCACGCCGTCGGCGGTGTCCCGGTAGATGGCGACGGGGCTGACGCCTTCCCTGAGGTTGCTCCAGGTGAAGACCTTCCCCTTCGGCATGTTCGCCAGCGCCTCGGCCGCCTGCCTGCCCCGTACCGACCCCTGGGCCCCGGCGTCGGCGATCTTCCACGCCTTGTTGGTCTTGGCACCGGCGGCCACGGCCTCCCGGTACAGGTTGCCGCGCGCCAGCGCCTTGGTGCCCGCGGCCGCTCCCCTCGCCCCGGACATCGCCGCCCGCCCGATCCCGAACGTCGCGAGGCCCACCGCGTCCAGGATGACCGACTTCCAGCTGCCCTCGCCGCCGAGTGCGAGCACCAGGTCGGTCGCGAACGCGACGACGCTCGCCGCCAGGGCGACCGCGTTGGCGACGGCGGCGATGGCCTGCCCGATGACCGGGATCCAGCCGAGTGCGAGGGCCGCCACGCCCGCCCAGAGGGCGATACGGCCCGCCCATTTGGATATCTGGGTCAGCCAACCCGCGTTCTCGTGCACCCAGTTCTTGAACTTGTCCCTCCACCCGTCCTTGAGGCCGTCGCCCTCGATGACGTCGTGAATGGCGTCGGCGGCCAGCCCGGCGGCCCGGTCGCGGATGCCCTTCGCGGCTTCCAGCGCGTCCTTGGCGGCGGACAGCGCGGAGGAGGCCTGCTCCTTCTGGTGCTGGTACTTCTTGGTGTCCGGGTCGTCCTTCGGGGTGTCGTGGGGCTGCCCGTCCAGTGCCTTCTGTGCGGAGCCGAGGTCGCCGTGGGCGGCCTCCGCGTCCTGGAGCGCCTTGTCGGCCATCTGCTGGGCGCGGTGCAGTTCGGAGGCGTACTCGTTGCTGCACACCCCGTCCCGTACCTGGGTGCCCAGGGCTGCCGCGGCCTCGTCGTACCGCTTGAACCCCTTGCGCAGCTTGTCGCCCGCGCCGTCGGCGGCACCGCGGAACTCGGTGGCGGTCTTGCCCTTCCAGTTCTCCACCGAGGCCAGCGCCTTGATCTCGCGGGCCTCCTTCTCGATGGCCTCGGCCGTCCTGCGCAACTGGCGCCCGAGGGCGGCCACTTCCTCCGGGTCGCCGGGGACCGGGTCCGAGGTCTCGTCGAGCACCGCCCAGCGGGCAGCGGCGGGGCGGGCGTTCACTGCTCCGCTCCGTTGCCTGCCTTGTCGGCCTTCCGGAGGGCCTCGGCGAGTTCGTGGTCGAGTTTCTCGTACGAGTCCGCCGCCGTCTTGGTGATCCCGGCGAGCTTCTCCAGTTCCTCGGTGAGTTTCCCGCGGTGGATCTTCCAGTTGCTGCCGAACTTCTCGAAGGCGTCCAGCAGTTTCTGCGAGCCGATCTCGGAGACGCCGTACCCTTCGGCCGGGTTGGCCCGCTCGGCGAAGGTGTCCTTGATACGGGTCAGCGCCCTGGAGCACTCCCTGATCCGGTCGATGTCCGCCTGCTGATCACTCACGCGTACGTCTCCCCCGTCCCCCGTGCCGCGTCACCGGGCGCAGCATCCGTTTCCGGCCATCAGACCGGTCAGCCTGCCGGGGTCGGGTAAGGGACGGGGGCCTCAAGGTGTGAGGAAGGTAAGAAACCCCTGGCGTCTGCCGCGCATCGGGTTCAGCCCTTGCCGCCCTCCCGCACCACCGCCAGCGCCAATGCCAGACGGCGGTCCAGCCAGCTCGCGCGCGGGTGGTACGTCCTGATGTCCGCGAAGTCCTTGAGGTACCGGCAGACCAGCGCCTCGGGCTCGGACTCGCCCTCCGCGCGCCAGGTCACCGGCCAGCCCTCGTTCGTGGGCCCGCGCCGGGCGTCGCCCTCCACACCGAGACTGAGGACGGAGTCGACGACGCTGCCGGCCACCGCGCCCGCGCCGCGCACCACCTTCTCCTTGCCGCGCGCCGCGATGTCCTTGGCGCTGCCCCGCGCCCAGTTGTAGCGGGCCACGATGTCCGGGTGGCCGGGCTGCCGGAGCCACCAGCCGTGCTGGATGGCCCGTTTGGCGGGCGAGGTGCGGTGCAGGAGGCCCAGTTCGGTGCCGTCGGCGTCCGTCACGCGGTAGCGGGCGCCCGGCTCGTCGGGCGTCAGGGAGCACAGGAGCGATTCCGGCCGTGTGGCGTCGTACAGCTCGTACGCGGGCTGCTCGGCGCCGTCGGCCGTCAGCAGCACGGCCGGGGCGAAGTACCGTACGCCCTCGTGTGTCGTGGCCGCCCGCACCGCGCGCTCGCCCTTCACCGGCTTGCGGGTGAGCGTGCCCGGGCGCAGCACGTCGGTCACGGTGAACCAGGGGGCGCTGTGCCAGGGGACCGGGGGGATCTCCGGTTCGGGCTTGTGGCGTGCGAACAGGGCCACGGGTCAGCCGACCTCGTTCTCGGCGGTCGCCCGGCCGTGCACCACGACGTTCCCGCCGTAGAACATGCCGGTGAACACCGGCTCGTACGTCAACTGGACCTCGATCTCGACCCGTTGGGCGTCGGCGGTCACGCAGTGGGTCGCGGCGATGTCCGCGCCGCTCATGTCCATCTCGCGGGCGAAGGTCTTCACCCGGGCGTCGCACTCGGCGAACTTGATGGGTGCGGCGCCGCCCGCGTCGTCGTAGAGGGCTTCCTTGTCGATGTCCTGGGCGGCGTAGCGGGCCGCCTGTTCGGCTATGTCGGCGGCGCGCTCGCGCTTGGAGATGGACAGGCCGCCGTCGATCACGAACGCGGCGAGGGAGAGGAAGACCAGGGTGAAGATGATCACCGCGCCGGCGCCGGAGCCGCGGTCGTCCATGCGTGCCAGGCGCGAGCGCCACCAGGCCCGTACCGGGTGCCCCATGTTCCTCACGCCGTCCTCCGGAACGGGTCCAGCGGGGAGCTGAAGCTCGCCGACAGCCGTGTCGGGACGTCCAGGCCCAGCATCGCCAGGCCTCGCACCTGGCAGCTGACCTCGACCGTGAAGATGGTGTCGGGTTCGAAGCCCTGGCTCGTCTGGACGACGGACACCGGGCCGGAGCACACGTCCGACAGGTCCGCCTCGGCCGCTTTGCGGGCCTCGGCCATCGCCGTGCCGTGGTCCTTCTGGATGGACCCCGCACGGGCCGCGTCACGCGCGGCCCCGTCCAACGCGCCTCGTCCGTCCACGAGTTGCCCGAAGGCGACGAGGACCAGGATGAACATGATCATCACTGGGGCGAGGATGACGACCTCGACGGTCGACAGGCCCCGGTCCCGGTCCTCACCCGTGAGGCGCTCGCGTACGGAGGCGAAGGTCATCTAGTTCTCCCCCTCCTTCACGAACCGCTCCACCGGTCCCGACGACTGCGCGTGCACCGTCAGATCCAGCCCGGGGAACACCGTGGGCACCCGTGCCGTGATCTCCACGCCGACCGTGTGCTGCTCCGGCTGGAGCATCGTCACGTCCGGGGAGAGCACGAGCTGGGGGCCCAGTTGGCGGATGTAGGAGTCGACCACGTCCCGCGCCTCACCGCGCCAGCCGCCGGGCTGTTCGTCGGCCGTGGCACGGGCCTTGCGGGCGCCGGCCTGGGCGGCCGCCTGGGCCACGTGGTCGGCGAAGAAGTACAGCGCGAACTGCACCGTCGCGAAGATCATGAAGAAGAGGACGGGGGTGAGCAGTACGAACTCGATCGCGGTCATGCCGGAATCACCGGCCCGCCCGCGCGCGGCCTCCGTCCGGCGGCGCGCCCATCTGCCCACGCCCATGAACAACCCCGTCATCCCCGTCTTGTCGTACCCGTGATCAGCGGATCGCGGATCAGCAGGTCTTGCTCGCGCTCGCACCCTTGATGCAGTCGCCGACCTTGTTGGCGCCGTCGCTCAGCGCGGTGTTGATGATCGCGGCGACCACGCCGACGATCGCGACGACGACCGCGGAGATGATGACCCACTCCACCGCGGAGGCACCACGGTCGAGTTCGCCGGAGCGGGCGCGCTGCACGCGGGCCTGGAAGAAGGTGACCAGGAAGTCCATCGCCGGGATCCCGGTGCTGAAGTTCCGTCCGTTCATGATGAGTTGTCCTCTCGATACAGCAGTTGGCAGAAGTTCGGGAATCGGCTCACACCTGGAACACCCGCATCGCCGCCGGGAAGATCAGGAACACCAGGAAACCGGCGCACAGCAGCAGCTGGGCAACGAGCATCGACTGTGACTTCTCGCCCGCGCTGCCCTCGATCTCGGCCAGTTCGCGGTGGCGCATCGTCTCGGCGCGGGAGGCGAGGGACTCGCGGACCTTGGCGCCGTCGTCGGCCACCAGGGCCAGCGACGCGGAGAGGTCCTTCAGTTCCTCCACGCCCAGCTCCTCGCCGAGCGCGCCCAGCGCCTGCCACTGGCTGACACCGGTGATACGGGCGTCGGCGAGGGCGTTGCGGATGCGCTGGTTGGCCCAGCCGTCGGAGACCTCGGCGGCGGCCATCAGGGCCTCGGGCAGGCCCCGGCCGCCGGCCAGGCTCATCGAGACCAGGTCCAGGTAGGCGCCGATGACCCGGCGCAGGTCCCGCCGCTTGTCGGCCGCGTCCCGCCGTACCTCGAGGTCGGGAAGGAAGAAGAACAGGGCCGCGCAGAGCAGGGCCAGCCAGACCGGGATGACCGGGCTGCGGCTGAAGCCGAGCGTCCAGACCACCGCGAACAGGAACGGGCCGAAGAACAGCCCGGCCGTGGCCAGCAGCACCTTCGTCGCGAGGAAGTTCTCCCAGCTGCGGTCCAGGACCGCGAGGTCGGCGCGCAGCGAGCGCTGCTCCCAGCCCTGCTGGAGATAGAACTCGCTGACACGTGCGCCGACTTCGGCTCGCAGGGAGCCGATGCGGCCGGTGTCTTTGGCCTGGCGGGCGGATTCGTACGCCGCTCCGCGCGCCCGCATCGCGTCGATCCGCGCGACCTGCGCGACGGCGCTGCGCTTGGTCGGCATCAGGGCGCGGACGAGGGCGTAGACGCCCAGGCCGAAGATCACGCCGACGACGATCGGCATCGTCAGGTTCACGGGCGTACCCCTTCCTCCGACGACTGGGACGGTTGCGGCGCCTGCTGCGGTTGCTGTGACTGCGGCAACTGCTGTGACTGCGGCTGCTGCTGGGCGGGCGTCCGGGGCCGTACGAACTGCACCCCGGACTGGTCACGCACCAGGAAACGCTCCGGCGTCTCGATCGTGGACAGCTTGCGCAGCCACCAGAAGCCGAGTGCGAACAGGCCGCAGACGACGGCGAGTACGAGCTGGCCGACCGGGCTGCTGTAAGGGGCCACGAAGTCGCGGTTGAAGACGGCGAGGCCGAGGACGAACGCGATGGAGACCGCGACGACGATCTGCACCGAGCGCCGGGTCGAGGCCCGCTGGGCCATCACGCGCTGGCGCATGTCGACCTCCTCGCGCGCCGACTTGGCCAGGGCGCCCAGTACTTGGCGCAGACCGGGACCGCGCAGCCGAGCGTTGAGCATGAGGGCGGCGACGATGATGTCCGCCGAGGCGTCGTCGATCTCGTCGGCGAGGTGCTGGAGCGCGTCGGGCAGGGGCGTACGGGCACGCAACCGGTCGACGAGCGCGTCGAGATGGGGCCGCAGCACGGGGGCCGCGGCCCGCGCGGAGGCCGGGATGGCCTGCTCCAGGCCGACCGCGCCGGCGATGGTGTCGCGCAGGGACTCGGTCCAGGAGGCGAGGGCCTCCACGCGGCGCATGGCCGCCCGCTCCTCCGCCGCGCCGCCGAAGAGGCGGTCCCAGAAGAAGACGAGGACGCCCGCCGCGATGCCGGCCACCGCCCAGCGGGTCAGCAGCAGCACGGCGAGCCCGACGATGGCGGCGAGCGAGCCGCGCTGCCCGGCGAACCGGATCAGTTCCGCCGCCCGCTCGTTGGCCCTGTGCTTCTCGTGCTCGGGCTTGGCGGGCAGGCCGCGGAGGGCGATCAGGAGCAGCGCGAGGCCGCCGCCGACGGCGACGCCGGCGCCGATCGAGTACAGGACGGTGGTGGAGAACAGACCGCCCATGGAGCCGAGCGAACCGAGGGCCGTGTAGGTCATGCCGGTCACCCCCAGCTTCCGTGGGGCCGGTAGCCGTGAGCCATCAGGTCCTCCAGGCAGGCTATGGGCGCGTGCGGGACGATACGTCCGTCGGGGGCCTCGGCGAACACCTCGCTGGACAGCACCCGGCCGTCGACGCCGTTGACCTCGCGGACGGAGGTGACCATGCGCTGGAGGCGGCCGCCCGTCTGGAAGTTGTTGCGTCGCTGGATGAAGACGACGAAGTTCACCGCGCCCGCGATCAGCATCTGGCTGGCCTCGATGGGCAGCCGCTCGGAGGCCTGCAACGCGTACGTGGAGATACGGTTGAAGACCTCGCTGGAGCTGTTCGCGTGGATCGTGGACAGGGACCCGTCGTTGCCCTGTGACATCGCGTTCAGCATGGTCACGATCTCGTCGCCGAGGACCTCACCGACGATGACCCGGGAGGGGTTCATGCGGAGGCTTCGGCGGACGAGTTCCGCCATGCTGATGGTGCCCTGGCCCTCGGAGTTGGGCAGCCGCTCCTCGAACGCGACGACGTTGGGGTGCAGATCGGGGAAGGTGTCGAGGCCGAGCTCCAGCGCCCGCTCGACGGTGATGAGCCGCTCGTGCGGCGGGATCTCGTTGGCGAGGGCGCGCAGCAGAGTGGTCTTGCCGGCGTTGGTGGCGCCGGCGATCATGATGTTCTTGCGGGCGCGCACCGCGCAGGCCATGAAGTGCGCGACCTCGGGCGTCAGGGTGCCGTTGCCGACCAGGTCGGAGATGAACACCTTGCCCATGCGCGCACGGCGGATGGACAGGGCGGGCCGCCGGGCGACGTCCATCACGGCCGACAGGCGCGAGCCGTCGGGCAGCCGCAGGTCGAGCTGCGGGTTGGCGGAGTCGAACGGACGCGACGACAGACCGGAGTAGGCACCCAGCACCTGGATGAGCTCGATCAGCTCCTCGTCGGTCTCGGCGACCGCCTCGCCCTTCACCTCCCGCCCGTCCGCGTAGCCGACGAAGACCTGGTCGCACCCGTTGATGTCGATGTTCTCGACCTCGGGATCGTCGAGCAGCGGCTGGAGCCGGCCCACCCCGAACAGCGCGGCGTGCACGGCGGCCGCGTACTGTTCCTCGGTCTCCGCGTCCAGCGGCGTACGGCCCGCGTTGATCTCGGCGCGGGCGTACTCCTCCAGGATCTGGGCGATCACCGCGCGGGCGTACTGCCGCTCGTCCTCCGTGGACATCGGTGTGACGCCGGCCGCCTGGTCCTGACGGCGCTGCTCGGCGATACGGTCACCGGCGTCCTGCCGGAACCGCTTGACCAACTGGTGGTCGACAGCGGTCATCGCCCGGCTCCGGCGTGGGGCTCCTGCGCCGGTACGGTCCAGGCGGCGCCGTACTGCTGGTGGAGGTCCGCGGTGACCTTGCGGGCCGACCGGATGAGCAGGGACTTGTCGAGGCGCCCGCGCCTGCGGCCGGCCAACTGGTCGGCGCCGGCCGGGTCGTCCGCGATCGTGCCGACGACCCGGGCGCCGGTCTGGGCGTGCACCAGCATGTCGTTGACCTGGTTGACCAGCTTGCCGGAGCTGCTCGGGTCGGCGACCAGGAGCACGCCGATCAGCGGGGTGGCCAGGGTGGCGGCGCCCCGCGGGCCACCGTGCAGCTTGGTGGAGAGGGCGGCGGCGCGGTCCCGTACACGGGCCAGGGCCTCGGGCTCGGTTCGCGAGACGAGCAGCACCAGGGCAGCGTGCGGGAACAGCTCCACGGCCGGGGTGTCCCCGCTGACGCGTCCGCAGTCGGCGATGACGTCGGCGGGGGCGTTCGGGGAGTCGGCGAGGGAGGCGAAGGCGCGGCCGAGGGTCGGCCAGAGCCCGGCGAGCCCGGCGGCCTGCTCGGCGATCCCGAGCCCGACGAGGACCTCGAGCCCTCCACTCAACGGCTGCACATGATCCCAGAGTTGATCGGGAACGAGTCCTCGCCGCGCGGTAGCGGCTATGGACAGCATGCCGGTGTTCGGGTTCAGCGGACCGCCGTGCGCGGCGGCACTGCGGTACACCAGGTCACCGCCCGCCGGGTCGGCCTCGGCGAGCAGCACACGCCGCGGCCAGACCGCCGCGAGGGCGACGGCCGCGGTGGTGACGCCGGGGGAACCCTTGTCGGCGGCGATAGCGATGAGCGCCATGGGTCGGGTGCCGCCTTCTAGTTGCTGGTGCCGGAGCCGTTGCCGGAGACGTGCACGATGGCCACCGCCCCGGCGGACGCGGCACGCGCCACGGCGGCGGCGTCGGACTGGTCCACGAGGAGGGTGAGGGAGAGGTTGCCGGTGCTGATGGTGGCGTCGCTGTCGTCGGACACGCTGCTCACCTTCGCGCCGTCGACGATCGCCGCACCGGAGGAAGCAGCCGTGGAGCCGCCGGTCTTGTTCGAACTCGAACTACCGGTGTCCACGTTGTACACGGCCACCGTGTCACCGGACTTGATGTCCGCCGGGTACTGGCCCTCCTTGAGGGCGACGCCCACGACGGCCTTGCCGGCCGGGAGGGAGTCACCCTCCGCGAACATGTCACCGATGACGACGGTGCCCGCGTAGATCGTGCTCTTGGCCTTGAGCTTCCGAAGCTGGCTCAGCTGCTCCCACTTGACGTAGTGGATGCTGTCGTCGGCGGCGACCATGACGGACGTCGTGTTGCTGTCGCTGACGGACTCACCGGGCTGGATGTCCTTGGTCACCTTGACGACCTCGATCCGGTCACCGGCCCGCAGCACGAGCGTCGTGGCCCCGAGCGCACCGAGCAGGATCAGCAGCACCGCGAGCGCGGCCAGCGCGGGCTTGCGTTCACGTGGAGGTGTGGGAAGCCGGTCCCCGACCGACGGCTGAGCCGGAGCGACGGAACGACCGGCGCCCGCCCCCGTACGCTCTTGGATCTTCACGCAACCGCTCCCCGTACATCCAAGAAAATGTCTGCCAATTGCCTTGCAAAAGCGGACACTTCACCCGCGAATCCCTTTTGCCGGATACCCATCGCCGGGGTCAGTGTCAAGCGATCGCACCGTATCAGTCGTACATAAGCCCCTCAAGGCGCGATCCCACTCCTTGACCTCACCCTGCTCACCATTTCAATCCGCAACTACCGCTCGCCACAAGCCAATTGGGCGACCGGAGCCGCAGGGCCGGGGCTCTGTGCGCCAGCGAACACCCCATGTCATGATCTTCCGGTGACGAGGACACCGACACCACCCGGCCTCCTCCCCCTCAACGGCGCGACGCTGGCGTCCGACGCCCGCGTCCTGTCGGCGGTCCGCGCGATCGGGGCACGCTGCGGGGTCGACTACACGGACGACGCGGCGGTGACCGCGCTCCTCACCGAACACCGCCGCGCCCTCGACGCCACCCGACGCGGCCCCTTGGCATGGCTGGGCGGCCTCACCCTCACAGCCGGCGCACTCCTCCACTTCCTGCCCCCCACCCTGCCCGCCCAGGCCGGCAAGACGGCTCTCCTCCTCACCGGCCCCCTGCTCGTCATCGCCGTAGCGGCCCTCGTCCAGACCCGCGTCCACTGGAAGCGCGCCCTGACCCACCCGACGCTCACCGGCTACCGCGAGGTGCTGGGGGTGGCCCGGGCACACGGGCTGCCGCTGGAGTACGTCCCCGGATGGCTGGAGGGCCGTACCTCCGGCCCGGGCGGGGAGGGAGGCGGGAAGGCCGTGGCGCCGATTCCCTCGTACGAGGGAGTACCGGCGGAGAGGGAGGATCCCCCGAACGAGCACGAGGGGCCGGGCCGCGGCGAGACGGACCTGAGCGAGCGCACCCCGCCCCCGGTCCCCCCGAAACCCCCCGCGGTCACCGCGTACGAAACGATCGCCGACCAGGGCGGCTGGCACGACGAGGCCGGCTGCCTGCTGGCACTGGCGGGAGTCGTCGGTGCCCTGTGGGCGGCAACGTCGGACGAACCCATCGGCTACGGCACCCTCGGCCTCGTTCCCCTGGCGATCCTGATCTGGCTGGCAGGCATGCGCCAGGGCGCCGAGAAGCAACGCCTCCGCACCGAGGCGGCCGCGTATGCCAGGGCCGTGGTGGCGGCGCAGGCGGGCGGGGCGCGGGTGCCGGAACTGTCGGCTGTGCTGCGGAGGTTGCTGGACGAGTAGCTTGCGTCGTTCGCCCCCTCTTCCCAGACACGCAGAACCACCAACAGCCCCGAACAGGAGCCCCCCCATGAAGCAGGCCCCGCTTGCTGCCTCCGCCATGACCATGCTGGTCCTCGCCACGCTCAGCGCGTGTGGCGGGACCGCCGACTCGGACGCCGTCGCCGACAAGCCGAAGGCGTCCGTCTCGTCGGCGCCTGAGGTGAGCCCGTCCGCGCGGATCGCAAAGCTCATGGTCACCGACGCGGATGTCAAGGGATTCATCGTGCGCAAGCCGAACACCGACTTCGTCTTCGCCAAGTCCCGGGACGAGGTCACGGTGAACAAGCAGGCGTGTACCTCTCTGGCGTACGCGATGAATCAACTCCCCCTGGGGGAACCGAAGGCGGACCTCACCCGCGTGGTCGCCAAGGAGAAGGCCGCGGACTTCGACGGGTTCACCTACATCACGCTCGCCGCATACGACTCCGACGAAGCGCAGAAGGTCATGGCCGACGTTTCGAAGTCGGTGAAGGCCTGCACGGGCGGTTTCACGGCCAAGGCGAGCGGCGGTACGACGACGTACGCCTCCCTCACCACCGAGCGGGTCACGGCCGTCGGCGACGAGTCCCTCGGCTTCAAGGCCACGATGTCTTTCCGGGGCGCCACCCACACCATGCACACCGAGGTGGTCCGCAACGCGGACGTCATCGGCGTCTACTTCTCCGTGAACGGCATCGCCATCGCCAACGCGAGGCCGAGTGACGCCAAGTTGCCTGCGTCGGTGGTGGCGGCGCAGAGCTCGAAGCTGGGCTGAATCCTGGAGTCTTCGCAGCCGGGAAGAGCCTCGGTCCAGCCTGGCGAAACCACGAACCTCACCGATAACGTCATTGCCCACAACCGCGTCTACGTCTCACGGGGAGTCCACTGTGAAGCGCCGCCCTTTGCCCGTTGCCATCGCGTTCGCCGCAACGGCGACACTCCTGCTCGCGGCCTGCGGGGACGGGGGCGAGAAGGCCGAGTCCAAAGACAAGATCGCAGGTGCGGACACGGGCAAGGCCACGAAGTCCGCCGCACCGAGCGCGTCAGCCGGCGACACCGTCAAGCGTCCCGACGTGTCACTGCCTTCGGACGTGAAGAACGTCTACGAGGGTTGGCATTCGAACGACACATCGGATGCTGCGGCACTCGAAGACACGAAACGACGCATCGACGCGACTGACGCCGCCATCACTGGTGACAACGTCAACTCGAAGGCAATCCCGTTCTATTACACGGGTGACGCGCTGCTCGGTGCCGCTGACTGGATCAAGGGCTACACCGACGACGACTACACGATCACTGGCGCGACCCGCTACTACAACCCGCAGCTCACGAAGCTCGACAAGGGTTCTGTGGCACTCACGTACTGCGCGGACGAGAGTAAGGCGTACGACAAGGACCGCAGGACGGGCAAGGTCGACAAGACCGCTGTGACCAACAAGTCCTACGTCTTCTACAACACCCGGATGGATCAGAACTCGCAGGGTGTCTGGCAGACGAGCAAGCTGGCTTCCGAGAGGGGCAGCGAGAAATGCACGCCGTGACATCGCGCGCGAAGTGGCTCCTCGTTTCCGGAACGGCCACCACACTCGCCCTGCTACCCGGCACGGCGTTCGCTGACCGGCATCACGGCGGCTCTTCCCAGGGCAATTACCACAGCAGTGGAAAGCAAGCGGGCGGGTCCATCGAGTCCCGGATCACATTCTCCGGATCAACTCGGGGCGGTAGCGGCAGCTCGTCGCAAGCGGTGACCCCCGTCGGTGACTGGACCCCGCCCGCCTGCTGGTACGAGCCGATCTCGGCAAGGGACTTCGCCAAACGAACCGAGGCAAGCTATGACGAGGTGGTGAACAACCCCGCGCAGCCCGACTATGCCAAGGCCGCGACGGGCCAGTTCCGGGACATTTACAAGGACGGCAAGTACAAGAACTACAATCTCGACAAGAAGGACGAGGGTAACTGGTGGGTGGCGGTCCAGGACGACAACCGCCTCGACGAACCCGGCGCCTGGGACTGCAGCGAGCTCCCCTTCTGGGTCGAGAACGGTGACACCCCGAAGGTCAAGAACGCGGTCACTCCGCAAGTACTCGCCGAACTCGCTTACAATCGCATTCAGTTGCCGACCACAGAGGTGACGCTGGCGCCGGCGAATACGACCAAGGTCAACCTCCCGACCTGGGCCTGGCTGGACAAGGCCAAGTTCAAGGACGTCTCGGTGACCGCCTCCCTCAACGTAGCGGGTCTCAACATCCAGGCCACAACCACAGCGATGCCGGTCTCCCTCAAACTCGAACCCGGCACCAGCGACGCCCAGACCTACCCGGCCTCCGGCGAGTGCGCCATCAACGCCGACGGCTCCATCGGTGAGCCCTACGCCAAGGGCAAGGCCGACCAGACCCCGCCCTGCGGCATCAAGTACCTCCGCTCCTCCGGAGACGGCACGTACAAGCTGAAGGCGACCGTCACCTGGCAGATCAGCTGGACGGGGTCCGGCGGCGCGGGCGGTGACCTTCCCGATGGCACCTTCGGGGCGACGCAGGACGTCACCGTGCAGGAAGTACAGGCGGTCAACAGGTAAGACGGCACCCGAAGGGAGGAGCCGAAGGCGGGGACCTCGACAAAACCCGGCCGTTGGAGAGCAGCCACGGCCATCTGAGCAACTGGGCCAATGAGCTGGAGGATTTCCAGTCGGACG
Source organism: Streptomyces sp. NPDC001480 (assembly GCF_042894725.1). Taxonomy (NCBI): domain Bacteria; kingdom Bacillati; phylum Actinomycetota; class Actinomycetes; order Kitasatosporales; family Streptomycetaceae; genus Streptomyces; species Streptomyces sp. NPDC001480. The sequence goes on along the minus strand of NZ_JBIAVX010000020.1, from coordinate 108,870 downwards.
CGGATAAGGTCCTGGCGAACGCCAAGAAGGAGCAGGAAGAGCTGGAGGCCGACAAGGCCAAGAAGAAGTCCGGTGACAGCGGTGCGTACTCGGACAAGGGGACGGACGAGGACCCACTACAGAAGTACCGCCCCCAGCTCGACCGAATCACCGGCGACCGCCACAAGCGCGCCGCGCACTACGCGGGGAAGATCGGTGAGCAACTGGACGACGTCATCGAGGACAGCTGGTGGGACAACGTCAAGGGCTGGATTCACGACAACATCGATGCCATCAAGTTCGTACTCGACGCCCTCGGCTGGGTGGCGGCGGTACTCGGCTTCATCGCGCTCTTCATCCCTGGTCTCAATGTTCTCGTCATCGGCATCTCGATCTTCATCGCCGCATCGAGATTCCTCATGTACCTGGCGGGTGAGGCCAGCCTCGCCGAAGTCACGGTCGACTGCATCGGTCTCGTCACCATGGCTCTCGGCGTGGGAATGCTGTCGAAGCTGAAGGTTGCGAACAACGCCGTCAAGGCTGCTTCGAAAGCTCAGCGTCTGAGCCGGCTCAAGGCCGCCGTGCGGGCCAACAAGTCGGCGCTGAGGGTATCCAGCGGGTTATCGCGGAGACCACCGATGACGGACTAAGGCAGTTCGGCGGCCAGACGCTCAACCGCATGCGCAGGGAAATCCTGGACAACGTCGGCCGCGTGGCCGACGAGGCGGAGGTTCCACTCAGTCGGCTGGAACGTCTCGGCCTGGGTGACTCCGACGCCCGTGCGCTGGTCGAGAACATCCGTCAGAACGCGGGAACGTTCCCCAACGCAGCCAATGCTCTCGGCCGCTCGGAGGCCTATTACCGTACGGCGGTCGGCGCCGCGACCTTCGGTACGGCCGCCGACTTCACCGACAAGGCACTCGGCGAGAGCCCCGTATTCCCCGACAAGCCCTATTACGCACCCTATGGGGACGGCAAGGGCGAGTTGTGGAAGCTGCCCCAAGACACGCACTGGTAGAGAGCCTCACCGGAAGAGACAGTCACAGCGCAATGAACCCCAACACACAGACCGGATTCCTGGGACGGCTGGGCGGCGGTGAGATCGCTGTCGCCAAGTTGTGCGTCATCGTCGGCCTGGCTTCCATCGCGGTCGTCGTGGTGGCGACCCGGCTGCCCGATACCGCCAAAGAGTCGCTGTACTGGTTGCAGCGCGGCATCGTGTCCGTGGCCATCCTCACGCTGCTCTCGCTCTTCATCCGCCACCCACGGCACTCGAGCCGGCCCCAGGGACTGACCCAGCCTCTGGGGCTCTCCTTCTGTCTCGCCCTCGCCTCCTTGGTCACCGGCTTCTGGCCGGGCGTGTTCGCCGCCCTCGTGACCCCGCTGCTCGTCGTGGGCTCCTGGATCGCCGAAAGGTCCAGCCGTGCCTGAACTCGACGAGCAGCGCCGTTCCACGCCGGTCGGCTACAACCTCGTACCGCCGCCGGGCTGGGACCGGATCCCGCTCCAGAGCGAGTCGATGAACGACACCATCCTGCGGATCATCGACCGCTCCATCGCGAACCTGCCGCAGGACCTCCCCAAGGACGATGTCAGCAAGGCCCGCATGGAGCTGTTCAAGCAGCTCAAGAAGGCGGCGAGGCAGACTGCCAAGAACGACGGGCTGATGCTGTACCTGCCCGTGGTCCCGCACCTGCCCGACGGAATTTTGGGGGCGACGCAGCACGTCACCGTACAGAAAGCAGCGGTCAACAGGTAGCGGCAGCGGCTCAAGGGCGCGCGATCACCTCAGGAGGCTCTGCCCACTCAACCGAGGGCCTGTCACGCGGTCAGACCCACCGGAGAGAATGTGCGATGGCGTCGCACAAGTTTCCCATGGGGCCCTCCGTGCCGCAGAGCGGAACGGAGAACGCGAGAAGCAAGTACCCAACCTCTCCCGGCATGCGCACGTGGAAGCCCATAGTCGTCTTCGTGAGCGTGCGCACCGCCTGCCCTGCGGGCAGTTGGACGACCTCCACCGCTGCATCCGAGTCGGCCCGGCTTGTCAGCTCACGGAACAACTCGTCTGCGCCCGGGCCCTGCCCTGGGGGCATCGGTACTAGTGAGATGAGCAGAGAGGCCGGCAGCGCCGAACTCCCGGGCACCTCCGTCTTGAGGAAGAACTCCACCGCTCCTTGTGTCAGGCTGCTCTCGGCGGTGTTGCGCAAAGTGGTCCAAACGCTGCGGGCGACCTCCGGTGGGACGCTGTTCCTCGTGGTCTCCTTGTCCACGAAGGTCTTCAGCTGATGCCGCCAGCGCTCCCGCGTGAGATCGACCCGGAACCAGTCGCGGGGCACGAGAAGGCGATAATCGGAGGGTGGAGCCTCAAACGCGTTCACGCTCCTGCCTCAGAGGTGATGAGGGGCGAACCGTCGGCGTGGAATAGACGAATGCTGCTGACGGTATTGCCGAACATGGTGGAGAAAGCCTCCCAGCCGGCCGGCGTGGGCGTTGCCATCTCCATGGTGACGGTCGTGCCGTTCGGGAGCGGGACGTAGACGCGTACGTACCAGGTGGGGAACGTGAGACTTTCGCCAGTCTCGGTCAGGTCCCCGGCGAGCTGCGCGTCCCGGGCACCGATGCACGAGACGGCCCAGCCACAGGGAAGTTCGACCTCGGCGATCTCGCCCGCCCCGGCCCGGCGGAGGCTCGACGCGATGGCTTTCGCCGCGCTTCGCACACCTCCTTCGACTTCGGGGCTGTTGATCAGGGAGACCAAGACCGTCGCTGTGCAAGGTGCGCCTTCGACTGCGGTCAGGCAGATGCTCGCATAGCCGGCTCCCATGGCCTGGAGGTCACCGACGGTGAGTGCACAGACGAGGCCGAGCCGCGTCTTGTCGTCTTCCCCAGCTTCCGGAAGGGCCTTGTCCGCCAGTTCATCCAGCAGACGAACCGCCTCGTCGTCCGTCTCGTGGATGGGCAAGTCATGGAAGACTTCGGGCATCACCCAGCGAACGTGAATGTCATCCGCTCGCAGGGCGGGGGGAGCGGCCCCTGTCGGGACCAGCGCGGGCAGTTCGGTTTCGAACGTCACGAGGGCTGTTCCTGGTCGGGGATAGGACGGTCGGGCGCTTCAGGGAAAAACTTGCGAGATGTTGCATACATCCCATAATAAGGGTACAGGCGGGGAATGTCCGCGCCACCTCGTCGGGCGATACCGACAATCTCGCGATAAAGGCGTGCCCTGCATCGCGTGTTCCGAATGGACTTCTGACGCAGATCCCGCATTCGCAGGAGAAGGATTCCCGCGGTGATTGCAATGAGCAGTAGCGCATCGGCGACAAGGAAGGCGATCTGGAACTGACGCGACTTCCTGGATGCAACAAGGTCCCAGAAGGGCCAGGCTCCAACCCCCAGCACCAAGACGGGCAGGGCTAGGAGACAGCCCAGGAGACCGCCCTTCGCGGTGTCCTCGCGCCGCTGGAACAGCATCCAGTGCACAGCTCGGTCATCGAGGAAGTCGAAGCGCACTTCTCGCCCGTATCGTTCAGCCGCCGCTTTGGCAGCCGGCACGGCAGCAATGACCGAAGAGGGGACCATGTCGTGAGTGGTCCCCTGATCATCGATGAACTTTCCGAACTCAAGGGCCTGGTAGTCGCCCATCATATGACTCTTCTCATCCGGCAGGTGCCAAAGCGGCGTGGAACGACGCCGACGAGGGGCTCGGCTGCGGCGTCGGCGCAGGGGTCTTCGAGTCAGAAGAAGGGGGCGTCATGTCAGGCGCGGGGGTGGGTCGGGCATCGCCAGGTGGCGAACTGGGCCCGTCTGAACGGTCACCGTGCTGTGCAGCGAGCCCCAGATGCACAGCGAGATTACCGATCGCACCACCCTTGATGTACCGGGTGATGAGCTCGGGGGCGAACCCGGCCTCCGGCAGACTGATCTTGGTGATTCCCTTTTTCGCGAGGTATTTGGAGGCCAAACTGACACCTTGGTTGATCTTCTGCACACCCCAACCATTGGTGAATCCGCCCCAGACTCCCTGCTTTGCGGCGAGCAGCCGCATTCCCTTCGCTTCCGCCGAGAGTCCCTTCAGTGCGCCCAGGCCGGGCAGGATTCCCAGTACGTCTGTGCCTATCTTCAGAAGGTCAAGCTTTCCACCGCGAGCGAAGTAGTCGTAGAGACGACCGGTCAGCGCTGTGGCACTCATTATGGACCCTGCTGCGACAAGGAACACGGCAAGGGTGCCGCCCGACAGGACGACCGCCGCAACCAGGGCCGCCGCTGCCAGAATCGTGGCAGCGGTCGAAAACCAGTCCGCGTGGTCCGCGATCCAGTCCATGAACCCGCCGGGGTCGTGAATGCCGTCGTGATAGATCACGCCCTTGATTCTCTTGGCCGCGCGCTTCGCGGCCTCGTCACGGATGCTCTCCGCGACCTTGATCCTGCTGACCGCCTTGGCCATGAGATCCGCGGCGTCGTCCCGCTTCTTCTCCTGCTTCGTACGCTCCGCGTGGTCTTCCTTGGATGGGACAGTCCCCTTGTACGGCTCCAGCACCTTCAGAGCCGCCTTGTGATCGACCTCCGCGGCACGGAAGTCGTCCAGGGCCTTGTCCGCCATGCGCTGTGCCCGGTGCAGTTCGCTGGCGTATTCATCCGACTCGACATCGCCTTCGTGCACCTTCGTGCCAAGCGCGGTCGCGGCTTCGTCGTAGCGGTCGTACACCTTCTTCAGCCGACCCGAGGTGTCACCCGCTGTGTCGTGGAAGGCCCGCCCGGCCTCGCTGTCCCAGCCGTCGACCGACGACAGTGCCTTGATGTTCCGTGCCTGCTTGTCGATCTCCTCGGCCATGGCGCGCAGCTTCTTGCCGAGCTGTGCCACTTCGTACGGGTCTCCGGGTACCGGGTCGGAGTCGTACATCGGCGACCAGTCCCTGGGGCGGGCGGTCACTTCTTCCCCTTCTTTCCGCTCTTCCTGGCGTCACGGAGGGCGTTGGCGAGCTCATGGTCCAACTTGTCATAGGTCTTGGCTGCGTTCGCCGTGAACTTGGCCAGGCCCTCGATGTCCTCCATCAACTTCTTGCGGTTCTTCTTCCACGTGTCGGAGAAGTCGTCGAAGACGTCGCGGAGCTTGTCGCTGCCCAGGGCCTCGTCGTAGCCGTCGGCCGGATTGCCGTGCTTGTCGAACTCCTTGTGAATGGCGAACAGCGCGTCCGAGCAGTCCTTGATCATGTCGAGGTCCGCTCTCATCCTGTCAGCCACGCCGGGGCCCCCTTGAATCACCGATCTCATTGATGTGCCGGTGGCACGGTAACGACTTCGTCGCCGAAGGGGGTGGTACGCCCTGCGGCGAACCAGCCGGTCGCACCACCCCCGTTTACTCAGCGGCAGTTCACTTGCTCCGAGCCGCCTTCGCCAGTTCGTCGTCGATCTGCTCGAACTTGTCCGCCGCGTTGGTGAGGTAGTCGCCCATGCCGTCGAGGCCGTCGACCGTGTCCTTGGCGCCGCGGACGAACTCGTCGAAGTTCTCGTCGAAGGCCTTCGAGGAGCTCTTGGTGACGTAGCCGGACTCGACCAGGTTGGCGATGTACTTGCGGAGGGCGTCGAGCTTCTCGTGGAGCTTTTCCTTCTCCTTCACGACGTGCTTGGCTGCGTCGCGCATGTCCTGGTATGTGACATCAAGGTCCTTGGCCATGAACCGCTCCCTCTTCAAAACGCCGCAGGGCCAACCCCCGTGGCTCCCTGTCAGTCTTGCGGCAGCAGCTTACGGGGGTGGCTCGAGGTGTCACATCCCCGATCCGGGAACGAGGTTCGTTGCCTTCGGGAAGAGCGGATATCGTCACTTGCACTGTGGCGGCCACAGCGGCCTGGGGAGGACAAGCGTGCGCCTGACTCTGACCGTCGTCGACCCGTTCGGCGGGGGCTCGGCCGACGTCGTGCTCGACGCCGACCCCGAGTCCACCGTGGGGGACATCGCGCAGGAGCTCGCCAAGCAGGTGGGCCAAGGGGGTGCTCAGGTCATTCCCATTGGGCAAGCCGGGCAGGGCGGGCAAGCCGGGCGGGGCGGGCAGAGCCTTCCGGCCGTCGCGCGCGGTAGTGGTCCGCAGGTGTATGTGGACGGGTATGCCGTCGATCCCGGCGCGACCGTCGTCGGGTCGCCGCTGCGGGAGGGCGCGGTCGTCAGTCTCCAGGACCCTGCCGGGTGTCTGCCCGGTGAGCCCACCGGGCTGGTCGAGTTGCGGGTGGCCGGCGGGCCCGCCGCCGGGTTCGTGCACCGGCTGGGTGTCGGGCGGTACGACATCGGCAGCGGGGCGGCCTCTTACGTGCGGATCGACGATCCCGAAGTGGATGCGCGTGCGCTGACGTTGTCAGTTGCAACCGATGGCAGCTGCCGCGTCGTCGTCCATCAGGAGACCCGGGACGAGGGGCAGGGTGGGGGCGGCGTCACTCTCGACGGCAAGCCGATCGACGGTGACGAGTGGCCTCTCGGCGGGCAGATAGCCATCGGCAACACACTGCTGGAGCTGGCCCGTTACACCCCGCCCAACGCCGCCCTGAAGTGGTCCGACGACGGGGTCGGGCTCGACTACAACCGGCCGCCGCGGCTGCGGCCGCCCGAGCGGCAGACCAAGTTCCGGCTGCCTACGCCGCCGCGGGAGTACGAGGCCCGGCCGCTGCCCTGGCTGATGGCGCTGACGCCGCTCGTCGGTTCGGTCGTGTCCGTGCTCATCTTCCACCGCTGGTACTACCTGATCATGGCGGGGCTCAGCCCCATCATGCTGTTCGCCAACTACTTCATGGACAAGAAGCACGGCCGCAAGTCCCATGCGAAGCAGGTCAAGGAGTACAAGGAGCAGAAGGAGCGGATCGAGAAGGACGCGCAGGACGCCCTCATCGCCGAGCGGCAGGACCGGCGGGGCGCCGTGCCCGATCCGGCTTCCGTGCTCTCCCTCGGCACCGGGCCCCGTACCCGGCTGTGGGAGCGCCGGCGCACCGACCGCGACCATCTCCTCGTCCGCTTCGGCACCGGGCGGCTGCCGTCGGAGGTCGTGCTCGACGATCCCGAACAGGACGACCACCGGCGCCAGGTGACCTGGTACATCGAGGACGCTCCCGTCGCCCTCTCGCTGCGTTCCCTCGGCGTCATCGGCATGGCGGGCCCGGGTGACTCCGCGCGGGCGCTGGGGCGTTGGGCCGTCGCGCAGACGGCGGCGCTGCACAGCCCCATGGACGTGCAGTTCTACGTACTGAGCGAGAACTCCGCCCGGGACAGCTGGGACTGGGTGCGGTGGCTGCCGCATGCGAGGCCGGGCGGCGGTCAGGACGCGAACGTCCTCATCGGGACCGACGCCGAGACCGTCGGCGCCCGGATCGGCGAGCTGACGCAGATCCTCGACGCCCGGAAGAAGGCCGCCGAGAACAATCGCGGTCAGGGCACCTCGTTCAGCGAGCCGGACATCGTCGTCGTATGGGACGGGTCACGGCGGCTGCGGTCCCTGCCGGGCGTGGTGCGGCTGCTGCGGGAGGGGCCCGCCGTGTCCGTGTACGCCGTCTGCCTCGACGCCGAGGAACGGTTCCTGCCGGGCGAGTGCCAGGCGTTCGTGGTCGCCGAGCCCAAGGCGCGGGAGTACGACGCCGCCGGGCAGCAACCCGTGCGGCAGCAGGCCGCCGGTGGGTTCCCGGCCGGTGGCTTTCCCTCCTTCCACCAAGCCTGGCAGAGCACCGATCCGCAGGTCGAACAGGTGCAGCAGGCGCAGGAGTTGCGGCTGCGGGTCGAGGAGGCGGGGGCCGAGCGGCTGACGGACGTACGGCCCGACTTCGTCTCGCCCGCCTGGTGCCTGCGGCTGGCCCGCGCCCTGTCGCCGCTGCGGGACATCAGCGGCGAGACCGAGGACTCGGCGCTGCCGGGTGCCAGCCGGCTGCTGGACGTGCTCCAGCTGGAACCGCCGACCGGCGATGCCATCGTGGCGCGCTGGCGGATGGGCGGGCAGTCGACGATGGCGGTGATCGGGGAGTCGTACGACGGTTCCTTCGGCATCGACATGCGGCGCGACGGGCCGCACGGTCTCATCGCCGGTACGACCGGTTCCGGTAAGTCGGAGCTGCTCCAGACCATCGTGGCGTCGCTGGCCGTGGCCAACACACCGGAGAACATGACGTTCGTCCTCGTCGACTACAAGGGCGGTTCGGCGTTCAAGGACTGTGTGAAGCTGCCGCACACGGTCGGCATGGTGACCGACCTCGACGCCCACCTCGTGGAGCGGGCACTGGAGTCACTGGGCGCCGAGCTGAAGCGGCGCGAGCACATCCTCGCCGCCGCCGACGCCAAGGACATCGAGGACTACCAGGACCTGGTGAGGAGGGATCCGTCGCACGCGCCCGTGCCCCGACTCCTCATCGTCATCGACGAGTTCGCGTCCATGGTGCGCGACCTGCCCGACTTCGTGACCGGGCTCGTCAACATCGCCCAGCGAGGGCGTTCCCTCGGTATCCACCTGCTGCTGGCCACCCAGCGGCCGAGCGGTGTCGTCTCGCCGGAGATCCGGGCCAACACCAACCTGCGTATCGCGCTGCGCGTCACGGACGGCGGTGAGTCGTCGGACGTCATCGACTCGCCGGAGGCCGGCCACATCTCCAAGAGCACACCGGGCCGGGCGTACGTCCGCCTCGGGCACGCCTCCCTCGTCCCCTTCCAGTCGGGCCGCGTCGGTGGCCGTCGCCCCGGCGCGGCGGACCCGGCGGCCCTCGCCCCCTGGGTCGGCGAGCTGACCTGGGAGGACCTGGGCCGGGCCGCCCTCGCCAAGCCGAAGTCCGAGGCGCGGGAGGACGAGGAGATCACCGACCTGAAGGTGCTGGTGGACGCGGTCCGCGACGCCAACCGGACGCTCGGTATCCCCGCCCAGCACAGCCCCTGGCTGCCCGCCCTGTCCGAGACGCTGCTGCTCGACGAGATCGAGACCCCGGCGGCGGCAGTGGCCGCGGGCCCCGGCAAGCTGCCGCCCGCCCCGTACGGCGTGGAGGACCTGCCCGCCGACCAGGCCCGCCGCCCGGTCGTGGTCGACTTCGCGACCTTCGGCCACCTCATGATCGGCGGCGCGCCCCGCAGCGGCCGTTCCCAGGTGCTGCGGACCATCGCGGGCTCCCTCGCCCGCACCCACTCCTGCGCCGACGTCCACCTGTACGGCATCGACTGCGGCAACGGCGCGCTGAACGCCCTCACCCGGCTGCCGCACTGCGGCGCGGTCGTCGGCCGCAACCAGACCGAGCGGGTGATCCGCCTGGTCAACCGGCTCAAGGGCGAACTCTCCCGGCGTCAGGACCTGTTGGCGGAGAAGGGCTACGCCGACATCGGTGAGCAGCGGGCCGCGGCACCCGAGGACGAGCGGCTGCCGCACATCGTCGTGCTCCTCGACCGGTGGGAGGGCTGGATGCCCACGCTCGGCGAGATCGACCACGGGTCGCTGACGGACGAGCTGACGACGATGATGCGGGAGGGCGCGAGCGTCGGCATCCACCTGGTCATCACCGGTGACCGCACCCTGCTCGTCGGCCGTGTAGCGACGCTCACCGAGGACAAGTACGGCCTCCGGCTCGCCGACCGCAGCGACTTCTCGACGCTCGGCATCCCGGCCCGCAAGGTCCCGGAGGAGATCCCGCCGGGCCGTGCCTTCCGCAACGAGTCGGGTACGGAGACGCAGTTCGCGCTGCTGACTCAGGACACGACCGGCCAGGGCCAGGCGGCGGCGATCTCCGCGATCGGCGAGGCGGCGACGGCCCGGGACGCCTCCGTGCCGCGCGCCCGGCGCCCCTTCCGCGTCGACAGCCTGCCCAGCAGGATCTCCTTCACCGACGCCTGGGAGATGCGCGATCCGGAGGCCTCCCGGTCCCGGCTGTGGGCGCTGGCGGGCATCGGCGGCGACGAGATCGTGGGCTTCGGCCCGGACCTGGCCGAGGGCGTGCCGACGTTCGTCATCGCGGGCCCGGCCAAGTCCGGCCGCTCGACGGTCCTGATGAACTTCGCCCAGTCCTTCCTCGCGCAGGGCGTACGCCTGGTCGTCGCGGCCCCCCGCCAGTCCCCGCTCCGCGGGCTCGACGGCACCGAGGGCGTGCTGAAGGTGTTCACCGGCGACGACATCGACGAGGACGACTTCGAGGAGGTCATCGACTCGGCGTCCGTCGAGGAGCCCGTCGCCGTGCTCGTCGACGACGGCGAGATCCTCGAGGACTGCGACGCCGAGAGCCACATGAAGAAGATCGTCTCGCGCGGCGCCGAACGCGGCCTCGCCCTCGTCATCGCCGGTGACGAGGAGGACGTGTGCAGCGGCTTCTCCGGCTGGCAGGTCGACGCCAAGAAGGGCCGCCGCGGCATCCTGCTCTCCCCGCAGGACACCTCCAGCGGCGACCTCGTCGGCGTACGGCTCAACCGCAGCCTGGTGGGCGGACAGGTGGTGCCCGGCAAGGGGATGCTGCACCTGGGGGACGGGGAACTGCGTACGGTCGTGATCCCCGGGTGAGTGGCGGGTCGGCCAGGCCGAAGCGGAGGAGGGCGGCGCCGGCCGGGTTGCGGTACGAGCACGGGCGGCGGCCTGGGGTGCCTGCGAAGAAGCGGGACTTCGCCTGTCTGGGCTTCGTGGGGATACTGCTCGGCTTCCTGGCGCTGATCGTGCCGATGGCCCTGGCCGACTACGCCTGGGGCGACGAGGTGTGGGGCGAACTGGCTCCCGCCTGGCCGGGGGGCGCCTATGCCTTCGCCGCCACCGTCGGCGCCCTGCTGCCGCTCGCGCTCGCCGCGCTGATCGCGCCCCTGTCCCGGATGAACTGGAAGAAGAGCAAGGTGCGCTCGACGGCGTGGGCGGTCGGCGGCCTGCCGGGGTTCGCCCTGGGCTGGGTCCTGACCGTCGTGATCTTCAGCACCTTCCGTCCCAAGCGCCGCCGGGACTGGGACGGCGACTGCTACAGCGAGGGCCACGCCTGCTGGGTCCACGTCCACTATCCCTGGCTGTGGGCGGTGGGCCTGCTCGCGTCACTCGTGACGGCCGCGCTGCTGATCGCCGTCCTCGTCAGGATCGCCGACCGGAAGTCCCCGCCCGCTACTTGACCTTCGACATCCGCGACACCGGGTTGCCCTCCGCCGAGCTGTCCGAGGTGTACTTCAGGTCGTCGCCGACCGGCGTCAGCTCCACTTGGTGGGCTGCCGGGTTGCAGCCGTCGTGGTTGCCCTTGGCGCCCACCGAGGTGGCGAGGATCCGCGTCTTCGTCACCTGCTTCAGGGTGAGTACGTCGGTACACACGCCGCCGAGCTGGTCGGTCTGCGTGAGCCGACCCAACTCCCGCCCCACTGTGGCCTGGTGGACCGTCAGCCGGAACGTGCCGACGGGCAGGTTGCCGTCGAGGGCGGTGGCCTGGCCCTCCCAGGTTCCCTGATAGCGGGCCGGGACGGTGTCGGCGGGGGTCACGGCGGCGCTGGACTCGCTGCCCTCGACGGGGCTGGAGGTTGCGCTGGAGGCGGTGCTCGGCGCCGGCGAGTAGGCCTTGGCCCCGGAGGTGTCGTCGTGATCGGCGCCGATCATCGGCCGGACGAGGAATCCCAGTCCCACCGTCACCCCCGCGAGCGCCCCCGCGACGGCGAGCGCCACCGTACAACTCACCCGGCGGCCACGGCCCCCCTCACCCGGTGTGGAGCTGGCCGCCATGGTGACGGAGACCTTGCCCGGCCGCTCCTCGAAGGGCGGCGGCGGCGCGTCTCGGGGCTCGGGCATGGCCGCCTCGGCGACCCCGTCCGCCCCCGCCCCCGGCATCACCGGCGCCGGCCCGAACTGCCCCGCCCCGACGCCTGACACGCCGCCCACCGAAGGGCTGCTGAACCCCACCGGCCCGGACGGCACCGCCTCCGCGGCCTCCAGGTTCAGCAGCTGTACGGCGCTGCGGCTGACCCGTTCGACCAGGGGACCTGGCAGCCAGCCGCCCGCGACCAGGCGGGCCGCGCCGTCGGGGGCCAGGCGCCGGGCCAGGTCACCGGGGGCGGGCCGCCGGCCGGGGTCCTTCGCCAGGCAGGCCTCGGCCGCCTCCCGCAACTCTCCGCCGAGCGTGCCGAGTTCCGGCTCCTCGTGGACGACCTTGTAGAGCAGCGCGGCCGAGGAGTCCCCAGGGAAGGGCGGCTCGCCGGTCGCCGCGTACGCCAGGACCGCGCCGAGCGAGAAGACGTCCGCCGCGCCGGTGACGCCCTTGCCGACGATCTGCTCGGGCGACATGTAGCCGGGCGAGCCGACGGAGACGCCGGAGGAGGTCAGGGACGCGGTGCCGTCGGTGGCGCGGGCGATGCCGAAGTCGATCAGGAGGGGGCCGTCGAGGGTGAGCAGGACGTTGGACGGCTTGACGTCCCGGTGCACCAGGCCCAGTTCGTGGACGGCCGCCAGCGCCTCGGCGAGGCCGGCGCCCAGGGCCCGTACGGAGGGCACGGGCAGCGGACCGTCGGCCTCCACCGCCGCGGCGAGGGTCGGCCCGGCCGCGTACGCCGTGGCGACCCACGGCACGGGGGCCTCGGGGTCGGCGTCCAGGACGGGGGCCGTCCAGGCGCCGCCGACCCGCCGGGCGGCCGCGATCTCGCGCCTGAACCGCGCGCGGAACTCCTCGTCCAGCGCGAAGTGCGGGTGAACGATCTTGACCGCGACGGTCCGGCCGCCCGCGCTGCGGCCGAGGTACACCCGCCCCATGCCGCCCGCGCCGAGCCGGCCGAGCAGCCGGTAGGGCCCGATGACGGCAGGTTCGTCGGCCGCGAGCGGCTGCATGGCGTCCCCTCTCCCCCGTACGCCTGGCTGCCAGCAGCGTAGTGATTACGGCTGGAGCAGTTCCACCTTCACGTCCGCCGGGAAGCCGGTCGTCGGCCCCACTCGCCGGGCGAACTCCGCGACCGCGTTGAGCTGCGGCCCGCCGAAGCTGAAGTCGAGGGTGGTGAAGTACTGCTCCAGGGTCCGCTCGTCGAAGTCCTCCCAGCGGGCCGCCTGCTCGGCGACCTTGCCGACCTCCTCCAGGGAGAGGTTGCGGGAGGAGAGGAAGGCCTCGTGCACCTGACGGGTGATGTCGGGCTCGCGCTCGACGTACTCCCGCCGGGCGGCCCACACCGCGAAGACGAACGGCAGCCCCGTCCACTCCTTCCACAGCGCGCCGAGGTCGTGCACCTCGAGCCCGTAGCGCGGCCCGTCCAGCAGGTTGGCCCGCAGCGCCGCGTCCCCGATCAGTACGGCGGCCTCGGCCTCCTGCATCATCAGGCTGAGGTCGGGCGGGCAGGTGTAGTAGTCGGGCCGGACGCCGTAGCGGTCGGCGAGCAGCAGCTGGGCGAGGCGGACGGAGGTGCGGGAGGTCGAGCCGAGGGCGACCCGGGCGCCGTCCAGCTGGTCGAGGGGGACCTGGGAGACGATCACGCAGGACATCACCGGTCCGTCGCATCCCACGGCGATGTCGGGGAAGGCGACCAGTTCGTCCGCGTTGCGCAGGAACTCCACGAGGGTGATGGGACCGATGTCGAGGTCCCCGCGCACCAGCTGCTCGCTGAGCTTCTCGGGGGTGTCCTTGGTCAGCTCGAAGTCGAGGAGGGTGCCGGTTCTCGCGAGCCCCCAGTAGAGGGGCAGGCAGTTCAGGAACTGGATGTGACCGACGCGCGGTCGGGTGCGAGAATTGTCCACATCGCGAGACTAGACCCCTTGCGATACGGTGCCGCGCGCGGCCCCTCGGTCAACTGGCCCATCTGGCGGTCAAACTTCCGGGTGACGTGATCTTGACCTCTATTGCTTCGGGGAGCCCACGTGCTAGGCTCGCCGCAAGTTGCAGTTTGGTTTCCCTTGCAGTACAGAGCCTGCGGAGCATGTAACCGCGGGCTCTAGTCGTTTTCAGACGTATGCAGTTGTGCGGCACTTGCTTTCACGCTTGCAGGGTTCTGGAGCAGGGCGACCCTTTGGGCCCAAGGAGGGCTTATGGCTACCGGAACCGTGAAGTGGTTCAACGCCGAAAAGGGCTTTGGCTTCATCGCCCAGGAAGGCGGCGGCCCCGACGTCTTCGTTCACTACTCCGCGATCAACGCCACCGGCTTCCGCTCCCTCGAGGAGAACCAGCAGGTGAGCTTCGACGTCACCCAGGGTCCGAAGGGCCCGCAGGCGGAGAACGTCACCCCCGTCTGATCACAGACTGATTAGCGGCCTGATTAGCAGTACCCAAGGAGCCCCGCGCCATCCGGCGACGGGGCTCCTGCCTTTTCCGCGGATGTTCGTCGGGCGCTCGTCGGGCGCTCGTTGGGCGCTCGTTGGGCATTCGTTGGGCATTCATTCATTTCCGGTTCACAGGTGCTGCATGATCAGTACGAACTTCGTTCCCTCCGCGAGCGCCTCGTACGTGTGCGGCACATCCCCGCGATAGGACACGTAGTCCCCCGGACCCAGCTCGACGGCTTCCCCGTGCGGCCCCGCCTTCACGCGACCCTCGCCGACCACGATGTGCTCGACGGTCCCCGGAATGTGCGGTTCGGAATCGCGTACGGTCCCGGGCTCCAGCCATACGTAGTAAATATCCCGCCGGGCACCGGGCGGGCTCGCGGAAAGCAGTGTGGCCAGATAGCTGGACTGCTCGGAGTGCACGGTGGGCCCCTCCCCCGCCCGGATCACCTGAACGGCCGGCACGGGCGGCTCCACCAGCACACTGAACGGCACCCCGAGGGCCACCGCCAGCGCCCAGATCGTCTCCATGCTCGGATTCCCGCCCGCCCCCTCCAACTGGGACAGCGTGGACTTGGCGATCCCGGCCCGCTTGGCCAACTCCGAGAGCGACAGCCCGGCCCGGCCGCGTTCACGGCGGAGGGAGGCGGCGATCCAGTCGAGGGGGAGCCGGGCGGGGACTGAGTCGGACATGGCGTTCGCTCCATCGGTATGACTGTTCGCCTTGACGAACGGGGTGCCTGCTGTTCATTGTAGAGAACATGCGTTCGCTACCCCGAACACCAACACCATCGACATCGACAGCGGCGGCCATGAACGGCACCCGAACCGCCCTGATCCGCGACAGCTCGCTCGTCTGGCTGGCCAGCGGCATCGTCGGTGTGTCCTTCGGCGCGGTCTCCGTGGCCGGCGGTCTGCCGCTGTGGGTGCCGGTGGTGATGTCGCTGGTGGTGTACGCCGGGTCGGCCCAGTTCAGCGCGGTGGGCGTGCTGTTCGCGGGCGGCGGCCCACTGGCCGCGGCGGCCACCGGCCTGCTCCTCAACACCCGTACGGCCGCCTTCAGCATCGCGGTCGCGGAGATCATCGGCCGGGGCCGCCTGGCCCGGCTCGTCGGCGCCCACCTGGTGACCGACGAGACCGTGGCCTTCGCCCTCGCCCAGCGGGATCCGGAGCGGCGCCGGACGGCTTTCTGGATCTCCGGACTCGGGCTGTTCGTCTCCTGGAACACCGGGGTGCTGGCCGGCGCGTTCGCCGGGAGCGCCCTCGGCGACACCGCCCGGTACGGCCTGGACGCCGCCTTCCCCGCCGTCCTGGTGGCCCTGGTCCTGCCCACCCTGCGCACGGACCGGGCGGTACGACGCTCCGCGCTGCTCGGCGGCGCCCTGGCCCTGGCGGTGACGCCCGCCGTCCCGGCCGGCGTGCCGGTACTGGTGGCACTGTGCGGACTGCTGCTGCACCGCCCCGCTGCCGCTGCGGGGGCCCGGCGGAAGGCGGCCCGGTGAACGCCACGGTCGCCATGATCCTCGCCCTCGCCGTGGGCACGTACGCCTTCCGGCTGGTGGGCCCCGTACTGCACGGGCGCGTGGAGATACCGGCGCGGGTGCAGGAACTGGCCTCGGCCGGGGCGGTCGTCCTGCTGGTCGCCCTGCTGGCCACGGGCGCGCTGACCGAGGGCGGGGGTTTCGCCGGGTGGGCGCGACCGGCCGGGGTGCTGGTGGCGGGGGTGCTGGCGTGGCGGCGCGCGCCGTTCGTGGTGGTGGTGTTGGGGGCGGCTGTGGTGACGGGGGTGTTGCGGGCGCTGGGGGTCGGGTGAGGCCCTAGTGGCCGGCGGCCTCCAGTTCCCGTACCAGACGGGTCGTCACCGGCACGAGCACACCGTGCCGGTCGGCCGCACGCAGCAACGCTCCGCCGATGGCGTCGAGTTCCAGCGGCCGGCCCGCTTCCGCGTCGCGCTGCATGGAGGACTTGGTGTCGGCCGGGAAGGCGTCGTAGCGCGCCAGGGTCTGGGCGGGGTCCACCGGCGCGCCGCAGGCACGGCTGACCGCGGTGGTTTCGGCGACCAGGTTCTTCAGCTCCTCGTGGTGGCGGGTGCGGACCTCTCCGAGGGGAGCTGCGTAGCGGGTGGTGAGGAGGGCGAAGGGGGCGAGGAAGGCCATCTTCGCCCACAGGGCCGTGGTCTCGTCCTCAGCCACGCGGGCCGGCACCTCGGCGGCGGACAGAGTGGCCGCCAGCGCTTCGACACGGGGGCGGGGTGCCGTGCCGACGGCCAGGTCGATCTCGGCGAACGGGCTGCCGTGCTCGATGACGACGGGGCCGGTGGGACCGGTAGGACTGCTGGGACCGGTGGGACCGGGGCCAAGGCGGGTGGACTCCACGCGGATCACTCCGGGAGCCACCCGGTCGGCCTGGTAGTGAGCGCGGAGGGTCGCCGGGTGCTCGACGCCGTTCAGCAGCGGTACGACGAGGGCGTCGCCCAGGGCGGCCGGCGGGACGCGGGTGAGCGCGGCATCCAGAGCGGTCTGCTTGACGGCGATCAGGCACGCGTCGACCGGCTCTCGCAGCTCGGTGTCCGCTTCCACGGCCGCGGTGAAGTCACCGAACCGGCGGCTGCGGACCTCGATTCCGCCGCTGCGCAAGGTGTGTGCCGTGGCTTCGCGGGCCAGGCAGATGACGCGGTGCCCGGAGCGGGACAGCAGCGCGGCCAGCAGACCGCCGACACCGCCCGGACCCAGAATGGCCACCGTGGACTTGCTCGTCATGAGCGTCATGAAGTCGTCCTCTCGTAGGTCGGCCCCGGTGATCGGTGGCCGCCTTCAGAACGATCTTTGCAGAGAAGCGCGCCACGCGTATCCGCATCCCGCCCTTACTCGCCCAGCACCCTCACGCAGTCCTGCCAGGCCGGTGGGGTCAGTAGGGGGCGGAGGCGGGTGAAGAGGGTGAGGAGGGAGGCGGCGTGGCGGCTGTGGAAGGTGGGGTCTTCGGCTGCCAGGTCCAGTTCGTTGGCGGCTGTGAGTTCGGCGAAGTCTCGGGCCTCGCGGGCCGGCAAGGAGACCGCCCGCGTCGTGAAGCGGTCTTGGAAGAAGGAGTCGGGGGCCGTGGTCCCCAGGGTGGGGTACGTCGCGGTGCGGTCACAGCTCGCGTATGTGTAGACGATCGCTTCCGCTTCCTCCCCGACGGCTGCGCGTAGTTCGTCGCGGCGTGTGTGCGGGAGCAGGGGTTTCGGGAAGCCGTCGGTGCCGTAGCAGGCGTGGCAGAGGCCGGCCAGTTGGAGGGCCGGGCGGGCGCCCCAGTCGGACAGGCGGGCGCGTACTCGGGTGCAGTGGGCGAGGAGGGTGCCGCCCGGGTGGGGGATCGTGTCCGCGTTCAGGCGGCGTAGTAGAGCGGTCGCTTCCTCCATGTGCCCCCCCCGTCCCCATCTCCGTCCCCGTCCCCGTGTACCTGTCCCGTATCCGTTTCCTCGTCCTAGGCGGTCGGCACCCGCTCCCGGGAGCGGGTTGCCGCCTGGGCCCTAAGGAGATCCTCGTACCGGCCAACCCTCCAGTCAATCCTGGGGATTTGGCAACAGACCCAAGTGTTAACTTGGGGGTCATGACGCTCGACGACCTGCGTGTGTTCGTGGCCGTGTGCCGGGGTGGGAGCCTCAGCGCGGTGGCCCGGGAGCTGGGGTGTACGCAGTCGGCGGTGAGCCAGCACGTGAAGCGGCTGGAGCGGGAGACCGGCGTGGCCCTGCTGGAGCGGCAGCCCCGCGGGGTCGTGCCGACGCAGGCCGGGCGGGTGCTGGAGGCCGCCGCCGCGGAGGGGATCGCGGGACTCGACCTCGCCGTACGGGAGTTGCGGGACCTCGTCGACGGGCGCAGCGGGTATGTGCGCGTCGCCACCGGGGCCACGACCGTGCGGCACTTCATGTCGGACGCCGTCGTACGGTTCCGGCGGCGCTATCCGCACGTCAACCTTGAGTTCCGGACCGTCAGTTCAGGTCGCGGCAGCTTCGACGCGCTCGCCGACGGCACGCTCGACCTCGCCTGGATCACCCTCGGCCCCTCCGTGCGCGGGATCGAGCAGCGGGCGGTGGTCGAGCTGCCCTGGGTACTGGCCGTGCGGGCCGACGATCCGCTCGCCCGGCGGCCCCGGCTCGACGTCGGCGAACTGCGTGACGTACGGCTGATCCGGCTGCCGCCCAACTCCGCCTCCGCCGCCCATCTCGACGCCGCCTGCGCAGAGTTGGGCGTGCGCCTCGCCTACGAGCCCAGCGTCGCCGACTGGGACACCGCCCTGCTGCTCGCCGAGCTGGGGGTCGGGCGGGCCGTCGTGCCCGCCGTGCCCGGGTTGCCCGTTCCCGGGGAGGGGGAGCTGCGGCTCGTTCCCCTCCCCGGGCTGCGGCCCCTTCCCGTGGGGTGGGCCGTACGCCGCTGGGACGCGCTCAGTCCGGCGGCGCGGGCCTTCGCCGACACGGTCGTCGAGAGCCGGGTGCGGGTGAACTGAGGGGAAACCAGAAGTCGCCGCCCACCCCGCAGCCATCCACATCCGCGACTCCAAACCCCCGCCGCCCTCACCTGACCCTCTCCCCCACCGCCTGGATCAGCTTCCTCCCCCTCACCAAGTCACCGGCAGCTCCACAGGGAACCGGCGGATAGTCTTCGCGTCCCACTGGATCTTCTCCGGCGGCACCGCCAACCGCAGCCGGGGGAAGCGTTCCAGGAGCCGTCCTACCGCCACCTCCAGCTCCGCCATGGCCAAGGGCACGCCGATGCAGCGGTGGCCGCCCCAGCCGAAGGTCATGTGAGGTGCGTGCGGGCGGTCGAAGTCGATGGCGTGGGGGTCCGGGTAGCGGGCGGGGTCACGGTTCGCGGTCAGGTACGACACATGGACGAACTCGCCCGCCCGGATCTTCGCCCCGTCCATCTCGACGTCCTCCAGGGCCACCCGGGGGATGCCGACGCCCTTGCGGAACGGGATGTAGCGGAGCAGTTCGTGGATGATCCCGGACAAGCTGTCGGGGTGCCCCTTCACGTGTTCCATCAGTTCGGGCCGCGTCAGCAGCAGGTACACGATGTTGCTGATCTGGCAGGTCGCGGTGTCCTGGCCGCTGAGGACCAGGGTCAGCGTCATGACGGCCATCTCCTGGTCGTCGAGCTGGTCCTCGCCGTCCCGGGCGGCGATCATCCCGCTGATGATGTCGTTGCCGGGGTTGCGGCGGCGCTGCTCGACAAGAGTCAGGAAGTACGCGGTCAGGTCGGTTTTGACCTGGGCGGCCGCTTCCTTGTTGTCCCGGCCGGTGACGAGGAGCTTGAGGACGAGCTCGCGCATCCGGGGCCATTCCTCGCGGGGGATGCCGAGCAGGTCGAGGATGGTGTGCTGGGGGAACGGGTCGGAGAGGTGCCGTACGAGGTCGGCGGGCGGGCCTTCCTCGGCCATGCCGTCGAGGAGGGAGTCGGCGTGCCCGACGATCCGGTCTCGCATGGCGTCTACGCGTTCCTGGGCGAAGGCCTGGGAGACCAGGCTCCGTACGCGGCTGCTCTGCGGCGGGTCCATGACGTTGACGGACTCGGGGGACACGATGGGTTCCGGGGTCATCCGGGGATAGTCGTGGCCCATGATCTGCGCGCGGCTGAAGCGGCGGTCGACGGTGACCTGCTGGACCGAGTGGAAGTCGGTGACCAGCCAGGCGTCGGCGTCGCCGTACGGGAGGCGGACGCGGGTGGGGGACTCGCGTTCCATGAGGGCGGCGAGTTCGGGGTCGAACTCCAGGGCGTGGCTGTAGTCGAAGGGGCAGGTGCGGGGCTCTTCGTCGGTGGTCATCAGCCGGTCACCCCTGCCATGGGTACGACGTCGGTGGCGTCCACGACGGGGCGCAGCGCCTTGGCGAGCTGGACGGCGTCGCCGACGGCCCAGTAGTGGACGAAGAAGAGGCGGGGCTCGTCGGTGAGATTGTGGTGGTGGAGCTCGACGAGGTCGATGCCGGCGCGGCGGAGGCCGACGAGGGCGTCCTGGACCTCTCTGGCGACCAGGACGAAGTCGCCGTTGATCGCGACCCGGCCGCCGCCGAGGGGCTGGTAGTTGATGGAGGTGGTGGAGCCCAGACCCGGGGGGAGGAGGAGGTGGCCGCCGTCGGTGACCTTCTCCCTGCGGACGAAGGTGCTCTTGTAGACGTTTCCGTCGCGTGAGCCCGGCACGCCGATCGCGGCGTCGACGGCGGCGGTGTCCATGTCGAGGGGCGGCAGGGAGTTGGTGGTGGCCGCTTGCGGCCGTGGGGTGGCGGTCCGGTCGAACGCGGCGCGGAGGCCGTGGGCGACGGTCACCGGGTCCTGGGCGTGGGCGTGTACGTGCACCCACCAGATGTCGGGCCGCTGTGCGAGCAGGTGCTTGTGGATCGCGGTCGCCATGATGCCGTGCTGCTGGAGGACGTCGATGTACGGCTGGAGTTCCTGCTCGGTGAGCACCACGTCGCCCATGAGCAGCGTGCTGCCGTCGGAGTAGCGGACGAAGGACACGTGGGTGCCGAGGGCGAGGCCGGCGTCGACCCTGACGCCGCGTGTGTACACCTTCAGGTCCCGGCGCGGGAGGCCGGTGTGGTACATGAACCGCTTCATGTCGCCGGGGCCCCCGAGGGCCTGGCCCACGTCCGTCCAGTCGGACAGTTGGGTCATCACCGGCTCGATGAGCGTGCGGGCTGTCGTACGGCGGGCTGTCGCGTGCGCGGTTCCGGCCATCACCCCGGGGAGTACGGGTGTGAGCGCGGCGGTGGCCAGGATGCGGCGCCGGGACGGGATGAACGGGAGTTCGGGGTTTTCCTGTCCGTTTTGCTTCTGCCTGTCATCATTCATGTCATATGCCTCCTGGCGCGATGGAAGCACGGCAGGAGGCACGGACCCGTGATCCGCACCCGCTGGTGGGCCAGGTGGGCTAAGCGGGCTGCGGCGGCCGGGTGATCAGCTGTACAGCTCCTCCACCTGCGCCGCGAAGTCGCGCATGATCGCCTCGCGGCGGAGCTTCATCGAGGGGGTGAGGTGGCCGGCCTCCTCGGTGAAGTCGACGGGGAGGACGGCGAACCGGCGGATGGACTCCGGGCGGGAGACCAGCTTGTTGGCCTCGTGCACGGCCCGTTGCAGGACGTCCATCAGTTCGGCGTCGCCTACGAGGAGTTCGGGCGGCACCGGGTGCTTGCCGTTCATCTGGCGCCAGTGGGTGATGCCGTCGGGGTCGAGGGTGAAGAGGGCGCCGACGTAGGGGCGGCCGTCGCCGACCAGCATGCACTGGGAGATCAGGGGGTGGGAGCGGATCCAGTTCTCCATGGGGGCGGGGGCCACGGACTTGCCGCCCGACGTGATGAGGAGTTCCTTCTTGCGGCCGGTGATGGTGAGGTAGCCCTCGTCGTCCAGTTCGCCTATGTCGCCGGTGGCCAGCCAGCCGTCCCTGGTGGCGGGGACGACTCCGCCCGCCTGGGGATCCCAGTAGCCGCGGAGCACGTGGTCGCCGGAGATCAGGATCTCGCCGTCGGCCGCGATGCGGACCTTGGTGCCGGGCATGGGCCAGCCGACGGTGCCGAGGCGGGGTTTGAGGGGTGGGGTGACCGTGGAGGCCGCGGTGGTCTCGGTGAGGCCGTAGCCCTCGAAGATCTCGATGCCGGCACCGGCGTAGAACGCGGCGAGGCGGCGCCCGAGTGGGGAGCCGCCGCAGATCGCGTACCGCACTCTGCCGCCCATGGCGTTGCGGATGCGGCGGTAGACCAGGGGGTCGTAGAGGGTGCGGGCGGCCTTCAGGGAGCGGCTGGGGCCGCCGCCGGCGCCGGTCTGGCGGGCTTCGAGGCCCTCGCCGTAGCGGATGGCGGTGGCGGTCGCGCGGTCGAAGGTGGAGAGGCGTCCGCCCGCCTCCGCCTTGGCGCGGGCGGAGTTGAAGACCTTCTCCAGCATGTAGGGGATGGTCAGGAGGCAGGTCGGGCGGAAGGCGGCCAGGTCGGGGAGCAGGTCCTCCGCCTTCAGGCTGGGGGCGTGCCCGAGCCGTACCCGGGCCCGGACGCAGGCGATGGCGACCATCCGGCCGAAGACGTGGGACATCGGCAGGAACAGCAGCACCGACGCCTCCTCGTCGGACTTCGCCTTGAAGACGGGGTGGAGGAGTTCGATGGCGTTGTCGACCTCGGCGAAGAAGTTGCCGTGCGAGAGGGCGCAGCCCTTGGGGCGGCCGGTGGTGCCGGAGGTGTAGATGATGGTGGCGAGCGTGTCGGGGACGAGCATGCCCCGGCGTACGGCGACCTCCGCGTCCGGCCCTTGGGCGCCGACCTCGGCCAGCCGGTGCACGTGGTCCTTCTCCATCACCCACACGTGGTGCAGGTCGGGGAGGTGTTCGAGTTCGGGGCCGACGGCGGCGGCCTGGCCGGCGGTCTCGGTGACCAGGGCGACCGCGCCGGAGTCCTGGAGGATCCAGCGGGTCTGGAAGACGGAGGAGGTGGGATAGATGGGGACGGTGACCAGTCCGGCCGCCCAGGCGGCGAAGTCCAGCAGGGTCCACTCGTACGTCGTGCGGGCCATGACGGCGATCCGGTCGCCGGGCATGAGGCCCTCGGCGATCAGTCCCTTCGCCACCGCCAGTACCTGGTCGGCGAACTGGTTCGCCGTCACGTCCTGCCAGCCGCCGTCGGAGGTCTTGCGGCTGAGGACGACCGCGCCGGGGTTCGCCTCGGCGTTGTCGAACGGCAGGTCCGCCAGGGACCCGTGGGTGACCGGAGGGGCGAACGGCGGGACGTACGCCTCCCGTACCACCCCGTTCAGGCGCCGTGTCTCGGGCTCGACGAGGATCGGTACGCCGTCGTAGTCGGTGGCGTGGACAGCGGTGCCCACGGAGACCGGGGCGCCGACGGAGACGGGGGCGCCGGAGGAGACGGGTGCGTTCGGGTACGGGGTGGACACGGGCGGCTCCTCGGGCGTGCAGCGTGAACTGCTTGCTGCATTAAGTACGTGCCTCGCGCACCGAGGCGTTCACCGGCGGGCCTGCCACAGAAAGGGGTTACCGACGGTTAGGCAGGTGATCGTACGAGGCTCCTGTGGTGGGTTTGTGGGGGTTCGGGGATGGTCCGGCGCCAGGCCTGTGCAGTCTCGGGGATTACCTGACGGTTGCTCACGTTCTCGGCCTTCTCCTCACCGTGAGGCCTGACATAGGCTTACCACCGGTAACCTTACTCCAGAGTAAGCATTTGAGCCCCTGGGAGTCGTCAGATGGCCGACCGCTACCTGAGCTTCACCGGCACCGCGCCCGGCCGCTTCCTGACCCGCCGGCTCGGGCTGCCCCAGCCGGCGCCGCTGCGGCGCTGGTCGGAACGGGAGAACTCCCTGGACGGTCCACTGCTCCACCTCACCGCCGGGAAGTCCGACCTGGACCTCGCTCCCGTCCTCGGTCGTACGGGGCTCACGGCGGGCACGGAACCGGGCTCGGGCTCCGAGAAACCCGCCGCCGTCGTCCTCGACGCCACCGGCGTCCGGGACGTCGAGACGCTGGGCGAGGTGCACGGGGCGCTGCACCCCGTCGTACGGTCGGTCGCCGCGAGCGGGCGGGTGGTGGTGCTGGGCGCCCCGCCCGACCCCGCCGACCACCACCAGGCCGCCGCCCAGCAGGCACTGGAGGGCTTCACCCGGTCGCTGGGCAAGGAGATCGGGCGGGGCAGGACCGTCAACCTGGTCCGGCTCACCGACGCGGCGGCCGCCGAGTCCACCCTGCGCTTCCTGCTCTCCCCCAAGTCCGCCTACGTCAGCGGCCAGGTCATCGGTGTGGGCGACGGCGGCGTCGGTGAGGGGAGCGTCCCCGGTCCCGGTGACTGGGAACGGGCCCTCGCCGGGCGCACCGCGCTGGTCACCGGCGGCGCGCGCGGGATCGGGGAGGCGGTCGCACAGACGCTGGCGAGGGACGGCGCCCGGGTCGTCGTACTGGACGTACCGGCGGCGGAGCCGGACGCCCGCCGGGTCGCCGAACGGCTCGGCGGCAGCGCCCTCGCCCTCGACGTCACCGCCGCCGACGCCGGTGAGCGGATCGCGGCGGCGCTGCCCGACGGGCTCGACGTGCTCGTCCACAACGCCGGGATCACCCGGGACCGGCGGCTGGTCAACATGCCCGCCGATCGGTGGGGTTCCGTGCTGGAGGTCAACCTCGCCAGTGTGCTGCGCACGACGGACGCGCTGCTCGCGCGCGGCACCCTGCGCCCCGGCGGGCGGATCGTGGCCACCGCGTCGATCGCGGGCCTCGCGGGGAACGCGGGGCAGACGAACTACGGGGCGAGCAAGGCGGGCGTGGCCGGGCTGGTGCGGTCCCTGGCGCCCCGGGCGCTGTCAGAACACGGGGTCACCGTCAACGCGGTCGCTCCCGGATTCATCGAGACCGCGATGACCGCCTCGATCCCCCTGTTCATCCGGGAGGCCGGACGGCGGATGAACTCCCTCGCCCAGGGCGGGCTGCCCGTCGACGTCGCCGAGACCACCGCCTGGCTCGCCCACCCCGCCTCCGGCGCGGTCAACGGGCAGGTCGTCCGGGTCTGCGGCCAGAGCCTGCTGGGGGCGTAGCGCATGACCGAGCTCGCCGGACTCCCCGCCCTCCCGCCGCTCCTGCTGCGCGGCGCCCTCCTCTCCCCCTTCAAGCGCCCCCGCCCGGACGCGGACCACCCCCGCGACCGGCTCGTGGTGCCCGGGCTGCGCGTGGACCTCGGCCGGCTGGCCGCCTACGAGCGGGTGTGCGGCTTCCCGACCGGTGAGGACGCGCTGCCGGTCACGTATCCGCACGTGCTGGGGTTCCCGCTGGCCATGCGGCTGATGAGCGGGCGGGCCTTCCCGCTGCCGCTGCTGGGGCTCGTCCACACGTCGATCGAGATGACCCGGCGCGGCCCGCTGGCGGCCGGCGGGACGTACGAACTCGGCGTGCACGTCGACGGGTTGGCGCCGCACCGGCGCGGCACCGAGGCGGTCGTGGTCACGGAGCTACGGGCGGACGGGGAGGTGGTGTGGGAGTCGCGGAGCACGTATCTGGCACGGCACCGCACCCGGACCGCACCCGCGGCGGCGGCCCCCGTACGTGAAGAGCGCGACCTTCTGCCCGCCGTCGAGGAGTGGCAGCTGGCCGATGACGTCGGGCGGCGGTACGGCGCGGTGTCCGGCGACCGCAACCCGATCCACCTCAGCCCGCTGACCGCCCGCCTCTTCGGTTTCCCCCGTGCCATCGCGCACGGCATGTGGACCGTGGCCCGCTGTCTCGCCGCGCACGGGACACCGGACGCCGTGCTGGTGCGGGCGGGGTTCCGGGCGCCGGTGCTGCTGCCGGGTGCGGTGACGTACGCGGCTCAGGGCGGCCGGTTCGAGCTGCGGGGCGGCGAGAAGACGCACGTCACCGGGGACGTCTACGCGCTGGTCCCCTGAGCCGTCGGCTCCGGCGGCGACCACGGCCGCCCGGCCATCAGGTCGCCCAGGCCCGACCACGCGAAGTTCATCAGCGTCGCCGCCGCCTGCCGGGCGGTGACGCCCGGGGTGGCGTTGGCCCAGGCGGCGAGGGACTCGGCGGCGCCCACCAGGGCCTCGGCGAGGCCGGCGACCTCGCGCTCGGGGAGGTCGGGGTCGCGGTGCGCCTCCCGGGCGGCGACCGCGATCAGCCGGGTGACGAACGCGACGATCTCCTCGCGCATCGCCCTGACCTCGGCGGCGAACGGCTCACCGTGCGTGCGGGCCTGGAGGTGCAGCACGGACCAGCCGTCCGGGTGCTCGGCGGTGTGCGCGAAGAACGCCTGGAGCCCGTCCCAGAGTTGACGGTCGGCGGGCAGACCGGGCCGGACCCCGGTGCGTACGGCCTCCGTGAGCGCCTCGGCCTCGCGGCGGATGCAGGCGGTGAAGAGGTCTTCCTTCGAGTTCAGGTACAGGTACACCAACGGCTTGGACACGCCCGCCAGTTCGGCGATCTCGTCCATCGACGCGGCCATGTACCCGCGCTGGCCGAAGGTCCGTACGGCGGCGTCGAGCATCTGCTGCTCCCGCACCGCGCGCGGCATCCGCTTGGTCTTCACGGCACCCATGGGGGCAAGCCTAGTTGGGGGATCCGCTCGCGCCCCCGGCTTGCCCTCAGGACGTCTCGATCAGGAGGGCTCGCTCAGGAGGCCTGGCCCTGCGCCCGCGCGGTGTCGTCGGCGAGGTCCTCCTGGGTGCGGTTGGCCTCGAGGTTGGCCTTCGCGCGGTCGACCCGCTCCACGATCTGCACGGAGGCGCGGTCCCGCTCCTTGCGCAGCACCACCCAGCTGATCGGCGCCGAGAGCACCATGGAGAGCAGCAGGACCCACAGGAAGTTCGAGTCGCCGAAGCCGCGCGGGAAGATGCCGGAGTAGACGGCGCCCCAGACGACCACGAGGCAGCCCGCGAAGATTCCGAGGCGCATCAGCGTGTAGCGGAGCATCTCAATCCAGTCTTCCGATTACGAAAAGGGGCACTGTCCAGTGAAGCACGCCCCGCGACCGATCTTGGACGGGGGTGGGACGCGTCCGGCGGCGTCACCGCGCGGCGTCACCGCAGGGGCAGGAGCATGGTGATGTCGTCCCGGTCGTCGCCGGGCGCGACGCGGATCGCGGCGGGGACCCGGCCGACCTCCTTGTAGCCGCAGGAGCCGTAGAACCGCTCCAGGCCGAGCCCGCCCCGGCAGCCGAGCCGTATCGCGTCGATGCCCTCGAAGCCTCGGGCGGCGTCCTCGGCGGCCGCCAGCAGGTCCCGGCCGTACCCCTGGCCCTGGTGCTTGGGGTGCACCATCACCGTGTACAGCCAGACCCAGTGCGTCATCAGCCGGTGCGTGTTGAAGGCGAAGAACGCCGTCGCGGCCACCCCGCCCGTCTCGTCGTGGCCGACCAGCAGCCGGTGGCGTCCCTCGACCATCGCCGTGAGGTGCTTCAGCAGCTCCGGGCGTACCTCCTCGCGGGTCACGGGGGCCACGAAGCCGACGGCTCCGCCGGCGTTGGTGACGTCGGTCCACATGTCGAGGATGCCGTCGCGGAGGGCGGGGGTGATGGCGGGGTCGAGAGTGAAGGTAAGAGACACGCAGGGATGTTACCCCTTACCGGAGTGGTGGCACAGCCGTTTACCCGAGCGCCTGCGCGGCCACCTTCAGATCGGCCACCAGCCCCCGGTACGCACCCTCCCGGTCCTCCGCCCGCAGCACCGCCGACGGGTGCACCGTCGGCACCAGCCGCTCCCGCCGCCCGTGGATCTCACGCTCCAGCACGGTCCCGCGCACCTCGGTCACCCGGAACGAGGACCCGAGCAGCGCCTTCCCGGCGGTCGCGCCCAGCACCACGATCAGCTCCGGCTCCACCACCGCGAGCTCGGCCGCCAGCCAGGGCCCGCACGCGGTCATCTCACGCAGGGTCGGCGCCTTGTGGATGCGGCGCTTGCGGGGCTCGGCCTGGGTGAACTTGAAGTGCTTGACGGCGTTCGTCACGTACGCCTCGCCCGGATCGATCCCCGCCTCGGCGAGCGCCTTGTCCAGCAGCTTCCCGGCGGGCCCCACGAAGGGCCTGCCCTGCCGGTCCTCCTGGTCGCCGGGTTGTTCGCCCACGAGCATCACACGGGCGGTCGCGCTGCCCGCGCCGAAGACGGTCTGGGTGGCGTTCCGGTGCAGGGGGCAGCCATGACAGTCGGCGGCGGCCTCCCGGAGGTCGTCCAGGCCGGCGGCACGGTCCGGTACGAAGGGCTCGGCGGTGTAGGCCTCCTCAGGGGCCTTCGTGGTGGCCATGCCGGACGGGTACCCGTCCGGCCGGCGGCGTCACGTCAGACGCGCATGGGCTGCGGCGACTCCCGGCGCAGCGGGTCCGGGCCCTCGTACTCGCGGATGATCTCGTAGCGCGTGTTGCGTTCCACCGGGCGGAAGCCGGCGTCGCGGATGAGGTCGAGGAGGTCCTCGCGGGTCAGCTTGTTCGGGGTGCCGTAGTTGTCGGCGTCGTGGGTGATCTTGTACTCGACGACCGAGCCGTCCATGTCGTCGGCGCCGTGCTGGAGGGCCAGCTGGGCGGTCTGCACGCCGTGCATCACCCAGAAGACCTTCACGTGCGGGACGTTGTCGAAGAGGAGGCGGGAGACGGCGAACGTCTTGAGGGCCTCGGCGCCGGTCGCCATCTGGGTCCGCGCCTGGAGGCGGTTGCGGACCTTGCCGTCCTGCATGTCCACGAAGTCGTGCTGGTAGCGCAGCGGGATGAAGACCTGGAAGCCGTTCGTCTCGTCCTGGAGTTCGCGCAGGCGCAGGACGTGGTCGACGCGGTGGCGGGGCTCCTCGATGTGGCCGTACAGCATGGTGCACGGGGTCTTCAGCCCCTTCTCGTGCGCCAGGCGGTGGATCCGCGACCAGTCCTCCCAGTGGGTGCGGTGGTCGACGATGTGCTGCCGGACCTCCCAGTCGAAGATCTCCGCGCCGCCGCCGGTGAGGGACTCCAGGCCGGCGTCGATGAGCTCGTCGAGGATCTCCGACGCCGACAGCCCCGAGATGGTCTCGAAGTGGTGGATCTCGGTGGCCGTGAAGGCCTTCAGCGACACGTCCGGCAGGGCGGCCTTCAGCTCGCGCAGGGAGCGCGGGTAGTACCGCCAGGGCAGGTTGGGGTGCAGCCCGTTGACGATGTGCAGCTCGGTGAGGTTCTCCGACTCCATCGCCTTGGCGAGCTTCACCGCCTCCTCGATGCGCATCGTGTACGCGTCCTTCTCGCCCGGCTTGCGCTGGAACGAGCAGTAGGCGCAGGACGCCGTGCACACGTTGGTCATGTTGAGGTGCCGGTTGACGTTGAAGTGGACGACGTCGCCGTTCTTCCGCGTCCGCACCTCGTGGGCGAGCCCGCCGAGCCAGGCCAGGTCGTCCGACTCGTACAGCGCGATGCCGTCCTCGCGGGTCAGCCGCTCACCGGAGCGGACCTTCTCCTCCAGCTCGCGCTTGAGCCCGACGTCCATGCCAACACCTTTCCT
This sequence comes from Streptomyces sp. NPDC001480, assembly GCF_042894725.1. NCBI lineage: Bacteria > Bacillati > Actinomycetota > Actinomycetes > Kitasatosporales > Streptomycetaceae > Streptomyces > Streptomyces sp. NPDC001480. The sequence goes on along the minus strand of NZ_JBIAVX010000020.1, from coordinate 79,754 downwards.
AGACAGCCCGACCAACGGTATCCCTAGACCTCTTCCGGCAGCTCCCCGACCCGGTTCTCCCACTTCGTGGACAGCACGATGGTGGTACGGGTCCGCGAGACGCCCTTCGTCCCGCTGAGCCGGCGGATGGTCTTCTCCAGCCCGTCCACGTCCGTGGAGCGCACCTTGAGCATGTAGGAGTCGTCGCCCGCGATGAACCAGCAGTCCTCGATCTCCGGCAGGTCCTTCAGCCGGCCCGCCACGTCCTCGTGGTCGACGGCGTCGGAGAGCGAGATGCCGATCAGGGCGGTGACTCCGAGGCCGAGGGAGGCGGAGTCGACGGTGGCCCGGTAGCCGGTGATGACGCCGGCCGCCTCCAGCCGGTTGATGCGGTCGGTGACGCTGGGTCCCGACAGGCCGACGAGGCGCCCCAGCTCCGCGTAGGAGGCCCGGCCGTTCTCCCTCAGGGCCTGGATGAGCTGCCTGTCCACCGCGTCCATGCGATCGAAGCCTTCCGGTGAAAAGTTCTTGGAGTGATGAGAGGTACTGCGTACCGCGTACTGCCAGTGACTCGACTTGCTCAGATGCCGCTCAGGTCGTGCGGGTTGCGTCGCCGCCGCCCAGCTCCCCCCGCCAGCGGCGGTAGAGGCGGTGCTCCACGCCCGCCGCGTCGAGGACGCGTCCGGCGACGAAGTCCACCAGGTCCTGGATGTGGGTGGCGCCCGCGTAGAAGGCCGGGGAGGCGGGGACCACGGTGGCGCCCGCGTCGTCCAGGGCGACCAGGTGGCGCAGGGTCTGCCCGTTCAGCGGGGCCTCCCGTACGGCCACGACGAGCGGGCGGCGCTCCTTGAGGGTGACGCTCGCGGCCCGTTGCAGCAGATCCTTCGACAGCCCGAGCGCGACCCCGGCCACGCCCGCGGTGGAGGCGGGCACGATCAGCATGCCCTTCGCGGGGTACGACCCCGAGGACGGCCCCGCCGCCAGGTCCCCCGCGCTCCAGTACCGCACCCCCTCGACGTCCACCGCGAACGTGCCCGGTTTGCCGTCGGCCCCCCTGGCCAGCCATTCCCGCAGGTCGTCCCGCCAGTGTGCGTCCCGGAACGAGATCCCCGTCTCGTCAAGGAGCGTGAGCCGTGACGCCCTCGACACCACGAGGTCGACCGACTCCCCCGCCTCCAGCAGCGCCCGCAGCACGGCAGCCGCGTACGGCGTCCCCGACGCTCCGGAGACCCCCACGATCCAAGGCACCCGCTGCGTTTCTCCTGCGTTCACATCTTGAGCGTACCGGCGGGGCGGGCGGTGTTCAGGGCGGGTAGGGCGCTGTCCGGGGCGCCCGGCCGGGCCCGCCGGGGAACGGGCCTCACCCGAACGGGCTACACCGTGAGGCCGCGCACCAGCAGATCGAGCAGGGCGCACACGAACAGGGCGATCCCGATGAAGCCGTTGACCTGGAAGAACGCCCTGTTCAGGCGGGTCAGGTCGTGGGGGCGGACGATCCGGTGCTCGTAGAGGAAGGCGCCCGCGACGATCAGCAGGCCCAGCCAGAAGAACGCGCCGGCGTGGGTGGCGAGGGCGTACCAGACGAACAGGGCCGTCGTCACCGTGTGGCAGGCGCGGGCGCCCCAGATGGCGGCGGGGATGCCGAAGCGGGCCGGGACCGACATGACGCCGATCTCACGGTCGGTCTCGACGTCCTGGCAGGCGTAGATCAGGTCGAAGCCGCCGATCCAGATGCCCACGGCGAGGCCGAGGATCACCGCGTTCCAGGACCACTCGCCGCTGATCGCGAGCCAGCCGCCGACCGGGCCCATCGCCTGGGCGAGGCCCAGGATGGCCTGGGGGAAGTTCGTGAAGCGTTTGCCGTAGGGGTAGACCACCATCGGGACCACGGCGATGGGGGCCAGCGCCAGGCACAGGGGGTTCAGCAGGGCCGCCGCGCCGAGGAAGACCACCAGGGCGATCAGGGCGCCCGTCCAGGCGTGCCGGACGGACATCGCGCCGGTCACCAGCTCGCGGTGGGCCGTGCGCGGGTTCCGGGCGTCGATCTCGCGGTCGATGATCCGGTTGACCGCCATCGCGAAGGTACGCAGACCCACCATGCAGACGGTGACCAGGAGCAGCCGGCCCCAGTGGATGTTGCGGTCCGCCTGGTACATCGCGGTGAGGGAGGCGATGTAGGCGAAGGGGAGCGCGAAGATCGAGTGCTCGATCATCACCAGGCGCAGGAACGCCGGCACACCTCCGCGTCGGCGGAGAGGCTCCGCGCTGCCCTCTCCAAGGATGGCCTCTCCGCTCACAGCCCGTACTCCTTCCAGCGCCGCGTCACCCGTTCGGCGGTATCCGGGTCCGACAGGACCATGTCCGGCCATCCCCCGTCCCGCGTGTACCCCTCCTCGGGCCACTTCTTCGTGGCGTCGATGCCCGCCTTGCCACCCCAGAACTGCTGGTAGGAGGCGTGGTCGAGGTGGTCGACGGGGCCCTCGGCCACCGTCAGGTCGCGGGCGTAGTCGGTGTTGCCGAGCGCCCGCCAGGCGACCTCGTGGAGGTCGTGGACGTCGCAGTCGGAGTCGACGACCACGATCAGCTTGGTGAGCGACATCATGTGTGCCCCCCAGATCGCGTGCATCACCTTCTGCGCGTGCTTGGGGTACTTCTTGTCGATCGAGACGATCGCGCAGTTGTGGAAGCCGCCGGCCTCGGGCAGGTGGTAGTCCACGATGTCCGGGACGATGATCTTCAGCAGGGGGAGGAAGAAGCGCTCCGTCGCGCGGCCCAGGGGGCCGTCCTCGGTCGGGGGCCTGCCCACGACGATGGACTGGAGCAGGGGGCGGCGGCGCATCGTCACGCAGTCGATCCTCAGCGCGGGGAACGGCTCCTGCGGGGTGTAGAAGCCGGTGTGGTCGCCGAAGGGGCCCTCGGGGAGCATCTCGCCCGGCTCCAGCCAGCCCTCCAGTACGACCTCGGCGTTCGCCGGGACCTGGAGCGGGACCGTCTTGCAGTCGACCATCTCGATGCGCTTGCCCGCGATGAACCCGGCGAAGAGGTACTCGTCGATGTCGCCGGGCAGGGGTGCGGTGGAGGCGTAGGTGACGGCAGGGGGGCAGCCGAAGGCGATCGCGACCGGGAGGCGCTCGCCCTTGCGGGCCGCGACCTGGTAGTGGTTGCGGCTGTCCTTGTGGATCTGCCAGTGCATGCCGATGGTGCGCTTGTCGTGGCGCTGGAGGCGGTACAGGCCGAGGTTGCGGATGCCGGTCTCGGGGTCCTTGGTGTGGGTGAGCCCGAGGTTGAAGAAGGAGCCGCCGTCCTTGGGCCAGGTGAAGAGCGCGGGGAGCCGGTCGAGGTCCACCTCGTCGCCGTGCAGGACGACCTCCTGCACGGGCGCGCCCGCGGACTTCACCTTCTTCGGCGGTACGTGCGCCATCGCGCCGAGCTTGCCGAAGGCCTCGCGCACACCGACGAAGCCGTGCGGCAGTTCGGGGCGCAGCAGGCCGCCGATCTTGTCGCTGATCTCGCCGTACGACTTCAGGCCGAGGGCCTTCAGCAGCCGGCGGTCGGTGCCGAAGACGTTCATCGCCAGCGGCATCGCGGAGCCCTTCACGTTCTCGAAGAGCAGGGCGGGACCGCCGGACTTCTGCACCCGGTCGACGATCTCCCCGACCTCCAGGTACGGGTCGACCTCGGCCTTGATGCGCTTGAGGTCTCCCTCGCGCTCCAGTGCCCTGAGCAGGGAGCGAAGATCGTCGTAAGCCATGCGTCCCAGTATCGCGGAGGCCCCTGCGCCACCGACGCGCGCCCCGCTCACACCGCCCGCGGGAACGGATTCCGCCCACCCGCTACCCTGGCCCGGTCACCGGGGCCGTCCCACTTCGCGAGGAGATCGCACACCCATGCTCAGGTATCTGCCCCTCCTGCTGGTCCTGGCGCTGTGGATCTACGCCTTCGTGGACTGCCTGAACACCCCCGAGGAAGACGTGCGCGCGCTGCCGAAGGTGATCTGGGTGATCGTCATCCTGCTCTTCGGCGAGGTGCTCGTCGGCCCGGTGGCCTGGCTGATCGCCGGCAAGAACCGCGGCGCCCGCGCGGGCGGCCCGGGCCCGAGCGCGGGCGGGGGCGGGGGCCGTTGGGTGGCGCCCGACGACAACCCCGAGTTCCTGAAGTCCCTGAACAAGGACGACCCCAAGGGGGACTGACCGGGCATGGAGCAGGCACAGGCACGGACATGGCTCGCCACCGCCGTCGCCGAGGCCCGGGCCGGGCTGGCCGAGGGCGGTATTCCGATCGGGGCCGCGCTCTACGGCGCCGACGGCGCCCTCCTCGGCCGCGGTCACAACCGGCGGGTGCAGGACGGCGACCCCTCGGCGCACGCGGAGACGGCCGCCTTCCGCGCGGCGGGGCGGCAGCGGACGTACCGGGGCACGACCATGGTGACCACGCTCTCACCGTGCTGGTACTGCTCCGGTCTGGTCCGGCAGTTCGGCATCTCGAGGGTGGTGGTCGGCGAGGCGGTCACCTTCCACGGCGGGCACGACTGGCTCGCCGGGCACGGAGTGGAGGTGGTTCTCCTCGACGATCCCGAGTGCACGGCGATGATGCGTGACTTCATCGCGGAGAACCCGGCTCTGTGGAATGAGGACATCGGCCATGACTGAGCCCCGTATCCCCACCATCGACCTACGGCCCTGGCGGCACGGCGACCCGGACACCCGCGCCCGGATCGCCCGTACCGTCGACGAGGCCCTCCAGACCGCCGGGTTCCTGCTGGTCAGCGGGCACGGCGTGGCGCCGGGGCTGCGGGAGCGGATCCGGGCGGCCGCGCGGGCGTTCTTCACGCTGCCCGCCGAGGTGAAGCAGGCGTACGAGGCGAGGGTCGGCGGGCGCGGCTGGCTGGGGCCGGGCGCGGAGGCCAACGGGTACGCCGAGGGGACCGAGACGCCGCCGGACCTGAAGGAGTCGCTGACCTTCGCCACGCACGAGCCGTTCGACGATCCGGTCGTCAACGCGGAGTGGTACGCGCCGAACGTGTGGCCCGCCGAAGTGCCCGAACTGCGGCCCCTGTGCGAGGAGTACCTCGGGAGGATGGCCGGGCTGGAGAAGGAGCTGCTGTCCCTGCTCGGGTACGCGCTCGGGGTCGAGCCGGACTTCTTCAGCAGGCACATGGACCATCCGACGTACGGCTTCAACATCAACTGGTACCCCGGCTCCGAGGTGATCGGCGAGGCGCAGCCGGGGCAGTTCCGGATCGGGCCGCACACCGACTTCGGGACGGTCACCATCCTGGACCGGCAGGCCGGCAAGGGCGGGCTCCAGGTGTACACGGATCCCTCGGAGGGCGGGGGCGGCTGGGAGGACGCGCCCTACGACCCAACCGCGCTCACCATCAACATCGGGGATCTGCTGGCCCGTTGGACCGGTGACCGGTGGCGGTCCGGGCGGCACCGGGTGCTGCCGCCGCCCGTGGACGCGCCCGCCGAGGAGCTGATGTCGCTGGTGTACTTCGGGGAGTGCACCCCGGGCACGCTGGTGGAGTCCGTGCCCGCGCCGGTGGGACGGGTGGCCTATCCGCCCGTCGACTCGCATGTTTATCTGCGGGCAAAGCTGGATTCGATCACCGTCGGCTGACGATCCGGGCAGATTCGTAACCCAACGGACATCACGCGATCTGGCCGGAAGCAACTGCCCCTTCCTACACTGGAGTTCGAGGGGGGATGCGGTGCACAGACGTCTGCATGGGCGTGGGGCCCTGTTCGACACGGATCCGGCCGGACTCGCTCCGCGGCTGGTGGGCCTGCGCCCGTACCAGCACCGCGCGCACCCGGTCGAGCATCCCAAGGAGCTGCCCCTCGTCCTGCTCACGGGGGCCCGGGGGCTGGGCAAGAGCTCGGTGCTCGGGGAGTTGCGGGAGGCGTACAAGGGGCACACGCCGGTCGCGTTGATCGACTGTGCCGACGAGCAGTTCGCCGGGCCGCCCGCGGAGCGGCCCGCCGAGTCCTGGTCGCCGGTGGCGCAGGGGCTGCTGGTGATCGCCGAGCAGCTCGCCGAGCCGGTGACCGGCGCCGGGCGGATCCAGTTCCCACGTCTGATGTCGGGCCTGGTCGCGGTGGCCGCGAGCGGCTGGGGCGATGCCGACTCGGAGCGGATCCGGCGGGAGGTCGAGCGGATCCTGCTGCTGAACGAGAGCGGGTCGTGGATCAGCGGCTTCGCCGGGCGGTGGGCCGGGAAGGTGGCGGCGAAGGTGGTCGCCGCCGCGACCGGGACCGGGCCGCTGCTGTCCGGGGCGATCGAGGCCACCCTGGAGTCGGTCGCGGAGGGGTTCACGCACCGGCGGCACCAGAAGGCGTCCGTCTGGTACCGCTCGTACCCGAACGCGGGCGGGCACGCCCAGCGCGGGCTGATGCTGCTGGCGGGGCACTTCCGGGCGGGCGGCACCTCCCGGGAGCACGCCGAGCGGTATCTCGTACGGGCCCTGCTCACCGACCTTGCGGAGGCGTACGCGGGGATGCTGCCGCGCATGCAGCGCCTGGGCCGGCCGCTGGTGCTGGTCGACAACGCGCAGAGCGCGCCGGGGCCGGGGCTCGTCGACGCCGTGCTGCGGGACCGGGCCGAGGGCATCGCCGACCAGGTGGTGTTCGTGGGCGCCCGGCGCGGCGACGGGCGGGAGGCGCTGCGCAACGCCGCCCGCCGCGGCCTGCCCGAGGTGGCCCGGCGCAGCGACTGGACCCCGGACGCGGCCGTGCCGTCCTCCCGGGCGCTGCTGGTGTCGCTGCCGCCGCTGAGCCCCGACGACACCCTGCACATCGTCGGCGCGGTCTGCGACGAGCTTCCGGTGCCGCCCCAACTGCCGCATGCCACGCACCGGCTGACCGGCGGGAATCCGCTGGGTATCGCCCTGCTCGCGGAGTCGGCCGCGCAGCACCTGCCCGGGGCCACCTCGCTCGGTGAGCTGCTCACCGCCGATGTGCGGCTGCACGAGGACCAGGACGGAGCGCCCGCCTACCGCGAACTCCTCGACCGGCTGGTGCCCGCCGACCGGCTGGACGAGCTGACGGTGCTGGCCGCCGCCCACGACCACGACTCGGCCTGCGCGCTGGCGGCCGCGCTGCTCCCGGACGACTTCGGCCCGGCGGACGTACGGGCCCTGCAGACCAGGCTCGCCGAGGAGGGGCTGCCGGGCACGCCCGGGCACTTCGTCGGCGACCTGTTCGTACGGACCCTGCTGCTGCTCCGGCTGCACCTGCGGGATGCCGACCACAGCGGCTGGCGCACGGCGCACGAGACCCTGGCCGCGCACTACGCGCCGGACGGCGCCGAGGATCCCGGCCGCGCCCGCTACCGGCTGCACCACGAACTCGCCCTGGGCACCGCGGACTCGGCGGTCGCCCATCTGCGCGACACCTTCCCCACCGCCGACACCCGGGCCTGGCTGCGCACCCTCCGCTTCGTCGCCGCCGCGCCCTACTTCCACGCGCACGACGCCGAGGGCCGCGACTTCACCGGCCGGGGCGACCGGCGGGCCGCCGTGGCGCTGGGCCGCACGGACACCGACCTGGCGGTGCCGGAGGGCGTGGACGGCGTACTGCACCTGCGGGTACGGCGGCTGCTGCACGCGGTGTGGCAGCTGGCCGACCCGCTGGTGCTGCCCGACCCCAGGGTCTGCGACCGGCTGCGGTTCGAGCTGGAGCAGCTGTCCAATCTGCGGCCGGCGGGCAACGCGCTGCTGTGGCGGGCCTCCCGGGACTGGCCGGCGGCCGCGCTCGCCGGACGCCCGCCGGACACCTGGGACGACCCGGAGGACCCGGACGACCCGAGCGGGGAGGCGTGATGGCGCGCAGAGGCGTGGGCACGTGGGTGCGCGAGGGTGTCTGGGAGATCCCGCTGCGCCGCTATCTGGCGCTGCTGGTGACGGCGGCCCTGCTGACCGGCCTGGTCTTCGCGGTGCGGACGCTCGCGCACGACGACCGGTCCTGCGCGCCCGGGGTGGTGCGGCCGGCGGGCAGCGACGAGTGCGTGGGCGTGGCGACGGGCGCCTACGACTTCGGGCGGGCCCAGTTGCGGGACGCGGTGCGGGCCATCGACCGGGAGAACGGGCGGCTCAAGAGCGGCACGTACGTGACGGTGGCCCTGATGCTGCCGTACACCTCGACCGCCCCGGCGAACCTGGCCGACATCCAACACCAGTTGCAGGGTGCCTACCTGGCCCAGTACCAGGCCAACCACCAGTCCAACGGCGAGGCCCCGCAGATCCGGCTGCTGCTCGCCAACTCCGGGGCCACCGGCGACCACTGGCGGCGGACGGTGGACCAGCTGACCCGGATGACGAGGACCGCCGACCGGCTGCGGGCGGTCGCGGGGATCGGGCAGAGCACCGACAACAACAAGAAGGCCGTCGCGGAGCTGACCCGGCGCGGGATCCCGGTGGTCGGCTCCTCCATCACCGCCGACGACCTGGCCAACGGGCAGGGCGGCAAGGACCCCTTCCCCGGGCTGGCGCGGGTCTCGCCGACCAACACCGACGAGGCGCGGGCGCTGGCCTCCTTCGCCAAGGTCAGCGCGGGCAGGGCGCTGCTGGTGTACGACAAGCCCGGGGACCCGTACACGCGGACGCTGCAGAGCGCGTTCACGGCGCTGCTGAAGGGGTCGCGGTCCGAGCCGCGGCCGTTCTACCCGCCCGCCGACCGCAGCAAGGAGGGCACCACCGCCAACACGTTCTGGGAGATCACGCAGATCCTGTGCTCCACGCCCAGGACGACGGACACGATCCTGTTCGCGGGCCGGCACACCCAGTTGCGGCAGTTCATCAACGCGCTGGGGCAACGCGGCTGCGAGGACCGGAGGTTCACCCTGCTCACCGGTGACGAGGGCTCGTACCTGACCGGTGACAGGAAGCTGGACCACAGCGCCCTCGAACACAACCTCTCCGTGCGCTACACCTCCCTCGCCCACCCGGACACGTGGAAAGGGGCTCCCGCGACGGCCACCGGCGGCTCGGCCAAGGACGCGCGGGACCTGGCGGAGCTGGTGGCCGACGGCAAGCGGGGGCCGGTGGGGCCGATCGGCTCGGTGGCCCTGGACGACGGCCAGCTGATCATCGGCTACGACGCCCTGCGGCTGGCCGTACGCGGTGTCCGCATGGCCACGCACGGCGGCACGGCGACCCCGACGCTGGCGGTGGTGGGCCACGAGTGGACCCAGGTGCAGGGGGCGCTGCGGCTGGGCGGGGCGAGCGGCTGGGTCTGTCTGGACGCGCACGGCAATCCGTACGACAAGGCGGTGCCGATCGTGGAGCTCGTGCCCGAGGGCGGTTCGCGGTTCGTGAAGACGGCCTGGCCGGAGGGGAAGCCGCCGGGGAAGGAGTGTCTGCCGCCGGCCTAGGAGGCCTCGGCGGTCTCCCCCATTAGCTCGATCAAGCGTTCGAATCGAGTCCGCCAGCCCGATCCCGACTCCCCCTCCCCCTGGAACTCGTGGGTGAACCGCAGCACCGCCCCGCCCTCCGCGTCCCGCTCCAGATGGAAGCGGACGCGTCCACCGCCCTCCACGGTGTACTCGGCTACCCGGTCCACGTCCCACGCGGTGATCTCCCCGGCCCCCAGCCCGCGCAGCGCGACGGTCCCGCCGAGCCGCGGCTCCAGCACGTCGACGTCCGTGAACCAGCCCGCCAGCCCCTCCGGCGTGGCGAGCGCCGGCCAGACCTCCTCCACGGCCCGCGGAAGCCGTACCAGGAAGTGCAGGATGTGCGTGTTCCCGTGGGTCTGGCTGGTGCCCTGTTCGATGGAACCGGTCATGACACCAGCCTGACCCTTGGCCGAGGGTTGCGCACCCGGTTGCGGGCGCCGCCGTCAGCGGCTCACACGCGAGTTAAGTCATGGACATGATCCGCGACGGATCAGTATCGTGCTCCCCGACCAGTCCGTCGGTCGTCCACAGCCGACGGCACGCGGCCGGCCTGACCAGCCGGCCTGAACAGAGGGGGATCTCGTGTTCAACAGGAAGACGCTCGGCAAGAGGAAGCTCACCTCGGTCCTCTCGACACCGCTGCTGCTCGGCGGCATCGCCGTGGCCGCGCCCATCGCCGTGGCCACCCCGGCCAGCGCCGCGGTGCACGGCTGCGGGTTCCACCAGATCAACACCTACTCGATCAGTCAGACCTGCCACTACGGCCCGGGAGAGCAGCGGCTCAAGATCCTCTGCACCGACGGCATCAACGGCAACACGTACACCGTCTGGGGTCCGTGGAAGCAGTGGTACCAGAACTCCGTGGCCGCGTGCGGCGCGCCCCAGCGGACCACCGCGAGCTTCCTCGACACGCAGGTCAGGGACTGACCCGCAGGCCGGACAGGCTCCAGCCGTACGAAGACCTCCGTGTGGTGGAGTCCTGGACTCCACCACACGGAGGTCTTCGTGTCCCGGCGGGGACAAGCAGACCTTGTCCGCGGCGACCGCGTCCGCGGCCGGCCCCGGGTACTCAGACGCCCGCGTAGGAGTGCTTGCCGGTCACGAAGATGTTGACGCCGTAGTAGTTGAACAGCCAGCAGCCGAAGGCGATCATCGCCAGGTAGGCGGCCTTGCGGCCCTTCCAGCCGGCTGTGGCGCGGGCGTGCAGGTAGCAGGCGTAGGCGACCCAGGTGATGAAGGACCAGGTCTCCTTGGGGTCCCAGTTCCAGTAGCGGCCCCAGGCGTCGCCCGCCCAGATCGCGCCCGCGATGATCGTGAACGTCCACAGCGGGAAGACGGCCGCGTTGACGCGGTAGGCGAACTTGTCGAGCGAGGCGGAGGCGGGCAGGCGCTCCAGGACCGAGGTCGCGAAGCTGCCGGGCTTGCCGCCGGTCTGGAGCTTGTTCTCGTACGAGTCCTTGAAGAGGTACAGGATCGTGGCGACCGCGCCGACGTAGAACACCGCGCCGCAGAAGATCGCGGTGGAGACGTGGATATAGAGCCAGTACGAGTGCAGGGCCGGGACCAGCTGGTCGCTCGCCGTGTAGAGGACGGTGACCGCGAGGCCCAGGTCGAGCAGGACCGTGGTGACCAGGAACAGGCCCATCCAGCGGACGTTCTTCCGCAGGGCCAGCAGCGCGAGGTAGACGGCGACGGCGACCGTCGAGAACGTGATGTTGAACTCGTACATGTTGCCCCACGGCGCCCGCTCCACGGAGGCCGCGCGGGCGACGACACCGGCCAGCTCCACGAGGAAGGCGAGCACGGTGAGGGAGACGGCGATCCGGCCGTAGAGGTCGCCCTGCTCGTCACCGCCGTGGGCACCGGGCCCGTCCGGCACGTCCCGGGCACCGGCCGCTGACCGCACGACGACCTTGGGCCGCTCCAGCACGGCGGTCCCGCCGGCCTGCTGCACGGTGACGGCGGGCCCCCGCGTGGCCTTGGTGTCCGCCGTGAGCGCGGCGGCCGTGCGGGCCACCTTGCTGCGGCTGCCGAAGAGCCATTCGGCGATGTAGGCGAAGAAGGCCAGGGTGTAGACGGCCATCGACGAGTAGATCAGCGTGTTGCTGATGCTCGCGAGATGTTCGTTGGTGGCGGCGGCGAGATCGGTTGCGGCGGCGAGAGTCACCTCAGCACTCCTTCGGGTGAAGATCCCGGCGACTTGCGGTCGGGCGTTGAGGTCGTGGGAAAGGCTTGCGGTCGTGTCACCGGGCTGGTTTCAACCCGGCCGGCGTTGATCGTGGAAGACCTGGCGGGCCGCTGGTCCGCCGGGCGGCGTGAGCCGGGAATCTCCCTGGATCCGCAGGGGAGAGGATTCAATGCTTCTCAGCCCCTTCGGCAGCGACTGCGGCGTCGGAGTCGAACGCACCGTCCGGCTCCGCCTCCGGTTCATCGGGTACCCCCGGCGCCTGGTCGTAGAGGATTCCGGCGAGGTCGCCCAGTTCCTCGGGGACCTTGGCGGACTCGCTGCGGCCGAGGCCGGCCATCTCGACGACCGTGACGCCGTCGGCGCCGCGGACGGCCCGCACCCAGACGCGGCGGCGCTGGATGAACAGGGACGCGGCGAGGCCGAAGATCGCGGCGAGCGCGCCGCCGAGCGCCCAGCCGCTGCCCGGCTCCTGGACGATCTCGAAGCCGGCCCACTCCTTGACATCCTTCTCGAAGGTGATCGAGCCGGCGCCGTTGGGCAGCTGCATGGTCTGCCCGGGCTTGAGGTTGTCCCTCAGCTGCGCGCCCTTGGCGTCCTTGTACGCCTTCATGTGGGTCTTGTCGAGCTGGTACACGCTCTGCGGCAGGCCCGCGTCCACACCGAGGTCGCCGTGGTACGGCTCCAGGTTCAGCACCGGGTTCAGCAGCGCCGGGAACTGGGAGAGCACCGAGGCGCCACCGCCGTAGGTCGGCAGGAAGAAGGCCTTCACGCCCAGCTGCTCGCTGACGCCCTGGGCGTTCTTGTAGCCGTCCATCACCTTGATGACGCCCTGCGAGCTGACGTTCCCGTCGAGCGGCAGCAGCGGCACGGCGTCCTTGTAGACGACGTCGCCCTTGCCGTCGCGGACGGTGATGACGGGCGCGTAGCCGTGGCTGACGAGGTAGACCTTGGCGTCGTCGATCTTCAGCGGCTGGTTGACCTTGATGGTCGCCGGCCGCGACTTGCCGTACGCGCCCTTGCTGTAGTCGATCTTCGCCTGGAAGGTGCGCGGGGTGCCCTTGTTCGGGCCGCTCATCTCGTAGGTGCCCTGGAAATCCTTCAGGTCGAAGCTGAAGGGCACCAGGTCGTCGCTCTTGAAGAGGCTGCCGGACTTGAAGTCGTCGTACAGGATGATCGAGTTGGAGAACCCGGCGCCCTCGACGACCAGCTTGGTGCCGTCCGACTTGAACAGCTGGCCCGAGGCGAAGGCGACCAGCAGCACGATCAGCGCGATGTGGAAGACCAGGTTGCCCAGCTCACGCACGTAGCCCTTCTCGGCGGCGACGGCGTCACCGGAGGAGTGGGCGCGGAAGCGGCGCTTCTTCAGCAGGGCGAGCGCGGCCTCGTGGACCTGCTCGGGCTCGGCCTCGGTGCGCCAGGTGGTGTAGGCGGGCAGCCGGTTCAGCCGCTTGGGCGCGGCGGGCGGCCGGCCGCGCAGCTGGCCGACGAACTGCCAGGTGCGCGGGACGATGCAGCCGATGAGCGAGACGAACAGCAGGATGTAGATCGCGGAGAACCACACCGAGCTGTAGACGTGAAAGAGGCCGAGCTTGTCGTAGATCGGCGCGAGCGTGCTGTGCGCCTTGCGGAAGTCGGCGACCTTGTTGAGGTCGGCGCCGGTCTGCGGGATCAGCGAGCCGGGGATCGCGCCGAGCGACAGCAGCAGGAGCAGCAGCAGCGCGACCCGCATGGAGGTCAGCTGGCGCCAGAACCAGCGGACCCAGCCGATGACCCCGAGGGAGGGAAAGCTCACCGCCTCTTCCTGCGGGGCGGTGGACAACTGGGAGCCGGCCGCTCCGAGGTCCTGGTCCTCGGCGCTGTTCGGGGAGTTGTCGGCGGTGGTCTTGCTCATGGATCAGATCCCCACATTGAAGCCGTCGGACCAGGTCTGCATCTCCTGCACGAGACGGTCCCACGCGCCGGTCAGCAGCAGTACACCGGTCACGATCATCATGGTGCCGCCGATGCGCATCACCCAGACATAGTGGCGCTTGACCCAGCCGAACGCGCCGAGGGCCTTGCGGAAGGCGACGGCGGTGAGGACGAAGGGGACGCCGAGGCCGAGGCAGTAGGCGACGGTCAGTATGGCGCCGCGGCCGGCGCTCGACTCGTGCCACGAGAGGGCGTTCACCGACGCGAGGGTGGGGCCGATGCAGGGTGTCCAGCCGATGCCGAACAGCGCGCCTAGCACGGGCGCGCCCGCCAGGCCGGTCGCCGGCCGCTTGTGGAAGCGGAACTCGCGCTGGGTGAGCCAGGGCATCAGCCCCATGAAGAACACACCCATGAGGATCATGAGCACGCCGAGGACCTTGGTCAGGGTGTCTTTGTGCTCCTGCAAGGTCCAGCCGAAGAAGCCGAACAGTGCCCCGCTGGAGATGAACACGGCACTGAAGCCGAGCACGAACAGGGAGGCTCCGGCGACCATCCGCCCCCGTTTGGCCTCGGCCAGGTCGGTGCCGGCCACCCCGGTGACATAGGAGAGGTAGCCGGGGACCAGCGGCAGCACGCAGGGCGAGAAGAAGGAGACGAGGCCGCCGAGCACCGCGATCGGCAGGGCGACCAGCAGTGCGCCGTTGAGCACGGTCTGGTTCTTGCCCACCTCGCCGGCGAGCGTGACGAGTGCGCTCACGTCACTTCTCCGCGAGGACCGGCTTGAGCATCTTCAGCAGGCTCTCCTCGCTGAGCGCCTCCAGCGCCCGCGCGGCGATCTTCCCGTCCCGGTCGAGGATCAGCGTGGTGGGGACCAGCTGCGGGTTGAGGGTGCCCTTCTTGAAGCGGAGCATCAGTTTGCCGGTCGGGTCGTAGAGGCTGGGGTAGGTGATCCCCTGTCCCTTCTCGAAGGCGACCGCCGGGGTGGTGCTGCTGTCCCGGGTGTTGATGCCGACGAACTGGACGCCCTTGCCCTCGTACTCCTTGGAGACCTTGGCGAAGTACTTGCCCTCCGCGCGGCACGGCCCGCACCAGGAGCCCCAGATGTTGACGACGACGACCTTGCCCTTGTAGTCGGCGACGTCGAGGGTCTTGCCGTCGATGGTCTTGCCGGACAGGTCCGGCGCCGGGTCCCGGTGGCCCTTGGCGGCCGTGTCGATGCCGTTCTTGCCGGTGACGAAGTTGGTGTCACCACCCCCGCCCGAGATGCCGCCCGAGCTGCACGCGGACAGGGTCAGGGCCGCTGCGGCGGCCGTGGCGGCGAGCAGGAGGCGGCTGCGGGTAGTCATGTGAAAAGTTTCGCATGCCCGTTCTGGGGATGTTGCGCACCCCCCTTGCGGGCGGAAACCCGCATTTCAGGCGGCGTTTCGGGCAGCGGTCTCAGGCGGCGTTCGAAGAGGCCGACTTCGTGTCCGACAGGAAGCCCTTCCAGCCGCCCGCCGGCCGCTGCCCGACCTCCAGGGTACGCAGCTTGGCGAGCACCTCGGGCTTCTGCACGTCCAGCCAGTCCACGAACTGCTTGAAGGAGACCAGCCGTACGTCCGCGCCCTTCTCCTTCTCGCGCGCGATGTGCTTGAAGGCCTCCTCGACGGCGTCCATGTAGAGGCCGCCGTTCCACTGCTCGAAGTGGTTGCCTATGAAGAAGGGTGCCCTGTTTGTCTCGTATGCCCGCTGGAATCCGGATATGTAGGCCTGAGCGGACTGCCGGCGCCAGCCCGGGTAGTTGTAGGCCGGCGCCTTGGTGGAGTTGACGGACTGGTTGGCGAGCATGTTGTAGTCCATGGAGAGCACTTCGAAGGAGTGCCCGGGGAAAGGTATCTGCTGCAACGGCAGGTCCCAGATCCCCAGCTTCTTCTGCGGCCACGTCTGACGGCCGCCCGGCGAGGAGGCGTCGTAGCGCCAGCCGAGCTCGCGGGCGGTGGGCAACAGGTTGTCCTGGCCGAGCAGACAGGGCGTACGGCCGCCGACGAGCTCCTTGTCGTAGTCGAACGGCAGCGCCGGCATGTCCTTCCAGCCGGTGTTGGTCCGCCACTGCTTCACGAAGGACTTCGCCTGCTCGATCTCACTCTTCCACTGCTGCGGGGTCCACCACTTGACCGAGCCGTGCGCCTCGCCGCAGAAGTGCCCGTTGAAGTGGGTGCCGATCTCGTGGCCCTCGAGCCAGGCACGGCGGACGTTGGTGAGCGTCGCCTTGACGTGGTCGTCGGTGAGGTAGCCGATGTCGGAGGCGCCGCGCGGGTTGTTCGGCGGGTTGTAGAGCCGCTTCTTCGACTCGGGCAGCAGGTACAGCCCCGAGAGGAAGAAGGTCATGCTCGCCCCGTGCTCCTTGGCGAGGTCGAGGAAGCGCGGGAAGAGGCCGTTGCCGACCTCGCCCGCACCGTCCCAGGAGAAGACGACGAACTGCGGCGGCTCCTGACCGGGGTGCAGCGGCTCGGGCTTGGCAGGCTGGTGGGGCTGCTTGCCGGTGAAGGACGTGGAACCGTCGCCGAGGGGGCGGGCGGGGTGCGCACTGCTGCCGCTGCCGTGGTCCCGGGAACGTCCCTTGCCGGAACCGGAACCGTGCCCGTCGCCGTCTGACGCGTCGAGCGTTCCGCAGCCGGCGAGTGAGGCGGCGGCCGCGGCACCCGCGCCGAGGCCGAGTACTCCGCGTCGGGAGAAGGTGCGCATGAGAACCCCGATTCGTCACGTCCTGCTGGTGGTCACCCACTCAGAGGGCGTGACGAACCGGTAGGTTCCTCAGTTATTCAGTTAATCCGCAACAAACGTAACAAGCCTGTCTCCACGGAACCCTCAGGCCCCGAACGCCTTCCCCTGCCCCTTCACCGGCTTCGCACCGGCCAGCAGATGGGCCGGGACGAGGTCGCGGGCGGGCTCGGAGTAGCCGACGGAAACGATCCTGTCGCCCTGGTATGTGAAAGTCGTCAGGGAGGCCAGGGTGCACTGACGCTTGCGCGGATCGTGCCACAGCCGCCGCCGCTCGACGTACGAACGCACGATCCAGATCGGCAGCTGATGGCTCACCAGCACCGCCTCGTGCCCGCGCGCCCGGTCCTTCGCCGCGTTCAGCGCGCCCATCATCCGCACGACCTGGTCGACGTACGGCTCCCCCCAGGACGGCTTGAACGGGTTGACGAGGTGCTTCCAGTTCTCCGGCCGGCGCAGCGCCCCGTCCCCGACACCGAAGGTCTTGCCCTGGAAGACGTTGTCGGCCTCGATGAGCCGCTCGTCGGTGTCCAGGTCCAGGCCGTGCGCCTTGGCGATCGGGGTCGCGGTCTCCTGCGCCCGCTCCAGCGGGGAGGCGACGACGTACGTCACATCGCGCGGGGCGAGGTGCTCGGCGACCCGCTCGGCCATCTGCCGGCCCAGCTCGGAGAGACGGTAGCCCGGCAGCCGCCCGTAGAGGACGCCGGTCGGGTTCTCCACCTCGCCGTGCCGCATGAGGTGAACGACGGTGATGTCCTTGCTGTCACTCATGCTGCCGTGGCCTCCGCCGCAGCTCGGGCCGCCGCCGGGAGGGCGTCGGCGATCTTCTGGATGGCCCGCTCGTCATGGGCCGTGGACACGAACCAGGACTCGAAGGACGACGGCGGCAGGTAGACGCCGTTCGCCAGCAACGAGTGGAAGAAGGCGGTGAAGCGGAAGGAGTCCTGCGCCTTGGCGTCCTCGTAGTTCCGCACGGAGCGGTCCGTGAAGAAGACGGAGAACATGTTGGAGGCCCGCTGGAGCCGGTGCGCCACGCCCTCCTTGGTGAGCGCCTCGGTGACCAGACCCTGGATCTGCTCCGACACGGCGTCGACCGTCTCGTACGCGGCGTCGTCGAGCAGCCGCAGCTGGGCGAGGCCCGCGGCGGTGGCGACCGGGTTCCCGGAGAGGGTGCCGGCCTGGTAGACGGGCCCGGCGGGCGCGAGGTGGGCCATGACGTCGGCCCGGCCGCCGAAGGCCGCGGCCGGGAAGCCGCCGCCCATGACCTTGCCGAAGGTCATCAGATCGGGCCTGACCCCGTCGACGCCGTACCACCCGGCGCGACTGGTACGGAAGCCGGTCATCACCTCGTCGGAGATGTACAGCGCCCCGTTCTGCGCGCAGGCGTCCTTCAGCCCCTGGTTGAAGCCCGGCTGCGGCGGTACGACGCCCATGTTGCCGGGGGAGGCCTCCGTGATCACGCAGGCGATCTCGCCGGGGTGGGCGTGGAAGGCGGCGTGCACGGCCTCCAGGTCGTTGTACGGCAGCACGATCGTGTCGCCGGCCTGGGCACCGGTGACGCCGGGGGTGTCGGGCAGCGCGAAGGTGGCGACGCCGGAGCCCGCGGCGGCGAGCAGCGAGTCGACGTGCCCGTGGTAGCACCCGGCGAACTTGATCACCTTGGACCGCCGGGTGAACCCGCGGGCGAGCCGGATGGCCGACATGGTGGCCTCGGTCCCGCTGGACACCAGCCGCACCTGCTCGACGGGCTCGACCCGGGCGACGATCTCCTCCGCGAGGGCGACCTCGCCCTCACCGGGCGTACCGAAGGACGTACCGCGCGCGACGGCCTGCTGCACGGCGGCGATCACCTCGGGGTGGGAGTGCCCGAGGATCATCGGCCCCCAGGAGCACACCAGATCCACGTACTCCCGGCCGTCGGCGTCGGTCAGGTACGGACCGGTGCCGGACACCATGAACCGGGGCGTACCGCCCACGGCACGGAAGGCGCGCACCGGGGAGTTCACGCCGCCCGGCGTGACGGCGGCCGCGCGGTCGAACAGGGCCTGTGAGACGGGCGCCTCGTAGGGGTAGGGCGCTGCCGGCAGCGCTCCCGAGGAGTTGGCTTCACTCATGACCTGCGGCTTCTCCCACCTTCTCTGACAGGGTGACCTCATCAGGGTAGGCCGACGAGGGGACGGGTCCGGCAAAGCGGGGGTGGCTGCACCGATCACGTGGTCGAACTTCTGCCATCTGCGAGACTGGGAAGACCTGGGAAGACTGGGACGCGATCCCGCGGACTGTTGTATCCCCGCACGTTTCGGCGGGCGGCCGTGGGGGAGGTCACTGACACGATGATCGGGTTGCGCGGCGGGGGCCACGCGTCCTAGAAAAGCAGTCGGGTGGAGATATGCATCGCGGTGGCGGACTGGGCGAGGGGACTGATGACCTGGGTCCTCGACGTGCCCGGCGGGGAAGGCACCGGCGCGAGGCGGAGGAAGCGGCCGAAGCACGTCAGGCACAGAGCGGACCGAATGAGCCGGAGGGGCTCGAACGACGTATTGATCGTCGAGTGGACCGGTTGAAGGCGGAGAGCAGGAATGGTGGTCGGGTGGGGGTGACGTACAAATACTTCGGCGCGCCCGACGGCGCGACCGCGGCCCGCGTGCCGATCTCCATGCGCCCCGAGGAGCTCGGCGGCGACGAGCTCGGCATGAACGGCATGTTCACCAAGATCAAGCCGGAGACGATGGCCGCGATGGTCCTCACCGGGATCGAGGGTGTCCCCCTGCACAAGGTGCCGCCCCTGGAGCTGGTCGTCCTGCACCCCGACTACGCGGTCGTGAAACTCCCGATGACCGTCGTCGACCCCCTGCGGGGCATCGGCGAGGAAGCGGTCGGCGCGGCGGCGTTCATCTGGTCCACGGTCCCGGACCGGGGCGGGCCGCGGGACGCGTTCAACGTGTACCAGTTGCTGCACGAGTGGCAGGACTTCAGCCATCGGTTGCATGAGGCGGGGCATCAGCCTTATTGCCTTGTTTGGCCCTGAGCTGGGGTTTCTTGCGGATCGGGCGGGGTCTTCGGGCCTCGCCCTTTTTGGTGCCGGGAGGGGCCGTCAGGCGGCATAGCCGGAATAGTCCTGCGACCATCAGGCCGGCACGCTCTGCTCGACAGGTCTGTAGTGTGCGGCAATGACGAGAAGCGAACGGCTCGCGGAGCAGTTGGACTGGTACTGGCGCAAGAACTTGCGGCCACGGCTGGAGGGTCTTACCGACGAGGAGTACTTCTGGGAGCCGGTGCGCGACTGCTGGAGCATTCGCCCACGTGGCACGTCGGCCGCACCGATGCCGGCAGGTTCGGGCGAGTGGACGATGGACTTCGCGTTCCCTGACCCGGTGCCGGCACCGGTGACCACGATTGCCTGGCGGCTGGCGCACATCATCGTCTCCTGCCTGGGCTATCGGGTCGGATGGTACTTCGGCGGCCAGGACGTCGAATCCGAGACATTCGCCTACGCGGGAACCGCTGACGAGGCGCTGAAACAGCTCGATGAGATGTACGGGAGATGGAACGCGGGGGTCCGCGAGCTCTCGGACGCCGACCTGGACAATCCGCCCACGGCGGGTCCCGAGCGGTTTCCCATGGAGAACAGAGTCCTGCATGTCAACAGGGAGCTGATCCATCACGGCGCCGAGATTTCCCTGCTGCGCGACCTCTACCGCCGGCAGGACGGAGCCGCACCGCACCGAATATGACTTTCGGTAACTGGCGATCGAGCTGCGGAAACCTACATGGACCCATAGCCCTCGCGGGCCGCCCGCTGACCGGCCCTCAGCCGGGAGCCCGCCCCATCGCGGCGGCCCACCGCGCCTGGCACACACGCCAGGTCTTCCACGGCACCCCGCGGCCGGCCGGCGTCGCCTGACCGGACTGCCCGTACCGCGCGCGAAGCACGAAGTGGGAGACTCTGCCGGTGAGCGTCCCGGACGACAGCAACCGCAGCGCCCTGCTCCGCCGGGGCTTCGCCCTGGAGTACGTCACGCTCGGGTGGAACGTGGTCGGCATCGTCGTCCTCGCCGTCGCCGCCCTGCGCGCCCGGTCGGTCGCGCTGGCCGGGTTCGGTCTGGACTCCCTCATCGAGATCGGCGCGTCGACCGTCGTCGTGTGGGAACTGTCCGGCACCGGTGAGGCGCGGCGGCGCCGGGCCCTGCGGCTGATCGGCTTCGCGTTCGCGGGACTGGCCGCGTACCTGTTCGTGCAGTCCACGGTGGTCCTGACCGGCGGACACCATCCCGGGCACTCGCCGCTGGGCATCGTCTGGACCGCGGTCACCGCCGCCGTGATGTTCGCTCTAGCCGCGGGCAAGTCCCGCACCGGCGCGGCGCTCGACAACCCGGTGCTGCGCACCGAGGGCCGGGTGACGCTGATCGACGGTCTGCTGGCCGTCGCCGTCCTCCTCGGTCTCGTACTGAACACCTCCCTCGGCTGGTGGTGGGCCGACCCCGTCGCCGGCTACGTCCTCGTGTTCTACGCGGTCCGTGAAGTCCGCGAGATCTTCTGACGAACCGCCACTGTCCGGCTGGCCGGTTCGCTCCCCCCTGGAATCAGGGCGGCCGTATCCTCCCCGGCATCCGATGCGAAGCACGCCCATCCGAGGACGCCTGCCGTGTATGAAGAGCGCTTAGCCGGTTTCGCCCCCACCACCGCTCACCCCGCCCGGACCTGGAACTACTGGCTCGGCGGCAAGGACAACTACGAGGCCGACCGCGAAGCGGGAGACGCGATCCTCGAGATCTATCCCGAGATCGCGGACATGGCCCGCTTCCAACGTGCCTTCCTCCGGCGGATCATCCGGTACTTCACCGTCGACTGCGGCATCCGCCAGTTCCTCGACATCGGCACCGGCCTGCCCACCGCCGACAACACCCACGAAGTGGCCCAGCGCCTGGCGCCCGAAGCCCGCGTCGTCTACGTGGACAACGACCCCATCGTCCTGCGCCACGCCGAAGCGCTGCTCCGCAGCACCCCCGAGGGCAGGACCGACTACATCGAGGCCGACCTGCGCGATCCCGGCCGGATCCTCGACGAAGCCGCCCGCACCCTCGACTTCACCCAGCCGGTCGCCATCACCCTCCTCGGCGTCCTCCTGTTCATCCCCGGCGACGACACGGTGGACGCCATCATGGGCCGCCTGCGTGACGTCATGGCCCCCGGCAGCCACCTCGCACTCACGCACACCACCACCGCCGTGGGGGGCGGCCGTACCGACGACGCCGCCAAGGAGTGGAACGACAACAGCCCCAACCCCATGGTCATGCGCACCCCCGAGCACATCCGCGGCTACGTGCGGGACCTGGAACTGCTCGAACCCGGCATCGTTCCCCTCACGCGCTGGCGTCCCGACCCCGCGGACGCGAGCCGCACCCGCGACATCGACGAGTTCTGCGCGGTGGCCCGAAAGCCGTGACCGCGTGAGCTCGTGAGCTCGTGACCTCGCGGATCAGTTGGGCGTGGTGGCCGGTCGGGCGGCGATGGTGGTGAGCCGGAGCTTGGTCTCGTCCTCGCTGCCGGGCACGGCGGTCATGATGACGATCTTCAGCTCGGAGTCGCCGTCGGTCAGGACGTCGCAGTCCACCGTGACCGGGCCCACCGTCGGGTGGTCGATCGTCTTGTGGTCCTCACGGTGCGCGGCCACCCCTCCGGTCGCCCACAGTTCGGCGAACCTCCCGTTGCCCGCGTTCAGTTCGCGGATCAGCGTGGCCAGGCGATCGTCCTGGGGGAAGCGGCCGGTGGCGCGGCGCAGGTCGGAGACGACGGCGGCGTCGATGGCGTCGCGGTCCGCCTCGGTCACCGGCCACAGCGCGAGGCGGGCGGGTCCGGTGTCCACCGGGAACCTGTCGCGGGCGAAGTTGCGCAGCCGCGACGGCGAGGCGGAGGGGTCGCCCAGCAGGGCGGCCCAGCCACGGTTCCACCACACCAGTTGCCAGTCCGCCGCGAACACGGCGGCCGCCACGTCCCCGAGGCGGGCGAGCACCCGCTGCATGCCGGGCGGGAGGTGGTCGGAGATCGCGCCGTCCGCCGGCGGTACGAGCCGGGCCAGCCGGTACAGGTGGTCCCGCTCGGCGGTGGACAGTTGCAGGGCGCGCGCCAGTGACGCCACCACCGACGCCGAGGGTGTCGTGGCCCGCCCCTGCTCCAGGCGCACGATGTAGTCGACGGACACCCCGGCCAGGTCGGCCAGTTCTTCGCGCCGCAGCCCGGCCGCCCGGCGCCCCCGGGGCACCGGCAGCCCGGCGGCCGACGGGGGCAGCCGGTCGCGCCACGTGCGGATCATCGCGCCCAGTCCGGTTCCGGTTCCCGGGGTCGTCGGCATGAGCTCCATCCTCCTGCATCCCCGGTCGTGCGGGTGGGCGCGAGGCTGGTACTGGTCTTCCTACCGTCGAGGCGTCCCTCCGTCGGGGCGTCCCTCCGTCGGGGCGTCCCTCCGTCGAGGCGTCCCTGGTCCGCCTCCTTCGCCGGGACCAGTATCGAACGTATGACGATCACCTTCATCACCGGAGCCAACAAGGGTCTCGGGCGCGAGACCGCCCGCCGTCTGACCGAGTGCGGCCACACCGTGCTCGTCGGGGCCCGCGACCGCGGGCAGGGCGAGGAGGCCGCCGCCGCGCTCGGCGCCCGCTTCGTCCCCATCGACGTGACCGACGACGCGTCCGTGGCCGCCGCGGCCGCGGACGTCGCCGCACACGAGGGCAGGATCGACGTCCTGATCAACAACGCCGGTGTCCACGGCCCCGTCGGCGATCCCAGCGGCCTCACCGCCGCCGACGCCCACGCCGTCCTCGACGTCAACGTCATCGGCGTCGTCCGCACCACCACCGCGTTCCTGCCGCTGCTGCGCCGCTCGGGCGAACCCGTGATCATCAACGTCAGCAGCGGCATGGGGTCCCTCGCCCTCACCCACGACCCCGGCCGGCCCGAGTCCCACGTCATCGCGCCGCTGTACACCTCGTCGAAGGCGGCGCTGACGATGTTGACCACGCAGTACGCCAAGGCGCTCGAGGGCATCCGCGTCAACGCCGCCGACCCCGGCTACACCGCGACCGACCTCAACGGTCACAGCGGCCCCCAGACCGTCACCGAGGGCACGGACGCGATCGTCGCCCTCGCCACCGAGGAACCCGGCGCCGGTACCGGACGCTTCGTCTCCCGCCATGGCGAGATCGCCTGGTCCTGAGACACCGACCCGGGTCACCCAACGGCGTCGGTGGCTCAGGCTGCCGCCAGTGCGGTGGGCCGGTCCTCCTCCCCCACTGCCTCAAGGGCGTGGGAGGTGCCCCCGTCGTCCAGCAGGTCCATCAGGGTCGCCCGGGCACGGGCCACTCGGGAACGGACGGTGCCGACCGGGCAGTCGCTGACCGCGGCCGCCTCCGCGTAGGGCAGGCCGACCAGTTGGGTGAGGACGAACGCCTCCCGGCGCTCGTCGGGCAGGGCGGCCAGCAGGTCCAGCAGGGCGATGCCGTCGTCGAAGCCGGGCAGGTCCAGCGGTTGGGCCAGCTCGACGGCCATCTGCCAGTCCGGCACGTGGGACAGCCGGGGCCGGGCGGCGGCGTACCGGTAGCTGTCGATGACCGCCCGGCGGGCGATGGACAGCAACCAGGCGCGCGCCGAGGAACGGCCCTCGAAGCGGTGGAGGCTGCCGAGCGCGCGCAGGAACGTGTCCTGGGCGAGGTCGTCGACGGCCTGGGGATCGCCGCACAGGTGGGCGACGTAACGCTGGACGTCGCGGTGGAGGGCGCGTACGAAGTGCTCGACCGCGTCCGGGTCGCCGCCTCGGGCGGCGAGCGCCCAGGCGGTTATCGAGTCGTCGTTCAGGGCAGTGGTGATCACCTGGTGTCCTTCGCGGATCCGTGATCCGGACCGGGGCGCGCGAGGGCGCGGACGGTCCGGTGAGCGGGGAGACGGCCTTACGGCGCGGAGGCGCTGCGACACGGAGGCGCTACGGCGCTTGCGCGGGCGTACGGCCGAGGCCCGGGGCGCGCACGGGCAGCCCCGGGAATCCAGCTGTCGTCAGATGACAGCCGTCCCCACCGGTGGCCCCCGGGAGGTGATCGCGTGGACGAGGAGGAGAAGGCCCGGCGCCCGGTCCGAGCGGGGGCGCCGAGGCCGGGCGAGCGGGCGGCACGGCGGGACGGGCAGCGCGAGCAGCAGCCGCAGTGGCGCCGCCAGCCGTCCGGCGACGGCCCGCACGATGCGGAAGGCTGCCTTCTCCCCGTACGCCAGCCACAGGCCGGTCAGGAGCGCGGCGAGCAGGTGGGCGGCGAGCATGCCGGACGACGACGAACCGCCGCCGCCGGCCAGTGACTGCCCCATGTCCGTCATGTGGCCCGTGGAGGACATGGAAGGCATGGAAGGCATGGAAGACATAGGGGGCATGGAGCTCATCCCCATGCTCCCCATGTCCATGGAGTCCATCCGCATGGAGCCCATGGACATGGCGCCCGGCCCGCCCGACGACGGCTGCGCGAGCCAGAACGCCTCGTGCAGCACGGTCTGGACGGCGACCACGACCGTCACGATCAGCGGCAGGCCCCGTTCCCGGCCCGCCAGGCACCAGCCCGCGGCGCCCGTCCCGGCCACTGCGGCGGCCAGCGCCCATACGGGCACGCGGCTGCCGGACATCATGACGTGGCCCAGGGCGGCGAGCACCACACAGACGGCCGCGAACACCACGGCCCGTACTGTGCGAGAACACCACCCTGCTGTCATGGCGCCTCATCCTCGCACTCGGGCACGGTCGACATGCGGAGGTACGGAAATCCACAGGGGGCCACGCTCAATCCACAGCCTGTGATCCAGGTCTCGCGCCGCTCGGCGGACGCCGACGGCACCGCGCCCGCGCCGGAGGAGGGCCGGCGGGACTCCTTCATGCTTCAGGAGTCGGGTGAGGCTGGAAGGAAGTTCCCCGGGCCGGGCCCGGTCAGGAATCGAGAAGCGCCGGCCCCCGAGCCGCCTCTAGGGTGCGTGCATGGCCACGAACACGGACACCCAGCCGCCCGCGTCGCACGTAGCCGACAGCCACGATCTGATCCGGGTGCACGGCGCGCGCGAGAACAACCTCAAGGACGTCAGCATCGAGATCCCGAAGCGCCGGCTGACGGTGTTCACCGGTGTCTCCGGCTCGGGCAAGAGCTCGCTGGTGTTCGACACGATCGCCGCCGAGTCGCAGCGGCTGATCAACGAGACGTACAGCGCGTTCGTCCAGGGCTTCATGCCGAACCTGTCGCGGCCCGAGGTCGACGTCCTCGACGGTCTGACCACCGTGATCAGCGTCGACCAGCAGCGGATGGGCGCCGACCCGCGCTCCACGGTCGGCACCGCGACCGACGCCAACGCGATGCTGCGGATCCTGTTCAGCCGGCTCGGCAAGCCCTACGTCGGCCCGCCCGGAGCGTTCGCCTTCAACGTGCCCTCGGTCTCGGCCTCCGGTGCGATCAAGGTGGAGCGGGGCGCCAAGAAGGCGGAGAAGGTCACCTTCAACCGGGTCGGCGGCATGTGCCCGCGCTGCGAGGGCCGCGGCTCGGTCTCCGACCTCGACCTGACCCAGCTCTACGACGACAGCAAGTCGGTCAACGAGGGCGCCTTCACCATCCCCGGCTACACCGGCGGCGGCTGGAACACCCGGCTCTACGCGGAGTCGGGCTTCTTCGACCCGGACAAGCCGATCCGCGAGTTCACCAAGAAGGAACTGCACGACCTCCTGCACCGCGAGCCGACCCGGATGAAGATCGCGGGCATCAACATGACCTACGAGGGTCTGATCCCGCGCATCCAGAAGTCGATGCTGTCCAAGGACAAGGAGGCGATGCAGCCGCACGTCCGGGCGTTCGTGGAGCGCGCGGTCACCTTCGCCACCTGCCCCGAATGCGACGGCACCCGGCTCGCCGAGCACGCCCGCGCCTCGAAGATCGGGAAGATCTCCATCGCGGACGCCTGCCGGATGGAGATCAGGGACCTGGCCGACTGGGTACGCGCCCTCGACGAGCCGTCGGTGGCGCCGCTGCTCACCGCGCTCCAGCAGAGCCTCGACTCGTTCGTGGAGATCGGCCTCGGCTACCTCTCGCTGGACCGGCCCGCGGGCACGCTGTCGGGCGGTGAGGCGCAGCGCGTCAAGATGATCCGCCACCTCGGTTCGTCACTCACCGACGTCACGTACGTCTTCGACGAGCCGACCGCGGGTCTGCACCCGCACGACATCCAGCGGATGAACGGCCTGCTGCTGCGGCTGCGGGACAAGGGCAACACGGTGCTCGTCGTCGAGCACAAGCCGGAGGTCATCGAGATCGCCGACCACGTGGTCGACCTCGGCCCCGGCGCCGGTACGGCGGGCGGCACCGTCTGCTTCGAGGGCACCGTCGGCAAGCTGCGCGGCAGCGACACCGTCACCGGCCGCCACCTCGACGACCGCGCCTCGCTCAAGGACGAGGTGCGCCGGCCCACCGGTGCCCTGGAGATCCGCGGCGCCTCGGCGAACAACCTCCGGGACGTCGACGTGGACGTCCCGCTCGGCGTGCTCACCGTGATCACCGGTGTCGCGGGGTCCGGCAAGAGCTCGCTCGTACACCGGTCCATCCCCACGGACCTCGGGGTCGTCTCGGTCGACCAGAGCCCGATCCGGGGTTCGCGGCGCAGCAACCCGGCGACGTACACCGGTCTCCTGGAGCCGATCCGCAAGGCGTTCGCCAAGGCCAACGGGGTCAAGCCCGCCTTGTTCAGCGCCAACTCCGAGGGCGCGTGCCCCACGTGCAACGGCGCCGGCGTCATCTACACCGACCTGGCGATGATGGCCGGGGTCGCCAGCACCTGCGAGGACTGCGAGGGCAAGCGGTTCGACGCCTCGGTCCTCGAATACCGCCTCGGCGGCCGGGACATCTCCGAGGTGCTCGCGATGCCGGTGTCGGAAGCCCTGGAGTTCTTCGCCGAGGGCGAGGCGCGCACCCCGGCCGCGCACAAGGTCCTGGAGCGCCTCGCGGACGTCGGGCTCGGCTACCTCACCCTCGGCCAGCCGCTCACCACGCTCTCCGGCGGTGAGCGGCAGCGCCTGAAGCTGGCCACGCACATGGCGGAGAAGGGCGGCGTCTACGTCCTCGACGAGCCGACCACCGGTCTCCACCTCGCCGACGTCGAGCAACTCCTCGGTCTGCTCGACCGGTTGGTCGACTCCGGCAAGTCCGTGATCGTCATCGAGCACCACCAGGCGGTCATGGCGCACGCCGACTGGATCATCGACCTCGGCCCCGGCGCCGGCCACGACGGCGGCCGCGTCGTCTTCGAGGGCACCCCCACCGACCTCGTCACCACCCGCACCACCCTCACCGCCGAACACCTCGCGACGTACGTCGGCGCCTGAGCCGCGACCGGCCTTGGCCAGGGCCAGGGCCGGGGCCGGCGATCGGTGCACGACAGCCGCCGGGCACGACAGCCGCCGGGCACGGCAGCCGCCGGCACGGCTACCGACCGCCTCCGCGGCCACGGCGGACGCGGCCCCGGCCGGGCGATCTCCCGGCCCGCCCGCCTGCGGGCCACGCCCGGCGGCGCACAGCGGCGCACGCCGGCACACGGCGACCGTCGGCTCCACGGCGCCGGCGGACGACAGTCCGCCGTGCCGAGACCACGGCCGGACGCCGGCCGGACCCGCCGGGTGGGCGCCGTCGCCCCCGCGCGGCCGGGGCGGGCCGACAGGTGTCATCGCCCGCGCCGCCGGTCACGGCGAACGCCGCGCACCGTCGCGGCAACGACGCGGCGGCGGTGCGGCCGGAGAGCCGCACCGCCGCCCGGCGGGTCCTGGACCCGGGTTCCCTCCGGCGGATCACGCCGCGGACGCGGGGCCCGGCGTGCCCCTCGCGCTGAGGGGCACGGCCCTTCCCGCGGCCTGATCCGCCGGACAGGCGCTACCCGGACAGGCGCTACGCGGAGGGGACCGCGTCGCGTGTCCGCCCGAGGCGTTCGCGGACCAGTGCGACGGCCACCACGCCGACGGCCACCAGCGTGGACAGGACCACCTGGTCGCGGCCGCCGCCGTCGGCGGTGTCGGTGAGCATGTAGCCGAGCACGAAGACGATCAGGGTGATGGTGGCCCAGGTCAGGTAGGGGTAGAGCCACATCCGGACGATCAGCTTCTCGGGCGTCTCCCGCTCGATGATCTTGCGCATGCGCAGCTGGGAGAAGCAGATGACCAGCCAGACGAAGAGGGCGATCGCGCCGGAGGAGTTCAGCAGGAACTGGAAGACGGTGTCCGGCCACAGGTAGTTGAAGGCGACGGCGACGAAGCCGAAGACCACCGAGGCGAGGATGGCCGTACGGGGGACGCCCCGGTCCGTGGTGCGGCCGAAGGAGGCCGGCGCGTCGCTGCGGCCGCCGAGGGAGAACGCCATCCGGGAGGCGGTGTACAGGCCCGAGTTGAGACAGGACAGCACCGAGGTCAGCACGATGGCGTTCATGATCTCACCGGCGTGCGGGATGCCGATGGAGCTCAGGGCGGCGACGTACGAGCCGTCCTTGAGGATCGCCGGGTCGTCCCAGCGCAGCAGCGACACCACGATGAGGATCGAGCCGAGGTAGAACACCGCGATCCGCCAGATCACGCTGTTGGTGGCCTTGGTGACCGCGCCGCGCGGGTCCGCGGACTCGCCGGCGGCCAGGGTGACGATCTCGCTGCCCATGAAGGAGAAGACGACCATCAGGACGCCGGTGAGGATGGCGCCGGGGCCGTGCGGCAGGAAGCCGCCGTGCGCGGTGAGGTTGGAGAAGCCGGACGCCGGGTGGTCCGAGCCGGGCAGCAGGCCGAAGATCGCGAGGGCGCCGAGCACGATGAACGCGGCGATGGCGACGACCTTGATGCCGGCGAACCAGAACTCGAACTCGCCGTAGGAGCTGACCGAGGCCAGGTTGCTGGCGGTGAGGACGAGCATGACGATCAGTGCCCAGCCCCACTGCGGGACCGCCGGGACCCAGCCGGCCAGGATCTTCGCGCCGGCGGTCGCCTCGACCGCGAGCACCACGACCCAGAAGAACCAGTACAGCCAGCCGATGGTGAATCCGGCCCAGCGGCCGAGCGCACGGTCGGCGTAGGCGGAGAACGAGCCGGAGGTCGGGTTGGCCGCGGCCATCTCGCCCAGCATGCGCATGACGAGGACGACGAGGGCGCCGACGAGGGCGTACGAGATGAGGATGCCGGGGCCGGCGGCGGCGATGCCGGAGCCGGAGCCGACGAACAGGCCGGCGCCGATGACACCGCCGATGGCGATCATCGACAGATGGCGGTTCTTCAGTCCGGCTTGCAGGCCGGAGCCCGCCGAGGTGCTCTCGGCGGTGGTGCTCGGCTGGTCCGTGTCGGGGAGCGGGGGACGCGCGGTCATCTCGACATCCTGGGAGGAAGTGGGGACGAGGACATGCGTCCGGAAATTAGTTCAGTGCGATCTAAAAAAACAAGAGCTGTTCGCCTTGTTTAAGTGTTCAGTGTGCTCTATTTTTCACGCATCCCCGCTCAGCAGGACGGTTAGGGTGACGCCGTGGCGAATGCAGCGGGCAAGTTCGGACCCTACGGCGGCGCGGACACCCGCCTCCTGCCCGGCAGGGGGCCCACGGGATCGGAACTCGTCCGGTCCCGGATCGCCCTGCGGGTACGTCTGAAGGCCGTCTCCCCGGGAGACCGGCTGCCGGACGTCGGCGTCCTCGCCGAGGAACTGGGGATCAGTGAGATCACCGTGCGCCGCGCACTGGAGGGAATGTGCCAGGACGGCCTGCTC
Organism: Streptomyces sp. NPDC001480; assembly: GCF_042894725.1. Lineage (NCBI taxonomy): Bacteria > Bacillati > Actinomycetota > Actinomycetes > Kitasatosporales > Streptomycetaceae > Streptomyces > Streptomyces sp. NPDC001480. The sequence goes on along the minus strand of NZ_JBIAVX010000020.1, from coordinate 49,742 downwards.
GACCGCCGGCGGGGCCGCGCGGGCGGCACCTTCGTCGCGCCGGACTGGGACACCGTCGTCGCCCTGATGCACGACCCCGACGAGGCGGCCGCGCTGGACGGTTTCCACCTGCTCCTCGAGTGCGGCCTGGTCGCCCACGGGGCCGGCGAGGTCCCGGCCGGCCGGCTGGACGGGCTGCGGTCGCTGGTCGACGCGATGGACATGGTGACCGACCCGGCCCGGCTGGTCGAGATGGAGACCCGCTTCCACCTCGACCTCGCCGAAGCGCTCGGCGGCGCCGGGGTCCGCGAGTTCGCCGCCGACCTGCTCGGCCGGCAGTGCCTGCTGCGGCCCGCCCCGGAACCCGACGTGGTACGGGCACGCAACCGCTGCCACGCCGACCTGCTCACCGAACTCGACCGCGGCGCCCTGGGCCCGGCCGTGCGCGCCGTCAAGGCCCACCGGCACGCCCGCCCGGACTGACGCCGTACCGACCGCCCCCACCGCAGAAGGAGCCGCCGCCATGTCCGACCTCGGAGCCGCCGGCCCGTCGTCGACGCCGGGCCCCGCCGGCGGCACGCCCCAGCGTCTGCGCGGCGGCGTCCTCGGCATGGCGGACATCGCCGCCGCCACGATGGCCAACGTCGGCCCGGCCATGAGCTTCTTCTTCGGCTTCGCCTTCCTCGCCACCACCGCGGGGATCGCGTCACCGCTGACCATCGTGGCCGCCGGCATCGCGGTCGCGCTGCTGGGCAACACGCTCGCCGAGTTCTCCCGGGCACACCCCTCCGCGGGCAGCTTCACCACGTTCGTGGGCAAGACCTTCGGGCCGGTCAGCGCGGTGACCACGGCCCTGCTGGCCGGGCTCGGCTACATCATCGCGATGGCCTCCGTCATCGCGATCTCGGGCGGGTTCGTACAGATCACCCTGTACCACTACACCGGCGTCGACCTGCCCTGGATCATCTGGACGCTGCTGCTGACCGGGCTGGCGGTGGTGCTGATGCTGCGCGGAGTGGTGGTCTCCACCAAGTGGGCCGGCTACTTCTTCGGCGTGGAGATGCTGGTGCTGGTCGTGGTCTCCGTCGCGGCGCTCGTCGAACACCGCGGCCACCTCTCCGCGGACCCGTTCCTGCCCGGCCACATCAGTCACGGCCTCAGGGGCCTGGCCGCGGGCTTCCCGCTGGCGGTGTACCTGTTCATCGGCTGGGAGAACTCGGCGGCACTGGCCGAGGAGACGGAGAACCCGCGCCGCAACGTCGGCCGCGCCGTGTTCTTCTCCGTCGCGATCATGACCGTCAGCTACGTCCTCTTCTCCTACGCCACGGTGACCGGCTTCGACTACGACGTGGCCAGGCTCGGCGACGCCCGCATCCCCTTCGTCGACGTCGCCCACGACACCCTCGGAGGACTCGCCTTCCTCGCCTACCTCGGGGGCCTGACCTCCACCCTCGGCGTGCTGATCGCCGGTATCAACTCCCAGGCCCGCCTGGTGTTCAACGCCGGACGCGAGGGCCTGCTGCCGTCCTTCTTCGGCTACGTGCACCCCACCCGCCGGACGCCGACCAACGCGATCGTCACCTTCACCGCCATCTCCCTGCTGATCATCGGCGGCTGGGGCCTGGGTCATCTGCTCGGGGCGGACGGCGGGCCGATGAACCCCGTGGTCTTCTTCGCCGAGTCCTCCAGCCTGGGCTCCATCCTGATCCTGCTGGTCTACCTCGCGTCCAACATCGCCCTGCCGCTGTACTACCGCCGCTACCGGCCGCAGGAGTTCCGGACGGTACGGCACCTGGTGCTGCCCGCGACCGGCGCCCTGGCCATCCTGGTCCCGCTCTACTACCTCGCCAAGCCCGGTCAGCCCGCGCCGTACAACTGGTTCCCCGTCGCGGCGCTCGTCACCCTGCTGGCCGCCGTCGGCTACGCCACGCTCCTGGTCCGCCGCGATCCGAGCCTGGCCGAACGGGTCGGTTCCGTCGTCGCCGACGCGGCGGAGTGAGCGAGGCTTCGGGGGTGGTCCGGGGCAGTTCTGCCCCGCCGCTCGTGGGCAGTTCTTTCCCTTGATCCACTCGCGCGGAAGCCGGACGTTGGGAGGGAAGCCGACAAGCTAGGAGTAGCCATGCGCCATCGCATCGCCATTCTCGCCGTCGCGGCGGCCCTCCCCCTGACCGGCGTGACCGCGCTCGCGGCGGCGGGCCCCGCGGCGGCCGACCCGGGAAGCGGAGTGGTCACGGTCTCGGGATCGGTCGACGACTGCGCCGACGGGGCCTCACCCGTCAGGGTGTCGATGACGGCGGGCTCGGAGACCCGGGTGGACCAGCGAGCGGACCTGGCGGACACGAACGACTACTCGGTCACCTTCAAGAGCATCACCCAGGACCCGCGGGGCACGATGGCCGTAGCGATCGTGAGCTGCGCGAACGGCTCCTCCTACACCGCGAAGAGCTTCACGATCACGCGGCCGAACGGCACCGCGACCAGTATGGAGCGCCATCTCCAGTCGCCCGGCTGAGGCCCTACGTATTGTAGGTTCCCAACCGCTTCCGGGTAGAGATGGACCCGGAGACGGACCGGCAGGCGATGATCAACGGCGGCGGTTCACACGTATCCGTGCCCAGGCATCTGTTCGACGGGGGAGATCATGCAGGACACACGGGAAGCCTGTCCGCCGCAGCCGGGCATGCCGCCGGCCGCGCGGGTGCTGGCGCCGACGGTCGTCGTGCTCGTGGTGAGCCTGACGATCGCCGCCGCCGGGGTGTACGAGTTGTGCGGGTTCGGGCTGCACAGCCTGGACCGGCGGCCACACCTGTTCAGCGACGGGCTGACCACGGCCGGGGTGATCGCCGCCGTGGTGGCGGCCGGGGCCGCGGTGGGCAACCTGGCCTGGCTGCTGACGACGGCCCGGCGCCGCACGGAGCAGCGGAGCGACTAGGGTCTGTCCGGCCCGGACCGGTCCGGGCCGCTCGCCGGTTGGGTCCGTGGTCACGGACCGGCGCATCAACCGGCGCGTCAACCGCCGCACACGCCCCCGCGCGCCCCTGTCCGCGTGGCGCGTTACCGAGGGTGCGGGACGGCGCAGCCCTATCCGCAGTACCCTACAAAATGTAGGGTCTGCGGTGGCCCGGGCGCACGACGGACCGCGCGACCGGCTGCCCACCCGTCCCCCGAACCGCCCCGTCCCAAGGTGACCGGTCACCATGCCCCCACTGCCCGCTCAGCAGTCGACCACGCACCCGCCGCGGCCCTCCGCCCAGCACCCCCCACGCCGTACGCCCGGGTTCCCCGGCCCGCGGCTGCGGGCACGGGCGGCCGCGGCCACCGTCTGGTACCTGCGGGTCCTCGCCGCGCTGAACATCGCCGCGGTCATCTCCCTACCCTTCCGCGAGGAGGTACACGAGCACAACGCGGGCGAGTACTTCACGCCGTACCTCGCCACCGCCGGCCTGGTCTCGGCAGCGCTGGCCTCCTTCCTCGCCCTCGTGATGCGGCGCCGCAAACGGGCCGCCTGGGCCTTCAACCTGCTGCTCTCCGGCGCCCTCCTCGGCCTGTACACCCTCGCGCTCACCCGCGACTCCTACCGCGAGCACCTGTTCAACTGGCTCTCCGCCCTGCTCACCGCCCTGTTCGTGGCCGCACTGCTGATCGGCCGCCGGGAGTTCGACGCCATCGGCGACCGCTCCAACCCCAGGCTCGCCCTGGCCGTCGGCGCCGGCGGCATCCTGGTCAGCGCCACCCTCGGCACCCTGCTGGTCGGCGCGACGAACAAGGTGCCCGGCGCCACGCTCCAGGACCGGATCGCGTACACCCTGCTGCGCGGCATCAGCGTCGGCCCGCTCGCCGACCGGATCGACACCGTGCACGCCCCCCGCTGGGTCGACGTGATCATCAACGTCCTGATCGCCGCGACCTTCCTCCTCGTCCTCTACGCCTGCTTCCGCGCCCCGCGCGGCCAGGCACTCCTCGGCGAGGACGACGAGAAGCGCCTGCGGGACCTCCTCGACCGGCACGGCGACCGCGACTCCCTCGGCTACTTCGCCCTGCGCCGCGACAAGGCCGTCATCTTCTCCCCCAGCGGCAAGGCCGCCATCGCCTACCGCGTCATCGGCGGCGTCAGCCTCGCCTCCGGCGACCCCATCGGCGACCCCGAGGCGTGGCCCGGCGCCATAGACGCCTGGCTCGCCGAAGCCCGCAGGCACGCCTGGACACCCGCCGTCATGGGGGCCGGCGAGGAGGCCGGCACGATCTACTCCCGCCACGGCCTGGACGCCCTCGAACTCGGCGACGAGGCGATCGTCGACCTCGCCGACTTCACCCTCGAGGGCCGGGCGATGCGCGTGGTCCGCCAGGCCCACAACCGTGTCCGCCGGGCCGGCTACACCGTCCGCGTCCGCCGCCACGAGGACATCCCCGAGGCGGAGATGTCCCTGCTCGTCGACCGCGCCGACCACTGGCGCGACGGCACCACCGAACGCGGCTTCTCCATGGCCCTCGGCCGCCTCGGCGACCCCGCCGACGGCCGCTGCGTGATGCTCGAATGCCGCGACGCCCAGGGCGAACCGCGCGCCCTGCTGAGCTTCGTACCGTGGGGCGAACACGGCCTCTCCCTCGACCTGATGCGCCGCGACCGGGACTGCGAGAACGGCCTGATGGAGTACATGGTGGTGGAACTGCTGCTGCGCGCGGAGGAACTGGGCGTACGCCGGGTGTCCCTGAACTTCGCCATGTTCCGGTCGGTGTTCGAACGCGGCTCGCGGCTCGGCGCCGGGCCGGTGCTGCGCCTGTGGCGGTCGGTCCTCACCTTCTTCTCCCGCTGGTGGCAGATCGAGTCCCTCTACCGCGCCAACGCCAAGTACCGCCCGGTGTGGGAGCCGCGGTTCCTGCTCTTCGCCAAGAGCGGCGACATCCCGCGCATCGGCCTGGCCAGCGCACGGGCGGAGGGGTTCCTCACGGCACCGGCTCTGCCGGGGCTGCCCGGTCTTCGGGGACGCCGCAGGTCCGCACCCTGCCCGTGACCGCGACGGCCGGGCCTGTCACGGCCCGCCGCGCGCCGCCCACCGCCCCGGACAGCCGCCCGCGCATCCCGATCCGCTCGTGCGCGGCGACCGCGGCGGCGTCCCCCGCGGCCACCATCAGCGCCGCGGGCCCGTGGTCCCGTACGAGCCGGTCGACCACGAGACGACCACTGCCGCCAGGAAAGCGCGGTCCCTGGCGGACCAGGCGCCGGCTGCCACCGCCGGGGGCCCGCCGCGTCCCCGCCGTCCTCGGTGCGGGCGCCCGTCCAGCGCCGCGCCCCGGGCGTCCGGCCAGGTGACACGGGCGGGTAGCACGCCGGGCCACCGCGTCCTCGCCTGCTCCCGGGCGGGCCCGGCCGCCGCAGGTGCCCCTCAGCTCCCGCCGTGCGTCCCGCCCGCGGCGCCGCCGCCCACCGTGAAGCCGATCACCGAGCCGCCGCCCTCGCGCCGGAACGCGAACGGGGACCCGCCGTGCGCCATGGCCACCTCCCGCACGATGGACAGCCCGAGACCCGAGCCGGGCAGGGAACGGGCGTCCGCGGCGCGGTAGAAGCGGTCGAAGATGCGGATGAGGTCACCGTCGGAGACACCGGGACCGCGGTCGAGGACCTCGATCCGGACCATGCCCGACCGGGCGGGACCGGCGAGGCTGACCTCGATGGGGGCCTTGCCGTCGCGGTCGAACTTGGCGGCGTTCTCCACCAGGTTCGACATGGCGCGCTGGAGCATGCCGGGGCGGCCGTCCGTCGTCGTGTCGCCGCACGCCCGCAGGACGATGTCGCGGCCGGTACGGCGCCGGGCGAGGCCCACCACGTCCTCGGCGATGTCGGCGAGGTCAACCCGCTGCGGCGGCTCGCTGTCGGACTGCCCGGCGGCGAGATCGACGAGCTCGTTGACCAGGTCGGTCAACTCCCGGGCCTCCTGGGTGAGGTCGGCGACGAGGTCCTCACGGGTGGCCGGCGGGAGCTCGTCGATGCGGCGCAGCAGCGAGATGTTCGTACGCAGCGAGGTCAGCGGGGTGCGCAGTTCGTGGCCCGCGTCCTGGACCAGGCGGCGCTGGTCCTCCTCGGACTGGGCGAGCCGGCCCAGCATGCGGTCGAAGGCGCGGCCGAGGCGGCCCACCTCGTCGTATCCGGCGACGGGCACCTCGATGCCCAGCTGCCGGGTGCGGGCGACGTCCTCGGCGGCCGAGGTGAGGCTCACCAGGCGGCGGGTGATGCGGCGGGCCAGCCACCAGCCGAACAGACCCGCGGCGACCACGACCGCGGACATCAGCGCCAGCGTGCGCTGCTGGAGCGCCCGCAGCAGGTCCTCGGTGTCGCTGAACTCCTGCGCCACCTGCACCGCGCCCCGCCCGTCACCGAGCGCGACCGTCGCGACGCGGAAGAGGTCCTCGCCGACCCGGACGTCCTTGTGCTCGACCAGCTTCCCGGCCGCGGCCGCACCGGCGATGCTCCGGTCGCGGGCGGTGACGGGCAGTACGGGACTGCCGTGGTCGACGATCTCGCCCTCGGCGCCGAGCACCTGGACGTCGGTGCGGGCCGGCCGGACGACGTCGTGGCCGGGGCGGGAGGAGGAGAAGTCGTCCGGCACCATGTCGTGCTGCCGTACCTCGTCCTGCACGTCCTGCACGACCTGCGTGAAGACCGACTGCTGGTCGACGCGGACCAGGCGGGCGGCGGCACTGTAGGAGAGGATGCCGACGAGGATCGTGACGGCGGCGGTGACGGCCGCGAAGGACACGGCGAAGGTCGTGCGCAACGACACCAGCTTGGGCCGGCGCCGGGCCAGCAGCCGCCCGAGGCGGCCCACTCAGTCCTCCCGCAGCACGTAACCGACGCCTCGGACGGTGTGGATCAGCTGCGGCGCGCCGGGCTCGTCGAGCTTGCGGCGCAGGTAGCCGACGTAGACGGCGAGGTTCTTGGAGCCGGGCCCGAAGTCGTAGCCCCAGATGCGGTCGTAGATGGTGGAGTGGTCGAGGACGATGCCCGCGTTGCGGACGAGCAGCTCCAGCAGCTCGAACTCGGTCCGGGTCAGCTCCAGCTCGCGGCTGCCCCGCCAGACCCGGCGGGCCTGGAGGTCCATGCGCAGCCCGGCGGCCTCGACCTGCCGGTCGGAGATCTGGGGGTCGGCCCTGCTCACCTCGGGGGCGCCGCCGTTGCCGCCCGCGGGGCCCGCGGCACCCGCGGTGACCGGGCTGGTGCGGCGGAGCAGGGCACGCAGGCGGGCGAAGACCTCCTCGACGTCGAAGGGCTTGACCACGTAGTCGTCGGCGCCGGCGTCCAGGCCCGCGATGCGGTCGGCGGTCTCCACCAGCGCGGTGAGCATCAGGATCGGGGTGCGGTCGCCCTCGGCGCGCAGGACCCGGCAGACCTGGAGGCCGTCGATGCCCGGCATCATCACGTCCAGGACGAGGACGTCCGGCGGGGTCCGGTGCGCCTGCGCGAGCGCCTCGACGCCGTCGGCGACCGCCGTGACCTCGTAGCCCTCCAGGCTCAGGGCACGCTCCAGGGCATGACGGATGGCACGGTCGTCTTCGGCGAGCAGCACAGTCTGGGGCACGTTCCCAGTCTGCCAAGGCCTCCGGCGGTTCGGCCGGGGCGAGTGGGCCTACGATCACCCTTTTTACCTGGCTCTCACCGTGTGCCAGGCAACCGCCTGGGGGCTGCCGCCCCCAGACCCCCGCTTCGGCCTGAACGGCCTCGTCCTCAATCGCCGGACGGGCTGAGTGATCCTGACCCCGGTCAGTTCCTCAGCGCCGCCAGCTGCTCCTCGAACGGCACCACCGCGAGCCCGCCGTCGTCCTCGGCCCTGGCCGAACCGACCCCCGACAGCCCCGCCATCAGCGCGGCCAGCTCCCCACCGGCCCGTTCGATCCGCTCGGCCAGCCCCTCCGCACCCCAGTCCTCGGAGGCCGCGTACACGGCGGTCGGGACGACCACGGCACGCAGGTAGGCGAACAGCGGGCGCATCGCGTGCTCCAGCACGAGCGAGTGCCGCCCCGTCCCACCCGTCGCCGCGATCAGCACCGGCTTGCCCGCCAGGGCGTCCTTGTCGAGCACGTCGAAGAAGGACTTGAACAGCCCGCTGTAGGAGGCGGTGAACACGGGGCTGACGACGATCAGACCGTCGGCCGAGGCCACCGCGTCCAGCGCGTCCGCCAGCGCCCGCCCGGGAAACCCGCTGGTGAAGTTGTGCGCGATCTCCACCGCGAGGTCCCGCAGCTCGATCACCCGCACCTCCGCCGGGGTCCGCTCGGCGGTGGCGTTGGCCAGCCGGTCGGCGAGCAGCCGGGTGGAGGACGGGACGCTGAGTCCCGCCGAGACGACTACGAGCTTCATGCGACGGTCACCTCTTCGGAAGCGGCGGCGAGCAGGGACTGGTGGGTGGGCGCGTCCGGCACGTCGGCCGGGCGGCCGACGGCGAACTCCTTGCGCAGGACCGGCACGACCTCCTCGCCGAGCATGTCGAGCTGCTCCAGCACGGTCTTCAGGGGGAGCCCGGCGTGGTCCATCAGGAACAGCTGGCGCTGGTAGTCGCCGGCGTACTCGCGGAAGGACAGGGTCTTCTCGATCACCTGCTGCGGCGAGCCGACGGTCAGCGGGGTCTGCTCGGTGAAGTCCTCCAGGGACGGGCCGTGCCCGTACACGGGGGCGTTGTCGAAGTACGGGCGGAACTCGCGCACCGCGTCCTGCGAGTTCTTCCGCATGAACACCTGGCCGCCGAGGCCGACGATCGCCTGCTCGGGCGTGCCGTGGCCGTAGTGGGCGTACCGGGTCCGGTACAGCTCGACCATCTGCTTGGTGTGGTCGGCCGGCCAGAAGATGTTGTTGTGGAAGAAGCCGTCGCCGTAGTACGCGGCCTGCTCGGCGATCTCCGGCGAGCGGATGCTGCCGTGCCAGACGAAGGGCGGGACCCCGTCCAGCGGGCGCGGGGTGGAGGTGAAGCCCTGGAGGGGGCTGCGGAACTTGCCCTCCCAGTTCACCACGTCCTCGCGCCACAGCCGGTGCACCAGGGCGTAGTTCTCGATGGCGAGGTTGATGCCCTGGCGGATGTCCTGGCCGAACCAGGGGTAGACCGGGCCGGTGTTGCCGCGGCCCATCATCAGGTCCACCCGGCCGTCGGCCAGGTGCTGGAGCATCGCGAAGTCCTCGGCGATCTTCACCGGGTCGTTGGTGGTGATGAGGGTCGTGGAGGTGGAGAGGACCAGCTTCTCCGTCCGCGCGGCTATGTAGCCGAGCATCGTGGTCGGGGACGAGGGCACGAACGGCGGGTTGTGGTGCTCGCCGGTCGCGAAGACGTCCAGGCCGACCTCCTCGGCCTTCAGCGCGATGGCGACCATGGCCTTGATGCGCTCGCGCTCGGTCGGCGTACGCCCGGTGGTCGGGTCCGGCGTGACGTCGCCGACGCTGAAGATCCCGAACTGCATGGTCGCTCAACCTCCAAGTTGTTGACCGTTCAACTATAGCCCTCCAACAGGTCCCAGTGTCCGTCTATTCCGACCCCTCCGGCGGGTCCCTCCGTGCACAGCCTCAGGGGACGAGCACCAGCCGCCCCCGCACCCCGCCCTCCGCCTGCCGGGCGTGGGCCTTGGCCGCCTCCTCCAGGGGGTACGTCTCCGCCACCCGCAGGGTCAGCACCCCCTCGTCCACCAGGCGGACCAGCTCGGCGAGCCGGGCACCGTCGGCGCTCACCTCGACGGCCGCCGTACGCACCCCGCGGGCCGGCGCCGGCTGGGCCTGCGGGATGACCCCGACGTACACGCCCCCGTCCCGCACCCACTCCAGCGCCGTCTCACCCAGCACCGCCGCGTCGAGCACCGCGTCGAAGCCCGCCGGCGCGAGGTCGCCGGACGTGAAGCCGGCGGAAATGAAGTCGGCGGCGCCCAGGGAGCGCACGAACTCCTCGTCGGTTTCCCGGGCCAGCGCGGTCACCGAGAAGCCCTGGCGCGCGGCGAGCTGCACGGCGTACCCGCCGACCGCGCCCGCCGCACCCGTCACCAGCAACGACCGGCCGGGCGCCGGCTCCAGCAGGTCCAGGGCCTGGGCGGCGGTCAGCGCGTTCAGCGGCAGGCCGGCCGCGTGCACCGCGTCCACCGTGACGGGCGCCTTCGCCACCGCGTCCGTGGACACGACGACGTACTCGGCGTGCGCGCCCAGCGGCTTCACCATGCCGTAGTCGAGCGCCACCACCTCGTCACCCACGTTCCAGGCGCTCGCCACACCCACCGCGTCCACCGTCCCGGCGACGTCCCAGCCGAGCCCGATCTGCTTGCCGGCCCCGCCGAAGGCCCCGGACCGCGTCCCCGCGTCCACCGGGTTCAACGCGCTCGCCGCCACCTTGATCCGCACCTGCCGCGCGGCCGGCTCGGGCACCTCCGCCTCCACGACCTCCACGGCCTCGGGACCGCCGAACGTCCTCACCACAGCAGCACGCATGTCAACTCTCCTCGGGTAGTGGGCAGTTCGCCCTCGTTCGCGGTGCTTCCCGACCGCTGCGACAACCCTAGGAAGAGCTACTATCCATTGGTAAGTAGTTACCCAAAGGTGCGTAGAGGACCCGGAGGAGAGCCCATGGCGACCATGACGGCGGCCCAGCGCCGCGAGCAGGCCCGCGCCGAGTACGACGCCTTCATCCGCAGCTGCCCCACCAACCAGCTGCTCGGCCGGCTCAGCGACAAATGGGTCAGCCTGGTCGTCGCCGCCCTCTCCGCCGGCCCCATGCGCTACAGCGACCTCGGCCGCAAGCTCGCCGGCGTGAGCCCCAAGATGCTCACCCAGACCCTCCGCTCCCTGGAACGCGACGGCATCCTGACCCGCACGGTCACCCCGTCCGTCCCGGTCCGCGTCGACTACGAACTCACCCCGCTGGGCAGCAACCTCGCGCTGCTGCTGACCGCGGTCAAGGACTGGGCGGAGACCCACTTCGACGAGGTACGGGCGGCGCGGGAACGCTACGACGCGGAGTACGCGGAGGACGCAGTGGAGGCTCCGGAGAGCCAGGCGGTCTAGACGCGGCCCTCCCGGAGCCGGGCGATCTGCTCCCCGCTCAGCTCCACCGTCCGCCTCATGTGCCGGACGATCAGCGCGAGTTCGGTGTCGTCCAGGTCGTCGAAGAGCGTCTCCCAGGTGCCGCCGAGGCGGTCCCACACCCGCCCGAACTCGGCGACCTTCTCCGGCACGGTCGCCACCAGCACCCGCCGCCGGTCCACCGCGTCCCGCTCCCGGACGACGTACCCGGCCTTCTCCAGCCGGTCCACCAGCCGCGTCGCCGACCCCGTGGTCAGCCCCGTCAGCTCCGCGATACGGCCGGTGGTGACCGGGGCCTCCTCCAGGGTGAGCAGATTCAGGCACTGCAGGTCGGTGGGGTGCAGGCCGAGATGGTCGGCCACGGCCTGGTTGAACAGGGCGTACGACGCCATGTACCGGCGGGAGACCGTGGACAGCTCCGCCAGCAGCCGCGACCGGCCGCCCCCCGCACCGCTCCCGGACATGACCGCCCCTTTCCTCCGCGCCGTGATCATCTGCGCCGTGCAGATATCGTACGGCGCAGTGTCCGCGCCGGCCCGGCGCCCCGGCTCAGAACGCGTACGTGTCGCCGGTGGCCAGCACCAGCACCCGCTCCACGTCATGCGCCTTGCCGGCATCGGCGGCGCCGCCGTGCCACGCCGTCTCGACCTCCATCGTCACCTCCGACGGCTGCCCCTTCAGCCGCACCGAGAGGGCGATCTGCTCACCCAGCCCGTGCGCGGCCAGCGCCCCCGTGCGGCACACCACCGCCCGCTCGTCCGTGCGCGCGCACCCCGCCGGGAGCTGCTGGAGATCCGCGAGCTCCGCCGACCAGCGCAGCCGCACGCTCGCCTCCGGCACGGCGGACGGCCCGTCGTTGCGCGGGGTCAGCCACACGTCCACCTGGTCACCGACCAGCACCGCGGAACCGTGATAGGCCAGGCCGGCCGAGGGATCACCGGAACCGGCCCAGGCGGCCCCACCACCCGCGACCACGGCCGGCCCGGACACGGCCAGCCCGGACACGACGAGACCCAGCAGACTCCGCAGACCCCGCACACCGCGCACGACACCCATCTCCTCACATACAAGTACCTGACGCGCCTGACATATACGTATCTACGGGATATATGCCACGATAAGCGGGCGGCAGGCGCCCTCCATCAGGTGACGCGCCCGTGCGAAGCTGCCCCCATGCTCGTCCTCCGCTCCGCCGCCCTCTTCGTCGTCGCCGCCGTATTCGAGATCGGCGGCGCCTGGCTCGTCTGGCAGGGCGTGCGCGAACACCGGGGCTGGCTCTGGGCGGCCGGCGGCGTGCTCGCACTCGGCGCCTACGGATTCGTCGCCACCTTCCAGCCCGACGCCCACTTCGGCCGCGTCCTCGCCGCCTACGGCGGGATCTTCATCGCCGGCTCCCTGCTGTGGGGCGTGATCGCCGACGGCTACCGCCCCGACCGCTGGGACATCACCGGCGCGCTCATCTGCCTCGCCGGCATGGCCGTCCTCATGTGGGCGCCGCGCAGCGGGGGCTGACCGCCCGCAGGGCGGACGGCCCCGCCGTGGGCCCGGCGCGGTCACCTACCCTTGGGCACGGACCGATCACCGTACGCACGAGGAGCCGCCCCATGGCCACCGCAGCCCCGTCCGCCGCCTCCCGCATCGCCGTCGTCACCGGTGCGAGCAGCGGAATCGGCGCCGCCACGGCCCGGCAGCTCGCCGCGGCCGGCTACCGCGTCGTCCTCACCGCCCGCCGCAAGGACCGCATCGAGGCACTCGCGGAGGACCTGACGGCGGCCGGCCACTCCGCCACCGCGTACCAGCTCGACGTCACCGACCGCGCGGCCGTCGACGAGTTCGCCGGCGCCTTCAGGACCATCGGCGTCCTCGTCAACAACGCCGGCGGCGCACTCGGCGCCGACCCCGTCGCCACCGGCGACCCCGCGGACTGGCGCACGATGTACGAGACGAACGTCATCGGCACCCTGAACCTGACCCAGGCCCTGCTGCCCAAGCTCGTCGCGAGCGGCGACGGCACCGTCGTGGTGGTCTCCTCCACCGCCGGCCACGGCACCTACGAGGGCGGCGGCGGCTACGTCGCCGCCAAGCACGGCGCCCACGTCCTCGCCGAGACCCTCCGTCTGGAGATCGTCGGACAGCCGGTCCGCGTCATCGAGGTCGCGCCCGGCATGGTCCGCACCGACGAGTTCGCCCTCACCCGCTTCGGCGGCGACCAGGAGAAGGCGGCCAAGGTGTACGAGGGCGTCGCCGAACCCCTCACCGCCGACGACGTCGCCGACACCATCACCTGGGCGGTGACCCGCCCCAGCCACGTCAACGTCGACCTCCTGGTCCTGCGCCCCCGCGCCCAGGCCTCCAACACCAAGGTCCACCGCGAACGGTGACACCCGACGACGACAACACACTGGAACGGCGCCGCCTGGACCAGGAGACGAAGGACGAGCGCAAGGTCTGGTACTTCCTCGCCTACTTCCTCTTCGGCATCCACTTCGTGGCCTTCGTCATGATCTACGCGGTGCGCCACGCCCATTGAGCACACGAGTGCACACTGGGGTGTGGACAGACACATACCTTTCGACTGCCTGCACAACTTCCGTGACCTGGGCGGCTATCCGACCCCGGACGGCCGCCACCGCATCCGCCCCGGCCGCCTCTACCGCGCCGACTCCCTGGGCAAGCTGACCGAGGGCACCCCCGACTGGGACCGCTTCCTCGCCCTGGGCATCGGCACGGTGATCGACCTGCGTCACGACCGGGAAGTGGAGGCGCGGGGCCGTGTCCCGGCGCACGACTCCTTCGCCTACCAGAACCTCAGCATCGAGCACCGCCCCTACGACCAGGCGGCCCTCACCCCCGACACCGCCCCCGGCCCCTACCTGGCCGAGCGGTACATGGAGGTCGCGGAGGACGGCACCAAGGAGATCCGCGCGGCACTCGAACTCATCGCGGGGGCGGCCGAGTCGGACACCGCGCTGGTCTTCCACTGCGCCTCCGGCAAGGACCGCACCGGCCAACTGGCCGCCCTCGTCCTCTCCCTCCTCGGCATCCCCGAACCCACGGTCATCGAGGACTACACCCTCACCGAGCTCGCCACCCCGGCCCTGCTGGCCGCCTGGCAGTCCAGGAACCCCGGCCGCACCCCCACCTGGCCGGCCTGGGGCCACGCCCCCGCCTCGGTCATGCGCCTGTTCCTGGCCGCCCTCACCGCCCGCTACGGCTCGCCCGAGGCATATGTGAGCGGCGCGCTGGGCCTGGACGCGGAGTCCCTCACGGAGACCCTGCGCACCCACCTACTGGAACCCACGCCCACGTCCTGGCCCCCACTGACGTTCCGCAAGGCCACCCCCGCCGACGTCCCCGCCCTGGTCCGCCTCCACGACACGGCCGCCCTGTGGCAACTGGCCCGCGGCATCGACCAGTGGAAGCCGGGCGCGAAGGACGAGGCCCACTTCCGCACCCGCATACGGGAAGGCGAGGTCTGGCTGGCCCACAGCGGCGACCACCTCGCGGGCGCCTGGGAACTCTGGTGGGACGACCCGGCCGCCTGGGGCCCCCGCCCCCCGGACGCCGGCTACGTCCACCGCCTGATGGCGGCCCCGCACACGGCTCCCCCCGGAACGGGCCGCCGCATGCTCGCCGAAGCCGAATCCCGCATCGCCGCCGCAGGCCGCCCCTACACCCGCCTGGACTGCCTCGCCTCCAACCCCCGCCTGCGCACGTACTACGAGGCGGCGGGCTACACGGTGGCCGGCGCACAGGCCGCGAAGGACGGCGGCTCGGGCAGCCCTTACGCGGTGACCCTGCTGGAGAAGCGGCTGAAGTGACTCAGCCCTTCACGCACACGACCTGCTTCAGCTTCGCCACGACCTCGACCAGGTCCCGCTGCTGGTCGATGACCTGCTCGATCGGCTTGTAGGCGCCGGGGATCTCGTCGACGACGCCGGAGTCCTTGCGGCACTCCACACCCTGCGTCTGCTCTTCGAGATCCCTGGTCGAGAAGCGACGCTTGGCCGCGTTGCGGCTCATGCGCCGACCGGCGCCGTGCGAGGCCGAGTTGAAGGACTTCTCGTTGCCGAGACCCTTCACGATGTACGAACCCGTGCCCATGGAGCCGGGGATGATCCCGTACTCGCCGGAGCCCGCGCGGATCGCGCCCTTGCGGGTGACGAGCAGGTCCATGCCCTCGTAGCGCTCCTCGCTCACGTAGTTGTGGTGGCAGGAGATCTCCGGCTCGAAGGTCGGCTTCGCCTTCTTGAACTCCCTGCGGATCACGTCCTTCAGGAGCGCCATCATGATCGTGCGGTTGTACTTGGCGTACTCCTGCGCCCAGAACAGGTCGTTGCGGTACGCCGCCATCTGCGGGGTGTCCGCCACGAACACGGCGAGGTCTCGGTCGACCAGGCCCTGGTTGTGCGGGAGCTTCTGGGCGACGCCGATGTGGTGCTCTGCGAGTTCCTTGCCGATGTTCCGGGAACCGGAGTGGAGCATCAGCCAGACAGAACCGGTCGAATCCGTGCAAACTTCGACAAAGTGGTTGCCCGATCCAAGCGTTCCTATCTGCTTTTCCGCCCGATCATGACGGAACTTGACCGCTTCCGCGACCCCGTCGAACCGCGCCCAGAAGTCGTCCCAGCCCCCGGTCGGGAACCCGTGCAGTCGCCCGGGGTCGACAGGGTCCTCATGCATCCCCCGCCCCACCGGAATGGCCTGCTCGATCTTCGACCGCAGCCGCGACAGATCCCCCGGCAGATCGTTCGCCGTGAGTGACGTCTTCACCGCCGACATGCCGCAGCCGATGTCGACGCCGACCGCCGCCGGGCATACCGCGCCCTGCATGGCGATGACCGAACCGACCGTCGCGCCCTTGCCGTAGTGGACGTCCGGCATGACCGCCAGGCCCTTGATCCACGGGAGGGTGGCGACGTTGCGGAGCTGCTGGAGGGCCACGTCCTCGACCGTCGCGGGGTCGGTCCACATGCGGATCGGGACCTTCGCGCCAGGCATTTCCACGTACGACATGTCTTCCTCATTCCCCCGGGGGTGCAACAAAAGTCTCAAGAAGTGCAAAACGCAAAAGCAGCGCCAAGGTCAGCGAAAAGGGACAGCGGACCGGCGTTCACAGCAGTGCGTGCGATACACATTGTCTCCAGTGGGCGCCCCGCCGCGGCAAGCGAATTACCAGCGGGGACACTGGATGACCCATCGCCCGGGACACCGTCGAGAGGAGCCTGACCGTGCAGCGGAAGGCGTATGTAACCGGCACCGCCGCCCTCCTCGCGGCACTGCTGGCCGGCTGCACGAGCGGCTCGGGCGACAAGGGCTCGACGGACGACGCGAACCCGGGCGACGCCGCCACGGCGACGGCGGTGGCGCAGCCCGGCAAGTACCGCACGCTCCCCGAGCCCTGCAGCGCGATCGATCACGACACGCTCGACTCGCTGCTGCCCGGTGTCAAGCAGATCGCCGACCAGGACCAGCAGGACAAGGCGTACCAGGGCGAGGCGACGCTCACGTACGACACGGACCGCAAGGTGGGCTGTCGCTGGAAGGTCGGTTCCACGGACGCGACCGATCATCTCCTGGTCGATTTCGAGCGGGTGGTGTCGTACGACAACTCGGTGAGTGACGACAGTCAGGCGGAGAAGCTCTTCGGGGAGCAGCAGACCGCGGCCGATCTTCCCGCGCCGCAGGTCTCGGCGTCGGACTCGCCGTCGGACTCCCCTTCGGGGTCCGCGTCGGGGTCCGGTTCCGGGTCTCCTTCCGGGTCTCCTTCCGGGTCTCCTTCCGTGTCCTCGTCCGCCTCGGCCGCCGGTGGGGAGTCGACGTCGACGGTGGCGCCGTCGGCGACCGCTTCCCCGAGTGCCTCGCCGTCCGACTCGGCCGATCTCCAGCCCCGTGTTCTCGACGACCTCGGCGACGAGGCGTTCATCGACGACCAGCTGACGAGCTCCGGTTCGACGGCGGAACAGCGGACGGTGACTGTGGTGTTCCGCACGTCCAACGTGATCGTGACCATCGAGTACGCGGAGCAGCCGACGGCGATCGGTGTCGCCCCGGACAGCAAGGAAATGCAGGACAGGGCCCGTAATCTGGCCGCCGAACTGGATGACGTGCTGAACGGCTAGGGGTGCCGCGAAGGCCCTGGGGGGCCGTACGCAAAGCCCGTGAAGGGAAGCCGCACAGCTCGCTCAACGCGTACCGTGACCCATCGGACCCGATCCGACCGCAGGAAACACGAGCGTCATGAGTGAAGGAACCATGCAGCGAGCAGCCCAGCGAGACGACCAGCGTGCCCAGCGAGTCCAGCTCCTCCCCCGCCTCCTTGTCTGCGCGGCGGCGGTCCCCGTGATGCTGGTGGCGGCCGGCTGTTCGTCGGACTCCGGGTCCGACGAGGGTGCGAAGGGGTCGCAGCAGACCGCCGCGGCCGGTGCGGACGCCGGCAGTGCCTCCGCGAGTGCCTCTCCGACCGTGCAGGCGGCCGCGTACGCGAAGTTGCCCGAGCCGTGTGCGGTGTTGTCGAAGAAGACTCTGGGCGAAATGGTGCCCGAGGGTGCGAAGTCGGGCAAGGAGGGCACGTCGAGCGACACTTCGTCCCGGTCCAGCTGCTCCTGGAGCAGCCTCGACAACAACGGGGTGAAGGGCTCACAGTTCCGCTGGCTCAACGTCTCGTTGCTCCGCTTCGACTCGGACGCCGGCCGCGGTACGGGTGAGAAGCAGGCGCAGGCGTACTACGCGGACCAGGTCAAGGCCGCGCAGTCGGTGTCGGGTGCGAAGAACTCCAAGACGGAGCCGGTCGCCGGTACGGGCAACGAGGCGTCGGTGGTGCACTACGACCTGAAGAAGAAGGAAGGCAGCTTCAAGCAGCAGACCGTGGTCGCCCGGGTGGAGAACGTCGTCGTCACCCTCGACTACAACGGTGCGGGTCTGGCGGGTGAGAAGACTCCGGACGCGAGCGGTCTGACGAAGGCGGCCGAGAAGGCGGCCAAGGAGGCGGTGGCCGCCGTGCCGAAGGCCAACGGCCAGGGTTCGGGCGGCAGTTCGGACACGGGCTCGGGTGCGGGCTCCGGCGGGGCGAGCTCCTCGCCGTCGAAGTCGGCCTCCAAGTCGGCGTCCCCGTCGTCGTCGGCTTCGCCTTCCAAGAAGGCGTCCGCGAGTGCCTCCCCGTCGAAGTCGTCGGTCTCGAAGGGCTGACCGGCACCACGTTTGCCGTACAGGTGTGCCACCCTATGCGCGCAACAACACGCACTGGGAGGGGAGTGACGAGTGGCCGCGCCACTGCAGCTGACTCGGATGCACCGCATTCTCATCGGTGTGGTCGTGACCGGCGCGGTGATCATCGCCGGCATCGGCTTCGCCGGTTCGTACGCGGCCGTCCGTGAGTTGGCCATCAAGAAGGGCTTCGGGAATTTCTCCTACGTCTTCCCGATCGGCATCGACGCGGGCATCTGTGTCCTGCTGGCCCTGGATCTGCTGCTGACGTGGATCCGGATCCCCTTCCCGTTGCTGCGTCAGACGGCGTGGCTGCTGACGGCGGCGACGATCGCCTTCAACGGTGCCGCGGCCTGGCCGGACCCGCTGGGTGTGGGCATGCACGCGGTGATCCCGGTGCTGTTCGTGGTCGCGGTCGAGGCGGCCCGGCACGCGATCGGCCGGATCGCCGACATCACGGCCGACAAGCACATGGAGGGCGTGCGTCTGACGCGCTGGCTGCTCTCCCCGGTGCCGACCTTCCTGCTGTGGCGTCGTATGAAGCTGTGGGAGCTGCGCTCCTACGACCAGGTGATCAAGCTGGAGCAGGAACGTCTCGTCTACCAGGCGCGGCTGCGTTCCCGGTTCGGCCGGGCGTGGCGGCGGAAGGCTCCGGTGGAGTCGCTCATGCCGCTGCGGCTCGCCCGGTACGGGGTGCCGCTGGCGGAGACGGCTCCGGAGGGTCTGGCGGCGGCGGGCATCGAGCCGCCGGTGCTGCCCGCGGCGCGTGCGGTGGAGGTCTCCGTACCCCCGCGGGCCGTCGAGGCGGCGCCGGCACCCACGCCCGCCCCCGCGCCCGCTGCCGTACCTCGGCAGACGGCGCCTGCCGAGGAGCAGCACCGGCCCGAGCCGGCGGAGGACCAGAGTCCCTGGTTCAACGTTCCCCAGCAGGTCGAGTACCAGGGCGGCTACGACCCCACGTACGACCCGGCGGAGCAGTACGCCACGTGGTACGCGGAGCAGCAGCAGGCCGAGCAGTACCAGCAGCAGCAGCTTCAGCAGTTGCAGCAGCTCCAGTACGAGGAGCCCTCTGCGGAGGAGACCGGCAGCTTTCCCATTCCGGTGAGCCCCGGCCGCACCCGTGAGCTCGGGGAGGGCGGCGGGTCTCCGGAGCCGGACGAGGACGCGTACTACCAGGTGTTCAAGCAGTCGATCAACGGCAGCTACCCGACGCCGCGTGAGTTCGGCGAGAACGTCGAGGCCGAGTTCAGCATCGGCCTCGCGCCGGATGACGCCAAGCGCATGGTCAACCGCTTCACGAACCGCTACAACGCGGAGCTGGAAGAGGACCACATCGCCTAGAGCCGGTGGATCCGCCGAGCGGAACATGCGGAAGGCGCCCGGTGCTGGAGAGCACCGGGCGCCTTTCGCTTGGCCGTACGGCCTTACTCCCCGAGCAGGGCCCGCACCCGCTCCTGGCCCACCGCGAGCAGCAGCGTGGGCAGCCGCGGGCCGGTGTCGCGGCCGACGAGCAGGTGGTAGAGCAGGGCGAAGAACGTCCGCTGGGCGGTCTTGATCTCCGGCGGCAGCTCCTTGGGCGTGGCGTCGGCGGAGAACCCGGCCTGCACCTTGGGCACGCCGTAGACGAGGTGGGTCAGTCCGTCGAGCGACCAGTGGTCGGCGAGCCCGTCGAGCAGCAGCCGGATCGACTGCTGGGAGGGCTCGTCGAGGGACTTCAGCAGCTCGGCGTCGGGTTCGTCGCGGACGATGGTGCGCTGGTCGGCCGGGACGTGGGTGTTGATCCAGGCCTCGGCCTTGTCGTAGCGGGGCCGGGCCTCGTCCAGGGTGCTGAGCGGGTTGGCCGGGTCGAGCTCGGACAGGATGCGCAGGGCCTGGTCCTGGTGGCCGGCGGTGATGTCGGCGACGGAGGCGAGGGTGCGGTAGGGCAGCGGGCGCGGGGTCCTGGGCAGCTCACCGGTGGCGGTGCCCGTGGCCCGGGTGTACGCGGCGACGTCGCCCGGCAGGGCGGAGCCGTCGGCCACCTTGCCGGCGAGCTTGTCCCACTCGTCGTACAGCCGCTGGATCTCCTGGTCGAAGGCGATCTTGAAGGACTGGTTGGGCCGGCGCCGGGCGTACAGCCAGCGCAGCAGCTGCGGCTCCATGATCTGGAGCGCGTCGGCCGGGGTGGGCACACCACCGCGCGACGAGGACATCTTCGCCATGCCGCTGATGCCGACGAAGGCGTACATCGGGCCGATGGGCTGCTTGCCGCCGAAGATCCCGACGATCTGCCCGCCGACCTGGAAGGAGGACCCCGGCGAGGAGTGGTCGACGCCGGAGGGCTCGAAGACGACCCCCTCGTACGCCCAGCGCATCGGCCAGTCGACCTTCCAGACCAGCTTGCCGCGGTTGAACTCGCTGAGCCGGACGGTCTCGGTGAAGCCGCACTCGTTGCAGGTGTACGACAGCTCGGTGGTGTCGTCGTCGTACGAGGTGACCGTCGTCAGGTCCTTGCCGCAGCCGCCGCAGTACGGCTTGTACGGGAAGTACCCGGCGGAGCTGCTGCCGTCGTCCTCGGCCGCGGCGCCCGAACCCTCCTCGGCCTCCAGCTCGGCCTCGTCGACGGGCTTCTGCTGCTGCTTCTTGGCGGCGGGCTTGGCCTTGGTGCGGTACTGGGCGAGGATCGCGTCGATGTCGCCGCGGTGCTTCATGGCGTGCAGGACCTGGTCGCGGTACACGCCGGAGGTGTACTGCTCGGTCTGGCTGATCCCGTCGAACTCGACGCCCAGCTCGGCCAGCGACTCGGTCATGGCCGCCTTGAAGTGCTCGGCCCAGTTCGGGTACGCGGAGCCCTCGGGGGCGGGGACGGCGGTCAGCGGCTTGCCGATGTGCTGCTGGTAGGCCTCCTCGTCGACCCCGGGGATGCCCTTGGGCACCTTGCGGTAGCGGTCGTAGTCGTCCCAGGAGATCAGGTGCCGGACCTGGTACCCGCGGCGGCGGATCTCGTCGGCGACCAGGTGCGGGGTCATGACCTCGCGGAGGTTGCCGAGGTGGATCGGACCCGAGGGGGAGAGCCCGGACGCGACGACAACCCGTTTGCCGGGGGCTCGACGCTCCGACTCCTCGATGACCTCATCCGCGAAACGGGAGACCCAGTCGGTGGTCTCGGTGCTCTGAGCCACGATCGGCACGTCCTTCTTTCTGAACGGGGTGACACCCCATTCTCACAGACCCGCTCGCGCCCGGGAAAACGGCTTTACCCACCGTGGGATACTGGCTGGGTCTATCCATTCCCACGAGGAGAACGGCACCCATTCCTATGGCCTCGGTCACGTCCCTCAGCGACTCCGTCCAGCAGCAGCTCGCGTCCGCCCTCTCGGCCACCCTGCCGGAGGCCGCCGGCGCGGACCCGCTGCTGCGACGAAGCGACCGGGCCGACTTCCAGGCCAACGGGATCCTGGCGCTCGCCAAGAAGGCGAAGGCGAACCCGCGGGAGCTGGCGACGCAGGTCGTGGCGCGGGTGGAGTCCGGTGACGTGATCAAGGACATCGAGGTCTCCGGGCCCGGCTTCCTGAACATCACGATCGCCGACAAGGCGATCACGGAGAACCTGGCAGCGCGGTACGCCGACGAGTCCGGCCGCCTCGGCGTGCCGCACGCCGCGAACCCGGGCACCACGGTCATCGACTACGCCCAGCCGAACGTGGCGAAGGAGATGCACGTCGGGCACCTGCGGTCGGCGGTGATCGGCGACGCGGTGGTCCAGCTCCTGGAGTTCACCGGCGAGAGCGTGGTCCGCCGCCACCACATCGGCGACTGGGGCACCCAGTTCGGCATGCTCATCCAGTACCTGGACGAGCACCCGCACGAGCTGGACCACAAGCAGGACCAGGTCAGCGGTGACGAGGCGATGTCCAACCTCGACCGCCTGTACAAGGCGGCGCGGAAGCTGTTCGACTCGGACGAGGAGTTCAAGACGCGGGCCCGCCGCCGGGTCGTGGACCTCCAGGCCGGCGAGCCGCACACCCTCGCCATGTGGCAGAAGTTCGTGGACGAGTCGAAGATCTACTTCTTCTCCGTCTTCGAGAAGCTGGACATGGAGATCCGGGACCCCGACATCGTCGGCGAGTCCGGGTACAACGACATGCTCGCCGAGACCTGCCGCCTCCTGGAGGAGTCCGGCGTCGCCGTCCGCTCCGAGGGCGCCCTCTGCGTCTTCTTCGAGGACATCAAGGGCCCGGACGGCAACCCGGTCCCGCTGATCGTGCAGAAGTCCGACGGCGGCTACGGCTACGCGGCCACCGACCTCTCCGCGATCCGCGACCGCGTCTTCAACCTGAAGGCGGACACGCTGCTGTACGTGGTGGACGCACGGCAGTCCCTGCACTTCAAGATGGTCTTCGAGACCGCGCGCCGGGCGGGCTGGCTGGGCGAGGACGTCACGGCGCACCAGCTGGCCTTCGGCACGGTCCTCGGCAAGGACGGCAAGCCGTTCAAGACGCGTGCGGGCGAGACGGTCAAGCTCCAGGACCTCCTCGACGAGGCCGTCGACCGGGCCACGGCGGTGGTCCGGGAGAAGGCCGAGAAGGTGGGCCTGACCGAGCAGGAGATCACCGAGAACGGCCGGTACGTGGGCATCGGCGCCGTGAAGTACGCGGACCTGTCCACCTCGGCGGTACGGGACTACAAGTTCGACCTGGACCAGATGGTCTCGCTGAACGGCGACACGTCCGTGTACCTCCAGTACGCGTACGCCCGTATCCAGTCGATCCTCCGCAAGGCGGGCGAGGCGCGCCCGGCGGCCCACCCGGAGCTGGCGCTGGCCCCGGCCGAGCGGGCCCTCGGTCTGCACCTGGACCAGTTCGCCGAGACGGTGCTGGAGGTCGCGGCGTCGTACGAGCCGCACAAGCTGGCCGCGTACCTGTACCAGCTGGCGACGCTGCTCACGTCGTTCTACGACCAGTGCCCGGTCCTGAAGGCGGAGACGCCGGAGCAGGTGGAGAACCGCCTGTTCCTGGTCGACGTGACGGCCCGCACGCTGCACCGGGGCATGGGGCTGCTGGGGATCAGGACGCCTGAGCGGCTCTGATCATCCGCGTCGGCGCTGCTCGTCCAAGTCCTTTTCCTTGATGAGGTCTTCGAGCGCGCCGATGCTGACGCGGGCCAGATGTCGTTCAGTCACCAGTGCGGCGACACGTTGGTCGACCTGCGCGCAGTCGTAGCCCCGGCTTACGAGTTCGAAACTCTCCGGACGGGGGGCGCCCCGGATCTGGCGTGCGAACAACTGGCGCTCGGCCCGGCGGTATGCGTCGGCGATGAGGCCCTGGGCCGACGCGCCCAGCCACGCGCCGCCGGCTTTCTGCACCACGTGCCGTTCCAGCTCGGCCACGCGGGCAAGGGCGCTGTCCCGATCGGACACGAGCTTGGCGAGGCGCTCGTCCACTTGATCGCGGTGGTAGCCCCGCCGGGCGAGCTCGAAGCCGGGGAACTCGGGCCGCACGAAGTCCGGCACCGTGAAGTCGGCGATGCTCGGCCCAGGCCGCGTGCTCGCCGCTCTCCCAAGGGCCGGTGCCGACCGGGCGGTCAACGCCTCGGCGACCGCGTCGGCGCGCAGCCGGCCGGCCTCGGCCGCCGCCTCCTTGCGCACCCGCTCGGCCTCGTCGGCGGCTGCCCTGGTGATGGCCGCGGCCTTCTCGGCCGCCTTGTCGAGGGTGCCCTGGGCAAGGCGGTCGACTTCGGCGAACCGCGTCTCGATCTCCGTGGCCGCCTCGTCCAGCAACCGCTCGGCTTCCGCACGGGCCCTGCGGAGCATTTTCGCGGCCTCCGCCTCCGCTTCCGCCCGCCGGGCCGCGTTCTGCGCCTCCGTCCGCTGTCGCAGCTCCCAGGCCTTGCCCAGGATCCGCCCGGCGAGGGAGTCGGCGCGCGAGAGCTGGGCGGTCTCCAGGACGGTGCCGCCGGAGAGCGCCACGGACTCCTCCAACAGGAGCGTGCTCAGGGCGTCGTGGACGGCGGCGGCGTCGGCCGGGCGGTCCTCGGGACGTTTGGCGAGCAGGCTCAGGATCAGGTCGTTCAAGGGCTCGGGGAGACCCTCGGCCAGGGTGCGCGGCGGGGCCGGGAGGTCGTCCATCTGCATACGGGTGACGGCCCATTGGTTGCCGGCGACGAAGGGCGGACGACCGGTCACCGCGTGGTACAGCAAGCAGCCCAGGGAGTAGAGGTCGGTGCGGTGGTCGATCTCCCGGACGCCCTCGACCTGTTCGGGGGACATGTACTCCGGGGTGCCGAGCTGGGCTCCGGTGGCGGTGAGGTCGTGGACGCTCAGGGTGTCGCCCATGAACTTGGCGATACCGAAGTCGAGGACCTTCGCGGTCCCCTCGGGGGTGAGCAGCACGTTGGCCGGCTTGATGTCCCGGTGGATCACGCCCCGGCTGTGCGCGTCGTCCAGGGCCTCGGCGATCTGCGCGGCCCAGCCCACGGCGAGCGGCCAGGGCGGGATCCCCTCGTTGAGCCTCCTGGCCATCGTGACGCCCCGCACGAGTTCCATCACGAGGAAGAAGGCCTGACGTCCGCCGAGTTGCGCCTCGCCCCAGTCGTGGACGGTCACGATGTTCCGGTGGGACAGCCGCCCCGCCAGCTGGACCTCGCGCTGGAACCTGGCCTGCGTCGCGGCCTCCCGCGTCGGGACCGTGTAGACGAACTTGACCGCCACGTCGCGCCGCATCCGCTCGTCCTGCGCGACCCAGACCTCGCCGAAGGCACCCGCGCCGAGCAGTTCCCCGATCCGGAACCGCTCAGCCAGCACTCTGCCCTCCACCGGCCACCTCCCCCGCCCCCGGTCCATCCCGGGATGTCCGTACGAATATCACCGCTTCAGTAACCCGCCGAGTCGCCCGAGCTCCCGTACGACCCGCCCGCCAGCCGGCGCAGCCGGCGCGCCTCGTCCTCCAGGCGGCGGGCGACGCCTGCCGTGCCGTCCGCGCCGTTGGCGAGGCCGCTGGCGTTCAGCTGCGCGGCAAGAGACGTGAAGTAGTGGGCCGTGGAGAAGAGCCGGCCCTCAGGGTCGACGGGCGGCACACCGCCCGAGGGGACGGCGTTGGCGTTGCCCAGGACCCGGTTGATCTCCCGTGTGATCTCGTCCCGGGCGTCCTGCGTGAGCGCCACGGCCCGTCCCACCTGGGCGAGGACGGAATGGCAGGAGCGGCCGACCTCCTGCAGCAGCCGGTCGTCCCGGTTCTGGAAGCTGTTGCCCGTCGACACGGTTCCGAAGACGACTCCGCCCTGCACCAGGCGGTCGCCGGCCACGATCGGCTCGTACCGTCGCAGGGGAACCGCCCTGGTGGCACCCAGCGCCGCCCGGAAGCACGGATGGACGTGGAACTCCGTCTCGTGCGGCTGCACCGGAAGATCGTCCTCCCCGGCGAACACCACGTCGTTGCCGCGCCGAACTCCCAGGAAGCCGACCCCGTACAGGACGTCGATGACACCGAAGAGCGTCAGCGCGTCGGCATACGCCGGGAACAGCCCGTGCAGGGACTCGGCCGCCGCCTCGAAACGGCCTCGCAGAGCAGCGCGGGAGACGACGTACCCGTCGTTCTGGAAGAGCGGGAACAGGTGCTTGAGGAACGGGTGGGCGACCAGGTACTCCAGGGAGAGGTCCTTGAGCTTCCACGCGGAGAACTGCCGGGCCGCCTGAAGGACGTCCGCCTCCGTGATCCGGTCCCGGCCATGGATCAGCCAGGCGGTCTCCTGGCAGAGGTTCAGGAACTGGATGGCGTCGCGGGGCCGGGGCAGACAGCGGCGGAAGAGGTAGGCCGGTGTCTCCTCGTTCTCCACGGTCGACGGGAAGATCTCCCGCCACAGCTGCTCGGCGGTCAGGCCCGGACCGACGGAGGCCCGCGCCCGTGCCAGGGCCAGATCCCGCAGCGCGGACTCGGTCCAGACGATCCGCAGCTCGTCCCCGTGGAACTTGTCGCCCTCGCCGAACGACAGCGAGTCGTAGATGTCGGCCCGCAGGAACAACAGGATCCGCACGGACCGCCCGTACAGGCTCGCGGCGTGTTTGGCCGCCAACAGCAGCCCGATCACCATCGAGTTGCTGTCGGGCTCGGCCGACCACACCAACTCCAGCTGGTCCACCATGAGGAGCACGGGCGAGTGCCCGCCGGCGCAGCCGAGTTCGGTGAAGGCCTTCGCCACACCCTGCTCGACGACGTCCAACTGACGTGTGGCCCGGGCACCTTCCGACGGCGCCTGCGTGAGGTCCAGCCCCGCCTTGACGCCGAACGCCTCCAGGGACAGTGAGGTCTGCAGCCCCCTGGCGTTCCGCGCCAGGCGGTCCCCCAGCCGGTCGCCCGACAGCTCACCGTTCTGCTTCAGGAACCTGGCGAGCGCCTTCACCGAGTCGGGCCTGCGGCCGTGCGCGTCCTTGGCGTGCGCCACCAGGTGGCGGGCCGCGTGCACGGCGAACAGGTACCGCCAGATCAACGCCCGCGCCGAGTCACCCGGCAGCCCCTGCAGCTCGAACCGCCGGATCTCCTCGCCCGCGGTCTCGTCCGGGGTGATCAGAACCTTCCCGGCGTGGTCGCCGCCGTCCGCCGTCAACTGCATGCAGATGGCGCTCTTGCCGGCGCCCTTGCGGCCGATGATCAGCATCTTCCGTCCGGCCACCGCGGCGCGGTACGCGGCGTTGGGCAGGAACCCGCCGCGTAACAGCAGCCCGTCGGTCACATCCCGCTCGGCGTCCTCGCGCCCGAAGTGCAGGTGCGCGAGAAGCGGCCCGTCGGCCATCCCGTCCCCCCAGATGTCGCCCGGAAGCCGGGATCCGCAGCACGGATCCCGCTGGTCGACACCGTATCGGCAAGGCCGGGTCCCGCTCAGGCGTACCGCACGGTCCGTGCGCGGACCGGTCGTGCGCGGCCCCGGCGGCGGGCCCGGGCCGGCACTCGCGACGGAGGAGCCTCTCGCGGAAGAGAGGGGGGGCGTTCCCCGCCACGAGGTGACCGGCCTCTGTCAGTGGCTGCCCCTACAGTCACCGGCATGGCGACTCTTCCCAACCCTCTGCCCAAGCTGGCGTCCGACCCGAGCGGGCGTTCCCTGGGCCTCCAACTCCCGCCCGGCAGGCTCATCGACGCGACGATCGACGGGCCGTGGCCGGAGCCCCTGCTGTGGCACGCCGACAAGCAGGCGGGGCCCGGCACCTGGGCGGCGCTCGGTGTGCCCGCCGGCCGGGCGGGACTGCTGCCCGTGCTCGTCGAGACGGACCTCGGCTCCCAGGGCGGGCCGGAGCGCTGGCAGCTGAGCCCTGAGTACGCCTCGTACCCCGGGGACCACGACGCCGAGGAGGTGCTCGCGGAGTACTGGGAGGGCGACGGGGCGGAGGACGACGAGGAGTACGGGCCCGACGAGGAACTCGGCGAGCTGCAGTCGCCGTTCGGGCCCGTCTGGCCCGGCCTGGCGCCCGCGGGTTCGCTGACCGTCGACCCCGGCACCTGCGCCGCCCGGCTCGCCGACACGCTGACCGACGGCTCCGACGCCTGGTTCAAGGATCCGCGGCTCGCCCTCGTACCGGCCCGGCGGTCCGCCGACATTCCCGCCGCGATCGGCTGGTCCGGGCCGGTGAACCACGACAACGACGTGGCACGTCTCTGCGCGGTCCTCCGTTCCTGGGAGGACCGCTTCGGCATACGTGTCGTCGGCCTCGGCTTCGACACCCTGGCCGTCTCCGTGGCCGCCCCGCCCACCACCCTCGTCGACGCGGAGGCACTGGCCGCGGAGCACTTCGCGTTCTGCCCGGACAACGTGACGCAGAGCGGGGTGGGCTCGGTGGGCGCCTACGCCAAGGAGCTGGTCGGCGACTCCGTCTGGTACTTCTGGTGGGACTGACCCGGCCCGGCCGGCCTCACCCGAGGAGGGTCATCCCCTCCGGGGCGATGATGCCGAACTCCTCGTCGAGCAGCCGGCGCGCCTCGGCCTCGTCCGTCACCTCCTTCTCCGTGACCGTGCCGTCGGCCCGAGTCTCGGTCAGGAGACGGCCGGCCAGGAGCAGATGGCTGTCGGCGGTGACGCGCTGCACGTAGAGGCGCTGGGTGAAGGGGGAGCGCGGGTTGGTGCCGATGTGCCAGTTGATGACGTCGAAGTCGGGCTTCTCGAAGGGCTCGAGGGTGAAGGCGTACTGCCCGGCCCAGGCCCCTCCCCCGTAGGCCTGCAGCAGCCACATCTCCAGCGGGCCGTCGTGCGGCACGTGGACGAGGCGGTGGCGGCGCCCCGCGTCGTGGAACTCGACGCCCGTGGTCAGCGGCACGGGCTCCAGCAGCGCCCCGATCGCCCCGAAGCCGACGTCCGCCAGGTACGGCTGCGGGTCGCCGGGCACCTCGACCAGCAGGGCCATGTGGGTGCGCGGGCGGCTCACGATGTCGTCGGCGCCCACGACGACGCGTGCCGTCAGCCGGGTCACCCGGTAGCCCAGCGCCTCCAGGGCGAGCGCGAGGAGGGTGTTGTGCTCGTAGCAGTACCCGCCGCGCCGGCTGTGCAGCAGCTTCGCCACGAGATCGGCGGGCTCCAGGGAGGGCGCCGTACGGCGCAACGCGTCCAGGTTCTCGAACGGGATGCCCCGCATGTGCGCGAGATGCACCCCGCGCAGCGTCTCCACGTCGGCCCGCCGTTTCCCCTCCCAGCCGATCCGCCGGAGGTACGAGTCGAGTTCGAATCCCACTGTGTCGGCCATGCCCTCACAGTAGGCCCGTTCTGGATGGGCCCGTTCTAGATCCGCAATCCCTTCGCCAGCCTGCGCAGCCCCTCCGTGATCTCCTCCGGTGTCTGGGTCACGAAGCAGAGGCGGAGGGTCGAGCGGTCGGGTTCGGCGGTGTGGAAGGGGGCGCCGGGGACGTAGGCCACGTCGTGCCGTACGACGTCGGGGAGCAGGGCCGTGGTGTCGTACGGCTCCGGGAGGCGGGCCCAGAGGAACATGCCGCCCTCGGGGCGGTTCCAGGTGGAGCCGGCGGGGAGCGCGCCCGGCAGGCCCGCGAGCATGGCGTCGCGACGGTCGCGGTACGCGGCGGCGACCCGGGTGACGTGGGCGTCCAGGTCGTTGTCGGCCAGGTAGCGGGCCGCGGCGAGCTGGTTGACCGTCGGCGTGTGCAGGTCGGCCGCCTGCTTGGCGACCGCGCAGGCCCGGCGCAGCTCGGCGGGGGCGCGCAGCCAGCCGAGGCGCAGGCCGGGCGCCATGACCTTGGAGAAGCTGCCGAGCAGGACGGTGCGGTCCTGGCCGCCGGGGTACGTGGCGATCCACGGCACGCGCTCGCCCTCGAAGCGGAGCTCGCCGTAGGGGTCGTCCTCGACGATCCACAGGCCGTGCCGTGCGGCGACGGCGGCGACCGCCGCGCGGCGTACGGCCGGCATGGTGCGGCCGGTGGGGTTCTGGAAGGTGGGGACGGTGTAGAGCAGTTTGGGGCGTTCGCGTGCCACCAGCTGCGCCAGGGCCTCGGGGTCGACACCGTGGGCGTCGGACGGGACGGGCAGGATCCGCGCGCCCGCGAAGCGGAAGGCCTGGAGTGCCGCGAGGTAGCAGGGGTCCTCGACGAGGACGGTGTCGCCGGGTTCGAGGAGGGCGGTGGCGAGCAGGGACAGCGCCTGCTGGGAGCCGGTGGTGACGAGGATGTCGTCGGGGTCCGTGGGCAGGCCGCGCACGGTCGTACGGTCGGCGAGCGCGGTCCGCAGGGCGGGCTCGCCCTCCGTGGTGGAGTACTGCAGGGCGCGGGCGGGCAGTTCGGTGAGCACCGCGCGGTACGCCTCCGCTATCCCCGCCGTGTCGAACAGCTCCGGTGCCGGCAGCCCGCCCGCGAAGTTGATGACCTCGGGGCGGGCGGTGACGGCGAGGATGTCCCGTACGGGAGAGCCGCCGACCGAGCGGGCCCGCGCCGCGAGCGGCGGCACGGGGGCGGAGGTGGGCGCGGGCTCGACGACCGTCATGGCACGGCTCCTTGGGCTGCGGTGACTTCTCGTGCCCGCAGCCTAAAGATGTACGTGCCCTCTACAAGCAGGTTTCCGGGATGCGGACGCGGCGGCCCGTTCGGGCCCGGTCACCGCCGGCCGGTGCTCAGCGCAGCTTCCGCGCGGCCTCGGTCGCCCAGTAGGTGAGGATGTTGCGCGCGCCGGCCCGCTTGATGCCGGTCAGCGTCTCCAGGATCGCCCGGTCGCGGTCGAGCCAGCCCTTCTCGGCGGCGGCCTCGATCATCGAGTACTCGCCGGAGATCTGGTAGGCGGCGACGGGCACGTCCACGGCGTCCGCGACACGGGCCAGGACGTCGAGGTAGGGGCCGGCGGGCTTGACCATCACCATGTCGGCGCCCTCCTCCAGGTCCAGCTCCAGCTCCCGCAGGGACTCGCGCCAGTTGGCGGGGTCCTGCTGGTAGGTCTTGCGGTCGCCCTGGAGGGAGGAGGCGACGGCCTCGCGGAAGGGCCCGTAGAAGGCGGAGGAGTACTTGGCGGTGTAGGCGAGGATCGCGACGTCCTCCCGGCCGATCTGGTCGAGCGCGTCGCGGACGACGCCGATCTGGCCGTCCATCATGCCGCTGGGCCCTACGACATGGGCGCCCGCGTCGGCCTGCACCTGGGCCATCTCGGCGTACCGCTCCAGCGTCGCGTCGTTGTCGACGCGGCCCTCGGCGTCCAGCACCCCGCAGTGGCCGTGGTCGGTCGTCTCGTCGAGACACAGGTCGGACATGACGAGCAGGTCGTCCCCGACCTCGGCGCGCACATCACGGATCGCGACCTGGAGGATGCCGTCGGGGTCGGTGCCCGGGGTTCCGAGGGCGTCCTTCTTCGACTCCTCCGGCACCCCGAACAGCATGATCCCGGAAACGCCGGCCTCGACCGCCTCCAGCGCGGCCTTCTTCAGGCTGTCGCGGGTGTGCTGTACGACACCGGGCATGGCGGCGATCGGCACGGGCTCGCTCACGCCTTCCCGGACGAACGCCGGGAGGATGAAGTCGGCGGGGTGCAGCCGCGTCTCGGCGACCATCCGCCGCATGACGGGCGACGTCCGCAGCCGCCGGGGACGCGTACCGGGGAAGGATCCGTACTTCGTCATGCCCCCTACGCTACGCCCGCCCGGCCCCCGCCTTTGCCGACGCGCTGTCGGCCCAAGAAGGGCGTAGCGGAACCCCGATACGAAGTTCTTGCGCGCTCCTGGCCGTCCCTGGAACCACCCGACTCCGCCGCAGTGGACGAGCTCCGCACCCACGCAGCGGATCTCGCGGCGGCCCGCCCGACCACGGTCGCGGCCTGAGACCATCGGACCCATGGGCAAGCACTCCCGACCGGGACCGCCGAACCAGCCGTCCCGCGCGATCCCGAGCCTGGGCGAGGACGCCCGTCTCGCCGCGTACAACAAGCGGCGCCGCCCCCCGCTCGACGTCCACCGCCGGCACCGGCCGCTGCACGGCGGTGGCGGGCACCTCCGCCCCGAGGAGCCGCGGGCCCTGGAGGAGTGGAACGGATTCTCGTACTTTCTGCCGTACGCCTCCGGGCGCTGACGCGCCCCAACACCCCACGCGAAACGCGCGATGGCGGGACGTGCCCCTCGGCACGTCCCGCCACCCGCTCACGCTCACGGCGTCACGTAGTCGACCGACGCCTCCGCGCCCCAGGACGCCGCTCGCTCGGCCGAGTCACCGGGTCCCCCGCTGCCAGCGCGGCAGCCCGGCGTTTGGTGCCGAAGTCCGCCAGGGCCTCCGCCAGCTTCAGCACGGACGGCTCGGGGGCCATCACGTCGACGCGCAGGCCGTGTTCCTCGGCCGTCTTGGCGGTGGCCGGGCCGATGCAGGCGATCACCGTGACGTTGTGCGGCTTGCCGGCGATGCCGACCAGGTTCCGGACCGTGGACGAGGACGTGAAGAGGACCGCGTCGAAGCCGCCGCCCTTGATCGCCTCGCGGGTCTCCGCCGGGGGCGGCGAGGCGCGGACCGTGCGGTAGGCCGTGACGTCGTCGACCTCCCAGCCGAGCTCGATCAGGCCGGCGACCAGGGTCTCCGTGGCGATGTCGGCGCGGGGCAGGAAGACGCGGTCGATCGGGTCGAAGACCGGGTCGTAGGGGGGCCAGTCCTCCAGGAGGCCGGCCGCCGACTGCTCGCCGCTCGGGACCAGGTCCGGCTTCACGCCGAAGGCGATCAGGGCCTTGGCCGTCTGCTCGCCCACCGCGGCCACCTTGATGCCCGCGAAAGCCCGAGCATCGAGGCCGTACTCCTCGAACTTCTCGCGGACCGCCTTCACCGCGTTGACCGAGGTGAACGCGATCCACTCGTAGCGGCCCGTCACCAGGCCCTTGACCGCTCGCTCCATCTGCTGGGGCGTGCGCGGCGGTTCCACGGCGATCGTCGGGACCTCGTGCGGGACGGCGCCGTAGGACCGCAGCTGGTCGGAGAGCGACACCGCCTGCTCCTTGGTGCGCGGTACGAGGACCCGCCAGCCGAACAGCGGCTTGGACTCGAACCACGACAGCTGGTCCCGCTGGGCGGCGGCGGAACGCTCACCGACCACGGCTATCACCGGCCGGCCGCCCTCGGGCGAGGGCAGCACCTTGGCCTGCTTCAGCGTCTGCGCGATCGTGCCGAGCGTGGCGGTCCAGGTGCGCTGGCGGGTCGTCGTACCGGCGACGGTGACCGTCAGCGGGGTGTCCGGCTTGCGGCCGGCGGCGACCAGTTCACCCGCGGCGGCGGCCACGGAGTCCAGCGTCGTGGAGACGACGACCGTGCCGTCGGAGGCGCCGACCTCGGTCCAGCAGCGGTCGGATGCCGTACGGGCGTCCACGAAACGGACGTCCGCGCCCTGCGCGTCCCGCAGCGGCACACCGGCGTACGCGGGCACGCCGACGGCGGTCGCGATGCCGGGGACGACCTCGAAGGGCACCCCCGCGGCGGCGCAGGCGAGCATCTCCTCGGCGGCGTACGCGTCGAGTCCGGGGTCCCCGGACACCGCACGGACGACCCGCCTGCCGCCCCGCGCGGCCTCCATGACAAGATGAGAGGCATCCCGCGAGGACGGGACGGCAGCGGTTGTTGACGTGCCGTCAACTACCGTCAGCTGGGGCGTGCCTGTGCCCGGATACGGGTCCCCGGAAGGATCCGTGTCCGTACGTAGGACGGAGACGTTTTGCCTGGCGTGTACGCGGATCACGTCGAGCACATCGTGCTCGGCGACCAGGACGTCCGCGCTCGCCAGCGCCTCGACGGCGCGCAGAGTCAGCAGTCCCGGATCCCCGGGTCCGGCACCCAGGAAGGTGACGTGCCCGTGTTCAAGGCCGGCGGGAAGGGTGGTGGGGCTCAATGTGCTCGCTCCCCCATCAGACCGGCCGCGCCCTGGGCAAGCATCTCGGCGGCGAGTTCGCGACCGAGCGCCATCGCCTGGCCGTGTGTCTCGGGCACGGGACCGGTGGTGGACAACTGCACCATGCGCGTGCCGTCGGTCGTACCGGCGACGCCGCGCAGGCGCATTTCCTTGACAATCTGCCCGTCGGCCAGCAGGTCGGCCAGCGCGCCCACAGGTGCGCTGCAACCGGCCTCCAGGGCGGCGAGCAGTGACCGTTCGGCGGTCACTGCGACCCGGGTGAACGGGTCGTCGAGTCCGCCGAGAGCGGCGATCAGCTCCGCGTCGTGCGCGGCGCACTCGATCGCCAGTGCCCCCTGGCCGGGGGCCGGCAGAACCGTGTCGACCGACAGGAAGTCGGTCACCTCGTCGATCCGGCCTATTCGGCTCAGGCCGGCGGCGGCGAGGACGACGGCGTCGAGTTCGCCGTCATGGACGTATCCGATCCTCGTGTCCACGTTGCCGCGGATGGGGACGGTCTCGATGTCCAGCCCGTGGGTGCGCGCGTACGCGTTCAGCTGCGCCATGCGGCGCGGCGAACCCGTGCCGATCCGGGCGCCCCGGGGCAGGTCGGTGAACTTCAGTGCGTCCCGGGCGACGATCACGTCGCGCGGGTCCTCGCGGACGGGAACGGCGGCCAGCGCCAGTTCCTCGGGCTGCGTGGTGGGCAGGTCCTTCAGCGAGTGCACCGCGACGTCGACCTCGCCCCTGAGCAGCGCGTCGCGCAGCGCGGTGACGAAGACGCCGGTGCCGCCGATCTGCGCGAGGTGCTCGCGGGAGACGTCGCCGTACGTGGTGATCTCGACGAGCTCGACCGGCCGTCCGGTCAGTCGGCGCACGGCGTCCGCCACCTGCCCGGACTGGGCCATGGCGAGCTTGCTCCGCCTGGTCCCCAGCCTCAGTGCCCTGGTACTCATGCTGGCCCTCGGTTCCTGGCCTCGTTCTCGGTGCTGTCCCCGGCCCGGGAGACGGCGGCCACCGTCTCGGGGTCGAGGTCGAACAGGGTGCGCAGCGCGTCCGCGTACCCGGCGCCGCCTGGCTCGGCCGCGAGCTGCTTGACCCTGACGGTCGGCGCGTGCAGCAGCTTGTCGACGACGCGGTGCACGGCCTGGCGGATCTCGCCGCGCTGGCGGTCGTCCAGGTCGGGCAGCCGCCCGTCGAGCCGGGCGATCTCGCCGGCGACGACATCGGCGGCCATCGTACGCAGGGCGACCACGGTCGGCGTGATGTGCGCGGCCCGCTGGGCGGCGCCGAAGGCGTTGACCTCGTCGGAGACGATCCGGCGGACCTGGTCGACGTCGGCGGCCATCGGTGCGTCGGCCGAGGCCTCGGCCAGCGACTCGATGTCGACCAGCCGCACCCCGGCCAGACGGTGCACGGCCGCGTCGACGTCGCGGGGCATGGCCAGGTCGAGGAGGAAGAGGACGGGGGCCGGGCGCGATGTCCCGGTCACCGGCTCGGGCCGGCGACGCTCGGGGATACGGCCGACGGTGGCGGCGGTCGCGGCGAGCGCGGTGATCAGCTCGGCGTCGGCCTCGGGGGTGCGGCGGGCGGCGTCCCGGCGGTCGACGGTGCCGTTGTCCACCCAGGCGCCGTGCTGCTCCAGCGTCGCCGCGTCGATGCCGGCCACGGCGGCCTCGCCCATCACGGAGAAGCCGGTGGCGCCCTGCACGGCGGACAGGTCGAGGGGGCAGCCGTCGTCGGTGCCGATGCTGGTGGGCGGCAGCGGGGCGGGACGTACACCGGTCCGGGCGGGCGTACCGCCGTCACCGTCGGCCGCCGCCGTGGGCTCGCCGGTGCGGCCCTCGACCGCGCCCGCGATGGCGGCGGCCGTCAGGACCAGGCCCGTCGCGCCGGTACAGGAGACGGCGATGTCGGCACGTGTCAGCTCCGGCGCGACGGCGTCCATCGACACCGCGCGGGCCCGTACGTCGGTCTCGGCGGCCTCGCCGAGTATCTGTGCCAGGCGCTCGGCGCGGTCCTGGGTGCGGTTGGCGATGACGACCTCGGCGACCCCGGCACGCGCGAGCGTGGCCGCGGCCAGGGAGGACATCGAGCCGGCGCCGATGACCAGGGCCTTCTTGCCCTTGGCCCAGGCCTGCACGTCCGTGCCCGCGGCCAGCTGCTCCAGGCCGAAGGTGACCAGGGACTGGCCGGCGCGGTCGATGCCGGTCTCGGAGTGGGCACGCTTGCCGACCCTGAGGGCCTGCTGGAACAGGTCGTTGAGCAGGCGTCCGGCGGTGTGCAGCTCCTGCGCCCTGGCCAGGGAGTCCTTGATCTGGCCGAGGATCTGGCCCTCGCCGACGACCATCGAGTCCAGCCCGCAGGCCACCGAGAAGAGGTGGTGGACGGCCCGGTCCTCGTAGTGGACGTAGAGATAAGGAGTGAGCTCCTCCAGGCCGACGCCGCTGTGCCGGGCGAGCAGCGTGGACAGCTCGGCGACACCGGCGTGGAACTTGTCCACGTCGGCGTACAGCTCGATGCGGTTGCAGGTGGCGAGCACCGCGGCCTCGGTGGCCGGTTCTGCGGCGACCGTGTCCTGCACCAGCTTGAGCTGGGCGTCCGCGGTGAGCGCGGCGCGTTCCAGGACGCTGACCGGGGCGCTGCGGTGGCTCAGGCCCACGACGAGGAGACTCATGCCGGCATCACGGCGGGCACGTCCCCGTCGGGTCCCTGGTCGGCGGACTTCTCGCGGGTGGCGGCGGGCAGCGCGCCGTCACCGGCGGCGGTCTCCTCGCCGGCCTTGCGCTGCTCGTGGAAGGCGAGGATCTGGAGCTCGATGGAGAGGTCGACCTTGCGCACGTCGACGCCGTCGGGGACGGACAGGACGGTCGGCGCGAAGTTCAGGATGGAGGTGACGCCGGCGGCGACCAGGCGGTCGCAGACCTGCTGGGCGGCGCCCGCGGGGGTGGCGATCACGCCGATGGAGACGCCGTTGTCCTCGATGATCTTCTCGAGGTCGTCGGTGTGCTGCACGGGGATGCCCGCGACGGGCTTGCCGGCCATCGCCGGGTCGGCGTCGATGAGCGCGGCGACGCGGAAGCCACGGGAGGCGAACCCGCCGTAGTTGGCGAGGGCGGCGCCGAGGTTGCCGATACCGACGATGACGACCGGCCAGTCCTGGGTCAGACCGAGCTCGCGGGAGATCTGGTAGACGAGGTACTCGACGTCGTAGCCGACACCGCGCGTTCCGTAGGAGCCCAGGTAGGAGAAGTCCTTGCGCAGCTTCGCGGAGTTGACTCCCGCGGCGGCGGCCAGTTCCTCCGAGGAGACCGTGGGTACCGAGCGCTCCGACAGTGCGGTCAGGGCTCGGAGGTACAGCGGAAGCCTGGCGACGGTGGCCTCGGGAATCCCTCGGCTGCGGGTCGCCGGTCGGTGAGTTCGGCCAGTTGCCACGGTGCTCCTGCGGGTAGAGCGGGGCTGCGGGCGGTCACACGTTCCCGGACCGCCCCGTCGAATGCAGGCTATGTCTTTGTGAACGCGTGCACAAAGATGGTGTCCGATTTGCCCGCCCAACGTGACCGGGCTCACGCGCCTCGGTGGTGGTGCCACCGGTGGCGCGACCGGTGGGGCCGCTGGTGGGGGCAAAACGGACACACTCCTCAAGAATCCCGCCCCCGAGACCTGTTCGCCGTCGATCCTAAGCCAGGTTCCGCATGACTTGGACTACTCGGTCAGTTCCTTGCGCAGACGGCCCTCGTCCACGCGCCAGAACGTGTGCTGCCTGCCGTCGACGAGGACCACGGGGATCTGCTCCCAGTACTCGTCGTGGAGCCGCCGGTCCTCGGTGATGTCCTTCTGCTCCCAGGGCACGCCGAGATCGCCGCAGACTTTCTCCACGACCGCTTGAGCGTCGTCGCACAGATGGCAGCCCGGCTTACGGATGAGTGTGACGAACCGGTCACGCGGGTCGGCCTTACGCCGAAAGAGGGGACTCATGCGGGCCATTCTCGCGCTTCTTTAACGGCCAGGTCGCGGAGAGTTCACAGCCTTCAAACCTCACGACTCCGGAACCACCGAACAAAATGGCTATGCTCACGCCATGGCCGCTCTCGGATGGCTCACTCCCCGTAGGCGCTCCGCCACGGCGCGGAGCGTGTTGGCAGGCGAGGCCTCGGCTGAGGCCGCGCGCAAGTCCTCGCAGGACGCCCAGGACACACAGGACGCCCTGGACGCCCTGGACGCCCGGGACGTCACGGACCGGGAACCGGAGTTCCCGGTGCTCGGCGACGACAAGGCCGCCGCGTTCTTCGACCTGGACAACACCGTGATGCAGGGTGCCGCACTGTTCCACTTCGGGCGCGGCCTGTACAAGCGGAAGTTCTTCGAGACCCGGGACCTGGCGAAGTTCGCCTGGCAGCAGGCCTGGTTCCGGCTGGCCGGCGTCGAGGACCCCGAGCACATGCAGGACGCGCGCGACTCGGCGCTGTCCATCGTCAAGGGCCACCGCGTCGCCGAGCTGGAGTCGATCGGCGAGGAGATCTACGACGAGTACATGGCCGACCGCATCTGGCCGGGCACCCGGGCGCTGGCCCAGGCCCACCTGGACGCGGGCCAGAAGGTCTGGCTGGTCACGGCGGCCCCCGTGGAGATCGCACAGGTCATCGCGCGCCGGCTGGGCCTGACGGGCGCGCTGGGCACGGTGGCGGAGTCGGTCGACGGGGTCTACACCGGCAAGCTGGTCGGCGAGCCCCTGCACGGCCCCGCCAAGGCGGAGGCGGTGCGGGCGCTGGCCGCGGCGGAGGGCCTGGACCTGACCCGCTGCGCCGCCTACAGCGACTCCCACAACGACATCCCGATGCTCTCCCTCGTCGGCCACCCCTACGCCATCAACCCCGACGCCAAGCTGCGCAAGCACGCCCGGGACAAGGACTGGCGCCTACGGGACTACCGCACCGGCCGCAAGGCGGCCAAGGTCGGCATCCCGGCGGCAGCGGGCGTGGGCGCCGTAGCGGGCGGCACCGCGGCAGCGATCGCCCTGCACCGCCGCCGCCGGTAGCCACGTGCCTCGGGGCTCGGCCGGCACGGATGGCCGACGCGGGGCCGGGACACGGGCCGGGACACGGGCCGGGACACGGCTGAGCCGCGCGCTGAGCCGCGGGTCGAGGAACGCTGGGGCCGCGGGACGAGACGCGGGGCCAGGACGCGGCTCGCGTCAGGGTCGGAGACGCCGGTCGGGGCACAGCTGAAGCCGCAGGCCGCGACGCGAGGCCACGGCACCGGTCGAGATACGGCTGGGGCCGCAGGCCGAAACTCGGGCCGAGACGCGGGACCGGGACACGGGTCGAGCCAAGGTCGGAGACACCGGTCGAGACACGACCCAAGCCGCAGGCCGGGACGCGAGGCCACGGCACGGGTCGAGACGCAGGCCGAGACGCCGGCCGTGACGCGGCTGGAGCCGCAGGCCGAAACTCGGGCCGAGCCACGGTCGGAGACGTCGGTCGCGACGCGGCCGAGACGCGAGGCCAGGGCACGGGTCGGGGCACGGCATGAAACGCGGGTCGAACACGGGTCGGACGGGAATACCTGACCGGTGCCCCAACACGCCCGGAGGTTGCCGCAACGCGCACTTTTCCGATCAACAAGCGCTCAGAATACGGCACTTGAACGGGCGTCAAACGATTACGGAAGCGACGTAATCGGTGTTTTGAGCAACTGGGTGTAGCAGTGCCTGCACGAAGCGTTATTCTCCTGGGACGCAAACCGGCACCCCTCCGTCGCTACGACGGGTGAAAGGTCCGGCACTGCACGTGATGGAAGCTCTGCCTCTGGGAGTCCCGTGTACCCACACGTCGGGGTTGACGCCTCGGGCCTGGCTACGCTCCGCGCGACAGTCGCGACGGTCAAAGCGACGTTGCGCGGCTTCGTCCCCACCGCGTACGCCGTCCCCGCCTTCGCCACGGCCGCGCCCGTAGGCCCGTGCTACGCACTGGCCGAGGGCGGCGCCGCGGTCGGCAGACGGGGGCGCTCGGCGGGCTCGGCCACCACGCGCCGGCCGGCCGCGGACAGCGACAGCGCCCGGATGATGGATCTCGTGGAGCGGGCCCAGGCCGGCGAGGCCGAGGCCTTCGGCCGGCTCTACGACCAGTACAGCGACACGGTCTACCGGTACATCTACTACCGGGTGGGCGGCCGGGCGACCGCCGAGGACCTCACCAGTGAGACCTTTCTGCGCGCCCTGCGCCGGATCGGGACCTTCACCTGGCAGGGCCGCGACTTCGGCGCGTGGCTCGTCACCATCGCCCGCAACCTCGTCGCCGACCACTTCAAGTCCAGCCGCTTCCGCCTCGAGGTCACCACCGGCGAGATGCTCGACGCCAACGAGGTCGAGCGCTCCCCGGAGGACTCCGTCCTGGAGTCCCTCTCCAACGCCGCCCTGCTGGACGCCGTACGACGGCTCAACCCACAGCAGCAGGAGTGTGTGACGCTCCGCTTCCTCCAGGGTCTTTCCGTCGCCGAGACCGCCCGCGTGATGGGCAAGAACGAGGGCGCCATCAAGACCCTCCAGTACCGGGCCGTGCGCACGCTGGCCCGGCTCCTGCCGGACGACGTGCGCTGACGACCGCCACCGCGCGGACACACCGCGCGCGGGAACGCCGGGTGGCGCTCAACTCACGCCCGGTAAAGGCAAGTTGACTTTCCGAACCGGGTGCCCGTCGTCCGTAACCCAAGTGCCGCGCCAGTCGTTGTGCGGGATACAGGCTCCCTGTGGTCACGCCCCGGTCGGCCCTGATCACTCGATCAGGTGGATCGGTCGAGGGCGTGCAACCCTCAGGACCCCCTGGGGAGTCGACCGTCATGACGAGAGGAGGTGCCGCCAGTGATCGCGAACGTATCGGCGCACCGGCGGGCGAACGCCTTCGCCCAGGCCCTGGAGGAGCAGTCCGACCGGGACACGGTGGCCGAGCAGACCGAAGGACCGGCGCAGCCGGACCCGGCCGCCGCGGAACAGACCGAGCAGGGCCGGCTGATGGCCCTCGCGGGATGTCTCGGCGCACTGCCCAAGCCGCAGCTCGACCCCGACGTCAAGGTCGTCCAGCGGGCTCAGCTGGTGGCCGCGATGGAGGCCATGCTGCGGGAGGGCACCGCGGGCGAGGCGGCTGACCCTTCGGTCCCCGGACAGCGTTCCGAGCGGGGCCGTGGCGCCCACCGGGCGAGCCCGCTGGGGAAACTGCGACCGCGTTCACGGCTGACCAAGGGACTCGCCGCCGGCGGGCTCAGCGTCGGTGTGGCCGCGGGGGCGTTCGGCGGAGTCGCCGCCGCGAGTTCCGACGCCCTGCCCGGCGACTCGCTGTACGGCCTCAAGCGCGGCATCGAGGACTTCAAGCTGAACTACCTGGACGACGGGGACAACGAACGCGGCCAGAGCTACCTCGACCAGGCCTCGACCCGGCTGAGCGAAGCCCGGCGGCTGATGGAGCGCGGCCGCGGCGGCCACCTCGACCACGAGTCGATCGGCGAGATCCGCCGCACGCTGTCCGGCATGCAGCACGATGTCTCGGAAGGCCACCGGCTGCTCCACGCGGTGTACGAGCGCGATCCCGACTCGCTGGGCCCCATCCAGGCCCTCTCCGCCTTCTCGCGGTCCCACCGCGAGGCCTGGGGCGCGCTCCGGGACAAGCTGCCCGTCCAGCTCGGGGACGTCAGTAAGCAGGTCTCGTCGGTGTTCGACGCCATAGACGAAGAGGTCGCCCCGCTCCAGTCCCTGCTGCCGCAGCCCGCCCAGCCCGGCGACGGCAAGCGGCACAGCTCCGGCACGACGCCCAGCGGCTCCGCCGGCACACACCGGTCGACCACGCCCGGCACCGGCGACGGCTCCGCCCCCGGCCACCAGTCGAGCAGCGGCAGCCCCAGCGGCTCCGCCTCCAGCAGCACCGGCGACGGTCTGCTCGGCGGCAACACGGGCGGCCTCCTCGACCCCCCGAAGAGCAGCGGCAGCGCCTCCCCGTCCGCCGGCAAATCCCCCACCACCGCCCCGGACGTCACCCTCCCGCCCCTCCTACCGGGCCTCCTCCCCGGCCTGGGCATCGACGGCGAGGACAACGGCAACTAGAACCAGCGGCGGGGGCACCCCTCTCGGAAGGGGTGCCCCCGCCGACGTACTGCTCAGAAGAACACCGACCGCCGCTGCACCAGCAGCTTGGCCCCTCCTGCCGGCTGCACTCGCACAGCTCCGCAGGCTTCGCGACAGCCGCGCCGGACTCTCGCCGGCGGCTCCACGCGGCCGACACCCGGCGCTCCCCGGCGCCCGATCCACGAAACCGCCACCGCCACCGGCACCCTCAGAAGAACACCGACCGCCGCTGCACCAGCAGCTTGTAGAGGGTGTGCTGGATCTGTTCCCTGACCTGGTCGGTCAGGTTGAACATCAGCATCGGGTCCTCTGCGGCCTCCGGCGGGTAGCCGTCCGTGGGGATGGGCTCACCGAACTGGATGGTCCACTTGGTGGGCAGCGGGACCGCGCCCAGGGGGCCCAGCCAGGGGAAGGTGGGCGTGAGGGGGAAGTACGGGAAGCCGAGGAGGCGGGCCAGGGTCTTGGCGTTGCCGAGCATCGGGTAGATCTCCTCCGCCCCGACGATCGAGCAGGGGATGATCGGAGCGCCCTTGCGCAGGGCCGTGGAGACGAAACCGCCCCGGCCGAACCGCTGGAGCTTGTAGCGCTCGCTGAAGGGCTTCCCGATGCCCTTGAAGCCCTCCGGCATCACCCCGACCAGCTCGCCCTGCCCGAGCAGCCCCTCCGCGTCCTCGGTGCACGCCAGGGTGTGGCCCAGCTTGCGGGCGAGCTCGTTGACCACCGGCAGCACGAAGACCAGGTCGGCGGCGAGGAGGCGCAGGTGCCGGCCCGCCGGGTGGTGGTCGTGGACGGCGACCTGCATCATCAGGCCGTCCAGCGGCAACGTCCCGGAGTGGTTGGCGACGATCAGCGCACCGCCCTCGGCGGGGATGTTCTCGACGCCCTTCACCTCGACCCGGAAGTACTTCTCGTACACCGGCCGCAGCAGGGACATCAGGACCTGGTCGGTGAGCTCCTCGTCGTAGCCGAAGTCGTCGACCTCGTAGTCCCCGGTGAGCCGGCGGCGCAGGAAGGCCAGCCCGCCGGCGATCCGCCGCTCCAGACCGCCGTCACCGCCCTCGGCCCGCGGCTTCTCGAGCGGCGTCTCCTCGCTGGTCACGGGAACATCATCCGGCGCGGGTGCCCGGTTGGGCAGGGGCTGGACCTCGCGGACCAGGCCCCCTTCTCCGTTCTTCAGCCTGCTCCCCGCGCTCCGGCGCCGCGGCGGCCGCTGCACGGCACCCCCGCGGGACCGGTCGTCGTCGAACGGAATGACCTTGGCGTCAGCCATCGTTGCTGCGCTCCTCAGTTGGCGCTCTGCGTCGGGAGGTGGCCGCTGCCCCGCAGGGTCAGCCCGGAGATCCGGTCGACGGCCCCGGCGAGGGCCTCCGGCGGCAGCAGCCCGGGGCCGTGGCTGCGGGCGAAGTCCGCAAACGTTTCAGCAGTCGTGTACTTGGGCTGGAATCCGAGCGTCTCGCGCATCTGGTCGGTCGCCACCACCCGCCCGTGGGTGAGCAGCCGGATCTGCTCGGGTGAGAAGTCCGTCATTCCCAGCGTACGCACCAGGGACCCGGCCCACGTGACGGCGGGCAGCAGCAGCGGCACCGTGGGGCGGCCCAGCCTCCTGGAGCACTGCGAGAGCAGCAGGACGCCGTCCCCGGCGATGTTGAAGGTGCCGCTGTTGAGCGTGCCGCGGCGCGGCTCGTGCGAGGCGATCCGCAGCACCTCGATCACGTCGTCCTCGTGCACGAACTGGAGCCGGGGGTCGTAGCCGAACACGGTCGGCAGGACCGGCAGCGAGAAGTACGAGGCGAGCGGGGTGTCCGCGGTCGGCCCCAGGATGTTGGCGAACCTCAGCACGCACACGGCGACGTCCGGCCGCCGGCGCGCGAAGCCCCGTACGTATCCCTCGACCTCGACCGTGTCCTTCGCGAAGCCACCGCTGGGCAGGGACTTCGGCGGGGTCGTCTCGGTGAACACCGCCGGATCGCGGGGCGCGGACCCGTACACGTTCGTACTGGACTTCACCACCAGCCGCTTGACCGTCGGGGACTTCTGGCAGGCGCCGAGCAGTTGCATGGTGCCGATGACGTTGGTCTCCTTGACCGTGGTCCGGCTGCCGGTGCCCAGCGCGGTGCCCGTCACGTCCATGTGGACGACCGTGTCGGCGCCCGTCTCCGCGAGCACACGCGCGATGGTGGCCTGCCGGATGTCGGCCTGGATGAAGTCGGCGCCGCCCAGGTGGTGCTCGGGCTGCACCGCGTCCACGGCCACGACCCGGTCCACCTCGGGGTCACGCTGGATCCGTCGTACGAAACGGCCCCCCAATTGACGGGCCACTCCGGTCACGAGCACGACCTTTCCCAAGATCAGCGCCTTCCTTCCAGCCCTCGTCACAGACTTCGCCCAGCCCGCGTTCCCCGTGTGCGGCCAACTTAGCGGGTCGATGTTGCGCTGTGATGACCGCCCAACGCGGCACGTGACGGAAATTCCCCCTTCGGAATATGACTGTGGCCCCCCACCGGTTTCCCGTGGGGGGCCACAAAGCCACGCTCTCGGCGTCGCTTACTTCTTGTTGCGACGCTGAACGCGCGTGCGCTTGAGCAGCTTGCGGTGCTTCTTCTTGGCCATCCGCTTGCGCCGCTTCTTGATAACAGAGCCCACGACTACCCTCGCTCACTTCTCATCACTCGGTGCTGGGCGCCATGGGCCCATACGACCTACGAGGGGCTAGCCTACCCCCGCAGGGCGCCGAGCTTGTAATCGAGGTGTTCCGGAGGGTTCTCCGGCGGTCGCCGTCAGGCGGTTTCCACCCCCACATAGCTCTCTCGGAGGTACTCGTGTACCGCTTGCTCCGGGACGCGGAACGACCTCCCGACCCGGATGGCGGGCAGATGACCGCTGTGCACCAGCCGGTACACGGTCATCTTCGACACTCGCATCACCGAGGCGACTTCCGCCACG
The DNA here is from genome assembly GCF_042894725.1 of Streptomyces sp. NPDC001480. Taxonomy (NCBI): domain Bacteria; kingdom Bacillati; phylum Actinomycetota; class Actinomycetes; order Kitasatosporales; family Streptomycetaceae; genus Streptomyces; species Streptomyces sp. NPDC001480. The sequence continues at coordinate 5,160 of NZ_JBIAVX010000020.1, read as the reverse complement.
GTAAGGAACTGAACCTCGTTCAGAGGCCTCTCGCCAGCTGCAGCCATGACACACCTGAACCTTCCGCACTCGACGGCCACCGGCTTCCCCTTCCGGTGACTCTTCGTCGTTGCGTGCTCACTCCCCAATGTAGGGGCGGGTGATGCGAGTGGGGAAGAGGTGCACCCATCGGCGGCCTACTGTGACAGACACGCTCGATTGAGTACGTAGCGGGTAAGCGGACGGTAGTAAGGGGACCGCACACCGTCATCAAGTGGAACGACCACCGACACCGACCCCTCGGCCTCTCCCACGAACAGCGCAGGGTCGTCCGTATCCGCCAGCCCGATGGCCTCGAAACCCAGCTGACCTGCGCCGCAGACCCACCCGTGGTCCCCGATCACCAATTCCGGCAACGGGCCTCCCGCCTCGGCCGCCGCCGCCAGCGCGGTCCGAACCGGGAGCGGTGAGTGCGTGTGTGCGCCGGGCTCACAACCGGGGCGTTCGGCCTCCGGATCTCGCATCAGCCCGACGCCCCGTACGTAATCAAGGTTGTGCGTGCGTAGGCCGAACCGGGTCGTTATGTCGACACAGCGACCCTGCGCCGGTGTGAGGACCTCACATCCCGCCGCCGACAGGGCGTCCGCCAATGCGGCGTAGAAACCGAGCAGCCGATGAGGGTGCCCGGTACCCAGCAGCACCGGTCCCCGCCGCCGGGCGGCCGACCCGACCCGCTCCGCGAAGGCATCCAGCGCGGCCAGCGTGAGCTCAGGGTCGATCACATCATGCCCTGAAGTGTGCGCCGGATCGGCCGAAACCCCACACTTGTCCGCCATCAACGCGATCAGATCCCGCTCGCCCCAGTTCCACTCGGGATCTATCCCGATCAACACCCTCGGATCGCCGGCCGCGAAGAGCCGATAACTGCGCAGGCTCACCTCCCTGGACGTCGCCACCGTCCCGGCCAGCCGAGCAGCCAACAGATGCGCCCGGAGCGCTCCCGTGCTCAACACGGGAGCGATGCTGACGGACGGGACGGGCGGGAAGCCGGGGAACAGGGGAAGACCCCACGGTTGGCCTAACGCCGGCCGGTATTACTCAGCCCGTCCGGCGTTTGAGGGCGAGGCCGTTCAGGCCGAAGCGGGGGTCTGGGGGCGGCAGCCCCAGCGGGGTTGCAGGGGCGGAGCCCCTACGCCAGCAACCCCCGCAACGGAAACACCGCCCGCCGCGTAGCCAACACGGCCTGATCCAGGCGATCAGCCGGGTCGTACCCGTCCTCCCACGCCGCCCACCCCACCGGCCACCGCCCATCAGTCATCCGCGCCGGCGCCAACTGCCGAGTCCGCGCGAACACTTCCTGCCGCCACCCGTCAGGGATCATCGCCTCCGGCGCGACCTCGTGCCCCGCGGCGACCCCCACCAGATGCGTCCACGACCGCGGCACGACCTCCACCACCGCGTACCCGCCCCCACCGAGGGCGACCCACTTCCCCCCGGCGTACTCGTGCGCCAGCGAATGACACGCCACCTGCACGGCCCGCTGCGCGTCCAGCGACACCGCGAGATGAGCCAGCGGATCCTCGAAATGCGTGTCGGCCCCGTGCTGGGTCACCAGCACCTGCGGCCGGAAATCAGCGATCAGCTCCGGCACCACCGCATGGAACGCCCGCAACCACCCCGCGTCCCCGGTCCCCGCCGGCAGGGCCACGTTCACGGCCGACCCCTCCGCCGCCCCCGCCGCGCCCGTCTCCTCCGGCCACCCCGTCTGGGGGAACAACGTACGAGGATGCTCGTGCAGCGACACCGTCAGAACCCGCGGGTCCTCCCAGAACGCCGCCTGCACCCCGTCCCCGTGATGCACGTCGACATCCACGTACGCGACCCGCTCCGCGCCCAGCTCCAGCAGCCGCGCGATCGCCAGCGCCGCGTCGTTGTAGACGCAGAACCCCGAGGCGCCGCCGGGCATGGCGTGGTGCAGCCCGCCCGCGAAGTTCACGGCGTGATCCGCGTCCCCCCGCCACACGGCCTCCGCCGCTCCCACCGACTGCCCCGCGATCAGCGCGGACACCTCGTGCATACCGGCGAAGGCGGGATCGTCCATCGTCCCGAGCCCGTACGACCCGTCCGCCGACCCCGGATCCGCCGACGCCGCCTTCACGGCCTCGATGTAGTCCTCCCGGTGGACCAGCCGCAGCGTCGACTCCCCGGCGGGCTTCGCCGCGACGACCTCCACCTCCCGGTCGAGCCCGAAGGCACCCACCAGTCGCCGGGTCAGCTCCAGCCGGACCGGATCCATCGGATGGTCCGGGCCGAAGTCATAGCCCGTTACTGCCTCGTCCCACATCAGCTGTGCGCGGCCGCTCATGCCCGCCACCGTATCGGTCCGGTTGAGCGGCGAACGACCTGGCGTACACCAACGTCACCAGCACCAACACCATCGGCACAAGCATGGCCCCCCGGTAGCTCCACGCATCGCCCAGCGCCCCCACCAACGGCGAACCGACGAGGAAGCCGACGTAGTTGAAGATGTTCAGCCGAGCGATGGCCGCGTCCGAAGCCCCCGGGAACAGCCGCCCCGCCGCCGCGAAGGTCTGCGGCACCAAGACGCACAGCCCCAGCCCCAGCAGGGTGAACCCGAGCATCCCGACCCACGCCCCCGGCGCGCCCGCCACCACCGCGAACCCGAGCGCCGCCACCAGGGCCCCCAGCCGCACGACCGTCGCGGCCCCGAACCGCCGCACCCCGAGGTCCCCGATGGTCCGGCCCAGCAGCGTGGTCACCATGTACACGTTGTACGGGACGGTCGCCAGCTGCTCCGAACTGCCCAGCGTGTCCTGAAGGTACTTCGCACTCCAGTTGGAGACGGTCGAGTCCCCGATGTAGGCGAACGTCATCACCAGGCACAGCGGCAGCAGCAGCTTGAAGACAACGCTCCCGCCGTCCTCCTGGCCCCGTTCCCCCTCCCCTTGGCCGTCCAGGGCCGCCGGGTCACCGTCGACGTACCACCGGCTGCCCACGACAACCGCCGGCAGCAGCACCGCCACCACCGGCAGGTACGACACCCACAGCGCCAGATGCCAGTGCGCCCCCACCCAGGCCAGCGAGGCCCCGACGATCCCGCCCAGGCTGTACGCGGCGTGGAAGCTGAGCATGATGCTGCGCCCGTACGTCCGCTGGAGGCTCACGCCGAGCATGTTCATCGAGGCGTCCAGCGCACCGACCGCGAGCCCGAACGCGGCCAGGGCCACCCCCAGCTCGGCCATCTGCCCGCCCGCTCCGACACCCAGCAGCGCCAGCAGCACCACGGGCTGGGACCAGCGCAGCAGCCGGCTGGGCCGTATTCGCTTCACCAGCTGTTCGGTGGTCACACTGCCGACTCCGGCGAGGATCGGCACGGCGGCCAGGAAGACGGGCAGCAGCCCGTCGGACACGCCGTACCGGTCCTGGATGCCGGGGATGCGCGTCACCAGCAGCGCGAACGTGGCGCCCTGCGCGAAGAAGCTGAACGCCAGCGAGGCCCTGCCGCGCCGCAGCACATCTGTCATGGCGGCGAGCGTAGGGCCCCGGCGTACCGGTGGGTAGATCAAGTAGAAGGTGAATTCCGCTCAGCTTTGCTTCGCCGCTCAGCCGGCGAGTACGACCTCACGCTTCTCGGCCTCCTCGGCCGCGTTCTCCACCTCGGCCCGCACCAGCTCCTCCATCGGCCCGGCGGCCAGCGCACCGCTGAACAGCATGCCCAGGACGATCGCGACGGCCATGATGACCCCGCCCAGCCACACCATGGTGTCGACGGGGATCGTGTAGGCACCCACGGCCCGTGCGACGCACTCGGCGAGCAGTGCCACGCCCCAGACGACGGAGAAGACCCGCTCCTTGCGCAGGAAGACCGCCGAGCCGGCCACGGCGCCCGAGGCCAGCCGCTCCCAGGCGGCCTCCTTGGCGGCGTCGTTCTTCACCAGGAACGGCTTCAGACCCGCGGTCATCATGGGCTTGCCGAGCGCCACGGAGACCAGGACGCCGATCGCGACCGTGCTGCTGACCGCGCTGTCCTTGGCGAGCATCAGCCGCGGGTCGCCGGAGACGAAGCTGAGCAGGAGGGAGACGACGTTCACCACGAGGATGAGCCCGGCGAGACCGTTGGTCCTGCGCTCCTTGACCGCGCTCCACACGGTCCGCGCGGCCGGCACCACGCTGCTCCAGGCGAGCGCCGCGAAGGTGCTCATCCCGAAGGCGTCCTTGAACAGGTAGTACGAACCGAGAGGCACCGCCACGTCCACGATCAGCGGGGCGAAGGGGTTCTTCTTGCTCGTCTTCGTCGTCATGCCCTCAGCTTCGCGCAGCGGGCCCGTACCGCAGTAGAAACGATCGTCCAGGGCTCGGCATGACATTTGTCAGCGCAGCAGGGCTGACAACTCACCCATGTCGGAGAAGAGTTGACCGGCACCCGCGAGCTTCGCCGGAGGCGTCATCGCGGTGAACCCGTACACCTCCATCCCGGCCGCCCTGGCCGCCTGGACCCCCAGTGGGCTGTCCTCCACGACCACACACCGCTCCGGCGCGACGCCCATCCGCTCGGCCGCGTACAGGAACAGATCGGGTGCCGGCTTGCCCCGCCCCACGTCCTGGGAACTGAAGATCCGCGACTCCTCGAACCACCGGTCCAGGCCGGTCGCCCGATGCCCCACCCGGATCCGCTCATGACTCCCGGACGAGGCCACGCAGTACGGCACCCCGTCGGCGGCCAGCTTCTCCAGTACGTCACTCACGCCGGCCACCGGCTTCAACTCCCGCTCGAACGCGGCGAAGACGCGGCCGTGGAAGACGTCGTCGAACTCGTCCGGCAACCGCTGCCCCGTGCGCTCCAGGACCAGATCGTGGATCCGGTGCATCGCGGACCCCATGTAGTCGCGAATGGAGTCCTCGTAGGTCGTCGGGTGCCCGAGCTCGGTCAGATAGGCGGCCAGCAGCCGGTTGGAGATCGGCTCGCTGTCGACGAGGACGCCATCGTTGTCGAAAATGATCAGGTCATAGCGCATAGCTAGACCCTAAACGCAGAAAACCCCCGCACCGTGAGGTGCGGGGGTTTTCCCAATATTTGTTCGGCGGTGTCCTACTCTCCCACAGGGTCCCCCCTGCAGTACCATCGGCGCTGTGAGGCTTAGCTTCCGGGTTCGGAATGTA
>NZ_JBIAVX010000019.1:0-188371 GCF_042894725.1 Streptomyces sp. NPDC001480 | reverse complement strand
GCCCCCCCGGGGGGGGGGGGGTGGGGGGGGTGGGGGGGGGGGGGGGGGGGGGGGGGGGGGGGGGGGGGGGGGGGGGGGGGGGGGGGGGGGGGGGGGGGGGGGGGGGGGGGGGGGGGGGGGGGGGGGGGCCCGGGCCCCCCCCCGCGCCAGGTGCACGAGCCGTAGGTACGGGGGGAACCCCGGCTCAGTGCGACGGCCGATGACCAGTCGGCTCACTCTGTACTGCGTACCCGGGGCCGAAAACGTTACGCGCTGCCCCAAAAAACTTTCCCGGCCTACGAAAGCGCAGGTCAGAGCCGTGCGCCGGGCGGATCAGAGCGCGGTGTACGTCGGGCTCGGCGACAGGGAGAACGGGGCCGACGAGGACGAGGGGGCCGACGGGGTCCGCGTGTGCTGCGGCGACAGCGGGGCGAAGGCCGTGGGAGCGGGCGTGACCAGGCCTCCGTCGCGGTGGTGGTCGTCGCCGCCCGGCCCTATGTGGCCGTCGTCGTCACCGCCGCCCCGGCCGCCGTTGCCGCCGTGGCCGTCCTCGCCGCCGCGGCCGTCCTTGCCGCTCTTGCCGTCCTTGCCGTTCCGGTCCTCGTCACCGGTCGCGTTGCCGGACGACTCCAGGACGCCCTTGCAGTACTTCCACACGCGCGTGGAGCCGCCCGCCACCCCTTCCAGGACGCGCCTGCGGTCGGGGGCGAGCTCCTTGCCGGCCCGGACGTCGCGGCAGGCCGAGCGCGCGCCGCTCCACCAGGCGCCGGTGTCGTGGGGGGTGCCGGACGAGCCGGTGGCACCGCCCTCTGCCTGGCTCCCGCGGCTCGCACCGGGCGAGACACCGGGGGTTCCGCTCACGCCGCCGCTCGGGGGCAGCAGACCGGACGTACCGCCCGGGGTGCCTTCCGGGGAGGGCGAGGCGAGCGGGCGCTCGGAGGTCCCGGCGCCCGAGGCCGAGGCGGCGGGCCCCGGGGTGTCGTCGCGGAACGGCGTCGGCAGCACCCCGCTGCCGGCGGCCATGGCGACCCCGCCGAGCGTGCCCACGGCCAGCGCGGCGGTGAGCGCCAGGCGCACCGGGCGGGCCCAGCCGGGACGGCGTGCGGCGTGGGGCCGGCCGCCGATGCGGATCAGCCCGGCATCGGCGGATCCGTCGGGCGCGCCGCTCACGTGACCGGCGCCGGCCTGCGCGGCGGCGTCCTCGCGGGCCTCGCGCGCCTTCCGGAACGCGGCCAGCGCCGCTTCCTCGCCGGGGAGTTCGGTGTCGGCCACGGTGGCGTCGGCTGACAGGGCGCCGAGGGCCTCGGCGAGCCGTTCGGCCTGGTCACGGGCGGAGGAGTCGACGGCTTCGAGCGACTCGCCACGCAGTAGACGTTCTGCCGTCCTGCGGTTCAGCCACCGCCCGGGGGTCCGGGGGCTGTCCCCCGGAGAGACACAGCGCTCGTCGGCCATCACATGTCCTTCTGCGTCCGCGGACGCGTATGCGTCACAGTGGCGGACGTCACCGCGCGACGGCGCGGTTCTCGCTGGGGCGGCAGCGCCTCGAGCCTGCCCGCCGATTCCGGATCCTCGCCGAGCAGCTCCGCGAGCCGCTTCAGGCCACGGTGCGCGGCGGTGCGTACGGCGCCCGCGCGCTTGCCGAGCGTCTCGGCCGCGCTCTTGGCGTCGAGGCCGACGACCACGCGCAGCACGACCGCCTCGGCCTGGTCCTGCGGGAGACGCGCGATGAGGGAGAGGGTGCTGTCGGTGGCCAGGGCCTCCATGGCCTCGCCCGCGGTGTCGGACTCGGCGGCCCTGCCGGTCAGCTCGGTCTCGTCGCCGCCGATCGCGGGGCGGCGGCCGCGCATCCGTATGTGGTCCAGGGCACGGTTGCGGGCGATACGGGCCGCCCAGCCGCGGAAGCGGTCCGCGTCCCCGCTGAAACGCTCCAGGTCACGGGCTATCTGTAGCCAGGCCTCGGATGCGACGTCCTCGGCGTCCGGGTCGCCGACCAGCGTCCGTACGTACCCGAGCAGCCGCGGATGCACCGCGCGGTAGACCGTACGGAACGCGGTCTCGTTCCCGGCCTGTGCCGCACGTACCGCGGCGGTCAGCTCCGCGTCGTCCCCCAGCACCTGGTTCCTCGGTAGATGGTCGCGGCCTCGGGGCCGCCGATCGTTGCAGTGATCATGCATTCGCGCTCGACGCGAAAGGCACGTTACGACCTGAAACCGCTCCTCGTCCACGTCCGTCCAAGATGCAACTAACTCGTGACGCGGTGGACCGTGGCGGGGTGTGACAGAAAACGCACTCATGGCGCTGTAGCAAGTACGGGCCGCCGCGCGGTCCGTGCCGCGCGACGGCCGGGGCCTCTCCTGTGGGGGGTGGCGGCCCCGGCCGTTGCCTTGGCGGCGAACGGCGAGGGGCGCGCCGTCACTTCTTCGCCTTCGTCTTTGGCTTCGCCTTCGTCTTCGACTTCACCTTCGTCTTCGACTTCGCCTTGGTCGTGCTCTTGGCTCCGGGGGACTTCCCGTCGTCCATGGCCGCCGCGATCCGCCCGGCACAGTAGGAGGCGACGTTCGCCCTGCCGCCGGCCGCCGCGACCAGCCGCTGCCAGGCCGTCGCGTCCAGCGCCTTGCCGTGGTCCGCGATCCGCTCGTAGGCACGGCAGTGGGCCAGGGTGTCCTTGGCGGTGGCCGGATGCCCCGGCGACGCCGGTCCGGACGGCGGGGCGGCGGGCGCGGGGGACCGCGTTCGCCCGGCGGTGCGGTCCGGTGCCCCGGCCGACGTGTCCGGGCGAGGCCGGTCGCCGGACTCATAGGTGGAGGAACCGGCCGCGCCGATGGCGGCGACCGCCACTCCGCCCAGGGTCAGGCTCGCCAGCAGCATCAGCAGCGTCGCCCGCGCCGAACGCGGTACACGCGCCCGCTCGCGGGGCCGCCAGTCGTCCCGGCGCCGGGTCCGCGCCCGCAGCGCCCCGGCGTCCCGCGCATCCCGGAAGGCTTCGGCGGCACGCCGCTCGGCCTCCGCGTCGACGCCGTGCGGGCGCAGCGCGGCGCCGAGCGCCTCCTCGACGTGCCGCCGGGTGGACGGGCCGCCGTCTGCGGTCACTTCGCCTCCCCCAGCGTGCCGGATCCGCCGTCCGTCACACCTTCCGCCGCTTCCGCCGCGCCCAGCAGCCCTGACAGCCGTTTCAGCCCGCGGTACGCGGCCGTGCGCACCGCGCCGGGGCGTTTGCCGAGGACCCGGGCGGCGGCGGGACCGTCGAGCCCGACGACCACGCGCAGCAGTACGGCCTCGGCCTGGTCGCGCGGCAGCCGGCGGAGCAGGGCCAGCGCGTCCGCGGTGGACATGGACTCCAGGGCCTGCTCATGGGTGCTGTGCCGACCGGGGAGTTCCAGCACGTCCTGCTCCAGCGCCGTCGCCCGGGGCCGGGCCCGCCGGCGGCGCAGATGGTCCAGGGCGCGGTGCCGGGCGATGGTCGCGCTCCAGCCGCGGAACCCCGCCCCGTCGCCCTTGAACCGGCCCAGGTCACGGGCGATCTCCAGCCAGGCGTCGGAGGCCACGTCCTCGGCCTCGTCGCCGACCAGGCCGCGCAGATAGCCGAGCAGGCCGGGCTGCACCAGCCGGTACACCACCGCGAAGGCCGCCTCGTCGCCCTCCTGGGCCCGCGCGACGGCCTCGCCGAGTTCCCCGTCGTACGCCTGCACGCGGCCGGTGTCCCCTCCCTGGCCAAGAACCGTTTCCTCAGTGCGGTGCCTCAAGGTCATCAGCGTCGGACTCCGGGGAAGTGTCACAGCGCCTGCCGCCGCGGTGACGCCGCGCCGGTGCTCTCAGTGCCGCCGCGCCGTCCCGGCGATCGCGTCCCGGCACAGCAGCCGCAGCGACCCGTTGCCGTCGAAGCAGCGGCGGGCCTCGTCGACCGGGTCCCACAGGCGTTCGTCAGGAGTGCGGATCCAGTGTTCGCCGCCGGACGCCCACCACTCGGCGCCGGTCTGCCGGACGATCACCTCACCGGCGTAGGCCCCGAAGCCGCGCAGCACGTCCCGCACCGCCTCGGCAGGGGTGCCCTCGCGCCGTATCTCCTCGATCATCCGGTCGACGCGCCACAGGCTCTGCGCCGAGTAGTCGAGCCGCACCCGCGCGCCCTCGCGCATGGTCGCCACCACGTCCGCCGCCCACCGCACGGGCTTGGCCGCGGCGTGCGGCCTGGTCTGCTGTGCTGTCACGTACTGGGTAGTCACATAGGGGAGAGCGGACCCGGCGGTGCTTCCGTCACGCCGATCCGGGCCGATCCCGTGATCGGCGCAACACCGACCCGGCTCCACCGCAGGACTGTCACAGGACCTGCCCGGACCGGCGGGTTTGGGCCGGGAGTGATGTTCGGCGCCTCCGGTGCGCTCTGGATCATGATGACTATGTGCTTCCATCTCCGCGCGGTGCCGCCCGGGGAGTTACGAGACGACGTGCGCTCCCTGGAGCGGCTGTTCGAGGACGACTGGGAGACCGTCCGGGAGCGGATCGGTCTGCGCCGGGAGGAGGTGCTGGACCAGCGCTACCTGGACCACGAGCTGATGTACGCCGGCTCGCCCCCGGACCTCGCGGAGGACGACCCGCGCGCCCAGGTCGTCCTGGGCGGCCGCGCGGTGTTCCACTCGGCGCTCGGGCTGCCCCCGTTCCTGCTGCTGACCGCGGCCGAGACCGCCGCCGTCGCCGCCTACCTCGCCTCGGCCGACTTCGCGGCCCTGTGGCACCGGTCCCGCGACGAACTGCTCCCCCGCTACGGCGGTCCCGACACCGAGCCGCAGACCCGCGGCGCCTTCGCGGCGGCACACCGCGACCTCACGGAGTTCTACGCCCACGCCTCGGCGTGCGGTGAGGCGGTGGTGAAGTGGGTGGTGTTGTGAGCCGCCGAGCGGGCTATACGCGCCCCCGGGCTCGCCGGGACACCACCGCGCGCAGCACCCGGCGGCCCTCGGTGGTCGTCTCCAGGGCGCCGCGGAGGCCGGCCGGGCCGTGGGCGGCGAGGAGTTCCAGGACGGTGAGCTGACGGCGGAGCTCGGCGGCGACCAGGGGCGGCATGCCCTCCGTGCTGCCCTCGCGGCGGGAGTCGACGGAGGAGGCGTCGGCGGCGGGGTCGAGGAGCCGGTGGATCTGGAGGGAGGCCACGGAGCAGGCGTCGGCCCAGGCCCGTGCTCCGGCGCCGGCGCACTCGGCGGGCGCGGCGTCGAGCATCCGGCGTGCCAGGCCCGCGGCCTCGTCCTCGACCGCCCCGCCGGGGCCGGCGGGGCCGAGCACGGCGCGCGCCCGTTCGAGGCCCTCCGCCCAGTCGCCGGTGTCCGCGAGGCTCCCCCACAGCGGCCGCAGAACCTCGTCGTCGCCGCCCAGCAGGGGCACGCACCGATCCAAACAAGCCAGCCCGCTGGCGGCCAGCCCGCGTTCGTCGGCCTGCGCGATCAGTTCCACCAGGCTCATGGAATCCTCCCTCGCCAGGGCACCGACCTTTACGGAGCCCGCATTGCCCCTTACTGCGTGCGACGGCCCGGGAGTGTCACAGGGGCATGGTTTCGGCCACCGGAGCGGGTCCGCCGAGCGCCTTGCGCCGCTGCATGCCGGTCAGCCGCAGCACGACGGCGACGGCGAGCGCGGCGGCCGCGATGTCGACGGCGTCGGAGAACAGCATCAGCCGGGCGGCGTCGTGGAGCTCCCGCGCGCCGTCGGCCCGGTGGTACGCGCTGTACGAGGCCCGGTCGGCGAGGAGCGAGATGATCCACAGCGTCCACCAGGCGTTGACCGGCGCGTGCGAGCGGGGCGTGCCCCAGGGGCTGCTGGCGTCCCAGATGTCGAGGGTGATCCGGCGCGGCATCCAGAGGTTCACCACCGGGGTGAACCAGGCGCCGATCGCCCAGCCGCGCTTCTTGCCGTGCCCGCCGGGGTGGAACACCTCGGCGTTGACCCGGACCCGGTGGAACCAGCACAGGTAGACGACGACGCAGGTCACGAACGCGATCGACTGGGCGACGCCGGAGGCCCGGTACAGGGCGTCGGCGTGGTCGGCGCGCCGGGCGACGGACGTGCCGTAGGCGCCGTCCAGGAGGTCGCCCGAGACGTCGAGCTGGAGGAGGTCGGCGTGGATCGCGAACAGGTCGGTGGCGATGACGAGCCCGAGCACCGCCGCCGCGGCCCGGCCGAGCCCGACCGGTGAGCGCAGCCAGGCGGTGGGCGTCCCGGCGAGCGGCGGGGCGGGCGGCTCCGGCGTGCCGGCGCAGCGCGCGCACAGGGTGCCGCCGGGCTCGGCGACGAAGTGGTGGCAGCGTGAGCAGATCACGGTGGGTCCCCCGGGGTGTGGTCGAGACGCCGGGCGCGTCTCTCCCCTGAGGCGCCCGCGCGGCATGCGGAAGATACGGTTCGCCGATGCCGCGCGTCCACCGGGATACGGCGGCGCCGGGCCCAGCCGGTCACCGGGACACAGCGGCGCTCAGCCCAGCCGGTCCGCCAGCTTGCGGAACTCCGTCCAGGAAAGTGCCGGTTTGCCCGGGTCCCACAGCTTCTGCACGGTCGCCCGCAGCGGCATCCGGATGCCCGCGGCGACCTGCGCCTCCGTCTGGGCGTTCGGGAAGTCGCTCCACACCGCGAAGGACCCGCCGAGGATCTGCCCGTCGTAGCGCGAGGGGACGGCGGTCGTGCCGCGCAGCACCCTCGGGTTCCACTGCTCGTAGATCCGCTGCCCCGTCGGATAGACGAAGGTCTGCGGCTCCCCGAGGACGTAGTACAGGAACTCGTCGTTGTAGTTGAGGACCTTCCGTCCCGCGCTCAGGTACTCCACCGGCTGCCGGGCGCCGATCTCCTTGCCGGTCCAGTACGCGACCTGGAGGTCCTTCGCCGGCTGCACGGACGACCCCCGGAAGAACCCGTCGTTCCACACCCGCATCGTGCGGTCGTGGGCGCGGACGGTGTCGGCGCGGTCGTTGAGCCAGCCGGTGGCGAGGGCGGAGACGGTTCCGCCGGCGCCGTAGGCCTCCCGCGCGGCGGCGGCCAGCTGCGGGTAGGAGGCCTGCGGGTCGGCGACGGTCAGGGCCTGGTACTCGTCACCGCCGAGGTGCCACTCGGAGCCCGGGAACAACCCGGCGTACTCGTCGAGCAGGTCGTCCACGATCGCCGCGGCGCTGTCCTTGGAGATGTCGACCGCCCCGCGCGTGGGGACCCCCTGCGCGTTGCGCAGCTGGAGATCGGGGTGGGCGGCGATGACGGCGCCGAGGTGCCCGGGCGAGTCGATCTCGGGGACGACCGTGATGTGCCGGCTGGCCGCGAGGTCCACGATCCGCTTGACCTGGGCCTTGGTCAGATGGTCCTTGGAGACGATCTCCGGATGGCTGGTGGACTCGATCCGGAAGCCCTGGTCGTCGGAGAAGTGCAGCCCCAGCTCGTTGAACTTCAGGTCGCCGAGTTCCTTGACCCGGTCCTCGATCCAGGAGGCGGAGTACGGCTTGCGGGCGATGTCCAGGTTGAACCCGCGCCGCGGTTTGGCGGGCTGGTCGTGCACGACGCCCTCGGGTGCCGTACCTCCGCCGTGCACCTCCTGCTTGAGGGTGCGCGTGCCGTAGAAGACGCCCGCGTCGGCGGGCCCGCTTATGTTCACGCGTCCGCCGCGCACGGTCATCGAGTACGACTCCGGGTTCGCGCCCTCGTCGTCGTTCAGCGCCAGCCGCACGTCCCCGGCGCGCACGTCGTTCCGCTCGCCCGCGTACGACAGGCCCAGCTCACCGGCGATCAGCTTGCCCTCGTCGGCCAGGTCGGCGTCGCTCACCACCACGCGCTCGCCGTGCGCCGGGCGCCAGCCGGGTCCGCGGGCGGGGGTGTGGGAGCGTACGGCGGGGATCGTGCGGGGCGCCTGGGACAGCGGGTAGGAGCGGCTGGGCGTCGGGCTCGGCTTCGGCGACGCGGAGCCGGCCCCGGCGTCCGCGGACCGCCGCGCGCCGCCGTCCGGTTCACCGCCGCCGTCCGCGGAGGCCCAGAACCCGACTCCCACGCCGAGCCCGACCGTGCCGACGAAGGCGGCGACGACCACTGCCCGCCTCCGCCTCACCTGTTGCGCCGGCGCACGGCGCCTGTGCTGGCTCACGTCCCCAACCTACGGCCCGGTCGCCGACTGTCCGTCACCCACACGCTCCGAAACTCTCCCGTCCGAGTGAAATTCGGGCATCCCTCGGACACGACGTGACCATTCTCGATAGCGTGATGACACACCTCTCACAAGATCCCCAGCCACACCACATGTGACGCGAGGACCCACGCTGCCTGCGCACCCGTACCCCTCGGGGCGAGTGACCATACCGGCACTCCCCGGACAGACCCGCACCCCGCCGTCCGTCGCCACAGTCGAGGGGTTCAACACCGCACCCGCCGACGAGGTCCACGCCACCCTCCTGACCTGCCTGCACAGCCTCCGCTGGGCCCACCGCGTCGCGGACCACCGCCCCTACCCGGACCTGGACGCCCTCCTGGCCGGGGCGGACGAGGCGGCGTACGACCTGTCCCCGACCGACCTCTCGGAAGCTCTGGCCTCGGAGCCCCTGCCGACCCTGCCCGAGGACACCTACTCGGCCGCCCACACCGCCCTGAGCGCGGCCCACGCGGCCTACGAAGCCCGATTCGGACACATGTTCGTCATCTACCTGGGTGACACGCCACCGGCGGAAACCCTCGACCGCATCCTCGAAGGCATCCGATCACGATTGGCAAACGATCCGGACGAAGAACGAGTGGTGGCGGCAGAGGAGCTACGACGCCTTGCACGAGGGCGTCTGATCAGCGCTCTGAGGGGCGCGGGGCCGTATCGATCTGCGGCTCCGCCGCGGGGCGCGACCAGCCACAAAGCACCCGCACCCGGCAAACAAGAACACCCCCACCCCGGTAGCCGCCCCTAAATAGCCCGTACGTGCACCTTTAGATGCCAGTTTGATCACACCGCCAACCCCCCGCTAAGCCCAGCGGCAGCGTCTCGCTACGATGCTGGGGGCCGGTGGACCGTACCCGGCCGGGCCCGACCGACAACCGAAGCCGGCGCGGCCCTAGTCCCCGCTCCCGGAGGGTTCTTCCGTGCCGGCTGGAACGCTGTACCGCGGCCGGGAAGGAATGTGGTCCTGGGTGGCTCACCGAGTCACCGGCGTCCTCATCTTCTTCTTCCTGTTCGTTCACGTGCTGGACACCGCTCTCGTGCGTGTCTCCCCCGAGGACTACGACAAGGTCGTAGCCACGTACAAGACGCCGATCGTCGCGCTGCTGGAGTACGGCCTCGTCGCCGCCATCCTCTTCCACGCGCTCAACGGCCTGCGCGTCATCGCCGTCGACTTCTGGTCGAAGGGCCCGCGCTACCAGAAGCAGATGCTGTGGACCGTCGTCGGCGTCTGGGTCGTCCTGATGGCCGGCGCGATCTACCCGGTCCTCGGCCACGCCGCTCGAGTCCTCTTCGGGAGCTGACGCCCCATGTCCACGACTGAAACCACCGCGTCCGGGGTCGGCCCCGTCGAGGGCGGCTCGCTCTACAACGTCGACAACCCGGCCCCCTTCATCGAGGCCCCGCGCAAGCGGACCAAGAAGACCCCCAAGTCCACCCGGGGCAACTTCGAACTGGCCGCCTGGCTGTTCATGCGCCTGTCCGGCGTCGTGCTGGTCGTCCTGGTCATCGGCCACCTGCTGATCCAGCTCGTGCTGGACGGCGGCGTCTCCAAGATCGGCTTCGCCTTCGTGGCGGGCCGCTGGGCGTCCCCGTTCTGGCAGGTCTGGGACCTGCTGATGCTGTGGCTCGCCATGCTGCACGGCGCCAACGGCCTGCGCACGGTCATCAACGACTACGCGGAGCGCGCGAACACCCGGCTGTGGCTGAAGGGCCTGCTCTACACCGCCACGGTGTTCACCATCCTGCTGGGCACGCTGGTGATCTTCACCTTCGACCCGAACATCCGCTAGGCACGGGGCTGCGAGAATCATGAAGATCCACAAGTACGACACCGTCATCGTCGGCGCCGGTGGCGCCGGTATGCGCGCCGCCATCGAGTCGACGAAGCGCAGCCGCACCGCCGTGCTGACCAAGCTCTACCCCACCCGCTCCCACACGGGCGCCGCGCAGGGCGGCATGGCCGCCGCGCTGGCCAACGTGGAGGAGGACAACTGGGAGTGGCACACCTTCGACACGGTCAAGGGCGGTGACTACCTGGTCGACCAGGACGCCGCCGAGATCCTGGCGAAGGAGGCCATCGACTCCGTCCTCGACCTGGAGAAGATGGGCCTGCCGTTCAACCGCACCCCGAACGGCACGATCGACCAGCGCCGCTTCGGCGGTCACAGCCGCAACCACGGCGAGGCCCCGGTCCGCCGCTCCTGCTACGCGGCCGACCGCACCGGCCACATGATCCTCCAGACGCTGTACCAGAACTGCGTCAAGGAGGGCGTGGAGTTCTTCAACGAGTTCTACGTCCTGGACCAGCTGATCACCGAGGTCGACGGCGTCAAGAAGTCGGCGGGTGTGGTCGCGTACGAGCTGGCGACCGGCGAGATCCACGTCTTCCAGGCGAAGGCCGTGATCTACGCGTCCGGCGGCTGCGGCAAGTTCTTCAAGGTGACGTCGAACGCCCACACGCTGACGGGTGACGGCCAGGCGGCGGTCTACCGCCGTGGCCTGCCGCTGGAGGACATGGAGTTCTTCCAGTTCCACCCGACCGGCATCTGGCGCATGGGCATCCTGCTGACGGAGGGCGCCCGCGGTGAGGGCGGCATCCTGCGCAACAAGGACGGCGAGCGCTTCATGGAGAAGTACGCGCCGGTCATGAAGGACCTCGCGTCCCGTGACGTCGTCTCCCGCTCCATCTACACGGAGATCCGCGAGGGCCGCGGCTGCGGTCCCGAGGGCGACCACGTCTACCTGGACCTCACGCACCTCCCGCCGGAGCAGCTGGACGCCAAGCTCCCGGACATCACGGAGTTCGCCCGCACCTACCTGGGCATCGAACCGTACACGGACCCGATCCCGATCCAGCCCACCGCGCACTACGCGATGGGCGGCATCCCGACGAACGTCGAGGGTGAGGTCCTCAGCGACAACACCACGGTCGTCCCGGGCCTGTACGCGGCCGGCGAGGTCGCCTGCGTCTCGGTGCACGGCGCCAACCGTCTCGGCACGAACTCGCTGCTGGACATCAACGTGTTCGGCAAGCGGGCCGGCATCGCGGCGGCGGAGTACAGCCAGAAGGCCGACTTCGTCGAGCTGCCGGAGAACCCGGAGACCCTCGTCGTCGAGCAGATCGAGCGCCTGCGCACCTCCACGGGCAACGAGCGCGTGGCGGTCCTGCGCCGCGAGCTCCAGGAGACCATGGACGCCAACGTCATGGTGTTCCGCACCGAGCAGACGATCAAGACGGCGGTCGAGAAGATCACCGAGCTGCGCGAGCGCTACAAGAACGTGGCGATCCAGGACAAGGGCAAGCGGTTCAACACCGACCTGCTGGAGGCCATCGAGCTGGGCAACCTGCTGGACCTGGCCGAGGTCATGGCCGTGTCCGCCCTGGCCCGCAAGGAGTCGCGCGGCGGTCACTACCGCGAGGACTACCCCAACCGCGACGACGTCAACTTCATGCGCCACACCATGGCGTACCGCGAGGTGGGCGACGACGGCACCGAGACCGTGCGCCTGGACTACAAGCCGGTCGTCCAGACCCGCTACCAGCCGATGGAGCGTAAGTACTGATGGCAACCCCCGTTATGGACAAGGCCGAGGCGGACGCGCAGTCGGCTGCGTCCCCCTACATCACGGTCACCTTCCGGGTCCGCCGCTTCAACCCGGAGGTCTCGGCCGAGGCGACCTGGGAAGACTTCCAGCTGGAGATCGACCCGAAGGAGCGCGTCCTCGACGGTCTCCACAAGATCAAGTGGGACGTCGACGGCACGCTGACCTTCCGCCGCTCCTGCGCCCACGGCATCTGCGGCTCCGACGCCATGCGGATCAACGGCAAGAACCGCCTGGCGTGCAAGACGCTGATCAAGGACATCAACCCCGAGAAGCCGATCACGATCGAGCCCATCAAGGGCCTGACGGTCCTGAAGGACCTGGTCGTGGACATGGAGCCGTTCTTCCAGGCGTACCGGGACGTCATGCCCTTCCTCATCACGAAGGACACGAACGAGCCCACGCGTGAGCGCCTCCAGTCGGCCGAGGACCGCGAGCGCTTCGACGACACGACGAAGTGCATCCTCTGCGCCGCCTGCACGTCCTCCTGCCCGGTCTTCTGGAACGACGGCCAGTACTTCGGCCCGGCCGCCATCGTCAACGCGCACCGCTTCATCTTCGACTCGCGCGACGAGGCCGCCGAGCAGCGCCTGGAGATCCTCAACGACCGCGACGGCGTCTGGCGCTGCCGCACGACCTTCAACTGCACGGACGCCTGCCCGCGCGGCATCGAGGTCACGAAGGCGATCGCCGAGGTCAAGCGCGCGCTGATCACGCGGCGGTACTGAGGCACGCCCGCACGTCCTCGAAGGCCCCGCCCACCGGTCACGCGCCGGAGGGCGGGGCCTTCGGGCTTCGTGGGCGCCCCGCGGAAACCGAGGAGCCCCGTCCCGCCGCTCCGGCCTAAGGTGCCCCCATGAGCAATTCCACCGCCGCCGCCATCCTGACCACCCCTGACCTGGACGAGGCGTTGCGGGTCGTGCGGGGGCTGCTCGGGGTCGCGGACCTCGATTGCGCCGAGGTCGACTTCGAGGCCGAGATCCAGTCCCGACAGGGGCTGGCGGAGGTGTCGCGGGTGCTGCCGGGGCTCAACTGGTGGGCGCGGGAGGAGTCGGATCCGCGTTCGGCGAAGGCCGGTGACGATCCGGCGGAGTGCCTGCCCGTCAGGGTGCACGACTGGTGTCATGCCCTCCAACTCGCAGAACCGTTCGTCCGGGCTCTGGGCCCCCGGGACGCCGCCGCCGTGCGCTGGGATCTGAACGGGTGGCCCGCGGTGCCGGAGGCGGGGCTGGAGGACATCTCCCAGAAGTACGCGTACCTGACGCTGTCGGTGAACTCCCGGGATCTGTACCAGTGCGAGCTCGCGCCGGACCACACCGTGTACGTGCACGTGCGGGGAGAACACGACCTCGACCGCGTCCACTGGCTCGCCGCGCAGGTCGGCGGGCGGTTCGAGGGGCGGACGGAGCTCGCCCCGCTGTGACGTCGTCTCGTCCGGGTGGGTGACCCGGACGGTTCGGCCTCCCCGGTCCGCGGCCCCGCCAACTTAATCTGATGGCATGTCAGATGAAGAGTCCTACGAGCTGCTCGGGTTCGACAACGTGCTGTTGCCCGTCGGGGACCTCGGTGAGGCCGTGGAGTTCTACGAGCGCGCCGGGTTCGTCGTGGGGTTCCGGTTCGACGAGGCCGGGATCGCGCTGCTGAAGGTCGGGGGCGAGACGCCCGGGATTCTGCTGCGGGTGGAGCACGGGCTGGGGCAGCGGCCGCCGGCCTGGCCCTCGACCCGGCTGTGGCTGGAGGTGCCGGACGCGCGTGCGGCGGTCCGCAAGCTCGCCGACGCCGGGATCGAGCCGCTCGACGAGCCCTTCTCCGTGGCCACGGGGTGGACCGTGGAGGTCGCCGACCCGTGGGGGAACGCCCTCGGGTTCACGGACTACACCAAGCGGCCGGAGCTCGGCCGGCGGTCCTGATCCACGGCCACCCCGAACGAGTTGAACATGTTCAAAAACAGGTCTACAGTCTCCCCTGTCAGCGTTTTGAACGCGTTCAAGAATGTCGAGAAGGGGTGGGGGCATGGACCGCACGGTCATCGCCTACGTCATCTACCTGGTCGTCAGCATCGCCCTGACCGTCTGGGTGGCCCGGACGCTCAGCCGCAACGGGCGGGTGTTCCTCGCGGACGTGCTCCAGGGGAACGAGAAGCTCGCCGACGCCGTCAACCACCTCCTGGTGGTCGGCTTCTACCTGGTCAACCTCGGCTTCGTGGCGCTGTACCTGAGCGGCGACGAGACCATCGAGGACACCCGCCAGATCTTCGAGGCGCTGTCGACCAAGCTGGGCGTGGTGCTGCTGGTGCTCGGGGTGATGCACCTGGGCAACGTGTACGTGCTGAACCGGATCCGCCGGCGCGGGATCATGGAGCGGGAGCAGATCCCGCCCGTCGCGCCGCAGGGCTGGGCCGCGCCGCAGGCCGGGGCGTGAGCACGGTGGCGACCGCCGGGGACCGGGGCGCCGTGCGCGTCCCGGTCCGCGGGCTGACCGTGCTGTACGACGCCGACTGCGCCCTGTGCACCCACGTACGGGACTGGCTCGTACGGCAGCGGCAGCTTGTGCCGCTGGAGCTGGTCCCGGCGGGGTCCGACGAGGCGCGGGCGCGGTTCCCCTCGCTGGATCACGGCGGGACCCTCGACGAGGTCACCGTGGTCGGGGACGCCGGGCAGGTCTACCGGGGTACGGCCGCCTGGGTCGTCGTCCTGTGGGCCCTGCGCGAGCACCGTCCGCTCGCCCACCGGCTGAGCACTCCGGCGGGGGCCGCGCTGGCCAAGGGCGCGGTGCTGGCGGCGGCGATGTGGCGGGGGACGCAGTGGGGCGGGAAGGCGTACCGGCGGGGCGACGGGTGGACGTACCACCCCAGCCGGGGCTGGACCTACGACCCGCCGGGTTGTGACAGCGGGGCCTGTGGCAGTCGTTAGGCTCTTGTCCGTGTCCGCGAAGAACGAAGCCAGCAAGTCCGAGCAGACCCGCGCGCTGATCCTGGAGACGGCGATGCGGCTGTTCCAAGAGCGCGGCTACGACAAGACGACCATGCGGGCCATCGCCAAGGAGGCCGGCGTCTCCGTCGGCAACGCGTACTACTACTTCGAGGGCAAGGAGCACCTGATCCAGGGCTTCTACGACCGGATCGCCGCCGAACACCGGGTGGCGGTCCGGGAGGTCCTGGACCGGGAGACCGACCTCGAGGCACGGCTCGCGGGCGTGCTGCGGGTCTGGCTGGACATCGCCACGCCGTACCACGAGTTCGCGGTGCAGTTCTTCAAGAACGCCGCCGACCCCGACAGCCCGCTCAGCCCCTTCTCCCCCGAGTCCGAGCACGCGCGCGTGGAGGCCATCAGCGTCCACCGGGAGGTGCTGGCGGGCACGAAGACCAAGGTGCCGGAGGAACTGCGGGACATCCTGCCCGAGTTGATGTGGCTCTCGCAGATGGGGCTCGTCCTGTACTGGATCTTCGACCGGACCGAGGGACGCGAGCGCAGCT
This sequence comes from Streptomyces sp. NPDC001480, assembly GCF_042894725.1. Taxonomy (NCBI): domain Bacteria; kingdom Bacillati; phylum Actinomycetota; class Actinomycetes; order Kitasatosporales; family Streptomycetaceae; genus Streptomyces; species Streptomyces sp. NPDC001480. The sequence goes on along the minus strand of NZ_JBIAVX010000019.1, from coordinate 173,156 downwards.
ACCGGCTGGCCGAGCGGGGGGCGCGGCTCACCGCGCGGGGCGTGTACCTGGCCCGGTTCCGGGTGCTGCGGCCGCTCGTGCGGGAGGTGCACGAGCTGTTCACGGACTTCCTGCCCGGGATGACGAAGGCGCTGCCGGATCCGGCGGGACGGGGGCGGCAGGGGGAGTGATCACTTTCGGGTGAACGGGAGCGAAGGGGACATCCGGCACCCGGTCTGCCTACGATGATGCTCTCGACACCAGCCCATGGGAGGCACCTGATGTCCGCAGCAGCTGTCGAGCGGCCGCACGAGGAGCAGTCGCTGATCGCCGACGCGAACCACATCATGGAGAGCATTCCGGGCCTCCGCGTCGAGATCATCGGAGACCAGATTCTCGTGAGCCCCGCACCGGACGGCCCTCACTCCGAGGCCCTGATGCTGTTCGCAGCCCCGTTCATGAATCTGGGCCTGGTGCGGGCGCTCCCCGGCATCGGCCTCTGGCTGCCCAGCGGCCCCGAGGACTATGCGATCCCTGACCTGTCGGTGGTCGACGACGACTACCGCGATCACCTGGTGGAGAACAGCTGCTACGACCCGACGTGCTTCCGTCTGGTCATGGAGGTCACCTCCAGCAACTGGAAAACGGACCTGCAGACCAAGGTCTCCTACTACGCCAAGGCCCGGGTTCCGGTCTACGTCATCGTCGACCGCAAGCACCAGCGTCTCCACGTTCTGACCGAACCGGCCGGTGGCCGCTACGCCACTCATGGGATCCACATTCCCGGGGAGCTCGTTACGCTCCCCGAGTCCGTGGGTGGCAAGGTCGTGCTGGACGTCGAGCGCATCCTCAAAGCCGGACTGGCTTGAACTAGTTGACCGCGTCCACCTCTCCCTCCGCCACCTCCACGTCGAACACCAACGGCCCGTCCCCCACGACCACGTGCCGCGCCCGGGAACCGTGCGCCCCCGCCGTCACCGCCAGCAGATAAGACCCCGGCCCCGGCACCGACACGATGTACGAGCCGTCCGCCAGGGACGTCACCCGGTCCAGCTGGCGCCCGCCCTTCGACAGCAGGGTCACCGCCGCGTCGCCGACCGGCTCACCGTCGGCCGTGCGGACGTAGCCGTGGACCACCGAGGCGGGGCCATCGGCCGACAGAGCCTCGGGTTCCTCCTCCTTCGGCTCCACCGCGAGGTGCGGCAGCCGCCTCTCCAGCCACTCCGGCAGCCACCAGTTGGCCTTCCCCATGAGGTGCATCGCGGCCGGCACCAGTGCCGTACGCAGGATGAACGCGTCCAGTGCGACCGCCGCCGCCAGGCCCACGCCCGCCATCGCCGCGCCCGAGTCGCCGCTGAGGACGAAGGCCATGAAGACGCAGACCATGATCAGGGCCGCGGAGTTGATCACGCGGCTGGTCTCGGCCAGGCCGACGCGTACCGCTCGCGCGTTGTCCTTCGTGTGCACCCACTCCTCGTGCATCCGGCTGACCAGGAACACCTGGTAGTCCATGGACAGGCCGAAGAGCAGGGACAGCATGATGACCGGCAGGAAGGCGTTGATCGGGCCCTCCTTGCCGAGGCCGAGCAGGCTCAGGCCCCAGCCCCACTGGAAGATCGCGACGAGGACGCCGAAGGAGGCCGCCGCCGCGATCAGGTTCATCACGGCGGCCGTCAGCGGCACCACCAGGGAGCGGAAGGCGACCAGCAGGAGCAGGAAGCCGAGGCCGATGATCGTCGCGATGAACCAGGGGAGGCGGTCACCGGTGACGGACGCGAAGTCCTTGGAGATCGCGGTGACCCCGCCGACATGGGCCTGCACCTTCGCCTTGGGGATCACCTCGTCCCGCAGGGTGTCGATGAGGTCGTCGGTCTCCTTCGACTGCGGTGACGTCGTCGGGACCACCTGGACGACCGTCACACCCCCGCGCGCGGGCACCGCGCCGACCTGGGCGACGCCCTTGGTCGCCTGGATGTCCTTGACCAGGGCGGTCGTGTCACCGCTGGCGACGACCACCTGGAGCGGGCCGTTGAAGCCCGGCCCGAAGCCCTCGGCGAGCAGGTCGTAGGCCTTGCGGGTCGTGGTGGACGCGTCGTCGTTGCCCTGGTCCGTCGCGCCCAGGCGCAGGGACAGCACCGGCAGGGCGAGGACGGCCATGACGACGAGGGCGAGGGCAGCGATCGCCCGCGGGCGCTTCTGCACGGTGCCCGACCAGCGGGCGGCGAGGCTGCTCGCCTGCTCCTGCTCCGGTTCCGGGCCCGTGGCGGCCAGTCGGCGCCGCTGCCTGCGGCTGAGCACGCGCGGGCCGAGGAAGCCCAGCAGGGCGGGGAGGAGGGTGGTGGCCGCGAGGACGCTGAGCACGACGGTGAGCGAGGTGCCGATGACCACGCCGTCCAGGAAGCGCAGGTTCGTCACCAGCATGCCGGCGAGCGCGATGCACACCGTGCCGCCCGCGAACAGCACCGCCCGGCCCGAGGTGTTGAGGGCGGTGACCGCCGACTCCTCGGGGTCCATGCCCCGCGTGATGCCGCGCCGGTGCCGGGTGACGATGAACAGCGCGTAGTCGATGCCGACGCCGAGGCCGATCAGGGAGGACAGCAGCGGTGCCAGGTCGGGGATGTCGGTGGTGTGGCTGAGCAGCTGCACGGAGAACATGCCCGTGCCGACGCCGAAGACGGCGATGCCGATCGGCAGCAGCATCGCGAGGAACGAGCCGAAGGCCAGGAACAGCACGACGGCCGCGGCGAGGATGCCGACCATCTCCGACAGGCCCTGGGGCGGCTCCTGCACGCGCTGGATGGCCTGGCCGCCCAACTCGACCTCAAGACCTTGGCGTTCGGCCTTCTGCGCGGTGTCCACGACGTTCTGGACGAGGTCCTTGGGTACGGCGTTGGCCTGCTCGGTGAACGTGATCCGGGCGTAGGCGATCCGCCCGTCCCGGCTGATCTGCGCCGCCCCCCGGGCGCCGGTGTAGGGGCCGGCGACCTCGCCGACGCCCTTCATCTTCGCGATCTCGTCCAGCGCGGGCTGGACGCGGGACTTCACGGACGCGTCGCGCACCGATCCGCCGTCGGTCTTCCACACCACCGTGTCGGTGTCGCCCGCGCTGTCCGGGAAGGCCTTCTCCATCAGGTCGTACGCCCGTTTGGAGTCCGTGTTCGGGAGGGAGAAGACATTCGCGTAGTCCGTGCCCGCCGTCGAGGCCGCGAAGCCCAGGCCGAACAGCGCCCCCACCCACAACAACAGGACCACCAGCCGGTGCCGGTAGCACCACCGTGCCCATGCCGTCACGCTCAACGCTCCTTAGCAGATCGTTACTTCATCGGTCGGTCCCCCAGGTCCTGGGCTCCAGGATCGGCATCGGCACCCGCGCGTGGGCACGTGACACGCATGACTCTCAAGGAACTCCAAAGCTCGATCCGCCCCCGCTGTCAGTGGCCCCGCCGATACTGGGGGCATGACGGCTCCAGGAACCGTGCTGGTCGTGGAGGACGAGGAGAGCATCGCGGACGTCCTCGCCATCGCCCTGCGCTACCACCGCTTCGAGGTGATGACCGCGGGCGGCGTCCGCGAGGCCCTCGCGCTCACCGAGCGCACCCGGCCCGACGCCGCCCTGCTCGACGTCATGCTGCCGGACGGGGACGGCCGCGCCCTGGGCCGCGAACTGCGCGCCCGGCAGCCGGATCTGGCACTGGTGTTCCTCACCGCGCGCGACTCCCCGGCCGAGATGGTCGGCGCGCTCGGCTTCGGCGACGACTACATCACCAAGCCGTTCGACATCGACGTCGTCGTCGCCCGGATCGGCGCGGTGCTGCGCCGGACCCGGCCCGCCGACGTCATCCCCGAGCGCCCGCCCCTCAGATACGGCGATCTGGAGCTGGACGAGACGACGTACTCGGTGCACCGCGCGGGCCGCACGGTCGAGCTGACCCCGACCGAGTACGCGCTGCTGCGGTTCCTGGTGCGCAACGGCGGCCGGATCGTGCCGAAGGAACAACTGCTGCGCCACGTCTGGCAGTACGAGCACGTCCCGCCCGAGTCGACCGTCGTGGAGACGTACATCAGCTATCTGCGGCGCAAGCTCGACGCCCTGGGCCCGCCGGTGATCACCACCCGGCGCGGGGTCGGATACGGGCTCGCATGAGGCCACGCGCCAGGCACGGGGTGCACTCCCTGCGCGGCAAGCTCACCCTGGCCAACGTCGGACTGCTCGCCGTCGGCATCGTGGTGGCCGCCGCGGTGAGCGTGATGGGAATGCGGCACTACCTGATCGGCCAGATCGACACCGAGCTGACCAAGATGCGCGGCTCGCTGGGCAGTTCGGGGCTCACCCTGCAACAGGTCGACTCACTGCGCGTGCTGGACTTCGTCCGTGACCGTGTCGCGTCCCAGCGCGACCAGCAGCCCACCCCGGACTCGATCTTCACCGCCGTCGACGACCGCGGCAAGCCCCTCGCCCTCTTCGACATCCAGCCCACCGAAGCCCAGCGCTCCCTCGCCGCCGCCGTCACCGACCCGCGCGCCCTCGCCGCGGACCCCGCCCCGCACGACGTCACCGTGCACGGCGCCGCCTACCGCGTGACCGCGACCCGCCTCGCCGACGGCCCGTACGTCTTGCTGGCCACCTCCACCGAGGCCCTGCACAACGGCATAGCCAAGGCCCTCAAGCTCGACCTCGCCGTCGGCACGCTGCTGCTCGCGCTGCTGTGCTGCCTGACCATGTTCAGCGTGCGGCGCCGGCTCAGGCCGCTGGAGGACATGGTGGAGACGTCGTCCGCCATCGCCGAGGGCGACCTCACCCGGCGCGTTCCCTCCAGCCACCATCCGACGCAGGAGGTCGAGCAGCTGCGGCTGGCCCTCAACTCCATGCTCCACCAGGTGGAGTCGGCCTACCGCACGCGCGAGCGCTCCGCGGCCCAGCTGCGGCGCTTCGTCGCCGACGCCTCGCACGAGCTGCGCACCCCGCTCGCGGCGATACGCGGCTACCTCCAGCTGTACGACAAGGGGATGCTGAGCGAGGCGGGCGAACGCAAGCGCGCCTGGGACCGGATGAACGCCGAGGCCGACCGCATGGGCCGGCTCGTCGACGAGCTGCTCACCCTGGCCCGCCTCGACCAACGGCCCGAACTGCGCCTGAAGAACGTCGACGTCAGCCGGCTGGTGCGGGAGGCCGCCGAGGACCTCAGGGTGCAACAGCCGGACCGGCCGGTCACCGTGGCCGCGGACGGGGTGCTGCTGGTGCGGGCCGACGAGTCGGGGCTGCGGCAGGTACTGGGCAACCTGCTGGCCAACGTCCGCACGCACACGCCCGCCGACGTGCCGGTACGGCTGGCAGCGGAGCGCGCGGACGGGCTGGTACGGCTGTGCGTCGCCGACGAGGGCCCCGGGCTGGCCGAGGACGACGCGGCCCGCGTCTTCGACCGCTTCTTCCGAGCGGGCGGCGGCGCGGGCAGCGGCCTGGGCCTGGCCATCGTGCAGGGCGTGGTGCACGCGCACGGCGGCGAGGTAGCCGTGCGGACGGCCCCCGGCGAGGGACTCGCGGTGACGGTCACCCTGCCGGAGCGCACGCCCGTACGGTCGTGAACCGCCCGCCTCAGATCCAGTCGAGGCGCCACAGCCGGAACACGCCGGTGCCGTCGTCGAGGTACTGGCCGCCGCCGACGTCCTCGTTGCTGACGACGTACTCCTTGCGCTGCCACAGCGGGATCAGCGGTACGTCCCTGGCCACGTCGTCCTGCACGGAGCGGAAGTCCTGCGCGACCTGGCCGCGGTCGGCGTACCGCTGGCTGTCGAGGATCGTGTTGTCGACGAGCTTGTTGCTGTAGCCGGTGTTCATCGTGGAGCCGGTGCCGACGAGCTGGGCGCCGAACGTGTCCGGGTCGGGGTAGTCGGCGACCCAGCCGACCGCCCACGCGTCCAGCTTGCCGGTCGCCCACTGCTTCTGGAAGTCGGTCCACTCGTAGCCCTTGAGGTCCACCTTGAACAGGCCGCCCGCCTCCAGCTGCTTCTTCAGCTCCGCGGCCTCCTCGGCTGCCGCGTCGCGCTTGCCGTAGCCGAAGGTGAAGTGCACCGGGGCGGACACGCCGGCCTCGGTGAGCAGTTGCTTCGCCTTCTCGACGCTCTGCTTGGGGTAGGCGTCGAAGAACGAGGTGGAGTGGCCGGTGAGTCCGGACGGGATCAGCGAGTACAGGGGGTCGACGGTGCCGTCGTACACCGTCGCGGCCAGCTGCTCGCGGTTGACCAGCCAGGCCAGGGCCCGCCGGACACGCGGGTCGCGCAGCGGGGAGCTCTTGCGGGTGTTGAGGTAGAGGTTGCGGGTCTCGGAGCTGTCGGACTCCGTGACGCGCTGACCCGGGTCGCTCGCGGAGAGGCCGGAGAGCACCTTCGGCGGCAGCGTGCGGCTGGCCACGTCGATCTGCTTGCCCTTCCAGGCGGCCTCCAGCTTGTCGGAGCCGGCGTAGTAGCGCAGCTCGACGGGGCGGCCCGTGCTCTTCAGGTAACCCGCGTAGGAGGAGTTCGGCTCCAGGGTGGCCTGCTCCCCCTTGGTGTACGCCGTGAGCCGGTACGGGCCGGTGCCGTCGACGTCGTTGCCGGACCGCAAGGTGCCCGCCGGGTACTTCTCCCGGTCGACGATCGAACCGGCGCCGGTGGCCACCTTGAACGGAAAGGTGGCGTCCGGCGACGAGAGGTGGAAGGTGATGCGGTCGCCGACGACGGTCACCGAGCCGAGGGTGGAGAGCAGTGACGCCGGGCCGACATCGGATTTGATCTTCTTGACCCGGTCGAAGGAGTACTTCACGTCCTCGGCGGTCATGGCCCGGCCGCTCGGGAAGGTGATACCGGAGCGCAGTTCACACCGGTAGGTCTTCAGCTCGGTGTCCACGAACCCGCAGCTCCTGGCCGCGTCCGGCACGGGCAAGACACTGCCCGCGTCGTAGGTCAGCAGTGACTGGAAGACGTTGCTGAACAGCGCCCACGAGCCGGCGTCGTAGGCGCCGGCCGGGTCCAGTGAGGTGACGGCGTCCGTCGTGCCGACCGTGATGGTCTTGTCCTTGTCCTCCTGTGACGGAAGCAGCTGCCAGCCACCGATTCCCACGGCTGCCAGAACGAGAAAAATGCTGAGAATCCGCATGCGAACCGATCGCATGGTGGTGCCCTCCCCAGGCCCTGCCCGAGCCCTACCCAGGCCCTGCACAAAAGCGCCACCCCCTAGTGGCGCGGCTCACCTAACCACACGTGTTTGACGCGGGGGAAGAGCAATCTGCCGAGATGAGAAAGAACTTACCCCGGTGTTGTTTCGGCCGGATATCTCAGTTCCTCCATGGGTTGTTCAAAGGGTCGCCAGTTCGATCACCGTGATGTCCGAGGGGGCACCCACGCGCGTGGGCGGTCCCCAGGCCCCGGCGCCCCTGCTGACGTACAGCTGGGTGTCGCCGTAGCGCTCAAGGCCCGCGACGGTCGGGTTGGCGGCCGCCGCGACGAGGTTTCCCGGCCAGAGCTGGCCGCCGTGGGTGTGGCCGGAGAGCTGGAGGTCGACGCCGTACCGGACGGCCTCGTGGATCTGCACCGGCTGGTGCGCGAGCAGCACGCACGCGCGTGCCGTGTCCCGGTCACCGAGCGCCCGGTGGAAGTCGGGGCCGTGTCCCTCGCTCTCGCCCTGGAGGTCGTTGACGCCGGCGAGGTCGAAGTACGGGAGTTCGGTACGGGCGTTCTCCAGCGGGCGCATCCCCAGCTCCCGTACCTCCTCGACCCACTGCTCGGCTCCGGAGAAGTACTCGTGGTTGCCGGTGACGAAGTACGCGCCGTGCCGGGCCCGCAGCCCGGCGAGCGGCGCCGCCGCCGGACCCAGGTCCTTGACGCTGCCGTCCACCAGGTCCCCGACGACCGCGATGAGGTCGGGCTGGGTTCCGTTGACGGTGTCGACGACCTTCCGCGCGAAGTCGCGGCCGAGGACCGGGCCGAGGTGGATGTCGCTGACGACGGCGATCCGGAAGCCGCGTGCGGCGCGCGGGAGTCTGGCCAGCGGGACGGTGACCCGCTTCACCCTCGGACCGCGCAGCACCCCGTAGGTGCCGTAGCCGACGGTCGCCACGGCCGCGGTGGCGGCGGCGCCGCCGACGACCCGGGAGACGAAGAGACGACGGGAGGGCGCGAGCGGGGACGCCGCGGCGGGCTCGCCGGGGTCGTCCGGCCCCTGTGCGGTGGCTTCCTCGGGAGCCTCCGCCCGCTCCGGTCCGGGTACGGCCGCCGGGGCCGTCGCCGCCCGTGCCGGTGCGGCCACCGGTGACGGGACGGGTCGCCCCCGCCTGAGCGACAGCCGTCGCAGCACGGGCCGCACCGCTTCCCCGGCCACCACCGCGAGCAGCAGGTAGAGCGCCAGGGCCATCCACAGGAAGCCGGGCCAGGCGAGGGTGCGCTGGAGCCAGAACGGGGCGCCGGCGCGTTCGGCGACCAGGGCGGCGATCATCAGCACCGGGCCGGCGACGAAGACGGCCGTGCCCGCGCGGCGTGCCGGACCGGGGCCCGCCGTCGTGTCGCGGACCAGGCGGCGCCAGACGTACCGGTGCAGGGCCGCCACGACGGCCAGGACCGCCAGGGCGACGAGCGCGAAGACGATGACCACTTGGCGGAGTCCCCCGTGCTTCCCGTGCTTCCCGTTATGACGTCCGGCGCAGTGCGCGCAGTCCGCGCAACCCGATGACCCCGATGACCGTCCCCAATACGAAGGAGACGACCGCCAGCGTCAGGTGCACCCAGAAGTACGCCGTGGGGTGACCGTCGTCGAAGGCGAGACCACTGCTGTCCTTGACGAGATTCTTGACGAAAGTGACCCAGATGACCCAGCTCCACACCCCGAAGGCGAGCAGGAACCAGGACACCGGGCGGCTGAGCTTCATGGGTTCAGTATCGCCGGGGTCCGTCGGGCGCCGCGCCCGGGGTGGGAGCTTGCTGGTCACGTCGGTCGCCCTGCTGTCCGCCTCCCTCGCCGCGCCCGCCGCCGTCGCCGCGCCGACCCCTTCGAAGAGCCCGTCGGCCACTCCCCCGGCCGGCATGTCCACGGTCGGCGGCACCCGCCTTGGCCGGCCCGGCACGCAGGTCAACCTCGGCAGCGGTGTGCAGGTGCTGCCCAAGGACGTCACCGCGCGCTCCTGGATCGTCGCCGACGCCGAGTCCGGGGAGGTGCTGGCCGCGCACAACGCACACTGGCGGCTGCCGCCGGCGAGCACGCTGAAGATGCTCTTCGCCGACACGGTCCTGCCGCGCTTCCCGAAGGCGACCCGGCACAAGGTGGTGCCGGCCGACCTGGCGGGCATGGGCGCGGGTTCGAGCGTGGTCGGGATCAAGGCGAACCACACGTACACCGTCCACGACATGTGGCTCGGCGTCTTCCTGCGCTCCGGGAACGACGCGGTGCACGTGCTGTCCCGGATGAACGGCGGCATCGGGCAGACCGTCAAGGACATGCAGGCCCACGCCGACGACCTCCAGGCCCTCGACACCCGCGTGATCAGTCCCGACGGCTACGACGAGCCGGGGCAGGTCTCCTCGGCGTACGACCTGACGCTGTTCGCCCGCTCGGGGATGCAGAAGAAGGACTTCCGGGACTACTGCTCGACCGTGACCGCGAAATTCGGCTCCGGCGAGATCCGCAACACCAACCGGCTGCTCAGCGGCGACACCGACGTCCCGGTCTACCAGGGCATCGCGGGCGTGAAGAACGGCAACACCACCAACGCTGGCGCCACCTTCACCGGCGTCGCCGAACGGGGCGGCCACGTCCTGCTGGTCACCGTCATGAACCCGGAGAAGAGCGAGCACAACGAGGTCTACAAGGAGACCGCCCGGCTCTTCGACTGGGGTTTCCAGGCGGTCGGCAAGGTGCAGCCGGTGGGCGAGCTGGTGGCGCCGAAGAACGCCGCCCGGGCCACCGCGCGGCCCGGCGCCAGTGCCTCGCCCGGGCAGGCGGGCGGCACTGGTACCGGCACCGGCACGGGCACCGGCGGGTCGTCGTCGAAGCCGGTGGCCGCCGGCCCCTCCGGCGGCTGGCGCGGCGTCGGTATCGCCGGGGCGATCGCCGGGGGGCTGCTGGTGCTGCTGGGCGGCGGGGCGTTCCTGGTCAACCGCCGGTGGCCGCTGCCGGACCTCGTACGGCGGCGGACTCGGTCCTGAGCTCGGCCTCCTTGCTCGGCGTCGCCGTCCAGGCGGCGCAGAACAGGACCAGTTTCGCGGTGAAGTTGATCCACAGCAGCAGGGCGACGGGGACGCCGAACGCGCCGTACATGCTCTTCGAGGCGACTCCCTGGATGTAGCCGCTGATCAGCAGTTTCAGCAGTTCGAAGCCGACCGCTCCGGTGAGCGCCGCGACGAACAGGCGGTGGCGGTGCGGCTCGACGCCGGGCAGCAGGGTCAGGACGTACAGCAGGACCAGGAAGTCGGCGAGGACGGCGACGGCGAACGCGACGACGCGCAGCAGCACGCTGCCCCAGCCGTGCTCGTCGAGGCCGAGGCCGCGGGACGCCCAGCCGACCGCGGCCGAGGCGACGGTGGAGGCGGCGAGCGTGACCAGCAGCGCGCCGCCGAGCCCGATCAGGACCCCGGCGTCCTTGGCCTTGCTCAGGAGGGGGTTCTCCTCGGTGTCGGGCAGCTCCCACACCGCGCGCAGGCAGTCGCGCACCTGCCCGACCCAGCCGATGCCGGTGAGCAGCAGCAAGGCGCCCGCGATGACGCCGACGGTGCCGGCGTTCTGGACCAGCGAGGAGATGTCGAGCTGGTCGGAGATGCCGGGGAACTGCTCGGCGATCTTCCTCTCGACGTTCCGTTGCTGGGCGGCGCTGAGCGTGGCGGCGGCGACCGCGGCGGACACGGTCAGCAGCGGGAACAGCGCGATGAAGCTGACGAAGGTCATGGCGGCGGCCAGCCGTGTCCACTTCACCCGGTCCAGACGCTCGTACGAGCGCCACGCGTGCGTGGTCATCAGGCGGGCGACCAGTGGCCCGACACCGGGGAGCTTTTTCAGCCAGTCCATGATCCGCTTCTGCCCTCGTCTCGGAAGACCAATGTCCGAATACCCCAGAAGCGCAGGACTGTGGCCAGGGCCATGCCGATTCCGGCGCCGGAGACCGTGTCGGCGCGCTGGGAGGTGAGGCCGAGGCCGTAGTGGCTGATGGTGAGGCAGAGGAGCTGGACGAGGGCGCCGACGAGGTTCACGGCCACGAAGGCGGCGTACGGGCGCAGGCCCGTGGGCCGGGTGCCGCGGTAGGGGCCGAGGGCGTTGCCGGCGTACGCGACCGTGCAGCCGGCCGCGAAGGAGAGGGACTTGGCGGTGAGCGGGCCGCAGCCGGCGGGGCCGCGCAGGCAGGTGAACAGGGCCAGGTCGGCGGCGTAGGCGACGAGCCCCACGGTGGCGAAGCCGAGCAGTTCGCCCCGCCGCACCGGGGTCACCAATTCGCCACCGCCAGGCCGTACATGGCCAGCCAGGCCGCGCCGATCAGGGTCAGGGCGCGGTCGTGCAGGACCACGTCCTCGGGCTCGCCCGCGATGCCGCGGTCGGCGAAGACGGCGTACCTGAGGATCGCGAGGACGAAGGCGACCATGGACAGCTGCCGCCAGGGCAGCACGCTCGCGTGCGGCACGCCGCCCTCCTCCAGCGCCCACATGCAGTAGGCGAGGACGGCGACGCCGGCCGCCAGTTGCCAGACGAAACGCAGGTAGCCGGTGGTGTACTCGGTGAGCAGCGCGCGCGTGGCGCCCGGCCGCCCGGCCATCTGCACGGCCTCGGAGTAGCGCTTGGCGGAGACCATGAACAGCGCCCCGAAGCCGGTGGTGATCAGGAACCAGCGGGACGGCGGGATGCCGAGCGCGACCCCGCCGATCACCGCCCGCATCAGGAAGCCGGTGGTGACCACGGCGAGGTCGACGACCAGCACGTGCTTGAGGGTGAGGCAGTACGCCAGCTGCATGCCGAGGTAGGCCGTCAGTACGGCGGCGACGGCCGGGGAGGCCAGCCAGATGGCGCCCGCGGGCGCGAGCACGGCCAGGGTGCCCCCGGTGGCGTAGGCGACGGGCACGGGGACGCGGCCGGCGGCGACGGGGCGGCGGCACTTGGTGGGGTGGGCGCGGTCGGCCTCGGCGTCACGGGCGTCGTTGATCAGGTAGACGGCGGCGGCGCAGGCGGTGAAGAGGGCGAAGACCAGGCACACCTGGGTGAGCGCGGGCCGGGAGAAGAGCCGTCCGGCGGCGGCCGGGGCGGCCAGGACCAGGATGTTCTTGACCCACTGCTTCGGGCGGGTGGCCTTCAGCAGGCCGCCCAGGAGGCCGCCCGGGCCGCGCGGGGGCGAGGGTGGCCGCTCGCCTGGCGGGCGGTGTTCCAGGAGCGCGACATCAGCCACGGGCGTTCTCCCTCATCCAGCGCGCGCCCGCCCGCGCGGTCAGCACCCCCAGGGCCGCGCCCGCCGCCACGTCGGAGGGGTGGTGAACGCCCAGGACCAGGCGGGACAGGCACATGGCGGCGGCGAGCGGCGGCACCGCGTACGCCCCGAGCGTTCCGAAGGCGACCGCGGCGGCCCCGGCGGAGGCGGCGTGCGAGCTGGGGAAGGAGTACCGGCCGGCGGTCCGCACCAGGGGTACGACGTGCGCGGGGCGCGCGCGGCGCACGATCCGCTTCACGGCCATGCTGGCGAGGTGTGCGCCCGCGACGAGCACCGTGCCGCGCAGCCAGGCGCCGCGTCGGGCGCCGTCCACGGCGGCTCCGGCGAGCCCCGCCGTGAGCCACAGCGCGGCGTGCTCACCGGCCAGGGACAGTCCGCGGGCGGCGGAGGCCACCAGTGGGTCGGCACCCCGGGCGTGGAGTGCGGAAAGGATCCGGTGGTCCAGATCGATCCGGTGCTCCGGGTCGGTCCCGTGGTCCCGGTCGCGGTCCATGTCGTCCATGTGGATCCACTGTTCACGCCCGGACCGCTTTGATTACGGCAATATTGAGCGACATCCCATTAATCACCCATTTCGGGGAGAGAGGGAATGTTCCACAACTAGTGGTCCACACAGGGGCGATACGGTCGCCGACATGCCTGGAGACACCGTCTGCGTCACGGGTTGGGGCCGCACCGCGCCCACCGCCGCCCGGCTGGTCCGCCCGCGGACCCACGAGGAGGCCGCGGCCGCCGTCCGCGACTGCGGGGCCCGGGGCGGCATCGCGCGGGGCCTGGGGCGCGCGTACGGGGACGCGGCGCAGAACGCGGGCGGCGCCGTGCTCGACATGACCGGCCTCGACCGCGTCCACGCGATCGACGCCGACGGCGGGACCGTACGGTGCGACGCGGGCGTGTCCCTGCACCGGCTGATGGAGGTGCTGCTGCCGCTCGGCTGGTTCGTGCCGGTGACCCCCGGTACCCGCCAGGTGACCGTCGGCGGGGCGATCGGCGCCGACATCCACGGCAAGAACCACCACGTCTCCGGGTCCTTCTCCCGCCATGTGCTCTCCCTGGAACTGCTCACCGCCGACGGCGGGATCCGCACGGTGCGCCCGGGCACCCCCCTGTTCGACGCGACCACCGGCGGCATGGGCCTGACCGGGGTGATCCTGACGGCCACGCTGCGGCTGCTGCCGGTCGAGACCTCGTACATGTCCGTCGACACCGAGCGGGCCGCCGACCTCGACGACCTCATGGCCCGGCTCACCGCCGGCGACCACCGGTACCGCTACTCGGTCGCCTGGATCGACCTGCTCGCCCGTGGTGCCGCGACCGGCCGTGCCGTTCTCACCCGCGGCGACCACGCGTCCCTGGAGGCACTCGGCGAGGGCACGCGCGCGTGGCGGCGCCCGCTGTCCTTCCGCCCCCGGCGGCTCCCGGCCGCGCCGGCCCTCGTACCGGAGGGCCTCCTCGGCCGGACGACCGTCGGACTGTTCAACGAGATCTGGTACCGCAAGGCGCCCCGCGCGCGGACCGGCGAGCTCCAGCCCCTCTCCCTCTTCTTCCACCCCTTGGACGGCGTCCCCCACTGGAACCGGATCTACGGCCGGGCCGGCCTCGTCCAGTACCAGTTCGTCGTCGGACACGGCCAGGAGGACGCCCTGCGCCGCGTCGTGCGCCGCGTCCGCGGACACCGCTGCCCGTCCTTCCTCGCCGTCCTCAAGCGCTTCGGGGACGCCGACCCGGGCTGGCTGTCCTTCCCCGTGCCCGGCTGGACGCTCGCCCTCGACGTCCCGGCCGGGCTGCCGGGCCTCGCGGCCCTCCTGGACGAGCTGGACGAGGAGGTGGCCGCCGCCGGCGGACGCGTCTACCTGGCCAAGGACTCCCGGCTGCGTCCGGAACTGCTCGCCGCGATGTACCCACGGCTCGACGAGTTCCGGGCACTGCGCGCGGAACTGGACCCGAACGGGGTCTTCACGTCGGACCTCTCCCGTCGGCTCAACCTCTAGTCGGCCCAACCTCCAGGAGTTGTCGTGAAGGACGCTTTCGGAATCCCCCAGTCGCTGCTCGTGCTCGGCGGTACGTCCGAGATCGCGCTGGCCACCGCGCGCCGGCTGATCACCCGCCGCACCCGCACCGTGTGGCTGGCGGGCCGCCCCTCCCCCGCCCTGGAGCAGGCGGCCGAGCAGCTGCGCGCCCTGCGGGCCGACGTGCGCACCGTCGCCTTCGACGCCCTCGACCCCGAGTCGCACGAGGACGTGCTCGGCAAGGTCTTCGCCGAGGGCGACATCGACATGGTCCTGCTCGCCTTCGGCATCCTCGGCGACCAGGCGGTCGACGAGCGCGAGCCGGTCAACGCGGTCCGCGTCGCGCAGACCAACTACACGGGCGCCGTCTCGGCGGGACTGATCAGCGCCCGGGCCCTCCAGACGCAGGGGCACGGCTCCCTGGTGGTGCTCTCCTCGGTGGCCGGCGAGCGGGCCCGCCGCTCGAACTTCATCTACGGCTCCAGCAAGGCCGGCCTCGACACCTTCGCCCAGGGCCTGGGCGACGCGCTGCGCGGCACCGGCGCGCACGTCATGGTCGTGCGCCCCGGATTCGTCCGGACGAGGATGACCGCCGGCCGCGCGGAGACCCCGCTCGCCACCACCCCCGAGGCCGTCGCCGCGGCCATCGAACTGGGGCTCAGGCGACGCTCGGAGACGGTGTGGGTGCCGGGGGCGCTCCGGGTGGTGATGTCGGCGCTGCGGCACGTACCGCGCGCGGTGTTCCGGCGGCTGCCGATCTAGTGCCTGGTGCCCCGACAGGGCTACCGGCTGGTGGTGGGGATGGTGCCCCGGTCCGCGGGCGTCGCCTGCTGGGGTACCACGGCGCCGCCGCCGAAGGTGAACTCCCGCAGCTTGCGCCACACCCCGTCGGTGCCCTGCTCGTAGAGCGCGAAGCCGGTGCAGGCCCACTCGGCCCGGAAGTCGGCGAGCTCCTCGAAGGCGCGGTCCATCGCCGCTTCGTCGATGCCGTGCGCCACCGTGACGTGCGGGTGGTACGGGAACTGGAGTTCCCGGGCGACGGGACCGGAGGCGTCGCGGATCTGGCGCTGCAACCGGGCGCAGGACTCGGCGCCCGCCGCGATCCGCACGTAGACCACCGGGGACAGTGGCCGGAAGGTGCCGGTGCCGGACAGCCGCATCGGGAACGACCGGCCGGCCGCGGCCACCTCCGTCAGGTGTGCCTCGACGGCCGGCAGCCCGGTCTCCTCGATCTCCGTCGGCGGCAGCAGTGTGACGTGGGTGGGAATGCCGTGAGCAGCGGCGTCGCCGAAGCCCGCGCGCCGCTCCTGGAGCAGGCTGCCGTGAGGCTCCGGGACCGCGATCGACACGCCGATCGTTACGGTCCCCACGTCGTCTCCTGTCGTCGCTCTGTTTCGTTCTCGTCCGGCTTCTCGTCCGGTACGTACACAGCCGTCCGGCTATCGACTGTACGGCCACGGGTGTCCTGTGGGCAGGCGCGAGCGAAGTGATGTGCAGCGCTCTGCCCACGGGTACGTGTGTGCGGTCGTGCGCCTCAGTGCTTCGCGGGCAGGAAGCCCACCCGGTCGTACGCCTGGGCGAGGGTCTCCGCTGCCACCGAACGCGCCTTCTCCGCGCCCTTGGCCAGGATCGAGTCGAGCGTCTCCGGGTCGTCCAGGTACTGCTGGGTGCGGTCCCGGAACGGCGTCACGAACTCGACCATCACCTCGGCGAGGTCGGTCTTGAGGGCGCCGTACATCTTGCCCTCGTAGTCCTGCTCCAGCTCGGCGATCGACCTGCCGGTGAGCGTGGAGTAGATGGTGAGGAGGTTCGACACGCCCGGCTTGTTCTCCGTGTCGTACCGGATCACGGTGTCCGTGTCGGTGACGGCGCTCTTGACCTTCTTCGCGGAGGCCTTCGGCTCGTCCAGAAGGCTGATGACGCCCTTCGGCGTGGCCGCCGACTTGCTCATCTTGACCGACGGTTCCTGGAGGTCGTAGATCTTCGCCGTCTCCTTGAGGATGTACGGCTTCGGGACGACGAAGGTCTGGCCGAACCGGCCGTTGAAGCGCTCGGCGAGGTCACGGGTGAGCTCGACGTGCTGGCGCTGGTCCTCGCCGACCGGCACCTCGTTGGCCTGGTACAGCAGGATGTCGGCGACCTGGAGGACCGGGTACGTGAACAGGCCGACGGAGGCGCGGTCGGCGCCCTGCCTGGCCGCCTTGTCCTTGAACTGGGTCATGCGGGAGGCCTCGCCGAAGCCGGTGAGGCAGTTCATGACCCAGGCGAGCTGGGCGTGCTCGGGGACATGGCTCTGCACGAAGAGGGTGCAGCGGTCCGGGTCGAGCCCGGCCGCCAGCAGCTGGGCGGTGGCGAGACGGGTGTTCGCGCGCAGGTCGGCGGGGTCCTGCGGGACCGTGATCGCGTGCAGGTCGACGACCATGTAGAACGCGTCGTGGGTCTCCTGAAGGGCCACCCACTGGCGCACGGCGCCCAGGTAGTTGCCGAGGTGGAACGAGCCTGCCGTGGGCTGGATTCCGGAGAGCACGCGGGGTCGGTCAGAAGCCATGCTCACCATTCTCTCAGGTGTTGGGGACGACTTTGACGGGAGCGCCGCGAAAGGGCGCTCCCGCCGGGCCGGCCGTCAGCCGAGGTCGACCTCCGGGTACAGCGGGAAGCCCGCGACCAGGTCCGTCGCGCGCTGGGAGATCTCCTCCGCCACCTTCGGGTCCAGAACGTGGGCGGCCTTGGAGGGGGCGCCCGACTTGGTGGTGCCCGCCTCGGTGGTGGTCAGGACGCGGTCGATCAGGCCCGCCACCTCGTCCATCTCCGCGGTGCCGAGGCCGCGCGTGGTCAGCGCGGGGGTGCCGATGCGGATGCCGGAGGTGTACCAGGCGCCGTTGGGGTCGGCGGGGATGGCGTTGCGGTTGGTGACGATGCCCGAGTCGAGGAGGGCCGCCTCGGCCTGGCGGCCGGTGAGGCCGTAGGAGCCGGCGACGTCGATCAGGTTGAGGTGGTTGTCCGTGCCGCCGGTGACGAGGGTGGCGCCGCGCCGCTTCAGGCCCTCGGCCAGCGCCCGGGAGTTGTCCACGATCCGCTGGGCGTAGTCCTGGAAGGCGGGCTGCCGGGCCTCGGCGAGGGCGACCGCCTTGGCGGCCATGACGTGCGGGAGCGGGCCGCCGAGGACCATCGGGCAGCCGCGGTCGACCTGGTCCTTGAGGGAGTCGTCGCACAGGACCATGCCGCCGCGCGGGCCGCGCAGGGACTTGTGGGTCGTGGTCGTCACGATCTGGGCGTGCGGCACCGGGTCGAAGTCGCCGGTGAGGACCTTGCCCGCGACCAGGCCGGCGAAGTGGGCCATGTCGACCATGAGGGTGGCGCCGACCTCGTCGGCGATCTCGCGCATGATCCGGAAGTTCACCAGGCGGGGGTAGGCGGAGTAGCCCGCCACGATGATCAGCGGCTTGAACTCGCGGGCCTGGACGCGCAGGGCGTCGTAGTCGATCAGGCCGGTCGCCGGGTCCGTGCCGTAGGAGCGCTGGTCGAACATCTTGCCGGAGATGTTCGGGCGGAAGCCGTGGGTGAGGTGGCCGCCGGCGTCCAGGGACATGCCGAGCATGCGCTGGTTGCCGAAGGCCTGGCGCAGCTCTGCCCAGTCGGCCTCGGTGAGGTCGTTGACCTGGCGGGCGCCGGTCTTCTCCAGGAAGGGGACCTCCACGCGGTCGGCGAGGACGGCCCAGAAGGCGACGAGGTTGGCGTCGATGCCGGAGTGCGGCTGGACGTAGGCGTGGCGGGCGCCGAAGAGCTCACGGGCGTGTTCGGCGGCCAGGGACTCCACCGTGTCGACGTTGCGGCAGCCCGCGTAGAAGCGGCGGCCGACGGTGCCCTCGGCGTACTTGTCGCTGAACCAGTTGCCCATGGCCAGCAGCGTGGCCGGGGAAGCGTAGTTCTCGGAGGCGATCAGCTTGAGCATCTCGCGCTGGTCGTGGACCTCCTGGCCGATGGCGTCGGCGACCCGCGGCTCGACGGCGCGGATCACGTCGAGGGCGGCGCGGAAGGCGGTGGACTCGGTGGAGAGGGGCTGCTGCTCTGGCATGTCGGCCTCCGGACGGCGTGTTCGTACAGCGTTCGCGTTCACGGCTCGGCCCAGGCGCACGGCACTCGTTCTGACGGAGCCGCTCCCTGATGGTCCATCCCATCCAAGCGCGCCAGTCACGGCCCGACGATCAGCCTACCGGGCGGGCCGGGCGGTGCCGTCGTGGCGTCCACCATGCGAGCGTGGCGTCAGCCTGTGGGCATGCCGGTCTGGGAGCGCTCCAGCGCGGAGCGGAGCTTTGCGAGGGTCTGGGCGACGGCCGGCATCGAGGGATCGTCGAGAGCGTCTCCGAGCAGCTCGGCCAGCCGCTCGGTGAAGGTGCCCTCCGCCGCGTCGACCAGTTCCAGGCCGTCGCCGGTCAGGGCCAGCAGCGATGACCGGCGATCCGATGGATTGGGTTGCCGCGCGACCCATCCGTGCCTCTCCAGACGGTCGACGCCCTTGCTGGTCGCCCCGATGCCGACGGCGAACGCGGCGGCGAGGTCCGCCACCCGGGACCCGGGGTGGTCACGGAGATGGCGCAGGAACTCGAACTGCGAGGTGACGATCCCGTGCCGCTCGCGAAGACGGTCGTTGAGGGCGTTGTACAGCCGTGTCTCGCAGCGGACGAGGTCGGAGAAGAAGCCCGGGAGGCCGGTGCTGTCACCGCTTGATTTATATGCCACGGCATATAGTGTACCGGCAGCTACTTACGATGGGAGCAGCGATGAGCAGGGAACAGCGCGCGGCGATCGACGCGATGCTGCGGCAGCCCCGGTCCGATGAGCCCCGGTCGGTCGAGGAGATGCGGGCCTGGTTCAGGGCGATGATGGCCGAGATGATCGTCCCCGAGGGGATCCGCACCACGTCGACGACGCTGGGCACGCGCCCCGCGCTGCTGGTCGAGCCGGTCGACGGTCCACGCGCAGGAACGATCCTGTACTTCCATGGCGGCGCTTTTGTGTTCGGTTCACCCCGCACCGCTCTCTCACTGACGGGCAATCTGGTGGCCAGGACCGGGTTCAGGGCCTTGTCGCTGGACTACCGGCTCGCCCCCGAGCACCCGTTCCCGGCCGCGATCGAGGACACGCTGAGCGCCTACCGCGCGCTTCTCGACAGCGGCGAAGACCCTTCGGCCATCGCGTTCGCGGGTGACTCCGCCGGGGGTGGTCTCACCGTCACCACCTGCCTCGCCGCCCGGGACGCGGGTCTGCCGATGCCCGCGGCGATCGTGGCGTTCTCCCCCGGGCTAGACGCCACCCGGACCGGGGAGAGCATGGACACCAAGGCGGGCCTCGACCCGTACTTCACCCGCGAGAGCCTGGGCCACACCGGGGCCATGTATCTCGCGGGGCAGGACCCGCGGCACCCCATGCTCAGTCCCGCCGTCCTCGCCGACCCGGCCGGCTTGCCGCCGATGCTCCTGCAGGCGGGCACCAACGAAGTACTCCTGGACGACTCCACGCGCATGGCCGCGCGTGCGAGAGCCGCCGGAGTGGACGTCGTCCTGGACGTCACCGCGGACGTGCCCCACGTGTTCCAGGCGTTCGCCGGCGTCCTCGACGAGGCGGACGAGGCATTGGACCGGGCGGCCCTCTTCCTCGGCCAGCGCGTCCGGACCCCGGACACCTCTACAGGATCACGTGCGGCACAAAGCGTGCGTACTCGTCCGTGATCAGGCCCGAGGACTCCCGGATGCCGAGCCCAGCCGACTCGTTCTCGACGACCCAGGCGCCGAGGACGACGTGGTTGCCGTCGAAGGCGGGGAGCGGGGCAAACTGCTGGTAGCAGCAGGGTTCTTCGCGGACGACGGGGGCGGTGCCCGGTTCGTGGACCGTCACGCCCTCGCCCTCACGGCCGAGGAGCGGCTTGGCGACCCAACCGGTGGTCGTGGCGAGGTCGCGCGGGCCGTCCAGGTGGGCGGGGAGGAGGTTGGGGTGGCCGGGGTACAGCTCCCAGAGGATCGCCAGGAGCGCCTTGTTGCTCAGGAGCATCTTCCAGGCCGGCTCGATCCACAGGGTGCTGCCGGTGCCGCCGCCGTTGTCGAGGGTGTCGAGGACGTGGCCGGCGAAGCGGTCGGCGGTGAGCCACTCCCAGGGGTACAGCTTGAAGACGGCGCGCATGAACCGCAGGTTGTTGTCGACGAAGCGGCCGGAGAGGGTGTCCCAGCCGATCTCCTCCATGGAGATCCAGTCGGTGTCCAGGCCGGCCTGTTCGGCGGTCTCCTTGAGGTAGGCGACCGTCATCAGGTCCTCGCCGAGTTCGTCGGCCGAGGAGTGCGCGAAGTACAGGGGGGCGCCGGGCGGGAGGAGGCCGGCCTGCTTGCTCCAGGCGGCGACCAGGCGTTCGTGGAGGGAGTTCCACTGGTCGGCGCCGGGGAAGCGGTCCTCCATCCAGAACCACTGCGCGGAGGCGGCCTCGACCAGGGAGGTGGGGGTGTCGGCGTTGTACTCCAGGAGCTTGGCCGGGCCGGTGCCGTCGTACCGGAGGTCGAAGCGGCCGTAGACGGAGGGGAGTTCGGCGCGCCGGTGCCAGGCCTCGGCGACCGCCTCCGCGACGCGCGGGTCGGTGATGCCGAGGTCGGCGAAGCGGCCGGCGGTGACGATGTGACCGGCCGCCGCCAGGCACATGCGGTGCAGTTCCTCGACGACCTCCTCCAGGGCCTCGACCTCGTCGAGCGTGAAGGCGTAGTAGGCGCTTTCGTCCCAGTAGGGGCGCAGGGAGCCGTCGGGGTGGCGGGTGAGCGGGTAGATCAGGCCCTGTTCCTCGACGGTCTGCTGCCAGCCGGGGCGGGGGGTGGTGGTGTGGCGTTCCATGGTGGTGTAAGGGTCCCGGTTCAGCCGCCGGAGCTGCCCTTGCCGCCGCCGAAGCCGCCGCGGTGGACTCCGGAGTGGTGGCTGTCGTCGTCCGAGGAGCCGCCCGAGCCCTTGCCGGGCTTGGTGAAGGAGCCGCTGTCGACCCAGCCGTTCTTCTTCTTGCCGCCGTAGTACCAGGCGCCGTTGACGGAGGTCTTGGTGCTGGTGGACTTGCAGTTCTTGTCGGAGACGACCTTGTAGCCCTTGGTGAGGTTGTAGCTGTCGCGGTCGACGCAGCGCTTGTCCGGGTCGGAGGAGCAGGCGGTGAGGGCGGCGGCGAGGACGCCCATGCCGCCGAGGACGACCGTGGTGGAGCGGAATTGCCTGTGAGTGTTCGCCATGTTTCGCATTGCCCCCGTTGATGTTCTTCCTTGTCCGATATCGCGGTCAGCCTAGAGATCGGTGAGATCTCGTTCGAACGAGGGTCCGGGCTTCGTCGCTCCCCTACAGTCACTTTGTGCTCTTTGGAATGGTGTGCGCGCTAGGCGCGGCGGTCTGCTTCGGTACGGCGACGGTGTGGCAGGCGATGGCCGCGCGGGCGGCGAGCACGGACGGGGGCGGCGGGGACGCGGCGCTGCTGCTGCGGGCGCTGCGGCAGTGGCGGTACCTGGCCGGGCTGGCGCTGGACGGACTGGGGTTCCTGTTGCAGGTCGCGGCGCTGCGGGCGGTGCCCATCTACGCGGTGGGCGCGGCGCTGGCCTCCAGCCTGGCGGTCACCGCGGTGGTCGCGGCCCGGTTGCTGCGGGTGCGGCTGAGCGGCGTGGAGTGGGCGGCCGTGGGGGTCGTGTGCGCGGGGCTGGCGATGCTGGGGCTGGCGTCGGGGACGGAGGGCGACCGGGGCGGGCCGGCCGCGCTGAAGTGGGTGATGCTCGCGACCGCGGTGGGGGTGCTGCTGCTGGGCGGGGCCGGCGGACGGCTGCCGGAGCGGGGGCGGGCGCTGCTGCTCGGGCTGGGGGCCGGATTCGGGTTCGGGGTGGTGGAGGTGACGGTGCGGCTGATCGACTCGCTGCGGCCGGCCGCCCTGCTCGCCAACCCGGCGACGTACGCGCTGCTGATCGGCGGGGGTGCCGCGTTCCTGCTGCTGACGTCGGCCCTCCAGCGGGGCTCGGTGACGGCGGCCACCGCCGGGATGGTCATCGGGGAGACGCTGGGCCCGGCGGCCGTGGGCGTGGTGTGGCTCGGCGACCGGACGCGGGAAGGGCTCGCGTGGCTGGCCGTGCTGGGATTCCTGGTGGCGGTGGTGGGCGCGCTGGCGCTGGCGCGGTTCGGGGAGGCGCCGGCCGAGCCGGCCTGAGACGATCATTTCCTTCCCGCCGATTCGCCGATTTTTATCCCTCATCTTTTCCAGCTTTTTCTGGCAAGCGCTTACATAAGGTCACCATCCGGACAAGCGAAAAAGTCCATTGAATGTTGAACGCCGTGGAGATTCTGTGCGTACTCGATGACGTGACCAGTAATCCCGTCACCATCACCGTGGCGTATCACGTGGTGCCGGGCCATGAGGCCGACTTCCATTCCTGGGGGTGGGCCATGCTGGGCGCCAGCGCGCGCCAGCCGGGCTTTATGGGGGGTGGTGTTCTTGTCGACGAGGGCTCGGAGTGGCATGTCGTCTACCGCTTCGCCAGCGAGAACACGGCCCGAGCCTGGGAGAACTCGCCGGACCGGTGGCAGTGGGACACCCGGGTGGCGGGGTTTGGGCAGGAGACGGGCCGCCGCAGCGTGCACGGTGCGAAAGCGTGGTTCGACGCACAGGACGCCCAGGCCGCCAAGCCCGCCCTGCCGGCGGCTCCGACTCCTCCGGCAAAATGGAAACTGTGGTTCATTAACATGAGCGCGGTGTTTCCGCCGGTGCTTCTGTTCAATATCATCGTGATCCCCTATCTCGGCGGACTCAATCCGATCGTTCGCACGCTGTTTTTGTGCCTGTGCGTGACGGCAATCGTCACCTGGATTCTCATGCCGCGCCTCCAGCGTTTCTTCAAGAAATGGCTGTACCCACCGCTTCAGGCGCTCCGTGGACGGCACAAACGACGGACCGCGTAGACCCGGGAACGACGCAAGGGAGGTGGGCGGGTGAAGACCCTGCTCATCGACAATTACGACTCGTACACGTACAACCTGTTCCAGCTGATCGCCGAGGTCAACGGCGAGGAGCCGGTGGTTATCCGCAACGACACCCCCGCCGACTCGCTCCCCGACCTCGCGGAGTTCGACAACGTGGTGGTGTCACCGGGCCCGGGGCACCCTGCCGAGTCCCGCGACTTCGGCATCAGCGCACGGGTGATCGCTCAGTCGCGGCTGCCGCTGCTCGGCGTCTGCCTGGGCCACCAGGGCATAGGCCTCGGGGAGAGCGCCCGGGTGCTGCCCGCCCCGGAGCCCCGGCACGGGCATCTGTCGACGGTCAGGCACGACGGACAGGACCTGTTCCGCGGGCTGCCGCAGAACTTCACCGCGGTCCGCTACCACTCGCTGAGCGTGCACGAGCCGCTGCCCGAGACCCTCGAGGCCACCGCCTGGTCCGAGGACGGCGTGCTGATGGGTCTGCGGCACCGCGGCCGGCCCCTGTGGGGTGTGCAGTTCCACCCGGAGTCCGTCCTGACCGAGTACGGCCACCGGATGCTGGTGAACTTCCGCAACCTCACGGCCGAGCTCGCCCGCAAGCCCCGGACGAAGAACACCGCGGTCACTGCGATCAGCCGCCCCTCCCCCACCCCGCTGGTCGCGGCCATCCCCCGCCCGCGGCGCGCCGGCCGCCCCGCCTACCGCCTGCACACCCGGCGCATCGCCACCGCGGTGGACGCCGAGGCCGCGTTCACCCGGATGTACGCCGACTCCGCGCGGTCGTTCTGGCTGGACAGCTCCCTGGTCGAGCCGGGGCTCTCCCGTTTCTCGTACTTCGGCGACGACAGCGGCCCGCTCGCCGAGTTCGTGCGCTACGACGTCACGGCCGGCCGCTGCGAGATCGAGCGGGCCGGACGGCCCCCGCGCAAGGTCACCGCGACCGTCTTCGACTACCTCAGGCGGCAGTTGACGAACCGCCAGGTGGACGCCACCGGGCTGCCCTTCGACTTCACCGGCGGCTACGTCGGCTACTTCGGCTACGAGACGAAGGCCGACTGCGGCTCGCCGAACCGGCACCGGGCCGAGACCCCGGACGCCTGCTGGCTGTTCGCCGACCGGCTGATCGTGGTGGACCACGAGGAAGGGTTCACCTACGCGGTCTGCCTGGCGGAGGACACCCCGCAGGCCACCCTGGAGGCCGCGGACTGGCTGGAGAGCGCGGTGGCCCAGCTGACCTTCGTGGCCCCGGACGGGGACCCGCGGCCGCTGCCCGCCACCGCCGCCCCGGACCTCGGCGCCGCCGAGCCGTGGCTGGTCCGCGACCGGGAGACGTACCTCGCGGACGTCGAGGCCTGCCAGGACGAGCTGCGGGCGGGCACCAGTTACGAGGTCTGCCTGACCAACGCCGCCCGGCTGCCCGCGCCGGCCGACTCGTACGCCCTGTACCGGGTTCTGCGCCGCGTCAACCCGGCGCCGTACGCGGCCTTCCTGAGGTTCGGCGACCTCGACGTGGCCGGCTCCTCCCCCGAGCGGTTCCTGCGGATCACCCGGGACGGGATCGCCGAGGCCAGACCGATCAAGGGCACCGCGCCCCGGGGCGAGACCCCCGCGGAGGACGCCCGGCTGCGGGACGCGCTCGCGGCGGACGCCAAGACCCGCGCCGAGAACCTGATGATCGTCGACCTGCTCCGCAACGACCTCGGCCAGGTCTGCCGGACCGGCACGGTACGGGTCTCCCGGCTCATGGCCACCGAGACCTACGCCACCGTCCACCAGCTCGTCTCCACCGTCGAGGGACGGCTGCGCGAGGGCACCCACGCCGTGGACTGCGTCCGCGCCTGCTTCCCCGGCGGATCGATGACCGGCGCGCCGAAACTGCGCACCCTGGAGATCATCGACTCCCTGGAGACCGAGGCCCGCGGCGTGTACTCCGGAGCCCTCGGCTACCTCGGGTGCAGCGGCGGCGCGGACCTGAGCATCGTCATCCGTACGGCCGTCCTCGCCGACGGTCTGCTGCACCTCGGCGCCGGCGGGGCGATCGTCCTCGACTCCGATCCGGTCGCCGAGTACGAGGAGATGCTGCTGAAGACGGCGGCCCAGATGCGGGCCCTGCACACCCTGCGGGAGCAGACGCCGGCGCAGGCCGAGGCAGTCCGGGACACGGGCGCGACCGCGATACGGGTCAGGACCCTCCAGGACATGGGAGCGGCCACCGCTCCGGTCCCGGCGCGCCCCCGTCCCCGCCGCGAACCCGCCGCGCTCCCGGCCGCCGTCCCGGCCGTCGTGGAAGAGCCCGCCCGGTGACCGCCCCGCATCCCACCGCGGCCCCGGCGGACACTCCCGGCCGACGCGAGTCCGCGACCACCCCCGCGGCACCCGGCACCCGCCACCAGGCCGCCGCCCTCGCGGCCGTGACACAGGAGCCCGCCCGATGACCGCCCCGCATCCCCCGGCGGCTCCGCCCGCCCGCACCGCCCCCCTCACGCGCCCCGTCGCGGCGGCCCCGGCCGACGCCGACGCCCCCGGCAACCTCGCGGCCCACCTCGCCGCGCTGGCCGAGCGGCGCGGGTGGGCCGGGCGGGTCGCCTTCCACCAGGGGCACCGGATCTGGACCCACGGTGAGGTGCACGAGCTCGCGGCCCGCGCGGCGAGCGTGCTCGCCGGTGAGGGAGTGCGGCCCGGCGACCGGGTGCTGCTGGCGCTGCCCGACGGCATCGCCTGGGTGACGGCGTTCCTGGCCACCGCCCGTCTCGGGGCCGTGGCCGTGCTGGTCAACCCCGAACTCCCGGCGGCCGAGCACGCGTTCATGGCCGAGGACACCGACGCCGTGCTGTGCGTGACCGGGCCGGGCCTGGAGGACCGGTTCCCCGGCCGGACCCGGATCGGCGCCGACCAGCTGGTCGCGTTCACCCCGGCCGCCGAGCCGGCCGCCGCCCACCCGGTCGACGCGCACACCCCGCTGTACGTGCAGTACACCTCCGGCACGACGGGCCGCCCCAAGGGGGTGGTGCACGTGCACGGCGACCCGAAGACGTACTACGACCTCATCGGGCGGCGGCTGCTGCGGATCACCGAGGACGACGTCACCCTGTCGGTGTCGAAGCTGTACTTCGCCTACGGCTTCGGCAACGCCTTCGTCTTCCCGCTGTTCTCCGGCTCGTCCGCCGTGCTGGTGGACGGGCGCCCGACCCCCGCCGCCGTGGACGGGCTGGTCGCCCGGCACCGGGTGACCCTGCTCTACTCCGTGCCGTCCGCGTACGCCGCGCTGGTCGCCGACCGGGGCAACGGCCACGAGGCCTGCTTCGCCTCGGTACGGGCCGCGGTGTCGGCCGGCGAGGGCATGCCCGAGGGCCTCGGCCGGCAGGTGACCGAACTCCTCGGCGCGCCCGTGCTGGAGCAGATCGGCTCCACCGAGGCCGGGCACGCCTTCTGCGCCAACGGCTTCGACCACAGCCACCCGGGCACCGTGGGCCGTGCCGTACCCGGCTTCGAGGTGGAGCTGCGCGACCACGCCGGGCGCCCGGTGCCGGACGGCGCTGAGGGCGAGATGTGGGTGCGCGGGCCGACGGTCACGCCCGGCTACCTGAACCGGCCCGAGGAGACCGAGCGCACCCTGCGCGGCGGCTGGCTGGCCACCCACGACCGGGCGCGCCGCGAGCCGGACGGCACCTTCCGGCACCTGGGCCGCACCGACGACATGGAGATGGTCGGCGGTATCACCGTCTCCCCGCTGGAGGTGGAGGCCGTGCTGCGGACCCATCCGGCGGTCCGGGAGGTCGCGGTGGTGGCCGTCAGCGACGGGCCCGGCGCCAGCCGGCTGCGCGCCTTCGTGGTGCCCGCCGCCACGCCGCCGCCGGGCCTCCAGGACGACCTGATCCGGCTGGCCCGGGAGCGCCTGGCCGCCTTCAAGGTCCCCAGGAGCGTCAGCTTCGTCCCGTCGCTCCCGCGCACGTCCACCGGCAAGCTCCGCCGCCATCTGGTCCGCCAGGGCGCGTGGTGACCATGGCAGAAAGGAACGGCCTCATGGCCCGACAGCCCCTACTGGCCGACCGCGCGTTCTATCTGGGTCCCGTCTTCCGGGACGCCGCCGACCGCCACGGCGCCGTCTTCGTCACCCTGGACCGGCCGCTGGATGTCAGCCCCGGCCTCGGCGTCGACCTCAGCTACCGGGTGCTGGCCGACGTCGTCGACGAGCTGTCCGGCCGGCTGTGGGAGGCCGGGGTGCGGCCCTCGGAGCAGGTCGTCGTCCACAAGACGGACAACGTCGACATCGTGCTGCTGACCTGCGCCGTCTCCCGTATCGGCGCCGTCCCCGTGCTGCTCTCGCCGACGCTGGCCGGTCCCGTCGCCGGACAGCTGCTCCAGCGGCTGCGCCGGCCCTGGCTGATCACCGACCGGGCGAAGCTCGAGGGCCCGCTGCGGGAGATCGACGACCTGTCCGTGCTGGTACGGCGGACGCTGTCCGTGGACGACGCACCCGGCGCGGAGCCGCTGGAGAAGTACGCCGGAGCCCAGCCGCCCGCGCCGGTCCGGCTCCACCCCCGCGAACCCGCCCTCGTCACCCACAGCTCGGGCACCACCGGCGTCCCCAAGCTGGCCGTGCACTGCGCGGGCGCCATGTGGAACCGGCTGGTCCCGCAGCAGGCGATGGGCTGGCCCACGCGCGGCGAGACCGCGGCGCTGCACATGTCCTTCGCGCACTCGCGCTTCTACCACCTGCTCGGCGTCCTGCTGCGCTTCGGCAGCCCGCTGGTGCTGATCACCGATCCGGACCCTGCCGCGGTGGGACCGCTGCTGGCCCGGCACCGGCCCGGGATCGTCGAGACCCACCCCAACACGTTCGTGCTGTGGGAGGAGCTGGCCGACGCGCCGGGGGCGCCGCTGTCCCGGGTCCGCTCGTACGGCTCGACCTTCGACGCCATCCACCCGCGGACCGTGAAGCGGCTGCTGAACGCCTCCAGACGCCGTGCGCCCTGGCTGATCCAGCTGTACGGGCAGAGCGAGACGGGCCCGGTCGCCTTCCAGTGGTTCACCCGGCGCAGCGCGTCCCGCGCGGACGGCCGCCGGGTCGGGACCGGGATACCGGGCTTCACCCGGATCCGGGTCACCGCCGCCGACGGCAGCCGGGCCAGGCCCGGCGAGCCCGGCCGGATCGAGGCCCGCACCAGGGGCCGCATCCTCACCTACCTCGGCGCCCCAGAGCAGTACGAGCGCCAGCTGGACGGCGAGTGGTGGCAGATGGGCGACATGGGCTACCGGAGCCGCCTGGGTGCCCTGTACCTGATCGACCGGGAGGTCGACCGGATCGACGCCGTGCACAGCAATCTGGAGGTGGAGGACACGCTGATGGACCGTCTGGAGGAGCTGCGTGAGGTCGTCATCGTGCCCGGCGTGGACCGCGAGCCGGTACCGGTGGTGTGCGTCCGCGGCGAACGGCCACTGGACCCGGAGCGCTGGCGGGAGGCCACGGCCGATCTGCCCGCGATGGCGGAGCCGCGGCAGTGGCGGTTCGAGGAGCTGCCGATGACGGCGACGTGGAAGGTGAAACGGGTGGAGATCACCCGCATGCTGGCCGAGGGTGCCCGCGCGTGATCCCGGTCGTCGTGGTGGGCGCCGGCCCCGTGGGCCTGTCGGCGGCGCTGGCCCTGCGCGCCCACGGCCTGCCGGTGCTGCTTCTGGAAGCCGACCCGGAGGGCCGTCGGCGTCCCGGCAGCCGCGCGCTGTTCGTGCACCGGGAGACGCTGCGGCTGCTCGACGGGATGCGCCCGGGGCTGGCCGCCGAGATCACCGGGTACGGGCAGACCTGGCACACCCGCCGCACCCTGTACCGGGGACGTGAGGTGTACTCGCGCACGTTCCCGCCGCCGTCCGGGCTGCCGCCCTTCACCAGCCTGCGCCAGGTGGACACCGAGCGGTTCCTGCTCGCCGCCTGCGCGGAGGCCGGGGTGGAGTTCGTCTGGGACGCGGAGGTGACGGGCGTACGGACCGGCCCCGAGGAGGCCGTGCTGACGACCGCGGACGGGCGGGCCTTCAGCACCCGGTACGTCATCGCCGCGGACGGGGCCCGGTCGGCGGTCCGGGCGGCGCTCGGCATCCGGATGGAGGGCACGCACGGGGACGGTTTCCACGTCGTGGTGGACGTGTCCGACGTGCCGGGTGCCGAGCTGCCGCTGGAGCGGGTCTTCCACTACGAGCATCCCGGGCTCGGCGGGCGCAGCGTGATGCGCGTGCCGTTCACCGGCGGCTTCCAGGTCGACCTCCAGTGCCGGGACGACGACGAACGGGAGGAGTTCGGCACCGAGGAGGCGGTACGGCGGTGGCTGCCCGCGGTCGTCGGGGAGGGGTACGCAGAGCGCATCCTGTGGGTGTCGACGTACCGCTTCCTGCGCAGGGTGGCGGCCTCGTTCACCGACCCGCACGGGCGGGTGCTGCTCGTCGGTGAGGCGGCGCACCTGTTCCCGCCGTTCGGTGCGCGCGGCATGAACAGCGGGATCGCGGACGCGGCGGCGGCGGCCGAGGCGGTCGCTGCCGGGACCGTGGACGCGGTGGCCGGTTTCGACGAGGTGCGGCGGGCCGCGGGCCTGTTCAACAGTGCGGCCGCCGGGGCCGCGCTGGACCATCTGCGGCCGCGGCGGCGGATCGTGCGGGTCAAGCAGCGCGCGGCGGCGACCCTCGCGCCGGTGCTGCCGTGGTGCGGGTCGTGGCTGGAGCACGCTCCGTACGGTCCGCGGCACGGGGCACCGGCGACGGCCGGCAAGTACTGAGGAGGCGAGCGCTGTGACACGACCGGCGACCATGGAAGGCCTGCTGACGTGGACGCCCCGTGGTGGGCTGACGGCCGGTCCGGCGGACGGCGGGCGGCTGCTCGTCGCGGACTCCTGGCTGGTGCGCGACGGCCGGGTGCGCGGCCTCGGCCGGCACCGGGAGCGCTTCCTGCGGGCCTGCGGCGAGTGCGACGGGCCGCCGCTGCGCCGGCTCCTGGAGTTCTGGCAGGACATGACGGCGGCGCTGCCGCGTACGGGTGAGTGGTTTCCGCGGGTGGAACTGGCGGCAGGCTCCGGGGAGTTGCGGCTGCTGCTGCGGCACGCGCCGCCGCTCGGCAGCGAGATACGGGTGTGGGCGGCGGGCCAGTCGGATCCGCGGATCCTCCCCCGCCGCAAGGGCCCGGACCTGGACGCCCTGGCCCGGGTCCGGCGGCGGGCGACCGGCGCGGGCGCCGAGGAAGCGGTGCTGGTGACGCCGTCCGGTGTGGTGCTGGAGGCGGCCACCGCGAGCGTGCTGTGGTGGGAGGACGACACCCTGTGCCTGCCCGAGCCACGGCTGCCCGTACTGCCCGGGGTGACCGTGGGCCTCATCCAGGAACGGGCCCTGCGCCGCGGTGTCCGGGTCGCGCATCGCGAGCGGACCGTGGCGGAGCTGGACGGCCGTGAGGTGTGGCTGGTCAACGCGCTGCACGGCATCCGGCCGGTGACGGGCTGGACGGGCGGGCAGGGCGGGCCGATACGGGCAGCCGTTCCGGTGCATGCGCCGGAATGGCGGGAATGGCTGGACGGCATCATGGGGCCGCTGCCGGAGAAATAGACGGAACAAAAAAATGACGGGCATCGGCGATTCGCGCCGATGCCCGCTTTCCGCATTCACTGCGCATTTATTTTTGAGCCGGCTGATAGCCTCCCGGCACCATCCTGGTCGCGATCGCGATCCGGTTGTAGGCGTTGATGACGGTGGCCGCCCAGATCAGTGCGGCGATCTGGTTCTCGTCGAAGACCTCGGCGGCCTCGGCGTAGACCGCGTCGGGCACATGGCCGCCGTGCACCAGGGTCACGGCCTCGGTCAACGCCAGTGCGGCGCGCTCGCGTTCATGGAAGAAGGGCGTCTCCCGCCAGGCGTTCAGGGCGTAGATCCGCTGCTCGGTCTCGCCCTTGGCGCGGGCGTCCTTGGTGTGCATGTCGAGGCAGAAGGCGCAGCCGTTGATCTGGGAGGCGCGGATCCGGATCAGTTCCAGGATTTCCGGTTCCACCTTCGCGTCCTGGGCGGCGGAAACGGCAGCGCCGTGCAGCGCACCCATGGCGGCGGACACGTCGGGGGTGATTTTCTTCAGGGCCACGCGGGATATGGAGTCGCTAGTGCTCATGGGGAGACTCTAATACCTGTGTCCGTCGAAATGAATTCCGGACCGGAAAACCCGCCCGATTATTCCGGCAGCGCCGCGCACAGCGCGTCCAGTGCCCCGGACCACGCGTGGTCCGGGGGTGTCCCGTACCCCACGACGAGGGCGTCCGGCGGCTCGGTGGCCGACTCCGGATGCCGGTAGCGGCTCAGGCCGTGCACCGCGACCCCGTGCCAGGCCGCCGCCCGCAGTGTCGCCTGTTCGGTGCCCGGCGGGAGCCTGAGCACCACGTGCAGGCCCGCCGCGATGCCGGTGGCACGGACCGAGGGAGCCCTCCTGGCGAGCTCGGCCACCAGGGCGTCCCGGCGGCGCCGGTAGCGCAGGCGGGAGGAGCGGACGTGGCGGTCGTAGGCGCCGGAGGTGAGGAACTCGGCGAGGGTCAGCTGGTCGAGCACCCCGCAGGTGTCGTGCAGCCCCTTGGCCGCCGTGACCTCCGCCGCCAGCGCCGGCGGCAGCACCATCCAGGCCAGCCGGAGCCCGGGGGCGAGGGACTTGCTGGCGGTGCCCAGGTGGACGACGTGGTCGGGGTCGAGTCCCTGGAGGGCGCCGACCGGCTGACGGTCGTAGCGGAACTCCCCGTCGTAGTCGTCCTCCAGGACCAGCCCGCCGGTGCGCCGGGCCCAGTCCACGACGGCCGCCCGCCGGTCGGGGTGCAGCGCCACGCCCATCGGGAACTGGTGGGCGGGGGTGAGCAGGACCGCCTCGGCGGGCCTCGGATCACGGGTGTCGGTGCCCAGTTCGTCGTACGGCAGGGGGCGCGTGATCAGCCCCGCGTCGGTCAGCAGCTTCCAGTAGACATCGAGGCCGTACGACTCCACCGCCATGGTCCGTGCGCCGCGTGCCCGCAGCACCCTGGCGAGGAGCCGCAGACCGTGGGTGAACCCGGCGCAGACGACGATGGCGTCCGGGTCGGCGCGTACGCCCCGGGAGCGGGAGAGGTAGGCGGCCAGGGCGGTGCGCAGCTCGGGGCGGCCCCGCGGGTCGCCGTAGTCGAGGGCGTGGCTGGGGGCGGCGGTCAGGGCGCGGCGGGCGGCCTTGAGCCATTCGGCGCGGGGGAAGGCGGCGAGGTCGGGGGTGCCGGGGACGAGGTTGTAGGCCGGCCGGGGCGGTTCACGGCGGCGGGGCGCGGTGCCGCCGGCCGACGGGACCACGGTCCGGTCCGCGACGCGCGTGCCCGAGCCCTGCCGGGCGGTGAGCCAGCCCTCGGCGACCAGGTCGCCGTAGGCGTCGGCGACCGTGTTGCGGGCGATGCCCAGGTCGGCGGCGAGGGTGCGGGAGGACGGCAGGCGGGTGCCGGGGGCCAGGCGGCCGGTGCGGACGGCGTCCCGCAGGGCGTCCGTCAGGCCCCGGCGCAGGCCGCCCGCGCGGGCCGGCTCCAGGTGCAGGTCGATGCCCGAAGTGGCCCGGTTTTCCGCCATGGAAATGGACCATACTCCTGGGCCGCCTCGCTCATAAGGTCGAGGACATGAGCACACAGGAAACCGCCGAGTACGCCCCTGAACACCCTGCCCGCCTCCACTGGGCCCAGCTGGCCCCCGAGGTCTACAAGGCGATGGTCCGGCTGGACACGGCCGCCAGGAAGGGCCTGGACCCGAAGCTGTACGAGCTGGTGAAGATCCGCGCCTCGCAGCTCAACCACTGCGCCTTCTGCCTCGACATGCACACCAAGGACGCCCTCGCGGCCGGCGAGAGCGTCGAGCGGATCGTGCAGCTCAGCGCGTGGGAGGAGTCGCGGCACTTCTACACGGAGAAGGAACTGGCGGCGATCGAGCTGACCGAGGCGATCACGGTCCTGACGGACGGCTTCGTCCCGGACGAGGTGTACGAGAAGGCCGCCAAGCGGTTCGAGGAGGCCGAGCTGGCGCAGCTGATCGCCGCGATCACGACGATCAACGCGTGGAACCGGTTCGGCGTGACCACCCGGATGACCCCGGGCCACTACCAGCCGGGGCAGCACCAGTGAGCCGCACGCAGCTGCTGGACCGCGAGGTCGGCACGGCCATGTCGGCGCTCAGCGCGGCCGCGAAGAAGGGGCTCGGCGACCCGGTCCTGGCCGAACTCGTCATGATCCGCGCCTCCCAGCTCAACCACTGCGCGTTCTGCCTCGACATGCACCTCCGGGTGGCCCGCGAGAACGGGGAGTCGGAGGACCGTGTCCAGCTGCTGAACGCCTGGGAGGAGGCAGAGGACCTCTACACCGAGCGGGAGCGGGCGGCACTGGCGCTGACCGAGGCGGTGACCGTGCTGACGGACGGCTTCGTCCCGGACGAGGTGTACGAGCGCGCCGCCAAGCAGTTCGAGGAGCCCGAACTGGCCCACCTCTTCGCCCTGATCACCGCCATCAACAGCTGGAACCGGGTCATGGTGAGCCGACGCGTCGCGCCGGGGGGTTACCGGCCCTGAGGAAGGTCGGATACTCGACGACGCCCTAGCCTGGACGCATGGCGAGCACGATCGAGTTCAGGCCCACCGAAGAGGACGAGCGGATCATCCGGGCCGCCATGCAGAGCGGCGACAGCCCGAGTGACGTGATCCGGCGCGCGCTGCGACTGCTGGAACGCGAGGTGTGGCTGGCCGAAGCCCGTACGGCAGCCAAGCGGCTCGCGGACGAGGACCTCTCCGGAGAAGCGGACGCTTGGTGATGCCGGACGGCCTGGTCATGAGCCCGTCCTCGATGCCGTGGAACATCGCGACCACCATCCCGACGTCCACGGGGGCGCAGCCCACGGTGTTCCGTCCGGAGTCGGAGATCGCCGGCACTCGGACGCGGCTGCTCATCGATCAGATCCGCACGGTCGACGTCAGCTACATCCACGGCGACCCCGTCCACTGCCTCGACCGCGACGAGATGGCCGAGGTGGAGCACGCGCTCAGTCGCTACCTCGGGCTCTGATCCGCCGGGCGCCCGCTAGGAGCGCCCGGCGGCCGCACCCGCCGTCAGGACAGCCACGTCTTCCACGTGGAGGGGTGGCCGGCCACCCACTTCTTCGCCGCCTCCTCCGGGGTCAGCTTCTGGTCGGCGATCATCAGGGAGACCTCGTTCTGGTCCTCGGTGGTCCACTTGAACTTCTTCAGGAAGGCGGCCGCCTTGCCGCCGGACTTGGCGAAGTCGGCGTTGAGGTACTTCTGGAGCGGGGTGTGCGGGTAGGAGCAGGCGACCTTCGCCGCGTCCGCGTCGCAGCCCTCCTTGTACGGCGGCAGCTTCACCTCGGTCATGGGGACCTTCTTGAACAGCCACTGGGGCGAGTACCAGTACGTCAGGAAGGGCTTCTTCTCCTTGGCGAACTGCCGCATCTGGGTGATCTGGGCGGCCTCGGAGCCGGCGAAGACGACCTGGTAGTCCAGCTTGAGGTTGTTGACCAGCGCCTTGTCGTTGGTGACGTAGGACGGGGAGCCGTCCATGAGCTGGCCCTTGCCGCCGCTCTCCGGGGTGCGGAAGAGCGAGGAGTACTTGTTGAGGTTCCTCCAGTCGGTGATGTCCGGGTGCTGCTCGGCGAGGTAGGTGGGGACGAACCAGCCGATGTGCCCGGTCACCCCCAGTCCGCCGCCGCGCGCGATCGTCTTCTTGTCGTCGACGTACCGCTTCTCCTGGTCGGGGTGGCCCCAGTCCTCCAGGATCGCGTCGACCCGGCCCTGGCTGAGCGCGTCCCAGGCGGGGACCTCGTCGACCTGGACGGTGTCCACGCGGTAGCCGAGCTTGTGCTCCAGGAGGTACTGGGCGACGGCCACGTTGGACTGGGCGCCGACCCAGGACTGCACGGACAGGGTGACCGTCTTCGACCCCTGCGCGTTGGCGAACGGCGAGGCCTGCTTGGTCATGTCGGCGGCACCGCACCCGGTGACCAGCGACAGGGCCGCCGCGCCGGAGGCGATCAGGGCCGCCTTGCGGTCGATCCTCATGTCACGCTCCCTTCGTCGCGCGGCGTTCGGTGGGCTGGGTCACCCGGTCCAGGACCAGGCCGAGGCAGACGATCGCCGCGCCGGCCACCAGGCCGGTCGCGAGGTCGCCCTGGGCGAGGCCGAAGGCCACGTCGTAGCCGAGGGCGCCGCCGCCGACCAGGCCGCCGATGATGACGACGGCCAGGACCAGGACCACGCCCTGGTTGACGGCGAGCAGCAGCGACCGGCGGGCGAGCGGGAGCTGCACCTGCCACAGCTGCTGCCGGCCGGTGGCGCCGAGCGAACGGGCCGACTCCAGCGCGGCCGGGTCGACCTGGCGCAGGCCCTGCGCGGTGATCCGTACGACGGCGGGAAGGGCGTAGACCACCGCCGCGGCGACGGCGGGGGCGCGGCCGACGCCGAACAGGGCGACGACCGGGATCAGGTACACGAACTGCGGCATCGTCTGGAAGACGTCCAGGACCGGGCGCAGCGCGCGTTCGAAGCGGTCGCTGCGGGCCGCGGCGATACCGGTGGCGAAGCCCAGGACGAGGGTGACGGCGACGGCCGCCAGGACCTGCGAGAGCGTGTCCAGGGACGGCTCCCACACGCCGAGCACACCGATCGCGGCCATCGCGAGGACGGCGGTCAGCGCGGTGCGCCAGGTGCCGATCACCCAGGCCAGCGCGGCCACGATCAGCAGCACCGACCACCAGGGCAGCCACTGGAGACCGGAGCGCAGCGGGTCGAGGACCCAGGTGGTGAAGTGCCCGGCCCAGTCCGCGGTGCCGCCGACGACCGGAACGCCGGTGTACAGGTGCGCGGTCATCCAGTCGACGGCGCGGTTGACGGGCTGGGCGACGTCCAGGGTCCAGGCGTCGGGCCAGTCGACCCGGCCCAGGAGACGGGCGGCCAGGGCGACGGCCACGGTACCGGCCGCCGCGTACAGCCAGCCCATGGACCGGGAGCGGGCGGTGCCGTCCCCGGCCGCGCAGGTGATCCGGTCCAGGACGACGGCGAGCAGCACGATCGGGATGCCCGCCGACAGGGCCGCGCCCACGTCGACGGAGGCCAGTGCCTGGTAGACGCGGTCACCGAGGCCGCCGGCGCCGATGACCGAGGCGATGACCGCCATGGACAGCGCCATCATGATCGTCTGGTTGAGGCCGAGGAGGAGTTCCTTGCGGGCCAGCGGGATGCGCGCGGTCACCAGGCGCTGCCGGGCCGTGGCGCCGAGCGAGTCCACCGCCTCCAGCACCTCGGGGTCGGCGCCGCGCAGGCCGAGCGCGGTGAGGCGGGCCATGGGCGGGGCGGCGTAGACGACGGTGGCGAGGACCGCCGCCGGGACGCCGATGCCGAAGACCAGGACGACCGGGAGCAGGTAGGCGAAGGCCGGCAGCACCTGCATGGTGTCCAGGACCGGGCGCAGGGCGCGGTCCAGGCGGTCGGAGAGCCCGGCGCCCAGGCCGAGCACGAAGCCGACGGCCACGGAGACCAGGACGGCGACCACCATCAGCGCGAGGGTCTGCATGGTCGGCACCCACATGCCGAGCACACCGCAGGCGAGGAACGCGGCGGCCGTGCCCAGCGCGAGCCGGACCCCGGCGACCCGCCATGCGACGAGCGCGCCGAACGCGGTGACGCCGGCCCAGCCGGCGGCGAGCAGGGCGAGGTACACGGCGCGTACGGAGAGCACGACCGCGTTGCTGATGTAGCCGAAGAAGTACAGGAACAGCGGGTGGCTGTCCCGGTTGTCGATGACCCAGTCGCTGGCGTCGGCGAGCGGCTTGGCCAGGTCGACGGTGAGCGCGTGCGGCCATGCCGCGTTCGGCCAGCGGGCCGCGGCGAGGGGCACGAGGACGGCCGCGGCCAGGGCGAGCAGGAGGAGTTTGCGGGTGGCGCGGTGTTTGAGGATGCCGGGGAGGGCGAGACGCGGAGCGCTCGCGGTGACGGTTGCCATCAGACGACCTCCGCACCGGCGTCGGCGGACGGCGTCTGCGGGCGGCGCTTCGGGAGGGCCGCCCGCTGCCGGGCGCGTGCGGCCAGTCGGGCGGCACGGCTGCTCTCGGTCACGGAGTTGCCGGCCACGAACCCGAGCAGCGCGTCCGCGTCCACCACCCCGAGGCACCGTCCCTGGTCCACCACGCACGTCGCCCTGCCGTCCGCCGCCACGACCTTGATCGCGTCGGCGACGACCATGTCCGGCCGGAGCGCGCCCGGGTGGTCGGGGCCGCCGCAGTCGCCGGGACGCATGGCCGTGCGGACGGTCATGACCTGTTCGCGGGGCACGTCCCGGACGAACTCGCGGACGTAGTCGTCGGCCGGGGAGCCGACGATCTCCTCGGGGGTGCCGAGCTGTACCACGCGGCCGTCGCGCATGAGGGCGATGCGGTCGCCGAGTTTGAGGGCCTCGCTGAGGTCGTGGGTGATGAAGACCATCGTGCGGCCCTCCTCGCGGTGCAGGCGGACCACCTCGTCCTGCATGTCGCGCCGGATCAGCGGGTCGAGGGCGCTGAACGGCTCGTCGAAGAGCAGCACCTCGGGGTCGACGGCGAGCGCGCGGGCGAGGCCGACGCGCTGCCGCTGGCCGCCGGAGAGCTGGGCGGGCCGGCGCTTCTCCATGCCCTTGAGGCCGACCTTGTCGACGACCTCCTTGGCCCGGGCCCGGCGCTCGGCGCGGCCGACGCCCTGGATCTCCAGGCCGTAGGCCACGTTGTCGAGGACCGTGCGGTGCGGGAGCAGGCCGAAGTGCTGGAAGACCATGGCGGCGCGGTGGCGGCGCAGCTGGCGCAGCCGGGTGCGGTCCATGGAGCGGACGTCCTCGCCGTCGATGGCGATGGTGCCCGAGGTCGGTTCGATCAGCCGGGTCAGACAGCGCACCAGGGTGGACTTGCCGGAGCCGGACAGGCCCATGACGACGAAGACCTCGCCCTTGCGGACGTCGAAGGAGACGTCGCGGACGGCGGCCGTGCAGCCGGTGCGGGAGCGCAGCTCGGCGGGCGCGAGACCGGTCAGCTCGGGGTCGTCCGGGACGCGGTCGGCCTTGGGGCCGAACACTTTCCACAGGCCGTCCACCGCGAAGACGGGGGCGTCGTCGGTGGGCGGCTTACGGGTGGCGGGTGTGGTGGGTGTGGCGGTCATCGCACACCACCTCCGATCAGGTCGACGGCTTTCTCACCGACCATCAGCACCCCGATCATGGGGTTGACGGCGGTCATGGTCGGGAACACGGACGCGTCGGCGATGCGGATGCCGTCGAGGCCGCGGATCCTCAGTTCGGGGTCGACGACGGCGAGTTCGTCGTCGACGGCACCCATGCGGCAGGTGCCCGCCGGGTGGTAGACGGTGTGCGCGACCTTGCGGGCGTACTCGCTGAGCTCGGCGTCGCCGAGGATCTCCGGGCCCGGGCAGACCTCGCGCTTCAGCCAGCCGGCGAGCGGTTCGGTCTTGGCGATCTCACGGGCGATGCGGATGCCGTCGACGAGGGTGCGGGCGTCGTAGTCGTCCTCGTCGGTGAAGTAGCGGAAGTCCAGGGCGGGCTTGACCGACGGGTCGGCGCTGGTCAGGTACAGACGGCCGCGGCTCTTCGGCTTGGGGATGTTGGGGGTCATCGAGACGCCGTACTGCGGGCGTTCGTAGCCCAGGCGTTCGGGATTGTCCGTGAAGGGGACCTGGTAGAAGTGGAACATCAGGTCCGGGCCCGCGTGTTGGGGGTCGCGGCGCACGAACAGGCCCGCGTCGGAGTCCATCGCGGAGTTCTCCGGGATCGGGCCGTTCGTCTCCCAGACGATCACCGACTCGGGGTGGTCCAGGAGGTTCTCGCCGACGCCCGGCAGGTCGTGGGCGACCGGTATGCCGAGCCGCTCCAGGTCGGCCTTCGGGCCGATGCCGGAGTGCAGCAGCAGGCGGGGCGAGTCGACCGCGCCCGCGCACAGCAGGACCTCGGTGCGGGCCCGGACGAGGATCTCCTCGCCGTCCTTGGTGCGGACGTGCACGCCGCGGGCGCGGTTGCCGTCCAGCTCCAGCTTGTACGCCCAGGTCTCCAGCAGGATGGTGAGGCCCGGGCGCTCGTCCATCACCGGGTGCAGGTAGGCCACGGAGGCGCTGGAGCGCTTGTTGTTCTCGGGGTGGTAGGCGAGGTCGAAGAATCCGGTGCCCTCGGTGAAGGGCTTGCGGTTGAAGCCTTCGACCTTGGGTACTCCGAGTGCGGACCGGGCGGCGTCGACGAAGTCGCGGGCGATGGCGTTCCGGTCGTTCTCGTCGACCGGGACGATGTTGTTGAGGAGGCGGGCGTAGTAGGCCTCCATGGGGACGGGGCCCCAGCCCTTGGCGCCGGCGGCCTCCCACTCGTCCCAGTCGGAGGGCAGGGGTTTGAAGGCGATGAGGGTGTTGTGGGAGGAGCAGCCGCCGAGGACGCGGGCACGGCTGTGCCGGATGTGGGAGTTGCCGCGCGGCTGTTCGGTGGTGGGGTAGTCGTAGTCGAGGTCGCCGCCGAGGAGGCCCATCCAGCGGCGCAGGGTGAGGACGTCGTCGCGGTCGACGTCGCTGGGGCCGCCCTCGATGACGGCGACGGTGACGTCCGGGTTCTCGGTGAGGCGGGAGGCGATGACGGAGCCTGCCGTGCCGCCGCCGATCACGACGTAGTCGTAGACGTGAGGACTGTCGGACATGGTGGTGCTCACTCCAGGGTGGGGGCGCTCGGGGAAGTCGGGGGTGGGGGGCGGGAGGTGGGCGGTCGCGGTGGGTCTGGGTCGCGGTGGGTCCGGTCCCGGTGGGGAGGCGGGAGGTCAACCGGCGAACGGGAGGTCAGCCGGCGAACCAGCGCACCGGCTTCGGCGCCAGGTTCTGGTAGACGTGCTTGGTCTCGCGGTACTC
This sequence comes from Streptomyces sp. NPDC001480, assembly GCF_042894725.1. Classification (NCBI taxonomy): domain Bacteria; kingdom Bacillati; phylum Actinomycetota; class Actinomycetes; order Kitasatosporales; family Streptomycetaceae; genus Streptomyces; species Streptomyces sp. NPDC001480. The sequence goes on along the minus strand of NZ_JBIAVX010000019.1, from coordinate 132,846 downwards.
GGCGAGTCCGGCGGGGCCGAGTTCGCGTCCCACGCCGCTCTTGCCGAAGCCGCCCCATTCCGCCTGCGGCAGGTAGGGGTGGAAGTCGTTGATCCAGACGGTGCCGTGCCGCAGCCGTCCGGCGACGCGCCGGGCGCGGCCGGCGTCGGCGGTCCAGACGGCGCCCGCGAGGCCGTACTCGGTGTCGTTGGCGAGGAACACGGCCTCGTCCTCGGTGCGGAAGGTCTCGACGGTGAGGACCGGGCCGAAGACCTCCTCCCGGACGACCTTCATCTCGCGGTGGCAGCGGTCGAGGACGGTCGGCTCGTAGAAGTAGCCGGCCTCGGGGCGGGTGTCGCCGGGCCGGGGCCGCTTGCCGCCACAGCGGAGCACGGCGCCCTCGGAGAGGGCGGATTCGACGTACGCCTCCACCTTGTCGCGCTGCTGCTCGGAGACGAGCGGGCCGCACTCCACGCCGTCCTCGGTGCCCCGGCCGAGGCGGATCTTCTCGGCGCGGCGCACGAGTTCGGCGACGAAGCGGTCCCGGACGGACTCCTCGACGATGAGGCGGGCGCCGGCCGAGCAGACCTGGCCGCTGTGGATGAAGGCGGCGTTGAGTGCCTGGTCGACGGCGGTGTCGAAGCCCTCGTCGGTGGCGCAGGCGTCGGCGAAGACGACGTTGGGGTTCTTGCCGCCGAGTTCGAGGGCGACCTTCTTGACGGTCGGGGCGGCGGCCTGCGCGACCTTGGTGCCGCTGACCAGGCCGCCGGTGAAGGAGACCAGGTCGACGTCGGGGTGCTCGGCGAGGCGGGCGCCGACGGTGTGGCCGGGCCCGGTGACGATGTTGGCCACGCCGGCCGGCAGCCCGGCCTCCGCCAGCAGCTCGATCAGGGCGATGGTGGTCATCGGGGTGATCTCGCTGGGCTTGACGACGAAGGTGTTGCCCGCGGCGAGGGCCGGGGCGATCTTCCAACTGGCCTGGAGGAGGGGGTAGTTCCAGGGGGTTATCAGCGCGCAGACGCCGATGGGCTCGTGCACGACGACGCTGTGGACGTCGGGCGAGCCCGCGTCGACGACCCGGCCGGGGGCCTCGCCGGCGACGAGGTCGGCGAAGTAACGGAAGGCGTCGGCGACACAGTCGATGTCGACGCGGCCCTCCTCGACGGTCTTGCCCGCGTCCCGGCTCTCCAGCAGACCGAGCTCCTCGCGGTCACGCACGAGGAGGTCGGCCACCCGGCGCAGCAGGGCGGCGCGCTCGGTGACCGGCGTGCGCGGCCACGGTCCCTCGTCGAAGGCGCGGCGGGCGGCGGCCACCGCGACCTCCGCGTCCTTCTCGTCTCCCTCCGCGACCACGGCGAAGGGCAGGGCGTCCGCGGGGTCGAGGATCTCGCGGGTCGCGCCGGAGACCGCTTCCAGCCATTCGCCCCCGGCGCAGATGGTCGCCCTTGCCTGTCGTTCCCTTGTCGTCGCCATGCTCGCTGTTGCCTTCCGTTCCTGTTCAGCTCCGGTGTGTCACACACGTGTCACTCTCGGGGACCGTGTCCGCCTGCCCGGACCTCGGGATTGCATGCGCAATCGGTGGCCGAAAGTGCGCTGCATCACTGAAGATGCGGGCAAACATGGACAATGCGGGTGCTGAAGCGGCGTGATGGCGATCAGAGGCCGGCATCCCGGGCCCCTAGGGCCCGCTCGACCACCGCGGCATCAGGTCCCGCACGCAACCGCGCAGCCATGCGTGGGCCGGGTCGGCGTCGTGGCGCGGGTGCCAGGCCAGGCCCAGGCTCAGCGCCGGGAGGGACAGCGGCACCTCGAAGGTGACCAGGCCGAGGGCGGCGGCCAGGGGCAGACTCCAGGAGCTGACCAGGCCGACCAGGTCGGTGTCGCGCAGGACGAAGAGCGAGGCCGGGAAGGTGCCGATGCTGCCCACCACCCGGCGCTCCAGGCCCAGTTCGGCCAGCGCGTCATCGATCGGGCCGTGCAGCCTGCCGCGCCGCGAGACGATGAGGTGACCGGCCTGCGCGGCGAATCGCTCCGGCGTCAACTCCCCTTCGAGCAGCGGGTGTCCGGCTCGCACGACCCCCACCATCCGGTCCTCGCACAGGGTTTCCACGTGCACCTCGGGCGCGCTCGTGTCGATCATCCCGACCTCCAGGTCGGCGGTGCCCTGGCGCAGGAACGGCGCGTCCACGTGACTCTCCGCGAGGAAGCGGATACGGATGCCGGGGGCCTCCTCGGCCGCGCGGGCGAACAGGGGCGCGCCCAGCGCGGCGGCGATCGCGTCGGGGCCGAGGATCGTGAACGTACGGGAGACCGTGCGCAGGTCGGTGTCGCGCCCCGGCGCGAACAGGGCGCGGGCCCGCTCCACCACCGCGCTCACCTCGGCGCGTACGGCCAGGGCGTGCGGCGTGGGCACCATCCGGCGGCCGGCGCGGACCAGCACCGGGTCACCGAGCGCCTTGCGGATGCGGCCCAGGGTGCGGCTCATCGCCGGTTCGGACAGGTGCAGGCGACGGGCGGCGCCCTGGACGCTCTGTTCCTCCAGGAGGACGTCCAGGGCGAGGAGCAGATTCAGATCGATCCCGGCCGCTGGATCGGCGGAACCGGTGGATTGCGTCATGCGCAACTGTCCCTTGCAAAGGTTGCACTGGAAAGCAGGTCATCGCCGAGCCTACGGTGACAGGGCACCCCACACCACCCACCGAGCTCCCGGGAGGAGCCGTGCCCGCGCACGCCCTGAAACGCCCGACCCTGCTGGCACTGTGCGCCTGCGTGCTGGTCGCACAGAGCATGGTCGCCGCCATCAACCTCCTCATCCCGCAGCTGGCTTCCTCCTCGCTGCACCCCTCGCACAGCGAGGTCCTGTGGACGGTCGACGCCTACGTCATCGCCTTCGCCGGACTCCTCATCCCGGCGGGCGCGCTGGGCGACCGGCACGGCCGCAAGGGCGCCCTGCTCACCGGGCTGGGCCTGTTCGCGGCGGGCGCCGGTACCAGCGCGCTCGCCACCGACCCTGCCGTGCTGATCGCCGGCCGCGGCCTGTCCGGCGCGGGGGCGGCGCTGATCACCCCGGCCACCCTGTCGGTCCTGGTGCACCTGGCCGCCCCGGAGCACCGCGCCCGCACCCTGGCCTCCTGGACCCTGGCGATGGGGCTCGGCGGTGCCGCGGGCAACCTCGGCGGCGGCCTGGTCGGCCAGTTCCTGTCCTGGCGGGCCCTGTTCGCCGCGATGGTCCCGCTGGCCGCGCTCCTCGCCCTCGCGGTGGCCGTGACCACCCCGCGCACGGACCGCGCCGCGCGAAGCAACCTCGACCCCCTCGGCACCCTGCTGCTCACGGCGGGCCTGGTCGCGGTCCTCTTCGGCATCATCGAGGGCCCGGCATACGGCTGGACCTCCGCGCGCATCCTGGGCGCCTTCGCGGCGGGCGCACTGCTGGTCGCAGCCTTCACCGCCCACGCCCTGCGCTCCCCCGCGCCGCTCTTCGACCCCCGCGTCTTCGCCTCGCCCCGGCTGCGCTCGGCCACGCTCGGCACGGCCACCGGCTTCTTCGGCCTCTTCTCCCTCTTCTACGTCAACTCCCAGTACCTGCAAGAGGTCCATGGCTTCGGCGCCGCCCTCACCGGCGTCGCGATCATGCCGCTGACCGTCGGCATGGCACTCGTCCCCAAGCTCGCCGCCCGCTGGGCGGGCCGCCCCCGCCCGGTCGTCGGCGCCGGCCTCGCCCTCATCGGCCTCGGACTGCTCGGCGCGTCCACCGCCGACGCGGGCACCCCGTACCGGACGTGGGCCTGCTGGCTGCTGGTCATCTCGGTCGGCACCGGGCTGTCCATGCCCGCCCTGACCCTCGGCGTCGTCTCCTCGCTCCCGCCCCACCAGGCGGGCCTCGGCTCCGGGCTCGGCACCTCGGCCCGGGAGATCGGCGCGGCCCTCGGCGTCGCGGTCACCGGCACGGTCCTCTCCTCCCACACCCACCTGGCCGACGGCATGGGCCCGGCCCTGCGCACGGTCGCCCTGGTGGTGCTGGCGGCGACGGCGGTCGTGGTGGCCGGGTACGGCGGCCGGAACGGTTCGCACACGATCGCGCCCGGCACGGAACGCGTACTGTCGCGTTCCGGGCGATCCTGATGCCGGCCCCCGCCCTCGATCTGCTGACGCTGCGCTCCGGTCTGTACGCACAAGTCGACGGCACCGGCGGGCTCGTAGCGCCACACCGAGTACGTACGACGGGTCAGCCCGCCGCCGGTCAGCACCCGCATCTGCTGACCGGGCCGCACGTCGAGACCGGCGAGGGCGTCGCCCTCGATACGCAGCCGGCGCACACGGGCGGCGATCGGGTCGGCGGCCGTGACGGTCCCGAGGGTGGGGCGAAGCCAACGGCGCTCCCCCAGGGCGCGCGGCTGCCGGAGGCGGTACGGCAGGTGCTCGTGCGGGAGGTGGGCTGGGAGCGGCGGGCGGTCCTCACCGAACCGTTCTGGGCGCCGGGCAGGCGCTACGCGCAGGAGGCGCCGGTCGGGCAGAAGGACGACACCGCTGTGGTGAGCGGTGCGCGGACCCGGTCGGCGGGCAGGCTCTCGGGGCCGCTGGAGCGGATCGCGAACAGCTTGCCGCCCGCGGCGCTGAAGCGGTGGTCGATGACCTGGCGGGCGCCCTTGTCCTTGTCGTCGTAGCGGTACGTCAGCTCGGACCAGCCGTCCCCGGACGTGCGGTCGTGGGCCTCGTAGCCGGGCTGGTGCGAGTAGCCGTAGACGGAGTCGTTCTCGGCCAGGTCCAGGGACTCGGCGGGGCTGGACTCGGACAATTCGAAGATCTGCAGCTGACGGCCGTCGGACGGGGAGTCGTAGTACACCACCATGGCCTTCTCGCCCTGCTTCTGCCTGCGTTTCCAGCCCTCGGGGACGTCGAGGGTGTAGCCGACGGGGTCGTGGGCGAGGCGGTAGCCCTTGGGGGCCGACGGGGACCGGAGCGTCGATTCCGAGGCGGTCGACGCGGGCGGTGAGGTCCTGCGGGCCGAGTCGGAGACGCCGGTGCCGGGCCCCGGGCCGGACCGCGCGCCGGTTCCGTCGCCACCGTGATCGCGGCCGAGGTACCAGACCCCCAGGAAGGAGCCCGCCGCGACCAGGACCATCACGGTGACCAGGACGGCCAGGCGGCCGGTGGCACGCCGGGGCGCGGAGGGCGGCGGGGCGTAGGCGGGCGTGACCGGTGGTGGCGTCCAGGCCGGTGGCGCGGGTGGCTGGGCCGGCGGCGGGAAGGGGGCCGCGGGTCCGCCGGCGTGGTGGCCGGACGATGCCCACGGGTGCGGCGGCGGGGGCACGGGGTCCTCGCGGCGACGGTCGGCCGCCCGGTCCGCCCACGGCGGGGGCGACTGGGCGGTCTGGGTCTGCGCCGACGCCCACGGCGGTGCGGGGTCCGGCTCACCGGCGGCCCAGGGCGCCTGGCCTCTCTCCTCGCCCGGCTCGTGCTCCGGCCCGTCCTGACTGCTGCGTCCACCCATCGCGAATCCCCCGAATCACCGGACAAGTGCGCTGCTCCGACGGTAGCGGCGAAAACGGGCGCGGGCCCCCTTCCGGAAGAAACCGGAAGGGGGCCCGTACGGGAGAACGCGCGCGGCTCAGATGAGGCCGAGGCCGCGGACCGCCTCGCGCTCCTCCTCGAGCTCCTTGACGGAGGCGTCGATGCGGGCGCGGGAGAACTCGTTGATGTCCAGGCCCTGGACGATCTCGTACTTGCCGTCCTTGGTGGTGACCGGGAAGGAGGAGATCAGGCCCTCGGGGACGCCGTAGGAGCCGTCCGAGGGGATGCCCATGGAGGTCCAGTCGCCGTCCGCCGTGCCGTTGACCCAGGTGTACACGTGGTCGATGGCGGCGTTGGCGGCGGAGGCGGCCGACGAGGCACCGCGCGCCTCGATGATCGCGGCACCGCGCTTGGCGACGGTCGGGATGAAGTCCTCGGCCAGCCACTTCTCGTCGCCCACGACCTCGGCGGCGTTCTTGCCGGCGACCGTGGCGTGGAAGATGTCCGGGTACTGGGTGGCCGAGTGGTTGCCCCAGATGGTCAGGCGCTTGATGTCGGCGACCGTGCTGCCCGTCTTCTTGGCGAGCTGGGTCAGCGCGCGGTTGTGGTCGAGGCGGGTCATCGCGGTGAAGCGCTCCGCCGGTACGTCCGGGGCGGCGGCCTGGGCGATCAGCGCGTTGGTGTTGGCCGGGTTGCCTACGACGAGGACCTTGATGTCGTCCGCGGCGTGGTCGTTGATGGCCTTGCCCTGCGGCTTGAAGATGCCGCCGTTGGCGGACAGCAGGTCGCCGCGCTCCATGCCCTTGGTGCGGGGCCGGGCGCCGACGAGCAGGGCCACGTTGGCGCCGTCGAAGGCCACGTTCGGGTCGTCGGTGATGTCGATGCCCTGGAGGAGCGGGAACGCGCAGTCGTCCAGCTCCATGGCCGTGCCCTCGGCGGCCTTGAGCGCCGGCGTGATCTCCAGCAGACGCAGCTTGACCGGCACGTCCGCGCCGAGCAGCTGGCCGGAGGCGATGCGGAAGAGCAGGGCGTAACCGATCTGGCCGGCCGCGCCGGTGACGGTGACGTTCACGGGAGTGCGGGTCATGGCGTTCTCCGTATGACAGCTGGCGGTGGGGCGTCCCTGCCCCGGGTGGGACGTGCAAATGATCGATCTCTTGGTATCAAGAGAGATCCAGCGGTCAGGCTATCGCGCATCCGGGATCACGAACGGCCGGGGCTCGTGTGGCCCACCCCACAAGTCGCCGTGCCGCGTGCCGCTGCCGCCGCGTGGAACCGAAAAGGCGGCCGCCTGTCCGGGAGAGGAGGAACAGAGACGGCCGCCGATCGGGGGACCGTGGCCGGACTCCCGTGGGGGTACGGTTCGCGTGCCCAGAATTCCGGCGGCCATGCGTGCCACCCTGATTCTTTTCTTCCGGACTGCCCGGACTACTTCGTGCAGCCCCGCCGCCCCGACGTCAGCGTCACGCACGCCTTCACCTCGGAGGCGTCGGGTACGGCCGTCATCGGGGTGTAGGCGATCGTGTCCCCGTTCCGCGCGACGGTCCCGGTCTCGTGGTGCGCCCCCGCGCTCACCCGCACCGTGTCCCCCGGCGCGGCCCCGGTGATGCGCCCCCACGCCGCCCGGCACGTCCTGCTGTAGCGGACCTCGACGACGGTGGTGCCCACGGCGGCGGTCTTGACGGTGCTGACGAGGTCGCCGCTGCACCCCATGCTCTCCGCGTCCTTGCCGGTGCAGTCGCCGCCCGCGCACTTCACGCCCGGGGGCAGGTCGTGGCGGGTGGTGGCGGACGGGGAGGGCGACCGGGCCGCGCCCTCGGCGCCCTTGCCGCCGCCGTCGGTGAGGAAGAAGACGGCGGCGACGACGGTGAGCGCGGCGAGGGCGCCCGCGACGAACATCGTCAGCCGTCGTCTGCCCTCCGAGGGGCTTTCGGGCCGCCGCGGGGGCTCCCCGTGCGGGCCCGGCGCCGCCCTGCCGTTCGGGACGCGGCCGTTCCCGGCGGCCTCCCGAGCGTCCGCGTCCGGGGCCGTCGGCTGGGGCGGGATCGTGGGCGACACGCCCGCGGGACCCGCGATGCCCGGGGTCACGGTCGCGCTGCCGCCGAAGCGGGCGGCCCTGGTCGCGCCGGCCCCGGTCGCCGCGGGGGGCCCGAACTCCCCGAGCGCGGCCCGCGCCTGGGAGATCCGACTCGCCTCCATGGTCATGTCGTGGCGCATCTCCGAGCGGCTCCAGGCGCGCTCGGCCAGCTCCCACATGGTGGTCAGATGACCGAGATCGGTGCCCGTCACCTCGGCCAGCGCGACGACCGCGCCCTTGGGTGCGAGGAGCCGGCCGCCCAGGTAACGCTCCCAGGACGTCTTGCTGTAGCCCGTTCGGTCGGCCAGCGCCGCGATGCTCAGTCCGCTGCGGTCCACCAGCCGCCGCAACTGCCCCGAGAACTCCTTCACCTGCGGATCGAGCTCGTCCGGCAAGGCTTTCCAACGAGGCATCGGTTCCCCCCTCTTCCCCGGTCGGTGCCACTCGTCCCACGCCGCCCCCACGGCGCGGGCCCCCTCCAGTCCCCGTTCTGGCTACCCACAGGGATGCGCTCATTCCGGGGCGCAGTGCCCGAGCGGGGGGCGCACGGGTGCATCGGGCCGTCGGGCACACACCGCCGCACGCCGTGGGCAGCGCGGCCCGCCGGACCGTCCGATTGGACACGTTAGCCCGGTTGTATGACTACTTCGCGGCATATCCCCGAAGTAGTCACAAGTGGTCACGCAAGTGGTCACGCAAGTGGTCGCTCGAAGCAGGGCAGCCGGGAACGGGGTGACCTAGTGGGTCAGAGTGAAGTGCAGCGTGTCCTTCAGGAAGGGGATCACCAGCAGCGGGTGGGGCTGGGCCATCAGCGCCAGGAGGACGATCGCCAGGCCGAGCACGCCGTAGGTGACTATGTCGGTGAAGCGGGAGCGGACCGCGAGCATGCCGACGCCGGGCAGGACCCAGCGCAGCGCGGCGCCCGCCAGCAGGGCCGAGCCGACCATCAGGGTGCCCAGCCGGAACATGTCGAACGCGGTCAGCAGCAGGCCGAGCGCGACCACGGCGGTGACGGCGATCATCGGCCACTGCCGGGCCGGCGCCGGCGCGTCACCGGAGGCGGCCCGGCCGCCGCCCTCCGGCCGCGCGGTGTCCCGGGTGAACAGCGGGAAGCGGCGCGTGACCCGCTTCGGCCGCCCCTCGGCGTCGGGCGCGCTGATCGCGTCCCGGACGGTCGGCTCCACGCCCTCGCGGGCGTCACCGGTCCCGCGGGCGTCCTGGGTGTCGCCGGACCCGCGGGTGTCCTGGGTGTCCTGGATGTCCTCAGCCGGCACTGCGCTCCGCCGCCTCGACCACGTTGACGAGCAGCTGCGCCCGGGTCATCGGGCCCACGCCGCCCGGGTTCGGGGAGATCCAGCCGGCCACCTCGGCGACCCCGGGGTGCACATCGCCGACGATCTTCCCCTGGGCGTCACGGGAGACGCCGACGTCGAGGACGGCCGCGCCCGGCTTGACGTCCTCGGGCCGGATCAGGTGGCCCACACCGGCGGCCGCGATGATGATGTCGGCCCGCTTCAGGTGCGCCGACAGGTCCCGCGTGCCCGTGTGGCACTGGGTCACCGTGGCGTTCTCGCTGCGTCGGGTGAGCAGCAGCGGCATCGGGCGGCCGATGGTCACACCGCGTCCGACGACCACGACCTCGGCGCCCTTGATCTCCACGCCGTGGCGGCGCAGCAGGGTGAGGATGCCGTTGGGGGTACAGGGCAGCGGGGCCGGCTCGTTGAGGACGAGACGGCCGAGGTTCATCGGGTGCAGGCCGTCCGCGTCCTTGCCCGGGTCCATCAGCTCGAGGACGCGGTTCTCGTCGATGCCCTTGGGCAGCGGCAGCTGGACGATGTAGCCGGTGCAGGCGGGGTCCTCGTTCAGCTCCCGGACGACCGCCTCGATCTCCTCCTGCGTCGCCGTGCCGGGCAGCTCGCGCTGGATGGAGGCGAGGCCGACCTGGGCACAGTCGCGGTGCTTGCCGGCTACGTACTTCTGGCTGCCGGGGTCGTCCCCGACCAGGATCGTGCCGAGGCCGGGCGTGATGCCCTTCTCCTTCAGCGCCGCCACGCGGGCGGTCAGATCGGACTTGATCGCGGCTGCGGTGGCCTTGCCATCGAGAATCTGGGCGGTCATGGTCCCATCCTCGCGGATGACGGCCCCCCTGTTCCAATCCGGGTTCCCATACGGGTTTCGATCCGGGTTCCGATCCTGGTTCCGACCGGGGGTCCCGGGACGCTTCCGGTTACCACCGCCAATGTCCGACCTTGATCGATGATGTTGCACTTGCACAACACATCGCGAATGCGGCTGGACAAGTAAGAGTCCGCTAAAGAACGATGAGTACACAGTGCCGCGGGCAGTACCGGGGGGACGAACCGCATCTGTAGAACTTTCCTCCGCACCGTGCCGCGCGTCGTCCCCGCACTTGACGCAACGGAGGAAACACCGGCCATGAGCTTCGGCGACCCCAACAACCCCTACGGCCCGCCCCAGGGCCAGCAGCCCCCCGGTTACCCGCCCCAGCAGCCGCCGCAGGGCCAGCCGGGCTACGGCTACCCGTCCGCTCCCCCCGTGCAGCCCGGCTACGGCTACCCCGCCGCCCCGCCGGTCCCGCAGGGCTACGGCTACGGCGCTCCGATGGAGATGCCGGGCCTGATCAAGACCGCCCGGGTGCTGCTGTTCATCCTGGCCGGCCTCCAGATCCTGGTGGGCCTGGGCCTCGGCATCGCGGCCGGTGCCGCGCAGGACACCTCCAACACCTTCGGCTCGGGTGACGACACCAGCACGGCCACCGGTGTCCTCATCGTGTTCGCCCTGCTGATGCTGGCCCTGGGCGCCCTGTCGATCTTCCTGGGCGTGAAGTTCAAGAACGGCGGCAGCGGGATCCGTATCACGACGATCGTGTACGCGTCCCTGATGCTGCTCGGCAGCCTGGTCAACATCGTGAAGGGCGCGGGCGGTTCGGGTACCTTCGGCGGCATCGTCTCCCTCGCCATGGCCGGCATCATCCTCGCCTCGATGGTGAACAGCGCGGCCTCGGCGTGGTTCAACCGCCCGAGGTTCTGAACCCGGCGGACCACCGGCACACACCAAGGGCCGTGTCCCACCCCGCGTGAGGGGGGACACGGCCCTGGCGCGTCACCGGACGAGGGTCCGGATCAGTGATCAGTGATCAGTGGAAGAAGTGGCGCGTGCCGGTGAAGTACATCGTCACGCCCGCCTTCCGCGCGGCCTCCACGACCAGCTCGTCGCGGACCGAACCGCCGGGCTGCACCACGGCCTTGACGCCGGCCTCGGTCAGGATCTCCAGGCCGTCCGGGAAGGGGAAGAACGCGTCGGAGGCGGCGTACGAGCCCTGGGCGCGCTCGGCGCCGGCCCGCTCGACGGCCAGCTTCGCGGAGTCGACCCGGTTGACCTGGCCCATGCCGACACCGACCGAGGCGCCGTCCTTGGCGAGCAGGATGGCGTTGGACTTCACGGCCCGGCACGCCTTCCAGGCGAAGGCGAGCTCCCTCAGCTCCTCGGCGTCGAGCGCCTCGCCGGTGGCGAGCGTCCAGTTGGCCGGGTCGTCGCCCTCGGCCTGGAGGCGGTCCGTCACCTGGAGCAGCGCGCCGCCGTCGATGGGCTTGACCTCGGCGGGGTGGGAGGGCGCGGCCGGGGCCTTGAGCACCCGGATGTTCTTCTTCTTGGCGAGGGCTTCGAGGGCCCCCTCCTCGTAGTCCGGCGCGACGATGACCTCGGTGAAGATCTCGGCGACCTGCTCCGCCAGCTCCTTGGACACCGGGCGGTTGACCGCGATCACACCGCCGAACGCGGACAGCGGGTCGCAGGCGTGCGCCTTGCGGTGCGCCTCGGCGACGTCCGCGCCGATCGCGATGCCGCAGGGGTTGGCGTGCTTGATGATCGCGACGCAGGGCTCGTCGTGGTCGTACGCGGCACGGCGGGCGGCGTCCGTGTCCGTGTAGTTGTTGTACGACATCTCCTTGCCGTGCAGCTGCTCGGCCTCGGCGAGACTGGTGCCCCCCGCGGCGGAGCCGCTGATGGATGCGGTGTCGACGTAGAGCGCGGCGGGCTGGTGCGGGTTCTCGCCGTAGCGGAGGGTGCTCTTGCGCTCCAGGGTGGCGCCGAGGAAGTCGGGGAACTGCGAGTCGTCGAGGGGCGCGTAGGAGCTCGCGAACCAGCTCGCGACCGCGATGTCGTACTCGGCCGTGTGCCGGAAGGCCTCGGCGGCCAGCCGCTTGCGGGTGGCGAGGTCGAAGCCGCCGTCCGCGGCCGCGGCGAGCACGTCCGCGTACCGGGCGGGGCTGGTGACCACGGCGACCGACGGGTGGTTCTTGGCGGCGGCGCGGACCATCGACGGGCCGCCGATGTCGATCTGCTCGACGCACTCGTCGGGCGAGGCACCGGAGGCGACGGTCTCGCGGAAGGGGTAGAGGTTGACGACGACGAGGTCGAACGGCTCCACGCCCAGCTCGGCGAGCTGCTCGCGGTGGCTGTCGAGGCGGAGGTCGGCGAGGATGCCCGCGTGGACCCTGGGGTGCAGGGTCTTGACCCGGCCGTCGAGGCACTCGGGGAAGCCGGTGAGCTCCTCGACCTTGGTGACGGGGACGCCGGCACCGGCGATGCGCCCGGCGGTGGAACCGGTCGAGACCAGCTCGACACCGGCCTCGTGCAGCCCGCGGGCCAGCTCCTCCAGGCCGGTCTTGTCGTAGACGCTGACGAGCGCCCTGCGAAGGGGCCGCTTGTTGCTCTCGGCGGTCACTGGATAACTACCTTTCGTCCCTCGATGCGATGGCCGTTGCGGGCGATCCGCCCCACGACCTCGACGAGCAGTCTTCGCTCGACTTCTTTGATGCGCTCGTGCAGAGCGCTCTCGTCGTCCTCGTCCCGGACCTCGACGACGCCCTGGGCGATGATCGGTCCGGTGTCGACGCCGTCGTCGACGAAGTGGACGGTGCAGCCGGTGACCTTGGCGCCGTACGCGAGCGCGTCCCGCACGCCGTGGGCTCCCGGGAAACTGGGCAGCAGGGCGGGATGGGTGTTCACGAACCGCCCGCCGAACCGCGCGAGGAACTCCTTGCCCACGATCTTCATGAACCCCGCGGAGACGACGAGGTCGGGCCGGTACGCGGCGACGGCCTCGGTGAGGGCCACGTCCCACTCGGCCCGGCTCGCGTGGTCCTTGACCTTGCACACGAAGGTGGGGAGCCCGGCCCGCTCGGCGCGGGCGAGCCCTTCGACGCCCTCCCGGTCCGCACCGACGGCCACGACCTCGGCGCCGTAGGCCTCGGGGCCGACCCGGTCGATCTCGTCCAGCAGCGCCTGGAGATTGGTGCCGGATCCGGAGACCAGCACGACGAGGCGCTTGGCCACGGGCTTGGCGGCCACGGTGAGGCCCTTTCTCGGGGAAGCGGTTGTACGGGCGGCTTGTCCATTCATACGAATGCTTCGCGCCCCGTGATACGGGGAAGTCTACGAACCGGCCGACCGCCAGCAACGATACCGGCACCCGGGACAACCCCCACGGGACGGGGGCTCGGCCGGAAGGTAGCGTCTGGGGGAGCTGGCCGGGAACGCGGCCGTCGCGCGACGCGTTCCCTTCAGTGAAGCCCACTTCGGACAGCCGTGTTCATCTATCGGACAGCCGTATTCATCTAGGGGAAGACGCTCACTTGATGCCGGACCGCAGTCTGCGACTCCTCACGTTCCCCCCGCAGCCGGAACAGGGAAGGGAGCGGGGCTCCGTGCTGCTGCGGGAGCGGCCCGCCTCACCGCCCGACGCGCCCTCGGGCCGCCCGGACGGCCAGGGCAAGGACGACGCGCCGACGGACGACAACCCCTTCGCCCCACCGCCGGAGGGCACACCGGACCGTCCCTGGCGGCCCCGCCACCCCTCGGGCTCCGAGGGGTCACCGGGCTCCGGCGACGGGGGCCGCTCCCCGTGGGGCAGCCAGTGGAGCGACCGCCAGCCCGGCCGCTCCCCCGGCGGCTTCGGCGAGCGCCCCGGCGGCCGCCCCGAGGGTCCGGACGGCGGCCCCGGCCCCAACCTGCGCTGGGACCCCACCGACCCCGCCCAGCGCCGCGCCCGTTACGCGCTGCTGTGCGGCATGTGGGCCTTCTTCTTCGCCCTGTTCAGCTGGCCGTACGTGGCCCTGCTGCTCGGCGCCCTCGCCCTCTACTGGGGCATCAGCGCCCTGCGCGCCAAGCCCCGCAGGCCCGACCCGGACACCCCGGCCCCGCAGACCGGCGGCCGCCCCCAGACCACGGCGGCGATCAGCGGCCTGGTCACCGGCTCCCTGGCCCTGGCCCTCGTGGCGGCCACCTTCACGGCCCAGCTGGCCTACCGCGACTACTACACGTGCGTGAACGACTCCCTCACCAACGAGGCCAAGCAGAGCTGCCAGCAGTTGCTGCCGCACGAGCTGCGGCCGCTGCTGGGGAACGACGGCTGACGGGGCGCTCAGGGCGAGGACGCGAGTAGCGGGGGTTACTCGTCGTCCGGTCGGGCCGGCTGAGCCGGCGGGGTGGCCGGAGTCGAGGGCGTCGACCGGGTCGACGAGGGCGGCCAGGTAGACGCGGCCGGCCCGGCAGGCGGCGTCGGCGGGGTGGCCAGGGCTGGGGGGATGGACGAGGTCGGCGGGGCGTCCGGGGTCGGTTCGGCGGTCGGAGTCGGCGGGATCGGCGCGGTCGGCACGGCAGCCGAGGCCGGCGTGGTGGCCGGGGCCGGCGTGGTGGCCGGGGCCGGCGTGGTGGCCGGGGCCGGCGTGGTGGCCGGGGCCGGTGGAGCCGACGGCGCGGGTCGGGTCGGTGCCTCGGCCGGCAGTACGTCGTAGGCGTCCAGGGCGCTGTCGTAGACGAACGGCTCGTGCGCCGGTGCCGGTGTCGCCTGCCACGCCTTCGACGCCTCCTCCCGCTGCTGCTGGGCCTCCGGCGTGCCCGCCCCGGCCGATTCCCCGGGCTCCCCTTCCGCCTCCACGCGGGAAGCCCGCCCCCGCCACCACCGCACGACCACCGCCACCGGCACCGCCACCGCCCCGAGCCACGCCGGCACCGCGCCGCCCACCTGCCACCACACCGGCCCGAACCGGGCCAGCGCCGCCACCCCGAGCGGACCGCCCGCCAGCTTCGCCAGAAGGGCGAAGACAGCCCCGCACAACACGGCCGCCAGCAGGGCCGTCCCGGCGGCCCGTGCGGGAGTCCAGCGCGCCCGGCGCTCCCCGGCCCGCGCTGCGAAGCAGGCGACCGTCACCCCCGCCGCCACCGGCACCGCCCTGGCGGCCCAGTTCCACGGCGTCGGAAGACCCGCGTCCGGTACCGCCGCGAGCAGCGGGAAGGGCGGCAGCAGCGGCGCCGGGCGGGAGGCGACCGGGTCGACGAGGTGTCCGGCGCCGAGCGCGAACCCGGGGCCGAGGGCGTAGGCCACCGACCACACCGCCGCGTTCGGGGTCAACGCGAGGCACAGCACGAGCACGGCGAACCGTCCCGTCCAGCCCTCCGTCATCTGGAGGAAAGAGACGCGGGCCGCCTCGCCGTGGCCCACCAGCGACACGCCGAGCAGCAGCGTCCCGCCCCCGAGGAGTACCGCCGTCCCGGCCAGCGCCGCCCGCACGGCCGCCCGGAGCCCGGCCCGCCCGCCCGGTGCCAGGGCCCGGCGGCGCAGGAACCCCGGCAGCAGTGCCAGCACGCCCAGCAGGGGCTCGCGCGGACGGCCGTACGCCGACCACACGCCCGCGCCCGCCGCGACCACCGCGACGAGCGGCAGACACACCGCCGCCCACTCCCAGACGGGCCGCAGCGCGCCGTCCGAGGCGTACAGCACGGCGCCGGCGCCCACCGCGAGGTAGCCGAGGACGACGCCCGTCCACGCCGTGTGCGCGGCGACCGGTGGCGGGCCGTCGGCGTCGGCCGGCGCGTCCGTCGCGTCCCGCGCCGCCCGGTACAGCAGCCAGGCCGGCAGCAGGAGCAGCAGCAGCGGGGTGACGCCGACGGGCGCGGGGACGCCGGAGAGCGTCTCGGTGCGGACCAGCTGGACGCCGTGCGCGAGCAGCCACAGTGCGGCGGCGACGTGCAGCGCGCCGCCCGGTCCGCTGTCGGGGTACGGGGAGCTGACCCACAGCACCATCACGAGCACGGCGAAGCAGCCGAGGCCGAGCCCGGCCGCGACCGCGCCGCCCAGGAGGCTCGCGGCCAGTCCGGGCGACCGGTCGCGCAGCCGGGTGAGCAGGCGGGTGAGCAAGAGCGACAACGACGGTCGGCGAGCGGTCATCTGCGTCACGCCGCCATGCTCCCAACGACACGCGCTTTACGGGCGTAACAGGCGAACCACCGAAGTGTCGCTCAATATATGTTTATGTGTTTTTTCCTCTGGAGGGCTGACCGGTGACGCCCCGTCAGACCGATGTCGCCCTGACACCCGCTCAGGCTTTCGACGCGCTGTACGAGTTCTGCGCCCCCGCCCTCGTACGGCAGACGTACCTGCTCACCGGGCGGCGCGAATCGGCCCGCGCCGCCGTGGAGCGGGCCTTCGAGCTCGCCTGGCAGCGCTGGCCGGAGGTGGCCAGGGACCGGGATCCGGCGGGCTGGGTACGGGCCACGGCGTACGAGTGCGCACTCTCCCCCTGGCACCGCTTCCACCCGCTCCGCCGCCCCGACCCGCCCCCGGCCGACGCCAAGGACCGCGAGCTGCTGGACGCCCTGCTGAGGCTTCCGCCGCCCTACCGCCGCACGCTCCTGCTGTACGACGGTGTCGGCCTCGACCTGCCGGAGACCGCGGCGGAGACCGAGGCGAGCACACCGGCGGCGGCGCGCCGGCTGACGCGCGCCCGCGCCGCGGTGGCCGAGCGGATCCCGGAACTGGCGGACTGCCGGCTGCTGCACCGGCGGCTGGCGGAACTGGCCTCCACCGATCGGCTGCGGGCCGCCCGGCCGACAGTGGTGCGCTCGCTCGGCGAACGCCGGGTCCGGCTCTGGACCCGGGCCGCGATCGCCCTCACGGCCTCGGTCGTCGGCGCCACCGCGCTCACGCTGCGGACCGCTCCGACCCACTTCGACAAACCGCCCGGTCCGGCCCAGGCGGTGCGGGGCGTACCGCCGAGAGCGGCCCTGGGCCCGCTGTCGGCCAAGGAGCTGGCCCTGCGGGCCAAACTGCGCCAGGAGTCGGCACACGGGCCGGAGAGACTGCTGCCGGTGCCGGGGTGATCCAGCGGAGTGAAACGTTTCCGCAAAGCAAAGCGGCCCCGAAGAGCAAAGCGATGCCGCGCGGCAGAAAGACGGTAGGCCCGCCCCCACCTCGGGGAACGGGCCTACCGACGCTCGGTCGAGCCTGCCTCAGCCGGCCAGGATCTCCCGCGCCAGCTTCGCCGTCTCGGTCGGCGTCTTGCCGACCTTGACGCCCGCGGCCTCCAGGGCCTCCTTCTTCGCCTGGGCGGTGCCCGACGAACCGGAGACGATGGCGCCCGCGTGACCCATGGTCTTGCCCTCGGGCGCGGTGAAGCCCGCGACGTAGCCGACGACCGGCTTGGTCACGTTCTCCTTGATGAACGCGGCCGCGCGCTCCTCGGCGTCGCCACCGATCTCACCGATCATCACGATCAGGTCGGTGTCGGGGTCGGCCTGGAACGCGGCGAGGGCGTCGATGTGCGTGGTGCCGATGATCGGGTCACCACCGATGCCGACGGCCGTCGAGAAGCCGATGTCACGCAGCTCGTACATCATCTGGTACGTCAGCGTGCCGGACTTCGACACCAGGCCGATGCGGCCCGGCTTGGTGATGTCGCCCGGGATGATGCCGACGTTCGACTGGCCCGGGGTGATGATGCCGGGGCAGTTCGGGCCGATGATCCGGGTCTTGTTGCCCTTCTTGCCGGCGTACGCCCAGAAGGACGCCGTGTCGTGCACGGCGATGCCCTCGGTGATCACGACGGCCAGCGGGATCTCGGCGTCGATGGCCTCGACGACCGCGTCCTTGGTGAACTTCTCCGGCACGAAGATGACGGAGACGTTGGCGCCGGTCTTGTCGATGGCCTCCTTGACGGTGCCGAAGACGGGTACCTCGGTGCCGTCGAAGTCCACGGTCTGACCCGCCTTGCGCGGGTTCACGCCGCCCACGACCTGGGTGCCGTCACCGAGCATGAGCTTGGTGTGCTTCATGCCCGTGGCGCCGGTCATGCCCTGGACGATGACCTTGCTGTCCTTGTTGAGCCAGATAGCCATGGTGTGTTGGTGTCCTCGTCCTGAGTGCTTACTTGGCGGCGTGGGCCAGCTCGGCGGCCTTGTCGGCCGCGCCGTCCATGGTGTCGACGCGCTGCACCAGCGGGTGGTTGGCGTCCGTGAGGATCTGCCGGCCCAGCTCGGCGTTGTTGCCGTCGAGGCGGACGACGAGCGGCTTGGAGACGTTCTCGCCGCGGTCCTCGAGGAGCTTCAGGGCCTGGACGATGCCGTTGGCGACCTCGTCACAGGCGGTGATGCCACCGAAGACGTTGACGAAGACGGACTTGACGTCCGGGTCGCCGAGGATGATCTCCAGACCGTTGGCCATGACCTGGGCGGAGGCGCCACCGCCGATGTCCAGGAAGTTGGCCGGCTTGACGTTGCCGTGCTTCTCACCGGCGTACGCGACGACGTCCAGGGTGCTCATGACGAGACCGGCGCCGTTGCCGATGATGCCGACCTCGCCCTCGAGCTTGACGTAGTTGAGGTTCTTCGCCTTGGCGGCGGCCTCGAGCGGGTTGGCCGCGTCCTTGTCGTGGAGCTCCTCGTACTCGGGGTGGCGGAACTCGGCGTTCTCGTCGAGCGACACCTTGCCGTCGAGGGCGATGACCTCGCCGGAGGCGACCTTCGCGAGCGGGTTGACCTCGACGAGGAGGGCGTCCGACTTGATGAAGGTGTCCCACAGCTTGACGAGGACGTTCGCGACCTTGTCAGCGACCTCGGCCGGGAACTTGGCGGCCTCGACGATCTCGCGGGCCTTGGCCTCGTCCACACCGTCGATGGCGTCGATCGCGATCTTCGCGACGGCCTCGGGGCGGGTGGCCGCCACCTCCTCGATCTCCATGCCGCCCTCGACGGAGGCGATGGAGAGGAAGGTGCGGTTGGCACGGTCGAGGAGGAAGGAGACGTAGTACTCCTCGACGATCTCCGGAGCGGTCTCGGCGATCATGACCTTGTGGACCGTGTGGCCCTTGATGTCCATGCCGAGAATGTCCGTCGCACGGGCGACGGCCTCGTCCGCGGAGGCGGCCAGCTTGACGCCACCGGCCTTACCGCGACCACCGACCTTCACCTGCGCCTTGACGACGGACTTGCCGCCCAGCCGCTCGGTGATCTCGCGCGCCGCCTCAGGCGTGTCGATGACTTCACCGGCCAGCACCGGTACATCGTGCTTGGCGAAGAGGTCCCTCGCCTGGTACTCGAACAGGTCCACGCGCTTCCGTCCCTATCAGTGATCTCGCGGTTCGTTGGATGCGTGGGCGTGCCGCGAAGGGCAACGTGACGTCCGCATGTGTCACTAGGGAAGCGCACACGGTGTCCGAGCGCGCGGCATGTCCGTCTCGCAGGTTATCGCCGCACCCCGGGGGTCCCTAAATCGAGGGTCACACCTGAGCGGTGATACCTGTCACATGATGCCGCCCTCACTGGCACGGCGTGCCGGGACGGCGGGGCCTCACCGGGCTGGGGTTGACCCGGTGAGGCCCCTGAAATGGCCCTTTCAGGGGCCGCAGGCGGCTGATCCCCACCCCAATGGGGACCAACCACCCCGGTCCGCGAGGTGTCGGCCGCACGGGCCGACGGCATTCGGCCGTCCGGGCCGTTCAACCCCACGGAGTCGGTCGGGACGGGAGTCCTCAGACGCCCTCAGACGCTGAAGGTGTGCCCGTCGTGCACGTTGTGCGGGTTCTGCGCGATGTTCGTGATGTGCGTGTACCCCGTGTCATGCACATATCCCGGGAGCGCCGATTCGGCCACACCCGTCACACCGGTGACCGCGTGCCCGGCGAGCGGACCGGCGCCGGTACTGACGGTTCCGGTGAAGTCCTGCGCGAAGGGCGCCACCTGCCCGGCGACCTGCCGGGCGAAGGGGTGGGCCTCGCCGGCCACCCCGCCCGCGAACGGAGCGACGTCACCCGTCACCCCGTGGGCCAGCGTCGTGGCACTGCCTGCGACCGGGTCGGCCACCTGCCGGACGGCCCCGGTGACCCCTTCGGCGAACGGCGGCACCTCCCCCACGACGCCCTGCGCGAAGGGCGTAACCTGCCCGGTCACCCCGTACGCCAGCGGCGGCACCTGCCCGGCGACACCGCCCGCGAAGGGCCGCACGTCGCCCGTGACGCCGTACGCCAGCGTCCCCGCGTCCCCGACGGCCTCCCCGGCGACCGGCACGACCCCGCGCACGGCGGTGTCCGCGACCGGCGGCAGCACCGCGTGCGTGGTGTCACGGCCGACCTGCCCGGCGACACCTGCGGCGTACGGCGGCACGTCGGCGACCACGCCGTACGCCAGCCCCGTGGCGGCGGCCACGGCGTGACCGGCCACCGGCCGCACCCCGTGCACGGCGGTCCCGGCGACCGGCGGGACGACCGCGGCGGCCGTCTGGTCGACGACCGGGGTGACGGTGCCGGTGGCGGTGCCGGTGACGTGGCCGGGCACGCCGGAGACGGCGGCTTCGGCGGCGGCCGGTGCCTGCTCCAGTTCCGGGGCGAAGGAGGAGAGGGGGCCGAACAGGTAGTCGATCTCGGCCTGGGGCTGTGGGGAGGTGTGCACGGGGCTCGCCTCGGTGACGGCCTGCGCCGCCGAGACCTTGGCGGTGCTGGGGGTGTCCGTGCTCGGGGTGTCCGTGCTCGGGGTGTCGGCGGCCGTGTCCGGTGCGGAGAGGGCCGAGGTGGGCAGTTCGTCGGCGCTGGCGACGGCCGAGCCGAGCGCCCACGCGCCGGTGACACCGGCGGCTATGACGATGGAGCGGCGGATGTTCTTGTTCATTGCGTGCGTCAGTTCCTTCAGGTTCAGGGTTCCGGGATGTCTTGAGCGGCTTCCGTCCGGAGGACTGGGGGATGTCCGGACGGGCGGGCAGACCTGTTCCGCCCCCGCGCGGCAGGTCCACGGCGGAGAAATGGCCGTTTCTGCCTCGGGGAGGGAGCCCTAGCCGGGGAAGACGGGAATGTCCCGGTACCTGTCCCGGGTCCCGGGCGCGTCGGCGCGCGCGATGGCACCGGGCGTCAGACGCAGCGGCGCCCGGTGGTCAGGGGTGACGGCATACGCGTCGGCATGGGGTGACGTGCCGCCGCCGACTACCGCCCGGTTGGCGAGCGCCCCGTCCGGGTCACCGGCGGGCGCGGGGCGGGAGGGGGCGCCGACCCGGTCCGCGGTGCGCAGGCCGCCGGCGTACGCACGAGCGACCGGCGTGCCGAAGCCCGGGGCGACGCGCGGCCCCTGTGGCCCGGTCACCGTCGTACGGGGTTCGGTACGGCGCTCGGTACGGGAGTCCGTACGGGCCGCCGTACCGACGTGGCCGGTGGAGGAGGTCGCCGGGGGCGGCGACGCCATCTCCGGGCCGCCCGTCTGCTGCGGCCCGGGCACCTCGACGACCGGCGGCGCGGGCAGCGAGGGCTGCGCGGGCAGCTTCGGCAGGGTGGACAGGGCGGGCAGCTTCGGCAACGCCGGTGCCTCGGCCTGCGCCTCGCCCAGGTCCCGGGTCGCCGTGCCGACCACGTCACCGACCGGTCGGGTGACGTGAGCGCTGACGGTCCGTACGACATCCTCGGTGGTCACGGTGGTCGCCGACGACACCGGCGACACCGACGACACCGGCGACACCGCGGAAACCGCGGACACCGAAGCAACCGACGGCGTCCCCTCCGCCGCATGTGCCTGCTCGCCGCAGACGAAGCCGAGTGCGAACAAGCCGCCGACCAGCAGCACCAGTTGCAGCGCACGCCGTCCGGCCGCCGTGCGCAACACGCGCACAGCGGCGCCGGGCAGGGCTGCTGGCCAGGTCAAGAGCGGAGGGTCCTCGGTGCGACGGAACGTGCGACGGAACGACTGTCGGGTCGACGGGATACGGCGTCGATCCTCGCACGAAACGCCCGAGGTTGCGCAAGCCCCCTGTTACCGATGGGTAGTCATGTCCCTTTTCACTGCTCCGGTATGGGAATCGGCCGCTTCTCGATCGCCGCCGCCATCACCTCCGGGAACAGATCCGGCGTACAGGCGAACGCCGGTGCGCCCAGCGCGGCGAGCGCGGCCGCGTGCTCCCGGTCGTAGGCCGGCGCCCCCTCGTCCGACAGCGCGAGCAGCGCCACGAACTGCACCCCCGACGCCTTCATCGCCGCGACCCGCTTGAGCATCTCGTCGCGTATGCCCCCCTCGTAGAGGTCGCTGATCAGCACGACCACCGTCTCCGCGGGCCGGGTGATCCGCGACTGGCAGTAGGCGAGCGCGCGGTTGATGTCCGTACCCCCGCCGAGCTGGGTGCCGAAGAGGACGTCGACCGGGTCGTCCAGCTGGTCGGTGAGGTCGACGACGGCCGTGTCGAACACGACGAGCCGTGTGCTGATCGACCGCATGGAGGCGAGCACCGCCCCGAACACGGACGCGTGGACGACGGACGCCGCCATCGAACCGGACTGGTCGACGCAGAGGATCACTTCCTTCTTCACCGACTGCGAGGCGCGCCCGTAGCCGACGAGCCGCTCCGGCACGACCGTCCGGTACTCCGACAGGTAGTGCTTGAGGTTGGCCGCGATCGTGCGGTTCCAGTCGATGTCGTGGTGGCGCGGCCGGCTGACCCGCGCGCTGCGGTCGAGGGCGCCGGTGAGGGTGGACCGGGTACGGGTGGCCAGCCGCTTCTCCAGGTCCTCGACGACCTTGCGCACGACCGCCCGCGCCGTCTCCCTCGTCGTCTCCGGCATGGCCTTGTTGAGCGAGAGCAGCGTGCCGACGAGGTGCACGTCGGCCTCGACCGCTTCCAGCATCTCCGGCTCCAGCAGCAGGGTGGCCAGCCCGAGCCGGTCGATGGCGTCCCGCTGCATGACCTGGACGACGGAGGAGGGGAAGTACGTGCGGATGTCCCCGAGCCAGCGCGCCACGGACGGCGCCGACGCCCCGAGCCCCGCCGCCCGGTCCCGGCCCGTCCGCGGCCGGTCGCCCTTGCCGTAGAGCGCGGTCAGCGCCCCGTCCATCGCCGCGTCCCGCCCGGACAGGGCGTGTCCCGTGCCGTCGGCCGTGTCTCCCCCGAGGACCAGCCGCCAGCGCCGCAGCCGCTCCCGGGCCGGGTCGTCGGCGTACGCCGGCTCGTTCGTCATGTGCCCACCCCCACCGGGTCGTTGTCGTCGGCGTACGCGCCGCCCGCGTCGGCCGTGCCGTCTTCGCGCAGGCCCAGCAGCAGCCGCACCACCGGCAGCACCGCGTCCGCGCGGTCCGGGTCGAGGTCGGCCGCGAAGCCGGGTATGCCCGCGCCGCCGGCCGTCGCGCTCCCCACGGCGCCCGGCCCGCGCCGCACCAGCTCCCCGAGTGTCCTGCGCACCCCCGCCTCGTACGCGGAGAACGTGCGCCGCAGCAAAGGCAGTACGTCCGTGAACGCCTCCGCGGACACCCCGGTCAGCCAGGCGTCGACCAGGCCGAGCAGCCGCTCGTCGTGCACCAGCAGCATCCCGCCCCCGCCGCCGACGAAGCCCTCGATCCACGCGGCGGCGTCCGCGGGTGGCGTCCCCGGTGACAGCACGAGACCCATCAGCCGGGCCGCCGCGTCCTGCCCCAACTCGCCGTCGTCGAGCAGGAGGCGCACCGCGCGACCCCGTATCACCCCGGGCACGGCATCTCGTGCGGACAGGGTCCGCAGCACCGCGCGCCACCGCGGGCGCAGGTCGCCGTGGCCGGGCACGGCCGCCTCGGCGAGCAGGGCCACCGCCCCGTGCACGGCGTCCACATGGCCGCGCATCTCCTCGGCCGCGTCGGCGTCCAGTGCGGCGCAGGCCGGGGGCAGACCGACGAAGACCCGCTCGGCGAGGCCCGCCGCGACCCCGGCGAGGGCCTCGGTGCCGGTGCCTCGCACGTCGCCGTAGCGCAGGGAGCGGACCAGGGCGGGCAGGGCCTGCGCCAGGTGACCGACGTCGGTGTCCAGCGCGGCCCGGTCGGCGAGCACGCGCATCACCACGGGCAGGGCGTCGGGCAGTTCGGCGAGCAGGCAGTGCTCGGCGAGGGCGGTGACGTCGGCGAGGGACGGCACGGCCAGGGCGTCCGCCTCCACCCTGGCCGTCGCGGCGGCGGCCACGGTCGTACCCCACACCCCGGCCTCGGCGACCCGCACGGACAGCTCCGGTTCCCAGCGCAGCCGCCAGGTCTCCCGGAACGTGCCCGTGCTGCCCCGGGAGTCGGCCGGCTCGCCCCAGTCGACGCCGAGCAGCCGCAGCCGGTGCAGCAGCCGGCTCCGTCCGGCGTCGGTCTCCTTGCGCAGGTCGAGCTCCAGCTCCCGCTCCAGCGCCTCGGGTCTGAGCCGCAGCCGGCGCTGCTCCCGGGCCAGGTCGCGCTGCAACGGCACCGCGGGCGCCCCCTCGGGCACCTCGCCCAGCACATCCCCGACCACCAGCCGGTCGCGCACCAGCGCCAGCGGCACGTCCGAGCCCTCGCACATCACCGCGCGCACCGCGTCGGTGGTCTCGCCCAGGCCCGCCAGCGGGCGGCCGCGCATCGCGGCGAGCGTCTCGGCCAGCCGCACCGCCTCTATGACATGGGCCGAGGAGACGATCCGGTCCTCCTCGCGCAACAGCCCCGCGACCTTGGTCAGCCACCGCTCCACCGGCCGGTCGGGGGCGGTGAACAGGTGCCCGTACCAGCCCGGCGAGTCGATGCCCGCGCCGTACCCGCCGGCCCGGGCCATTCTGCGGTGCGTCCACGGCACCCAGGTCATGTCCGCCTTGACCTTGGGCAGTCCTTTCAGCAGGGCCCGGTCCGCGCTGACGGCGGACCTCTCCCGCAGTGCGGGCACATGCCACGCCCCGCAGACCACGGCCACCTCGTCCCCGAACTCCCGCCGGGCGGCCCGCACCTGGAGGCGCATGTACGCCTCCCGCACGGGGTCCCGGGCGTGCCCGCCGGTGCCGTAGCGCTCCCGCAGCGCCCCCATGGCCTCCTCCAGCGCGGCGAACGGCGCGAACGGGTCCCGGTCGCCCCCGCCCCGGTGCTCCACGGCGTCCTCCCACCAGCGCTCGGGGTCGTCGTGGCCGCCTGCCTCGGCGAGGACGGCGAGGGGATCGAGGCGGACGTCATCCACCTCTCCTTCTTCTCCTGCGTCTTCTCCCGCTTCTTCTCCCTCTTCGCCCCCTTCTCTTCCCTCTTCTCTCTCCCACGCGAGCGTGTGGGCGGCGGGCAGGTCGATGAAGCGGGCCGGTACTCCGTGTGCCAGGGCCCAGCGGATCGCCACCCACTCCGGGGAGAACTCGGCCATCGGCCAGAACGCCGAGCGGCCGGGCTCGTCCACGGCGTGGGCGAGGAGCGCGACCGGGGGCCGCATGTGGTCGTCGGCGGCCAGCGGGATGAGGTCGTCGGCCTCGGGCGGCCCCTCGATCAGCACCACCTCCGGCCGGGCCGCCTCCAGCGCGGCCCGCACCGCCCGCGCCGAGCCCGGCCCGTGGTGCCGCACGCCGAGCAGCAGCGGTCCGGCGGCCGATGCCCTCGGCCATGGGGCGTCCTTCACGCGCTCACCTCCCGGCAGGCCCGGTAGAAGTCCTTCCAGCCGTCCCGCTCGCGGACGACCGTCTCCAGGTACTCCTGCCAGATGACGCGGTCTGCCGCCGGGTCGCGGACGACGGCACCGAGGATGCCCGCGGCCACGTCGGCCGGCCGCAGCACGCCGTCGCCGAAGTGCGCGGCCAGCGCGAGGCCGTTGGTGACGACCGAGATGGCCTCGGCGGTGGACAGGGTGCCACTGGGCGACTTCAGCTTCGTCCGGCCGTCGGCGGTGATCCCGTCGCGCAGTTCGCGGAAGACGGTCACGACGCGGCGGATCTCGTCGATGGCGTCGGGCGCGGCCGGCAGGTCGAGGGAGCGGCCGAGCTGGTCGACGCGGCGGGAGACGATGTCGACCTCGGCGTCGGCGCTCTCCGGCAGCGGCAGCACCACCGTGTTGAAACGGCGGCGCAGGGCGCTGGACAGGTCGTTGACCCCCCGGTCGCGGTCGTTGGCCGTGGCGATGAGGTTGAACCCGCGGACCGCCTGCACCTCCTGCCCAAGCTCCGGTATCGGCAGCGTCTTCTCCGACAGGATCGTGATCAGCGTGTCCTGCACGTCGGCCGGGATGCGGGTCAGCTCCTCGACGCGGGCCGTCATGCCCTCGGCCATGGCCCGCATGACGGGGCTGGGCACCAGGGCGTTCCGGCTGGGTCCGTGGGCGAGCAGCTGCGCGTAGTTCCAGCCGTAGCGGATGGCCTCCTCCGGGGTGCCCGCCGTGCCCTGCACCAGCAGGGTCGAGTCGCCGCTGACGGCGGCGGCCAGGTGCTCGGACACCCAGGTCTTGGCGGTGCCGGGCACGCCGAGCAGCAGCAGCGCGCGGTCGGTGGCGAGCGTGGTGACGGCGACCTCGACGATGCGGCGCGGGCCCACGTACTTCGGTGTGATCACCGTGCCGTCCGGCAGCGTGCCGCCGAGCAGATACGTGGCGACCGCCCACGGCGACAGCTTCCAGCGGGCCGGGCGAGGGCGGTCGTCCTGCGCGGCCAGCGCGGTGAGTTCGGCCGCGAAGGCGTCCTCCGCGTGCGGCCTGAGCGCCTCGGCCGGCTGCTCCCCGTGCTTCTGCACGGACTGCACCTGCACGGACTGGGTCTGCACGGACGTCGGTTCCACGGACACAGACATGGCTGAGGCCCCCTCCAGCTCGGCCGGTTCGGATCTGTCACCAACCCTGCACCACACCACTGACAATCGCTCTGACCTGCGCGGACGTGCTCGCAGGGCCGATTGTCAGTGGCGGGATCTACCTTCGGTGGCATGACTGAGCAGGGGGTGCGCTGGACCGCGGAGCAGGTGCTGGCACTGGCGCCTGACGCCGCGTCACGCAAGGCGGGGAGCAGGCTCGGCGTGGCCGGGCCGTGGTCCGGGACGGGCAGTGCCGACGAGGGGACGGTGTGGGGGCTGTGCAAGGGCAGTGGCAGCAGGCCGTATCAGACGGTCGTCGACATCGCGGACGCGGCCGGGCCCGCGTACAAGTGCAGTTGCCCGAGCCGGAAGTTCCCGTGCAAGCACGCGCTCGGTCTGCTGCTGCTGTGGGCGGGTGGGGACGGCGCGGTGCCCAGGGCGGCGGGGGCGCCGGACTGGGCGGAGCAGTGGATCTCCGGCAGACGTAAGCGCTCGGAGGACAAGCGGGCTGGTGACGGCGGCGGTTCCGGTTCGGGGGCCGCCGATCCGGAGGCGGCCCGGCGCCGGGCGGAGCGCCGGGCCGAGCGGGTCACCGCGGGCGCGACGGAGCTGGAGCAGCGGCTGGCGGATCTGCTGCGCGGCGGCCTGGCCTCGGCGGAGTCGGCGGGGTACGGGCTGTGGGAGGAGACCGCGGCCCGCATGGTCGACGCCCAGGCGCCTGGGCTGGCCGCGCGGGTGCGGGAGCTGGGGGCGATACCGGCGTCCGGACCGGGCTGGCCGGTGCGGCTGTTGGAGGAGTGCGCGCTGCTGCACCTGCTCGACCAGGGCTGGTTGCGCCGGGAGCGGCTCCCGGACGGCCTCGCGGCGACGGTCCGCTCCCGCGTCGGCCTGCCCGCCGCCGCGGACGGCCCGCCGGTGCGCGACCGCTGGCTCGTCCTCGCCCAGTACGACACGTCCGACCCGAAGCTGACCACGCGCCGGATATGGCTGTACGGCGCCGAGTCGGGCCGTACGGCCCTGCTGCTGTCGTACGGTGCGGCCGGCCGTGCCCCTGAGCTGGCGCTGCCGGTCGGACTGGTCCTGGACGCCGAGGTGTCCGTGTATCCGGGCGCGGGGCAGTTGCGGGCGGCGCTGGGCGAGCGGTTCGCCGCGCCCGTGTCCGCGGGGGTCCGGCCGCCGGGTCTGACCACGGCCGAGGCTGCCGCGCGGTACGGCGAGGCCCTGCGGGCCGATCCCTGGCTGGACGCGGTTCCGGTCACGCTGGACCGGGTCGTGCCGGCCGCGGCCGGTGATTCCTGGCAACTGGCGGACGCCGACACCGACTCGGCGCTCCCCCTCACCCCCGGCGCGCACTCCCGCCCGGGCCTGTGGCGCCTCGTCGCCCTCTCCGGCGGCGCTCCCGTCAAGGTGTTCGGCGAGTGCGGCCACCGGGGTTTCACTCCCCTGACGGCCTGGCCGGCGGGGGCGGGCGAGGCGGTGGCGCTTTGCTGACGGGGCGAACGCACGCATATCGCCCGCCCCAGGGGACACCCGACGTGGGTAACCCTTCAACCACTTCGCCGGGCCGCCCACCGACCGAGAGGCACGTCATGAACAGCACTCCCGCTGCGACGGGCACTCCCGCTCCAACGGACGCGCCCGTCGCGGGTGTCTGGGAGGAGCTCGTCACCGCGGCCCTGCTCGGTACCGACCGGCGTCCACCGGCCGGGGGCGCGCCGGGGCGGGAGGCGCCGGTGGCGCTGTTGGACGCGGCGGCCGTGGAGACCGTACGGCGGCGGGCCGGGCTGCGTCCGGCACCGGCGGCCGAGCGGCCGGAACCGGCGCCCGAGGATCCGCGCCCCGTACTGCCCGACCCGGCGGCGCGCAGGCTGGCGATGCTGCTGGCCGACCGCCCCGGCACGGGCGGGGGCGGCCGCCGGGGCACCTCGCCCGACCTCATGGAGCTGCTGCCCCAGTGGCTGGCGGCGGCGAACAGGCGCGGATACGCCCCGCCCCCGCAGGCGCTGCCCGCGCTGCTGGACGCGGCCCGGGGCCGTACGGACCTGCGCCCGGCGGTGCTGGAGTTCGCGGGGTCGCGGGCGCTGTGGCTGGCCCGGCTGAACCCGGACTGGCGGTTCGCCCTGCGCGCGGCGCCCGGTGGCGGCGCGGCGCTGCCGGACCCCGACGACGCCGACGGGGTGCGCCGGCTCTGGGAGGAGGGGCTGTTCGCCGAGCGGGTCGCGCTGCTCGCGGCGGTCCGGGCGCACCGACCGGCGGTCGCGCGCGAGTTGCTGGCGGGCACGTGGGCGACGGAGCGCGCGGAGGACCGGCTGATGTTCCTCGACTCGCTGCGCGCGGGGCTCGCCGCGGACGACGAGCCCTTCCTGGAGCAGGCGCTGGCCGACCGCAGCCGCAACGTACGGGCGACGGCCGCGGAGTTGCTGTCCGCGCTGCCCGGGTCGGCGCTCGCCGCACGGATGGCGGTGCGGGCCGGGGCCTGTGTGGCCGTCGATCACACACGGGACAGGGCGACGATCGTGGTCGAAGCACCGCTTGAGTGCGACACGAGGATGGAGAGAGACGGTGTAGTGCCCAAACCTCCTACGGGTAGAGGAGAAAGGTCGTGGTGGCTGGGTCAGTTGGTGGAAGCGGCACCGCTCGGGACCTGGTCGGCACGGCTCGGCGGGCGCACACCTCAGGAGATCGTGGCGCTGCCGGTCGCGGACGACTGGCTGGGCGAGTTGCACGCGGCCTGGTGCCGCGCGGCGGTGCGGCAGCGGGACGCCGAGTGGTCCCGGGCCCTGCTCGGCCGGCCGTCGGCACCCGAGGCGGGTGGGCCCGGGGCGGTCTCGCTGGCCGAGCGGGCCAAGCTGCTGGGCACGCTGGGCGCGGAGGAACGCGCCGCGTGGGTGGCGGGGTTCATCGCGACGCACGGGCTGTCGGAGGCGTTCCAGCTGCTCGGGATGTGCACGGTGCCGTGGGCCGCTCCGCTCGGGCGGGCGGTGGTGGACGCCTTGAACATCGCTCGGGACGCGGGGAGTTACCCATGGAGTTTCAGTGGAGTGATGGGCCTGGCCGAGCGGTGCCTGGACCCGGCGGAGGCCGCACGGCTGGACGGGCTGCTGGCGGTGCCGGACGAGCGGGAGGACGCGTCGCCGGGGGCCGGAGGGTACTGGGCGGAGGCGTTCCAACGGCTCGTCACGACACTGCGCCTGCGCGCGGCGATGGCGGACGAGCTGGGTGCGGGCTAGTGCCCCGGCCGGGCGCCGCGGCGCGGCGAGCATTGCCTGCCGGGGCGCTGCGTCGCCTGGCCGGCGCGCCGCCCCGCCCGGGTCTGCCGTCCGAGGCGCTACGCCTCCGCGGGCTGGCGCACGTTCTCCCGGACCCACTCCACGATCGACGCCGTGGTGGCGCCGGGTGTGAAGATCTCCGCGACGCCCTTCTCCTTCAGGGGGGCGATGTCCGCCTCGGGGATGATGCCGCCGCCGAAGACCAGGATGTCCTCGGCGTCGCGCTCCTTGAGGAGGTCGATGACCGCCGCGAAGAGGGTGTTGTGGGCGCCGGAGAGGATGGACAGGCCGATCGCGTCGGCGTCCTCCTGGATCGCGGTGTCGACGATCTGCTCCGGTGTCTGGTGGAGGCCGGTGTAGATGACCTCCATGCCGGCGTCGCGCAGCGCCCGCGCGATCACCTTGGCGCCGCGGTCGTGGCCGTCGAGCCCCGGCTTGGCGACCACCACGCGGATCGGACCGGCTGCCACACCCATGACTGCCTCCATGAAGCGAGAAGTGAACGAACGTTATCTACAGGATCCCGCAACCGCCAGTTTCACGGCGTGGACCGAGGGGGAAATCACACGGTGGGACACGTTCGGGAGCCGCGGCGTGGTCCACGGGGTCACGAAAGGCACGTTGGACAGGCAGGGCAGGACGCCGCGGGCGCCGCGTGCCCCACGTCTCTCACGCGGGCCACTCGCGCCCCGTCGACCGCGCTTCTCGTGGCATCCCATGAGGGCACACGGGGGGCGGAGCCGTCCTCCGGCGTGCCGACAGGAGGCCGGCCATGATGGTCACCAGGGCACTGGACCCCATACTTCCGCTCTGCCGCCGTCTCGTGCCGGACAGAATCGCCGGCCTGTCCCTGGCGCTCCTGAAGGCGACCGCCCTGGAAGCCGCGATCCTCGCGGGGCATGTGCTGCTGTATCCGACCGGCATCCTCCCGGAGCGCCGCTCCCCCGTCGTGGCGGTGCCGGACGGCGGCGCGAAGCTGCCGGTGCAGGAGCGGCCGCCGGTCGTCCTGCTGCACGGCTTCGTCGACAACCGCTCGGTCTTCTTGCTGCTGCGCCGCAATCTCCTCCAGCACGGCAGGCAGCGGATCGAGTCGCTCAACTACTCGCCGCTGACCCGGGACATCCGTGCCGCGGCGGAGCTGCTGGGCCGGCACATAGAGGAGGTCTGCGAGCGGACCGGCAGTCCGCAGGTCGACGTGGTGGGCCACAGCCTCGGCGGGCTGATCGCGCGCTACTACGTGCAGCGGCTCGGCGGTGACCGCCGGGTCCGCACGCTCGTGACGCTGGGCAGCCCGCACGGCGGCACCCGGGTCGTGCCGCTGGCGAACGCGCACCCGATCGTGCGCCAGATGCGCCCCGAGTCCGAGCTGATCGAGGAGCTCACCCGGCCGGCGCCCGGCTGCCGTACGCACTTCGTCAGCTTCTGGAGCGATCTGGACTCCCTGATGGACCCGCTGGAAACCGCCCGTATCGACCATCCCGACCTGATGGCGCTGAATGTGCCGGTGACGGGGATCGGGCATCTCGCCCTGCCGGTGCATCCGGCCGTCGCGTCCGGGATACGGCAGGCCCTCGACAGCGAGCGGCCGGCGGCACACTCCGGGAAACGAAGGAAGGGACTCACGGTCGCGTCCTGAACCCGGCTCGCCCCGCTCGATCACGGGCGTGCGGGGCGGTGCGACAGCCGTCCGGAGCGGCCCGTCCACCGGGCGGACACCCGTCCGGCTTCGAACGTCCTTCGAACACAAAGCCAAACCCGCGCCCATCGTCCCCCGAAACACGGCCGAATGCCCGTTTCCTACGAACGTGAAACCGGCCGAAGATTGTCGCGCCCGCGTACCGCCGGGTACAGTCGCCGCACTGCTCTGCCAGCCCCTGTTGTCGAGGCGAAAGAGAAGTTGGTGAACGACCGTCACCCGTCGGGGACCATGACCACCCCGGCTCCGGCTTCCGACGCCGCCTCCGCGCACTGTGCGCCCCACGGCGGCCAGGAAACCCAGTACGGCGACTTCACCACGTACGACGGGTACGGCGCCACCGGTTTCGAGACCGGCGCCCACGCCACCACGGCCTACGACTCCGATCCGCTCTTCGGCAGTCTCCCGGGCAACGGCCACACCACCGGCGCCTACGACGCCACGCAGTGGACGACCGGCGCCGGCCAGAACGCGCACTACGACCCGTACGCGGCCCAGCACCACAGCGCTTACGACTCCGGCACCTACGACGCCACCGCTTGGACGACCGGCCAGCAGCAGTTCGTCGGCATCCCGCACCAGGCGACGTCCCCGGACGTCAGCGGCCAGTGGGAAGCGAACGCCTGGCTCCAGCCCGACCAGTCCGGGGCCACGCCCGACCTCACCCAGCAGTGGGAGTGGGGCACGCAGGCCTTCGACACCGGCGCGTACGACGCCACGCAGTGGAACTCCGACGGCACCGCCACGGCCACCGAGCCCGAGTCCTACGAGCAGCCCTTCGACCAGCAGGGGACCGCCACCTTCGAGCAGGTCTCCTACGAGGGGTACGAGGAACAGGTCTCCTACGAGGAGAACGCCGAGGCGGAACAGGTCACGGACGGCGACGAGTTGACCGCGACCGGCGAGCTGCCCGCCGTCGCCACCCTGCTCGACGACCAGGAAGAGGTCACCCCGGCGCCGCCCCGGCCGGGCTCCCGCAGCGCGGCCCGCTCCCGTCGCCGTACACCTCCCAAGCGCTCCGCCCTGCTGACCGTCGCCGTGCCGTCGGTCTGTGTGATGGGGGTCGCCGGGATCGCCGCCGCTTCCGTCGGCAGCCTGACCGACGACGGCGGCAAGGACACCACGGCCAGCGCTTCGGACGCGCATGCGGTGAAACCGTCCATCGCCAACAGCAAGCTGGACTCCCAGCTCAGGACCCTCTCCGCCGGCGCCGACGATTTCGCCGACCGGGCCAGCCGGACGCAGGAGCGCATCGACCTCAAGGCCCAGCAGGCGGCCGACAAGAAGGCGGCGGCCGCGGAGGCGGCCCGCAAGGAGCGGCTGCGCCCCAAGTACGTCCTTCCGGTCGCGCAGAAAGGGCTCAGCGCCTATTTCGGCCAGGCGGGCGTGAACTGGATGTCGGTGCACACCGGCATCGACTTCCCCGTCTCGTACGGCACGACGGTGATGGCGGCGACCGACGGCACCGTCTCGACGAAGTGGAACAGCGCCTACGGCAACATGCTGATCCTGACGGCGAAGGACGGCACCCAGACCTGGTACTGCCACCTCTCCAGTTACCGGGTTCCCGCCGGCACGACCGTCAAAGCCGGGACTCCGATCGCGTACTCCGGGAACTCCGGCAACTCGACCGGCCCGCACCTGCACTTCGAGGTCCGGCCGGGCGGCGGAGCGGCCATAGACCCGCTGCCGTGGCTGCGCAGCCACGGGCTCGACCCGACGTAGGACCCCGGGGGCGCCGAGCCCCCGGAACCCCGGGCCTCGCCCCTACAGCTTCTCCACCGGCGCGTACCGCAGCAGCAGCCGCTTCGGCTTGGTGTCGCCGAAGTCGATCGTCGCCTCGGCGTTCGCGCCCGTGCCCTTCACCCCGACGACCGTGCCCAGCCCGAACTGGTCGTGCGTCACCCGGTCCCCGACGGCCAGCGCCACCACCGGCTTCTCCGAGGACCTGCGGGTGGCGAAGCCGGAGGCGCCCGACGCCGAGGAGCGCGAGCGGCTGGAGGACAGCGAGGCCGCCACTGCGGACGCCGGTCCGGAGGGCGTCGGGGCCGCAGCTCCCTTCCGCTTCCACTCCACGTGGGCGGGCGGGATCTCCTCCAGGAAACGGGAGGGCGGGTTGTAGGAGGGCTGGCCCCACGCGCTGCGCAGCGCCGACCGGGTCAGATACAGCCGCTCCCGCGCACGCGTGATGCCGACGTACGCCAGCCGCCGCTCCTCCTCCAGTTCCTTGGTCTGACCGAGGGCCCGCATGTGCGGGAAGACGCCGTCCTCCATGCCGGTCAGGAAGACCACCGGGAACTCCAGACCCTTGGCGGTGTGCAGGGTCATCAGCGTGATGACGCCGTCGCCGTCCTCCTCGTCCGGGATCTGGTCGGAGTCGGCGACCAGCGCGACCTGCTCCAGGAAGTCGGACAGGCCCACCGACTCGCCCTCGCCGCGCTCCTGCTCGAACTCCAGCGCCACTGCCGCGAGTTCCTGGAGGTTCTCGATGCGGGTCTCGTCCTGCGGGTCGGTGGATGCCTGCAACTCGGCCAGGTATCCGGTGCGTTCGAGTATGGCTTCCAGGACGGTGGCCGGGCCCGCGCCGGACTCGACGATCGTACGGAGCTCTTCCATCAGCACGTTGAACCGCTTGACCGCGTTCGTCGACCGCGCCGCCATGCCGTACGCCTCGTCGACCCGCTTCAGCGCCTGCGGGAAGCTGATCTTCTCCCGCTGGGCGAGGGCGTCGATCATCGCCTCGGCGCGCTCACCGATGCCACGCTTGGGCACGTTGAGGATGCGGCGCAGCGGGACGGAGTCCTCCGGGTTGGCGAGGACACGCAGGTAGGCCAGGACGTCCCGGACCTCCTTGCGCTCGTAGAAGCGGACACCGCCGACGACCTTGTAGGGCAGGCCGACGCGGATGAAGACCTCTTCGAAGACACGGGACTGGGCGTTGGTGCGGTAGAAGACGGCGACGTCCGAGGCCTTCGCCTCGCCCGCGTCCGTGAGGCGGTCTATCTCGTCGGCGACGAACTGCGCCTCGTCGTGCTCGGTGTCGGCGACGTAGCCGGTGATGCGCGCGCCCGCGCCCGCGTTGGTCCACAGGTTCTTGGGGCGGCGGGACTCGTTGCGCTCGATGACCGCGTTGGCCGCGGAGAGGATCGTCTGGGTGGAGCGGTAGTTCTGCTCCAGCAGGATCGTCGTCGCGTCCGGGTAGTCCTCCTCGAACTGGAGGATGTTGCGGATGGTCGCGCCGCGGAAGGCGTAGATCGACTGGTCGGCGTCGCCCACCACGCACAGCTCGGCGGGCGTCAGGTCGTCCGGGCCGGGCGGCACGTCCGCCGGGTGCTCGGAGGTGCCGACGAGCTCGCGCACGAGCGCGTACTGGGCGTGGTTGGTGTCCTGGTACTCGTCGACCAGGACGTGGCGGAAGCGGCGGCGGTAGTGCTCGGCGACGTCCGGGAAGGCGCGCAGCAGGTTGACCGTCGTCATGATCAGGTCGTCGAAGTCGAGGGCGTTGGCCTCGCGCAGCCGCGACTGGTACAGGGCGTAGGCCTGGGCGAGGGTCTTCTCGAAGCCGTCGGCGGCCTGGGCGGCGAAGTCCTCCTCGTCGATCAGCTCGTTCTTCAGGTTGGAGATCTTGGCGCTGAAGGACTTCGGCGGGTAGCGCTTCGGGTCGAGCTCCAGGTCGCGGCAGACCAGGGCCATCAGGCGCTTGGAGTCGGCGGCGTCGTAGATCGAGAACGACGAGGTGAAGCCGAGCTTCTTGCTCTCCCGGCGCAGGATGCGCACGCACGCGCTGTGGAAGGTCATCACCCACATCGCGTTCGCGCGCGGGCCGACGAGCTGCTCGACGCGCTCCTTCATCTCGCCGGCGGCCTTGTTGGTGAAGGTGATCGCCAGGATCTGGCCCGGGTGGACGCCCCGCTCGCCGAGCAGGTGGGCGATGCGGTGGGTGAGCACGCGCGTCTTGCCGGAGCCGGCGCCGGCCACGATGAGCAGCGGGGAGCCGGCGTGGACCACTGCCGCGCGCTGGTTCTCGTTCAGCCCCTCCAGGAGCGCGGCCGCGTCGATCGCCGGGCGCGGGGCACCGTCGCGGTAGTACGCGTCCCGGTCCGGCGGCACGTCGAACTTCCCGCCGAACAGATCGTCCGGAACCGGCTCCGGAGCGTGATCGTCCTCGGGCGGCGGCGGGGGTTCCTCGTCGTGCCCGCGAGGGGCCTGGAGGTCCGCCAGGAAGCTGTCGTCAAAGAGGCTGCTCATCGCTCTCCGAGTCTAGGGCGCCCCACCGACAACCGGCCGCCGCCCTCGGAACTTGGCCGGGGAACGATCTCCTCACCCTGCGGAACCACATGGTCACGACAACGACACACCCGTCTCGTGTCACGAAAATGTATCGGACATATAGTGCACCAACCTTCACATGAGTCACACGAGTTGGCTAGCGTTCCGCCAGGCCGTACGACCCCCACCGGCGAACCCCGCCGGGCCGCGCGGCCTCCGCCGAGTCCGGTGCGCCCCTCGCGGCAGCCGGAGCCGGGGACCCACCGAGACCTTGGGGTGAATCGGCCCGACATCCCCACCGGGGACGACGGCCGTAGGGCAACCCTTCCGAACCACCCGCCCGAACCCGACAGCTAACCCGGTAGGCGGAACATTGGAAGGAGTCGCCTCCCTTGGCGTCGCACCGCAAGCGCCCCTCGGGTGGGGCAGGCATACGCAAGCCCGCCCTCGCCACCGCCGCCCTCACCTCCGTCGCCCTGCTCTCCCAGACGGCCAACGCCGCCCCCTCCACCCCCTCCACCGACGGCAAGCCGAGCATGGAAGAGGTCGAGAAGAAGGTCGACGACCTGTACCGGCAGGCGGGGTCGGCGACCGAGAAGTACAACGCGGCCAAGGAGACGACCGGCAAGCAGCGCCGGCGCGTCGACTCGCTCCTCGACGAGGTGGCCAAGCGCACGGAGAGGCTGAACAAGGCGCGCGAGAAGCTGGGTTCGTTCGCCGCCGCCCAGTACCGGACCGGGGCCGCCGCTCCCGACACCGCCACCTTCCTGCTCGCGGACACCCCGCAGGACTACTTCGACCAGGCCCAGCTGATGAGCCGGCTGACCAAGCGGCAGAAGAACGCGGTCGACGACTACGTCACCGAGCAGTCCGCGACCATGAAGAAGCGGCAGGAGGCCACCGAGAGCCTCCAGACGCTGACCGACTCCCAGCACGACCTCCAGGCCGCCAAGGCGACCGTCCAGAAGAAGCTCGCGACGGCGCGCGAGCTGCTGTCCACACTGACGGCGCAGGAGAAGGCGCGGCTCGCGGCGATCGAGCAGCAGAAGCGGGAGGAGGCCGCGCGCAAGGCGGCGGAGCTCGCGAAGGAGCAGGCGGCGGCGCAGGCGAAGGCGCAGCAGCAGAGCAGCGCCTCGTCGGACACCTCGACCTCGACGGGCTCCGCGTCGGACTCGTCCACGTCGACCTCGCCGTCCTCGCCGACCTCCTCGTCCTCCGCCAAGGCCGCGAACGCGATCGCGTTCGCCCGCGCGCAGATCGGCAAGCCGTACGTCTGGGGCGCCACCGGCCCCGGCTCCTACGACTGCTCCGGCCTCACCCAGGCCGCCTGGAAGGCCGCCGGCGTCAGCCTGCCGCGCACCACCTACGACCAGGTCAACGCCGGAACCACGGTCTCCCTCGCCAACGCCCAGCCCGGTGATCTGGTCTTCTTCTACGACGACGTGAGCCACGTCGGCATCTACATCGGCAACGGCATGATGATCCACGCCCCCAAGCCCGGCGCGTACGTCCGTGAAGAGTCGATCTACTACGGCGGCGAATCGATCATCCACAGCGTGGTGCGTCCGGCCTGAGCCGGCGGGCGCCTAGCATCGGGCTCATGCCGGGCTCCCTCTCACCATTACGCGTCTGGTGGGCCCGGCGTTCACCGGCAGCCGGTGCCGCTGTCATGGCGACCGGGATCGTGTCGGTGGGGTTGCAGCCGGCCGGTCACGAGGTGCTGTCCCGGGCCGCCCTGGGGCTGGCCTGCGCCGCCTGGCTGGGGTTCGCGGCCGGTTTCACCCTGCGGCTGCTGCACGAGCGGGAGCGGTGGGCGGCGGAGGCGGAGACGCCGAGCTCGCTCACCGCGGTGGCCGCCACGGCGGTGCTGGGCACCCGGTTCTCGCTGCTGGGCCGGCCGGTCCTGGCCGAGGCGCTGCTCGCGCTGGCGGTCGTGCTCTGGCCGGTGCTGCTCGTCCACGTCCTGCGGCGGTGGGAGCGGCGCATGCCGGGGGCGGTGTTCCTGGGCTGTGTGGCCACGGAGTCGATCGCCGTACTGGGAGCCGTGCTGGCCGCCGCGACGGCCACGGCGTGGCTCGCGCACACCGCGCTCGTGCTGTTCTGGCTGGGACTGGTGTTCTACGGGTTCGCCCTCGCCCGGTTCGATCCGCGGCAGCTGCTCGAAGGCGCCGGGGACCAGTGGATCAGCGGCGGCGCGCTCGCCGTCTCGGCGCTGGCCGGCGCGCGGCTGGTCGCCGCCGACGGTGGGCGCCTGTACCTGTGGAGCGGCGACGACCAGGGCGTCCTGCGCACCGTGACCGTCGCGCTGCTCGTGCTGGACTGGGCCTGCTATGTCGTCCTGCTGGTCACGGAGGCGGTGCGGCCGCGGCCGGGCTACGACGTGCGGCGCTGGTCGACGGTGTTCCCCATGGGCATGACCGCGGCGGCCACGCTGTCGGTCGGCACCGCCCTGGGGATCCCGTGGCTGCGCGGGCCCGGGGTCGTGCTGGTGTGGATCTCGGTGGCGGCGTGGCTCGTGGTCGGCGTGGGCGCGGTCAGGTCCACAGCACGGCGATGAAGATGTTCGCCGTGGTCAGCAGGCCGACCAGTCCGAAGAGGTTCTTGTCCACCCGCTCCTCGTCCCGCTTCACGTAGACCAGTCCGAGGATCACGATCAGCAGGGCCAGCTTCACACCGATCTTGACGGTGTTGACATGGTGGTCGTCGGCCTCGTTGAGCCCGACCAGGATCACGCCGGTCGCCAGCATGGTGAAGGCGCCGTGCAGCATGGC
This sequence comes from Streptomyces sp. NPDC001480, assembly GCF_042894725.1. NCBI lineage: Bacteria > Bacillati > Actinomycetota > Actinomycetes > Kitasatosporales > Streptomycetaceae > Streptomyces > Streptomyces sp. NPDC001480. The sequence goes on along the minus strand of NZ_JBIAVX010000019.1, from coordinate 94,446 downwards.
CGGGACGAAGCGGGCCTCGCCGCGTCCCATCGCCTTCATCTGGGTCAGGAAGCCGCCGAGGAGCGCGGCGATGCCGACGATGTGCAGGCCGACGAAGAGATGGATGAGTACGTCCATGAAGCCGGAGCCTAATGGGCCGCATATATGCGCCCCATAGCACCCCATGGTCGGCACGCGCCCGGGAAACCGCCGCATCGGTCAGCGCATCGCCCGAAGGCGGCGACTGTGGGCCCGGGGCTCGGTCAGGTGCGGACATCCGACGGTCCGGTGGGTTCAGTTGCGTACATCGCGTTACCACCCCGTCACAGTCGGGTTTAGCGTCCTCCACCAGGTGACCGGCTCCCCACCGCCGCCCGGGCCAGGGGCGGCAGTCGGACACCACCGCCGAGAAAGGTCCGGCGGCGGCCCGTTGCCCCTGTGCGGGCCGCCGCCGGGCGCGTGAACCGCTCCCCACGGCGGTCCTACGAGAGGACGTGACGGTCCAGGTGGCAGCGCACCGCAAGCCCAGACAGCGCCCGCTCAGCGGCAACACCGCCCGGACGGCGGTCACCATCGCCCTGGCGGGCGCGGCGACCGCGACGGGCTTCGACGGCACCGGGCACGCCGCGCCGCAGCTGACACCGGCCGAGGTCAAGGCCAAGGTGGACAAGCTGTACCAGGAGGCGGAGGTCGCCACCGAGAAGTACAACGGCGCGCAGGAGCAGGCGGACACGGCCCAGCGACGACTGAACACGCTGCGGGACCAGGCCGCCCGCAAACAGGAGAAGCTGAACTCGGCCCGCGACGCGCTCGGTTCGATCGCCACGGCGCAGTACCGCGGCGGCGGCATCGACCCCGCACTGCAACTGGCCCTGTCCGACGACCCCGACCAGTACCTGGACGGGGCCGCGTTCGCCGAACGGGCCGGCGACCGCCAGGCGCACGCCGTGGCGCGGGTACGGAAGCGGATGCGGGAGATCGAGCAGCTGCGGGGCGCCGCCCACGTCGAGCTGCGGTCACTCAGGTCCCGGCAGGCGGAGCTGAAGCGGCAGAAGAAGTCCGTCACCGAGAAGCTGGCCGAGGCGCGCCGGCTGCTGTCCCAACTGCCCTCGCAGGACCGCGCGTCAGCCCCTCCGGCCGCGGACGAGGCCACCCCGGCGGCGGCCCCCAACTCACGCGCCGCGGCGGCCGTCGCCTACGCCTACCGGGCCCTCGGCAGCCCCTACGTCTGGGGCGCCACAGGCCCCAACGCCTTCGACTGCTCAGGCCTGGCCCAGGCCGCGTACCGCTCCGCGGGCATCTCTCTGCCCCGCACGACCTACGCCCAGATCAACGCGGGCCGCCGTGTCTCACGGTCCGAACTCGCCCCGGGTGACCTGGTCTTCTTCTACTCCGGCATAAGCCACGTCGGCATCTACGTGGGCAACGGCCAGATGATCCACGCCCCGAACCCGTCCGCGCCGGTGCGGTTGGCGCCTGTCGACGAGATGCCGTTCGCGGGGGCTACGCGGGTGGCGTGAGGGCCGCCGAGGCGATGAACGCGGCCCAGGCGGGTCCGGTCACCGTGAACTGGGGGCTGTCGGGGCCGAGCTTCGAGTCCCGGACATGGATGGTGTGGGGGCAGGGGGCGACTTCGAGGCAGTTGCCGCCCTGATCATCGCTGTAGCTGGACTTTCGCCAGTCGAGGGCGGCTTCGAGGCAATTGCCACCTTCGGTGCCGCTGTAGCTTGACTTGAACCACTGCAGGTCCATGTTCATTGCCCCTCCGCCACCTTGCCGATGAATCGCGCGGATTCCAAAAGACTCAGCGCCTGCCGAAGGATCATCGCATGGCGCTGGGTGGCGACGCTGACGCGATCTGGGTCCGAGTAGAGCACGCCGGTCGTCTGCCCCTCTTCGTATCCAAGGTGCTCGTGTTCCGATGTCTCCAGCAAGACGAGCGGCCCGTTGAGCCCCGGATGCGCACCCACGATCGGCAGCACCTGCACGGTCACGTTCCGCTGCTCGGCCACGGCCAGTAGGTGCCGCAACTGACGCAAGTGCGCATCCGTCCCTCCGACCTTGTTCCGCAGCGCCGACTCACCGATGACAAAGCTGAAAGATCGGGTCTGCTTCGCCAGAAGATCCTGCCGCTTGAGCCGGGCTGTCACACGCTCCTCGACCGTTTCGTCATCCAGGGGCGGCCAGTGAGCCTTGAGCAGGGAGCGGGCGGTGTCCTCCGTCTGCAGAAGTCCGGGAATGAGCAACGGCTCGTACGAGCTCAGCGAGATGGCCTCGGACTCATACCGGATGAAGTCCTGCGAGAACGTTGGAAACGGCTCCGGCTTCAGGTACTCCTGCGCGGCAACGAGCTTCCCACCCGCCCCGCACACCTGATCAGCGACCTGCAAGAACCGGAGCGTGGGCCGACGGCGGCCGTTCTCCATCGACTTGACGTACTCATAGTCGTAACCGGCCTCCTTGGCCAGCGCCTCCCGCCCGACGCCTGCCTCCGCACGCCACATCTTGATCTGGCTGCCGCAGTACCGCCAGGCGATCGGCGGCTGGGAGTTCACCTCTGTCGACACGCACACCTCCGCCGGGTCCACGCCGGGTACGTCGCTCGCCGTACCCATGCCGCTACTCGTGAGGCTAGGCACAACCCGAGACCGTGATCTGGCAGAACGTCAGAACTTCCACGCAAGGGATGAACAGCGCATGCAGACCCCGTGGCCCCCACTCCCCACGACGGCCGCCCCGAAGGACATCGAGTGGCGACTGCCGCGTCACGCCCGAAGCGTGGGCAGGGCACGCGCGCTGTTCCGCGAACAGGCAGCGTCCTGGGGGCTCCCTCAGGACGTGACGGACACGGCGGTACTCCTCCTGAGCGAGCTGATGACGAACGCGTACCGCCACGCGAAGGCCCCGGCCGGCCGCGAGATCTGGGCCCGCTGCGTGGTCACGGAGGACCGCCTCCGCGTAACGGTGACGGACGCGAGCGCAACCCTCCCAACCCCGGGCACGGCCTCCCCCGACGACGAGTCGGGCCGGGGGCTCACGCTGGTGGCGGCCCTGGCGGGCGGCTGGGGCGCAGCAGGCAGGGAGTGCGGCGTCGGCAAGGAGGTGTGGTTCGAACTCGACATCGGTCCGGGCTGTTAGGCCGGGGACGCGCCGAGGAATCTCAGCACGGCGAGGACGCGTCGATGGTCGGCGTCGGCGGTGGGCAGGTCGAGTTTGGCGAAGATGTTGTTGATGTGTTTGGCGACCGCGCTGTCGCTGACCACCAGGGCCTCGGCGATCCCGGCGTTGGAGCGTCCCTCGGCCATCAGCGCCAGCACCTCCCGTTCACGCGGTGTCAGCCGCTCCAACGGGTCGCTGTGGCGGCGCAGCAGCAACTGGGCGACGACCTCGGGGTCCAGCGCCGTGCCACCGTCAGCGACCCGCCGCACGGCGGTGATGAACTCCTCCACGTCGGCGACTCGTTGCTTGAGCAGGTAGCCGACCCCGCTGGTGTTGGCGGTCAGCAGATCGGCCGCGTACCGCTCCTCCACGTACTGCGAGAGCAGGACCACCGCCGTCCCGGGCCATTGGCGGCGGATCACCAGCGCGGCACGCACTCCCTCGTCGGTGAAGCCCGGTGGCATCCGGACGTCGACCAGGGCGAGTTCGGGCCGGTGCTGCTCGACCGCGGTCAACAGCGCGTCCGCGTCATCCACGTCGGCTGCGATCTCGAATCCGGCCATCTCGAGCACCTTGACGAGCCCGACGCGCAGCAGCACCGAGTCCTCGGCGATCACGGCTCGCACGGCAGCTCCACGGCGATGGTGGTCGGGCCCCCGGCGGGGCTGCTGATGCGGAACGATCCGTCGACGGAGCCGACGCGTTTGGCCAGTCCGCTCAGCCCGCTGCCGGCGGAGGCGTCGGCACCGCCGATCCCGTCGTCGGTGACGTTCACGCGCAGCACCTTCCTGATCCGTTCGACGGTCACCTCCGCACGCGTGGCGCGGGCGTGCTTGGTGACGTTGGTCAGCGCCTCGGAGACCACGAAGTAGGCGATCGACTCCACGGTGGGCGCTGCGCGCTCCTCGATGTCGACTCGTAGGCGTACCGGCAACGGTATCCGGGCAGCCAGGCCGGAGAGCGCCGCGTCCAGCCCGCGGTCTTCGAGGACCGCGGGATGCAACCCGCGGACGAGTTCGTTGAGTTCGGCGATGGCCTCCTTCGCCTCCCGGTGCGCCTCGTCGATCACGGTGCGGGCATCGTCCGGCAGGTCGGTGAGGGTGGCCTTGGCCAGGCCGAGATTGACCGCGAGGGAGACCAGGCGCTGCTGGGTGCCGTCGTGGAGATCGCGTTCGATGCGGCGGCGCTCGGTGTCGACGGCTTCGATCAGATCCGTGCGGCTTTCAGCCAGGCGTTCGACACGCTGCTGAAGCCGCTGGTTCCGGCTGGGCCCCAGCAGCGCGAGCGCGAGTCGGGCCTCGGCCCGGGCCGTCGCACCGGCCAGCCAGGGCGCGCCGCACAGCAGCACGACGCCACCGACGGTGCAGTACAAACCGAACCACATCAGAGGTACTTGCCCTACTTGCTTCGGCAGCACCCAGCTCCACCCGTACACGGTGGTGCCAGCCACGCCTACGGCCCACGCCGCAAGCGCCAGCAGCTCGAGTACCGCCAGCAACGGCCCGAGCAGGAGGTGGTATCCGGCCTGCCGCCAGGTCTGGGTCGACGACAGCCACCGCAGGGCACGCTTCGGCCACCATCGTTCCGGCGTCGGCGTCAGCCGGGGGACGTCCACACCGAGTAACGCTCGATAACGGTGTCGTTGAACAACGGTGAGCGTCGGGACGCCGACGAGGAACAGCGCGAACGGCATCGGGACCACGGCCCACGCGTTCGCCTCCACGACGGCGGTCACGCCCCAGGACCACAGCGGCACCAGGGCAAGGTGCAGCGGAATCCCGACTGCCACGAAACCGGTGTCCCGCCGCGCTCGAAGAGAGGCGCGTCGCAGCGTCCGGGAAATCCTCATGGCTCGACGGTAAAGCGCCAGGTTATGGACATGCCATGCACCGTGCTACCGGATCGATGGTGAAGCTGGTGCCACCCCCAAGTCGGACCTTCGCGTTACCGACTCGGGCGCGCACCGCAGGAAGGCTTGTCCATGTAAGGCACGCAGCCGGTATCAGGAGGAGACGCATCCCCATGGCCCTTGTCGATTCGGCAGTCCGCGACGCTGCGGACGCACCGGCCGTCGGCCTCGCGGACGTGCTCTCCTTCCCGCGCACCGCTGGTCCGCGTGAGCAAGGGATGAGCGGCAGGACGCGGTGGTCCGGCATCGCGTTGATCGGGTGCGGCATCGCGATGCTGCCCTGGCTTCTGGTGCTGGCGATCTCGCTGCCCGCCACGACCAGCGTCCCTCACTGGTCGGCCGCATGGGTCGGGCTGGATGCGCTGGAGGCCCTGGGGCTGGCCGCCACCGGGGTACTGCTGCTGCGCCGGGATCCTCGGCGCTCGCTCACCGCGGCGGCGACCGCCGCGCTGCTGGTCGTCGACGCCTGGTTCGACGTCGTCACCGCGGCCCCCGGGGCCGAACTCGCCGCGGCGATCGCGATGGCCGCTGTCGCGGAACTACCGATGGCGGCCCTGTGCGTCGCGCTGGCCGCCGCTCCCTTCCACCCCGGATTCCCCCCGCCCACATCACAGGAGGAGACCACCATGCCCCAGCAACCCCCGGCGCCGGCCGAGCACCCCAAGCGCGCCGAGACCCCGGAAGGCGACAGCGAGAACACCATCATGGACCTGTTCGTCGAACGGCTCGGGGACCGGATCGACGATCATGTCGCCGCGTCGTTCGACGAGTTGTACGCCGAGCGGCTGGCGGAGCCCGGCCCCCTCCAGCGGGCTGCGGCCCGCGACCGCAGGGCCGAGCTCAGAGTCGTACTCGCCTCGCTGGTCCTCGGCACCGTCGCGACGATCTTCACTTCCGGCGGGACCACGGTGCTGGTCTCCTGGGCTGGGCTGGTGGTCCTCAACCTCGCCTATCTCTTCCGCCCACGCTGACACCCTCTTCTCGGGGCAACGAGACGCTCACACCAGCCGCCGCGCCGTAGCCCAGCGGGTCAGCTCGTGGCGGTTGGACAGCTGGAGTTTGCGCAGGACCGCCGAGACATGGGACTCGACCGTCTTGACGGAGATGAAGAGCTGCTTGGCGATCTCCTTGTAGGCGTAGCCGCGGGCGATGAGGCGGAGTACCTCTCGCTCGCGCTGGGTGAGGCGGTCGAGGTCCTCGTCGACGGGTGGGGCGTCGGTGGAGGCGAAGGCGTCGAGGACGAAGCCGGCCAGTCGCGGGGAGAAGACCGCGTCGCCCTCCTGGACCCGGAAGATGGAGTTGATCAGATCCGTGCCGGTGATCGTCTTGGTGACGTAGCCCCGGGCGCCGCCGCGGATCACGCCGATCACGTCCTCGGCCGCGTCCGAGACGGACAGGGCGAGGAAGCGGACCGGCTGCTCGGCGTCGGCCATCAACGCGGCGCAGCGGCGCAGCACTTCGACCCCGCCGCCGCCGGGGAGGTGGACGTCGAGGAGGACCACCTCGGGCCGGGTCGCGGTGATCACCGTGACCGCCTGGTCGACGTCGGCGGCCTCGCCGACGACCTCGACGCCGGTCTCCTCGGTCCGGCCGATCTCGGCCTGGACGCCCGTACGGAACATACGGTGGTCGTCGACGAGGACCACGCGCACCCGGCGCTCCCCCGCCGCCCCCGCCGTGCCGTTCGCCTCGGTCGCGTCGCTCATGACGTCTTCTCCGCCCTCTCCATCTCCAGCTCGACCTCCGTGCCGCCGTCCGGCACCGCCCGCAGCCGGGCCGTGCCGCCGTTGCGCTCCATGCGGCCGATGATCGATTCTCTGACACCCATGCGGTCGGCGGGTATCGAGTCGAGGTCGAAGCCCGGGCCGCGGTCGCGGACGGACACGAAGACCGTCCTGCCCTCGACTTCGGCGTAGACCTGCACGGCACCGCCCTCGCCACCGTACTTGGCCGCGTTCACCATCGCTTCGCGCGCGGCCTGCATCTGCGGGCCGATCCGTTCGTCGAGCGGACAGTCGCCGACCACGACGACTTCGATGGGGACGCCGTGCTTGTCCTCCACCTCGGCGGCGTTGCGCTTGACCGCCTCGGCGAGGGTGGCCGGTTCGTCGGCCTCGTCCTTGCCGTTGCCCTCGGGCTTGTAGAGCCAGGCGCGCAGGTCGCGCTCCTGGGCGCGGGCCAGGCGGCGCACCTCGCCCGCGTTCTCCGCGTTGCGCTGGATCAGGGTCAGGGTGTGCAGCACGGAGTCGTGGACGTGCGCGGCGACCTCGGCGCGCTCCTGGGCGCGGATGCGCATCAGGCGTTCCTCGGAGAGGTCCTGCGTCATGCGGACGAGGTAGGGACCGGCGAGCAGCGTTATGCCGACGAGGACCGCGAGGGCGGCCTGGAGGACGGAGCCGAGGTGGGCGGCGGAGCCCTGGAGCACGAACATGCCGGAGACGCCGGCGGTGACGAGCAGGACACCGGCGACCGCGCGCAGGAGTGTGAGGGTGCGGCGGCGTCTGCCGACCTCGACCCAACGGGCCCGGCGGGCGTTGTCCGCCTGGCGCCAGACGAGGGCGACACCCCCGCCGACCAGGACGGCGGGGATGAGGTACGCCTTGGCCGCGCTGCCGAGGTTGACGCTGCCCACGAAGACCACGGCCACGGCGACCATGAGGAGCAGGGCGACGATCTGTCCCCGGTCCGGTCTGCGGGCGACGAGTCTGCGCCGGCCGTCCGGCGCGGTCTCCGTACCGACCAGGGACGGGGGCCGCTGGTCGCCGACGCCGCCGACACCGAGCGGGACGAAGAACCAGAACGCCGCGTACAGCAGCGCACCGAGGCCGTCGGCCAGGAACAGGCCCGCGAACACGAGCCGCACCCAGATGACGGGCAGCCCGAGATGCCCGGCGAGGCCCCGCGCCACACCACCGAGCCAGCGGCCGTCGCTGCTGCGGTAGAGCTTGCGCAGGGGCCGCGGGTCGTCGTGGGGCACTGCTGCGGCTTCCGGCATGCCAACGATGGTCACACGGCCGGAGCAGCGGGGCATCAGGGTCCAGCCCCGAGACAGCCCTGATCTTCGGAAATCTGTCCGTCGAACACCTCACGGGCGCCGTCTCAGGGCCGATATCAGGGTTCGTCCAGGGTCGTACCGACTGCCGCCGCGGCGGCCCGCCCGTCACCATGGACGCATGACGCAACACCACCACGCCGCGACGGGTCCGGGACCCGGCCCCGGCCCGAGCCCCAGCCAGGGCGCCGGGCCGACGGATGCCGCGCCCGCCGCGGCCGAGGCGCCCCGCAGGTTCCGGCGCGACCGGCGGGCCAAGTTGATCTCGGGTGTGTGCGCGGGGCTCGGCCGGCACACCGACATGGATCCCGTGATCTTCCGGATCACCCTCGCGGTGCTGGCCGCGTCCGGCGGCATCGGACTCATCTTCTACGGCTTCGCCTGGCTCTTCGTGCCGTACGAGGACGACGAGGAGAACGAGGTCCGCAAGCTGCTGACCGGCCGGGTGGACGGACAGGCGCTGGCCGCCGTGCTGTTCGCCCTGGTCGGGTGCGGGGTCTTCCTGACCATGCTGAAGAACGGCGCGGTGCTCACCTTCGCCGTGGTCCTCTCCCTGCTCCTGGCCGGCGCCGGGTACTGGTCGCGGCGGCGCGACGCCCCCGATCCCGATCCGCTGGCCGCGCAGGCCGTCGCCGACGCCCCCCCGGAGGCCCAGGCCCCACCGGTCGCCGTCGCGTACCCGTCGTGGTGGCGCGACCCGATCGTCAAGGACGGCACGCACGTCGGCGGCACCGGCTATCTGTGGGGCCCCGGTGACGCGCGGGACCGCGATGTCGCGGCGGCGGTCAACATCGCCCGCGGCGACTCCCCGCTCGCCTACGACGACACACGCGCTCGGCACACCCCGCCCGCCAGGCCGCGCGGCCCCCGCTGGATCGGCGGCTGGGTCTTCCTGCTCGCTCTGCTGGCCGGGGGCCTGGGCACCGGCGCGACATGGGAGGAGCATCCGCTCGCCACCAGCCTCCAGACCGGCCTGGCCTGCGCGCTGGTCGTCTTCGGACTCGGTATAGCGGTCAGCGCCTTCCTGGGGCGGACAGGGGCCGGATCGGTGTTCCTGGCGATCGTGACGGCGGCTCTGCTGGTCGGCACGGCGGCATTGCCGAAGAACATCACCACGCACTGGATACGCACGTCGTGGACGCCCGCCACCGCCGGTGACGTGCAGCGCAAGTACGACCTCGGCACGGGCGTCGGCACCCTCGACCTGAGCCGGGTGCGGCCCGGCAAGGGGCAGACGCTGGAGACGGAGGCCGAGGTCGGTGCGGGACAGCTGAAGGTGATCGCGCCGCCGGACGCGACCGTGAAGATGCACATCGACGTCGGTGTGGGCGACATCCGGCTGCCGGGGGACGACAGGAAGGACGTGGACGTGAAGCCGGACAGGCACAAGGACGTGACGCTGTCGCCGAAGACGGGCGGCAAGAACACCGGCACGCTCGACATCGACGTCCAGGTCGGTGTGGGGCAGGTGGAGGTCACCCGTGCTGCGTCATGAGTTCCAGCCGGGGAAGCTGGTCGCCGGTCTCTTCCTCACCGTCGCGGGCGCGATCTACGCCGGTGACGCGGGCGGCGCCTGGGACGCCCCGTGGTTCGCGGGCATACCCGTCGTCGTGGGCGGCCTGTGCCTGGCGGGCGCGGTGGGCACGCTGACCGGGAGCATACGCAGACGGCGCGCCCGGGGAGCCGCGAAGGCGGCCGAAGCCGCCGGGGCCGACATGCTCGGCTAGACCACGGCTAGACCAGGTCTCCGGTGTTCTGCCGTCGCCTCGCTCGCAGGGCCGCGTCCAGGGAGAGGTACGGTGCGCCGGCGAGGACGAGGGGCAGCCAGGCCATCAGGTAGGCGAGGTCGTTGCCGTAGTAGTAGGGGCTGGAGGTCCAGCTGATCGTCAGCCACAGGCTGAGCGAGATCAGCGCGCCGCCGAGCGCGGCCAGGCGGGCGAGCAGGCCGATCAGGGTGCCGATGCCGACGGCCAGCTCGCCGAGGGCGATGCCGTAGCCGAAGCCGACGGGGTTCTTCAGGGCCAGGTCGACCAGGGCCGGGATGGCCGCGGAGTCCCGGACCGAGCGCATGGTGTCGCCGATCGAGCCGGCGCCGCCGGACTTCATGAAGGCACTGTCGGTGAGTTTGTTCAGCCCGGCATAGATGAAGGTGACGCCGAGGAAGACGCGCAGCGGAAGGAGCGCGTAATGGCCGGCGGCATCCCGCCAGTCCCGACCACCGCCGCCACGATAGGAACTCCGTGTATCGATACGCATGCCGTGAGTCATCGCTCTAGCCGCCTCTCGCCCGCCGTGCCGGGGACCCTCAACAAGACGATACGTACGGCAACTCGGCCCCGTTCAACCCCACCCCGTACAATTTTCCGAATTCCTGCGGAGTGTCTGATGAGCCGGATGGGTCAGATGTGTACCGGTATTCGCGTCACTCGGTCACCTCGACCACGCACCGGTTGGTGGCCACACCGGCCGCCGTCACCACCTGGATCTCCACCGATCCGGGCTCGACCTCGACCGGTACGGGGACGGTCAGCACGGTGTCCGTGGGGTTGCTGAAGCCGCCGGTGACCGGGATCAGGGGGACGTGGACGTTGACCGCGCCGATGCGGACGACCATGCGGGAGAGGCGGTCGGCGGTCTGGGCGCCGGGCGGGACGAAGCCGGTGCCGCGGATCTCGATGTCGTCGCCGGTGCGGATCGGCCCGTCCAGGTCGCCCGCCTCGCGGGCGCGGACCACGGAGTGGATCACCGGACGGCCGCCCTCCGCGTACTTGCCGGCCAGGTAGGTGGCCGCCGACACCAGCACCACCACCGCCAGCCCCCAGGGCAGGTCGGGCAGCTGGTCGGGGCGGCGGGCGAGCCGGACGGCGGCGAACAGCAGGGCGACGGCGCTGATCACGACGTACTGGATGTCGGCGAAGGTGCCCCGCCCGGCGTCGTCGGTGAGCAGGTCGGCCGCCCTCGGCCGGTGCGCGCGCACCTTCTGGAGCCGCTGCCCCGTGACCCGCGTCCCGACCACCCGCCGGACCAGCATCGCGATCCCGCAGACCACGGCGAGCACGGTCACCACGCCCGCCCCGCGCGCGAGGTCGAGGCCGGAGATCAGCGCGTCGCGTTCGGCGTGCCCGGAGGCGACGGCCAGCCGGCCGGCCAGAACCAGTACCGCGTAGGCGACGAACAGCACCCAGGCCGCGGCCACGGTACGGGAGGTGGACATCCGGTTGTCCTCGCCGACGACGGGGGCCAGCGCCCCGCCGCGCGCCCGGTGGAACCAGGACGCGGCGGTCAGCGCCCCGCCCGTCACCAGCGCGGCGAGCAGCCCGGCGGTGCGGGCACTCGTCCAGCCCGTGCCGGTCGCGGTCAGCGACTGGGTCAGCAGCAGCGCGAAGACGGCCGCCCACACCGCGCACGCGGTACGCACCCACAGCCGGGCCAGCCAGGACTCGCCCTCCACCCGGCCGCGCTCGGCGACCACCTCGGCGGACTGCGTCAACTCCTCGGAGACCCACTGCCGGGACGCCGACGCGGAGTGGGCCACCGCCACCGGCAGGCCCTGCCCGGCCGCGAACTCGTCCCGTTTCAGCAGGAATTCCGCGACCGCCCGCCGGTGCCCCTCACGCGCCCCGACCGGACAGTCCCCGCAGGCGCAGCCGCCCGCGTGAACGCCCGCGTCCGCGCCCTGTCTCGCCTCCTGCACCGCCACGCCCGATGCCCGCCTTCCCCACGACCCCACGACACACGACCCCACGACCCCTGCGACGACGCATTGTGCCCTACACCACGCCCTCCCTGTCCGGCAGGTGGTCACCGCGGGTGAAGCGGGTCCCGCACTGTTGACCCGGCTGCGAGAATTCCGATATGGCCGAGATCATCCAGCGCGACGGGACCTGGGCCTTCGACGGCAGCACGGTCCGGATCACGCCGGGACTCCACCGTTCCGTGCCGCTGTTCCGCCAGACCTACGGGGAGATCACGGTTCCCCTGGAAGCCGTCTCGGGCGTCGTCTACGTGCCCGAGCGCAAACGCGGCCGGCTGCGCATGCGGCTGCGCGAGGGCGCCGACCCGCTGCTGCACGCGACGGGCGGGCGGCTGCCGGACGCGGCGGACCCCTACCGGCTGACCGTGGACGCGGACCGCTCCGGGGTGGCGGAGTACGTGGCCGAGGAGATCCGGCACGCCCTGCTGCTGGACCAGGTCCCCAAGGAACCCACCAAGGCCTATCTGCTGGCGGGGCCGCCGGTGCCGGTGTCGGTGCGGTCCTCCGACGGCACGGTCTCCTTCGACGGCGGCCAGGTCCGTATCGACTGGGCGGACACCTCCGACCGGGTCAAGCGGGCCACCGGGCCGCGGATCATCGGCATCGGCGACCTGGCCCAGGTCGAGTGGCTGCCGAACTCGGGGTACGAGGACGGCTTCCTGCGGTTCGTCACCCGGGAGACGGTGTACTCCAAGCTGCCGCCGGAGCGGGACCCCTACACCCTCGACCTGTGGGGCAACGTCCGGCGTGACCTGCTCACCGCCCTGGTCGCGGCCGCCGTCACCGCGCGCCTGCCGCACCCCTCCACCCGTGGCGGCGGTGAGCACACCGACGGGTGGCCGCGGGCGGGGGCGACCGTACCGGCGCCGGCCGACCGGCACGACGTACTGCTGCGCCGGCTCAGGGAGTTGGGTGAGCTGCACCGGGACGGGGTGCTGACGGACGAGGAGTTCGCGATGACCAAGGCGGCGGTGCTGCGGGACTTCAGCTGAGCAGGTCGGGTTCGCTGCGGCTGATGTCCTGCCACAGCGGCTGGTAGTTGATCCAGCCGACCAGGTCGCCGCCGAGCTGCTCACGGGTGGCCACCGCCAGCTTGTGGTCGATGAGCAGCGGTCGGCCCGCCGCCTTCGCCATCAGCTGCACCTGACAGGACCGCTCCATGGACAGGAACCACCAGGCCGCCGCGTCCACCGAGTCGCCGACGGTCAGCAGCCCGTGGTTGCGCAGCACCAGCGCCTTGTGGCTGGCGAGCGCGGACGCGATCCGGCGGCCCTCCTCGGCGTCCACGGCGACGCCCGTGTAGGAGTTGTACAGGGCGTGGTCCTCGTAGAAGGCACAGCTCTCCTGGGTGATCGGGTCGAGCAGGTCGCCGAGCGTGGACAGGGCCCGGCCGTGCACCGAGTGGCAGTGGGCGACGGCGACGACGTCCGGGCGGGCGGCGTGCACCTGGGCGTGCACGGTGAACGCGGCCTGGTTGACGTGGTAGCGGCCCTCGATCACCTGACCGTCCTGGTTGGCCATGACCAGGTCGCTGACGGTGACGTGCTTGAACGGGATCCCGAACGGGTTGACCCAGAAGCAGTTGCTGTACTCGGGGTCGCGGGCGGTGATGTGCCCGGACACCCCGTCCTCGAAGCCTGACCGCCCGAAGATCCGCAGGGCGCCCGCGAGCCTTTCCTTCCGGTGCCGGCGTTCGTCGTCGACCGAGTCGAACATCGGCGGCATGGAGAACCGCAGCTGGTCGGTGGGCAGCGGTGGGGGCGGGGTGGGCCCGTGCAGGGGGCCTGCGGCACTGGGATTGCTCACGGGCCGGAAGTTACCCCCGGTCAGCGCAAAAGGGCAGCGCTGTTCTGTAAAGATGACGCACAGGCTCGAATCCCGACAGAAGACGTCTGGTATCGGCGGAACACTGGCCCGTATGACCTGGGAATCCTTCAGCACCGCCGCGCCCGAGTTCGCCGGGACGGTCCAGGAGTGCTTCGGCGCGCACCGCCATCATGTCCTCGCCACCCTGCGCAAGGACGGCTCCCCCCGCACCTCCGGCCTGGAGGTCCGCTTCCTGGGCGGGGAGCTGTGGCTGGGCATGATGCCGGACTCGCTCAAGGCCCTCGACCTGCGCCGCGACCCGCGTTTCGCGCTCCAGTCGAACCCGGGGCCGGGTACGGACCCGGGTACGGGCGACGTACGGATCAGCGGGCGGGCGATCGAGGTGGAGGCCGGCGCGGCGAAGGACGCGTACGTGAAAGAGGCGGAACCGCCGCAGCCGTTCCACCTCTTCCGCACCGAGCTGACGGAGGTCGTACGGACCTACGTCGAGGACGACACGTATCTGGTCGTCCAGGTCTGGAAGCCCGGTGAGCCCCCGCGCCGCATCAGGCGCAGGTGACCACGCAGGTGACCACGCAGGTGATCACTCCCACTCGATGGTGCCCGGCGGCTTGGAGGTCACGTCGAGGACGACGCGGTTGACGTCGCGGACCTCGTTGGTGATCCGGGTGGAGATGCGGGCGAGCACGTCGTACGGCAGTCGCGACCAGTCGGCCGTCATGGCGTCCTCGGAGGAGACCGGGCGCAGCACGATCGGGTGACCGTAGGTGCGGCCGTCGCCCTGGACACCGACGCTGCGCACGTCCGCGAGCAGGACCACCGGGCACTGCCAGATGTCCCGGTCGAGGCCGGCCGCCGTCAGCTCCTCGCGGGCGATGGCGTCGGCCTCGCGCAGCAGGTCCAGGCGTTCCTTGGTGACCTCGCCGACGATGCGGATGCCGAGGCCGGGGCCGGGGAACGGCTGGCGCTGGACGATCTCCTCGGGCAGGCCGAGCTCCTGGCCGACCATCCGGACCTCGTCCTTGAACAGCTTGCGGAGCGGCTCGATGAGCTTGAACTCCAGGTCCTCGGGGAGGCCGCCGACGTTGTGGTGCGACTTGATGTTGGCGGTGCCGGTGCCGCCGCCGGACTCGACCACGTCGGGGTAGAGGGTGCCCTGGACGAGGAACTCGACCGCCGGGCCCTCGTCCGCGATGATCTCGGCCTGGGCCTGCTCGAAGACGCGGATGAACTCGCGCCCGATGATCTTCCGCTTCTCCTCGGGGTCGGAGACACCCTTGAGCGCGGTGAGGAAGCGCTCCTCGGCGTCGACGACCTTCAGCTGGACGCCGGTGGCCGCGACGAAGTCCTTCTCGACCTGCTCGGTCTCGCCCTTGCGCATCAGGCCGTGGTCGACGTAGACGCAGGTCAGCTGGGAGCCGATGGCCTTCTGGACGAGGGCGGCGGCCACGGCGGAGTCGACACCGCCGGACAGGCCGCAGATGGCCCGCTTGTCGCCGACCTGCTCGCGGATCGCGGCGACCTGCTCCTCGATCACGTTGCCGGTGGTCCAGTCCGGCTTGAGGCCCGCGCCCCGGTACAGGAAGTGCTCCAGCACCTGCTGGCCGTGCGTGGAGTGCATGACCTCGGGGTGGTACTGGACGCCGTACAGCTTCTTCTCGTCGTCCTCGAAGGCGGCGACCGGGACGACGTCGGTGGAGGCCGTGACGGTGAAGCCCTCGGGGGCGGCGGAGCAGGCGTCGCCGTGCGACATCCAGACCGCCTGCTCGGCCGGGGTGCCCTCGAAGAGGGTCGAGGACGACTTCGACACGTGCAGGTCCGTACGGCCGTACTCGCGGGCGCCGGTGTTGTCGACCGTGCCACCGAGGGTCTGCGCCATCAGCTGGAAGCCGTAGCACATGCCGAAGAGGGGGACGCCGGCCTCGAAGAGCTCGCGGTCGAGGCGGGGGGCGCCCTCCTCGTACACGGACGAGGGGCCGCCGGAGAGGATGATCGCCGCGGGGTTCTTGGCGAGCATCTCCTGGACCGGCATGGTGCTCGGCACGATCTCGCTGTAGACCCGCGCCTCGCGGACGCGACGGGCGATGAGCTGGGCGTACTGCGCACCGAAGTCGACGACCAGGACGGTGTCGGGAGCGGCTGCGGGGTTCGCTGATGACACGGGGTGCCTTCCGGCGGTTGGGCGAGGGCTGTACTTCCCGAGTCTACCGGGGTGGCCGTGGACGCCCTCACCGTCTCCGACCGCCGGACGGGCCGGACGGTGCCGGACCCGTGTCATACTGGCCACATGCTCGCGCACACGACCTTCCTCTTTACCTATGGCACCCGGCCCGCCGGCTGCCATGGTCGTGCTGCTTGAGCGAACCGCCAAGCGACTTCCCAGGCGCCCCGGGCCGACAAGGCCCGGGGCGCCTGTCGTTTCCCGGGCACTGCCGCTCCGGGGCACCCCACCCGTACACCTCCGTGAGGAGCCCCGACATGACGACCACCGCCACCACCACAGCGGAACAGACCACCGCAGCGGAACAGACCACCGGCGCGGACCGGACGATCGCGGACGCCCGGGAACGCATCGACGCGCTAGACGACCGGATCATCGGCCTCATCCAGGAGCGGATGGCCGTGTCCGCCGTCGTGCAGCAGACCCGTATCGCCTCCGGCGGGCGGCGCGTGCACCTGTCCCGGGAGATGGAGATCCTCGGCCGTTACAGGGACGCCCTGGGCAAGCCCGGCACCTCCCTCGCCATGACCCTCCTCGAACTGTCCCGGGGTCGCATCTGAGTTCGCCCCGCCTCTCACCCGTACGGCGCGTGACGCCCGGTCGGCCGCTTCGTTGGTCCGGGTGTCCGTGCCAGCCAGGGGCGGCCCCGGTAAGAACCACGCGTGGCTCGCCGGAGCGATGAGGCGTACGGATCGTGCCGTTCGCCGTGGGACCTCGCTCCGGCAAAGTGACCGGACGGCAGGGGACAGCAGACCGGTCACCCAAGAGAACGGCCGGCTCCGGGGACGCCCGGGGCCGGCCGCCGGAACACCCAGAGCACCGGCGCCGCCCTGACGCCGGTGCCGACGGAAGAAGGGCCCCGCGGATCCGTCCCGCGGGGCCCTTCGTCATGCCGTTCCCACGACGGCCCCACAGTTGTGACTCCTGGAGTCGTGCGACTCCCGTGATTCCTGTGACTCAGGCCACATAAAAATTCTGTGAGCAGCGGTGCAACCCTTCACAGACCTCGTGGATCAAACACCACAGCAAAACCAAGGGTCACCCGCGCCCCACACGCGGAGCCACCCTCCGCCAACCGTGCTGCCACCACAGCACCCGGGACTCCCGAGGTCTTCATGAAGCTTCGCCGTGCCATGGCCGCAGCGGCCGCGACGGCTGCCATAGCCCCCCTCGCGCTGCTGTCCGCGCCTGCCGCGTTCGCGGAGGACTCGACGCCGACCCCCACCGACACGGTGACGGCGACCGGCTCTCCCACCGAGACGCCGACGACGGAGACGCCGACCACCCCCACGACGCCGACGGCGCCCACGAGCGAGACCGGCACGCCCACCGGCACCACCGTGCCCACCGACACCACCAGCGCGACGGGCACCCCGACCCAGTCGGTCACGGCCACGCCCACCACGGCCGAGCCCACCACGGCCGAGCCGAGCGAGGACCCGGACCCCGACGTGCCGTACTGCGAGGACCTCGACGAGGACTTCGGCGACGCCAAGGTGTCCGCCGACATCAAGGGCCTGCCGGGCAAGATCGTCGCGGGCGACGGCTTCCACAGCTTCAAGCTGGTCGTCACCAACGAGTCGAAGACCACCGTCGACGGCGTCGCCTTCTACGCCGAGGTGGAGAACTACGAGCTCGACGAGTCCAAGTACCTGAGCCCGTACGTCGACCTGGAGTTCAAGAACCCCGAGGACGGCACCTGGGACCGCATCGGCACCGACGACTGGGCCGGCGACTACTTCTTCTACGTGGAGAGCCTGAAGTCGGGCGCCAGCAAGTCGCTCGACCTGCGCGTCAGCATCGACGCCAAGGCCCCGGCCGGTGACGCCTACTCCTTCGGCTCCGGCGCCTACCTCGACAACGTCGAGGGCCAGGACTGCATCGCCGAGGGCTGGGCGCAGTACGACTTCGAGGTGCTGAAGGCCGGCGCCTCCAACCCCGAGCCCGGTGACGCCACCCCGAGCGACAAGGGCAGCAAGGACCCGGTGAAGAAGCCGCAGGGCAACGTCTCCGACCTGCCGACCGGCAACCTCGCCGAGACCGGCTCCAGCTCCGCCCTGCCCGTCATCGGCCTGGTCGGCGGTATCGCCGTCGTCGCCGGTGCCGGTGCGGTGTACACGGTGCGTCGGCGCAAGGCCCAGGCCGGCGCGTAAGCGAGTACCTGGGTAACACGCCGCAAGGCAAAAGAAGGACCTGCGCTCGGAGGGGGGCGCAGGTCCTTCTTTTACTTCTTCTACGTCTCCCTCTTCTTCTACTTCTCCCGCCTTCTTCTACTTCTTCGGCGGCACCGCCGGTATCCCCAGGAACGGCAGCCGCAGGGCGCCGAACGCGTCGGCCGGGACCACCGGGTTCACCGGCTCCACCGGCTTCAGCCGCTCGTACGGCCGGCCCTGGGCCGGACGCGGGTCCGCCTCGCCCTTGTTGGGCCAGTACGACATCGCCCGCTCGGCCTGCGCGGTGATGGTCAGCGAGGGGTTCACGCCCAGGTTCGCGGAGACCGCCGCGCCGTCGACGACCGAGATGCCGGGGTGGCCGTACAGCCGGTGGTACGGGTCGATCACGCCCGTCTCGCGGGAGTCGCCGATCGGGCAGCCGCCGAGGAAGTGGGCGGTGAGCGGGGTGCCCATCAGCTCGCCGACGTTGCTGCCCGCGAAGCCGTTGATCTCGGCGGCGAGCGCGGAGGCGGCCTCGGAAGCGGCCCTGATCTGCTTGGGGTTGGGCGCGCCGTGGCCCTGGCGTGCGGTCAGCAGGCCCTTGCCGACGCCGTCCGGCTTCAGGTACGTCGTCAGTGAGTTGTCCAGCGACTGCATCACCAGGCCGATGATGGTCCGCTCCGACCAACGGCGGTTGGAGAGCGAGCGGGCGACCAGCAGCGGGTGCCGGGCCGCGTTCGTCAGCCAGGCCAGGACACGGGAGGAGCCCTCCGCGTAGGGCACCTGGAGGATGGACAGGCCGCCCATCGCGTTGGAGCCCTTGCCGTAGCGGACCGGCTCGATGTGCGTGTTCTCGTCCGGGTGGACGGAGGACGTGATCGCCACGCCCCGCGTGAAGTCGGCCCTGGGCGTGCCGTGCGCCTTGCGGTAGCGCCGGTTGTCCGTCTGGGCGCCCACCAGGGCCTCGGAGTTGGTGCGGGTCAGCTCACCCAGCCGGCCGGAGAGGTGGGGCAGCTGGCCGTGGGCCTTCATGCGGTGCAGCAGCGTCTGCGTGCCGTAGGTGCC
This sequence comes from Streptomyces sp. NPDC001480, assembly GCF_042894725.1. Lineage (NCBI taxonomy): Bacteria > Bacillati > Actinomycetota > Actinomycetes > Kitasatosporales > Streptomycetaceae > Streptomyces > Streptomyces sp. NPDC001480. The sequence continues at coordinate 75,327 of NZ_JBIAVX010000019.1, read as the reverse complement.
GGCTGCGAGGACGACCCGGCGGGCCGTGAAGGTGCGGCCCTTGCCCTTCTTCTTCTGGTCCGTCGGCAGGGTGGCGACCGCGTACCCGCCGCGCGAGTCGTCGGTGACGGACATGACGGTCGTCATGGGGTGCACGACCGCGCCCGCCTTCTCGGCGAGGTGGAGGTAGTTCTCGTTGAGGGTGTTCTTGGCGCCGTGCCGGCAGCCCGTCATGCACTCGCCGCACTCGGTGCAGGCTTTGCGGTCCGGACCCGCTCCGCCGAAGTAGGGGTCGGCGACCGGCTCCCCCGGCTTGGCCTTCGCCGTCCCGTCGGCGTCCTCGCCGTCCCCGAAGAACACCCCGACCGGCGCCAGGTGGAAGGTGTCGCCGACGCCCATCCGCTGCGCCGCCGCCTTCAGGTGCACGTCGGAGGGGGTCATCGTCGGGTTGAGCCGCACGCCGAGCATGCGCCGCGCCTGGTCGTAGTACGGCTTCAGCTCCTCCTGCCAGTCGGTGATGTCCCGCCACTGGGGGTCGTCGAAGAAGGCTTTCGGCGGTACGTAGAGGGTGTTGGCGTAGTTGAGGGAGCCGCCGCCGACGCCCGCGCCCGCCAGGACCATGACGTTGCCCAGCAGGTGGATGCGCTGGATGCCGTACATGCCGAGCTTGGGGGCCCAGAGGTAGTTCTTCAGGTCCCAGGAGTTCTTGGGGAGGGACTCCCGGGTGAAGCGGCGTCCTGCCTCCAGGACGCCGACGCGATAGCCCTTCTCGGTGAGGCGGAGGGCGGTCACGGACCCGCCGAATCCCGACCCGACCACGATGACGTCGTAGTCGTACGCGGCGTCGTCCCGCGTGCGGACAGAGTTCTCCTGTGACACGTGCTCTCCTCGTCGAGAACGGGTGCTGTCTGGCGGGCTGGTTGGCGGGGTGGTTGGCGGGTTGGCTAGCGGAAGCGGAACGCCTTCATCAGCTTCAGGCTGGTGCTCATGAACGCCGCGTACTTCTCGTCGTCCATGCCCAGCGACGGCGCCATCGGCAGCAGCCGCTGCTGGGCGATCGTCTGGGCCTCGGTGTACTTGAGGATGCCCTCGGAGCCGTGGCGGCGGCCGAGGCCGGAGTCCTTCATGCCGCCCATCGGGGACTGGACGCTGCCGTAGGCGGGGGCGTAGCCCTCGTTGACGTTGACGGTGCCGGTGCGCAGCCGGGCGGCGATCTCGCGGCCGCGGCGGCCGTCCTTCGTCCAGACCGAGGAGTTCAGTCCGTACGGTGTGGAGTTGGCGAGTTCCACCGCCTCGTCCTCGGTCCTGAAGCGGTAGATGGACACGACGGGGCCGAAGGTCTCCTCCGTGCACACCGACATCGGCTCGGTCACGCCGTCGAGGATGGTCGGCTCGTAGAAGTACGGGCCGATGTCCGGGCGGGCGACCCCGCCGGCGACCACGGTGACGCCCTTGGCGACGGCGTCCTCCACGTGCCGGGTGACGGCCTTCAGTTGCCGGTCGCCGACCAGCGAGCCCATGTCGGCGCCGTAGGCGAGGGACTTGCCCAGCCGCATGGCCTTGGTGCGGGCGGCGAAGCGCTCCAGGAAGGCGTCGGCGACCGACTCGTGGACGTACAGCCGCTCGATGGAGATGCACAGCTGCCCGGCGGAGGAGAAGCAGGCGCGGACGGCGCCCGCGGCGGCCTTGTCCAGGTCGGCGTCCTGAAGGACCAGCATGGCGTTCTTGCCGCCGAGTTCGAGGGAGACGCCGACCAGGCGGGCGGCGGCGCCCTGGGCGACCTCGCGGCCGGTGCGGGTGGAGCCGGTGAAGGAGACGTAGTCGGCGTGCTTGACGACCTCCGGGCCGACGACGGGTCCCTCGCCGAGCACGACCTGGAAGACGTCGGCGGGCAGTCCGGCCTCGATGAGCAGGTCGCGGGCCCACAGGGCGGTCAGGCAGGTCTCGGTGTCCGGCTTCATCACCACCGCGTTGCCCGCGACGAACGCGGGGAGCGCGTCGCCGACCGACAGTTCCAGCGGGTAGTTCCAGGGGGCGATCTGGCCGACGACTCCGCGCGGGTGGCGCAGTTCGGTGACCTTCGTGAGGGTCGGTACGGCGCCGGCGTGCCGCTTCGCCCTCAGGTACGCGGGTGCCTTGCGGCCGTAGTGCCGGGCCGCGACGGCGACGGCCTGGACCTCCTCGTGGGCGTGCAGCCGGGCCTTGCCGGTCTCCAGCTGGATGAGGTCGAGGACCTCGGCCTGGCGTTCCAGCACCAGGTCGTGGAAGCGGAGCAGCACGGCGGCGCGCTGCCGTACCGGGGTCCGGGCCCAGACGGCCTGGGCGGCGCGGGCCCGGTCGAAGGCGTCGGCCACGTCCTCGGGGGTGGACTCGGGCAGGTCGGCCAGCTTGTCACCGGTGAAGGGGGTGTGGCTCTCGGTCTTGCCGGAGCCGACCACGCCCTTGGTGAGCTGCGCTATCAGCTCCGGGGTGACCACGTCGGCGGCGGTACGGGCGCCGTCCGGGGCGGGGGCGAGGGGGTTGGTGCCGGTCTTTTCCGGGGCCTGCGAGTCCGTCATGAGGCGCAGGGTATGCCGGAACCACTCCTTTGGGTACCCGTGGGTAACGGGGATTCACCGACCGCTCACACGACGCCAGTGACCACTGGCAGCGAATGCGCTGATCAGGGCGTTGTGGGGGTGGCGGCCAGCGCCGGCCGGGATTTCCCGGCGCCCTCGACGATCGCGCCCAGCACGGCAGCCACCTCCTCGGCCTCCGGCCGCCCGGCCGGTTCCGGCGTCAGCAGACGGGCCACCAGCGAGTGGAGCCCGGCGGTCTCCCCGGCCGGGACCGGCTCGTCCCCGACGGCGGCGCGCAGCAGTGCGCCGAGGGACCACAGGTCGGAAGCCGGGCCCGCGCCGGGCTCCGCCCTCCGTTCGGGTGCGACGAAGTCGGTGTCGGCCGGGGAGCCGGGGTCGTGGACGTGCCCGACGCCGAAGTCGGTGAGGACGACGCGGTCGGTGCCGGATTCGAGGAGGACGTTGGCCGGTTTGACGTCGCGGTGGACGATGCCGATCGCGTGCGCCGCGCGCAGGGCGCCGAGCACCGCGAGACCGATACGGGCGGCCTCGGGGACCGGCAGCGGCCCCCGCCCCAGGAGCGTGTGCAGGGACTCGCCGAGGACGAACTCCATGACGATCCAGGGAAGCCCGTCCTCCAGGACGACGTCGTGGATGCGCACGGCGGCCGGATGGTCGACGCGGGCGGCGGCGCGGGCCTCGCGGTGCAGCCGGTGGGCGGCCCGCGTGTGCTCCTCGTCCTCCGGGTCGCCTGGCGGCAGGGGCCGCTTGACGGCGACGTACCGCCGGGTGGACTCGTCCAGCGCCCGCCATACGGTGCCGGTGCCCGTGCCGCCGGTGCCGATACGCTCGATCAGCCGGTAGCGCCCACCGAGCAGACGCACGTCGGTCGCACGTTCGCCGTCTTCGCTCATGGTCCCATGAGTACCGTGCGCACCGTGCCCTTGTCGACGCGGGTGGGGTCAGGCCGCCCAGCGACCGAGTGAGAACCGGTCGCCCACCCGTCGCACTTCCACGGCACCGGCCCCCGAAAAGTGCGCCGGGATGACCAACTCCTGCTGATCGGCGGCCCGTTCCAGGACCCGCCGCCTGCTCCGGGCGGCCTGCCGCGGGTCGAGGCAGAAGCAGCTGCTGCACTCCGGATGAAGAACCTGCACCGGATTGTGGAGCAAGTCCCCGACGAACACCGCGCGTTCACCGCGCGAGGCGACCCGGAGCACGGAGGAACCGGGGGTGTGGCCCGGGGCGGCCTCCAGGGTGAGGTGCTCGTCGATACGGTGCTCGCGCTCCCATCGTTCGGCCAGCCCCGCCCGGTGCACGGGCGCCACGCTGTCCTCGTACACGAGCCGGTCGTCCACGCGCACGCCCCCGCCGTACCCGCCGTCCGGCCCGAAGTGGGCGTCGTCGGCAGCCGGCAGGAGGTACCGGGCGCCGGGGAAGGTGGGCACCCACTCGCCGCCCGCGTCGCGGGTGTTCCAGCCGACGTGGTCGGCGTGGATGTGGGTGTTGACGACGACGTCGACGTCTTCGGGGAGCACCCCGGCCCGCTCCAGCCGCCCCGGCAGGTCGCCCTCCCGCCGGTGGAAGAGCGGGTTCCCGGGCCGCTCCCGCCCCCTGCCCACCCCCGTGTCCACCAGCACGGTCCGCCCGCCGCTACGCAGTACCCAGGTCTGCATCGCGGCCACCGCCCGGTCGCTGCCGGGCTCCCAGTGGTCGGGTGCGAGTTGTTCCTCGTACTCCTTCCACAGCTCGGGCGCGACGCCGGGGACGAGGTCGGGCGCGGGCACGAAGGGGCCCTGCCATTCGACGATCCGGAGGACCTCGACATCACCGATCACGAATCTCTGCACGCTGTCTTCAGCCATGACTGGGAGGCTAGGGGCGTGGTGTGAGCGTTCCAATGCCCGCAAGACTCAGGCGGATACGCTTACGTCTCATGGATGTGGTGAGCGACGCGATCTCCGTCGTCCGCACCGGGCGGCCGTCCTCCAACAGGCTGCGGGTGAGCGGGCGCTGGTGCGTGCGCTTGTCGGCATACGAGGGGGCGGGCTTCCACGTGGTCCTCGGTGGCGACTGCGTGCTGCTGCCCGACGGGGGCGGCGAACCGGTGGCGCTGGGCACGGGTGACGTGGTGCTGCTGCCGCACGGGGCGGGGCATGTGCTGGCGGACGGTCCGGTGTCGGCGGGGGATGCGCGGCGGGCGGTGCCGTTCGAGGAGGTGACGGAGGCGGACGTGAGGCAGGTCGGCAACGGACCCCAGGTGGAGCTGCTGTGCGGCAAGTACCGCCTGGACCGGGCCCGGGTGCACCCGCTGATGGCGGAACTGCCCGAGGTGGTCCACCTGCGGAACCGGATCGGCGCCCACCCCGAACTCCGCGCCGCGGTGGACCTCCTGGCCCGCGAACTGACCGGCGACCGCCCGGGCGCGACCCTCGCCCTGCCGAGCCTGCTGGACCTCCTCCTGGTCTACATGGTCCGGGCGTGGCTGACCGAGGCGAGCACCGGCGCCTGGTCGGCGGCCCTGTCCGACCCGGTGACCACAGCGGCCCTGCGCGCCCTGCACGCCGCCCCGTCGGCCCCCTGGACCAACGCCCGCCTGGCCACCGAGGCAGGCGTCTCCCGCGCGACCCTGGCCCGCCGCTTCACCTCCCTCGTGGGCCGCCCGCCCATGGCCTACCTCACCTGGTGGCGCCTGACCCTGGCGGCCACCCGCCTCCGCGACACGGACGCCCCCCTCGCCACCGTGGCCCGCGACGCCGGCTACGCCAGCCCGTACGCCCTTTCGCACGCGTTCAGCCGGGAGTTCGGGGTCACTCCGGGGCGGTATCGGCAGGGCGTTCGGGCTGTCTGAAAACCCCTTGAAGAAGGGCCCTGACAGCCACTCACACTTCCAGGTTGCCCCTGCAAGCGGAGATATGGGTCACAGCCGCTCACCAATTGACAGACATACACCAGGACCGGTCAACAAAACCGCAGGCCAACCGCACTTCCACGCGGCCCGTATCCGCCGATCGCACCCGCCAAATCGGCTTGATATGACCGCTTCGCCGACTCCTCACACTGCAACCATCATTAGTGCATGGTAGGTTCACCTACCGTCAAGTCTCCTCCTGACTCGGATAGTGCCTCCAGGAATATCGGAGCCCCTATCAACTGGAGTACGCCCAGTATTCTCTGGAGAACACCAGATGGCCGAGCCCACCATTTCGGTGATTGTCGCCGCGTACAATGCGATGCCTTATCTCACGCGTTGCGTCACCTCTGTCGCCGAGCAGAGCATCGGCCGTGAGAAGCTCGAGGTCATCGTCGTGAACGACGGCTCGACCGACGGGACGGCGGACGAGCTGGAGCGGCTGAGCGGCCTCTACCCGGGGCTGCTGCGCGTCGTCCACCAGGCGAACTCGGGTGGTCCGTCCGCGCCGCGCAACACCGGGCTGGAGCTGGCCCGCGGTACGTTCGTGTACTTCCTGGACGCCGATGACCACCTCGGCCCCGAGGCCCTGGAACGCATGGTCCGCATGGCCGAGGACAACGGCACGGACGTCGTCCTCGGCAAGATGGTCGGCGTCGGTGGACGCGGCGCACCCAAGTCGATGTTCAAGCGCAACCAGCCCCGCACGGACGTCTTCTCCTCCCGGGTCTACTGGACGCTCAACCCGATGAAGCTCTTCCGCCGGGAGCTGCTGGAGCGGCACGCGCTGCGTTTCCCCACCGACCTGGCCATCGGCGAGGACCAGCTCTTCGTCGGCGCGGCATACCTGCACGCCTCCGGCATCTCCGTGGTGGCGGACTACGACTGCCTGTTCTGGGTGCTGCGCGAGGACGAGGGCAACATCACCCGTCGGCTGAAGGGATCGGAACTCCGGCTGCGGTTCCTGCCACGCATGGTCGACCTGATCCTGGACAACGTGCCGCCGGGCCCTGGACGGGACCACCTGGCCCACCGGCACCTGACCGTGGAGGTCCAGCAGATCCTCGCGGACCAGCTCGTCTTCGAGCCCCGGGAGACCCAGGAGAAGATGCTCGACCAACTGGCTGAGACCATCGAGCCGTTGTGGCATGACGGGCTGAACGACCGGCTCTCGGCGATGGCCCGGCTGCGACTGCACCTCGTCCGCGAGCGCATGCTCGACGAACTGCTGGAAGTCGTCGAGTTCGAGAGGGAGAGCGCCCGGAGCAAGGCTGCCACCCCCCTCCTCGTCGAGAACGGCCGCGCCTACGCCCGCTACCCCTTCCTCCGCGACCCCGCCCACCCCGTCCCCGACAGCTGCTACGACGTCACCGCCCAGCTCGGCACCCGACACCTCGTCACCCGCGCGGAGCTGCACGGCACCACGCTCCACCTGGCCGGCCACGGCTACCTCCACCGCGTCGAGACACGCGAGGTCACCTCCGAGCTGGTCCTGCGGGAGCGGGACAGCAAGGCCGAGTACCGGCTGCCCGTCACGCACACCGCGACGCCCGGGCTGGGGGCGGCGGAGGACCGCGGGCGGTTCGCCTACGACCTCGCCGGTTTCGAGGTCGCCGTCGACATCACCACCGCAGCGGACGGCGAGCCGCTCCCCGACGGGCTGTGGGACGTCTCCCTCGCCATCGGCGCCCAGGGTCTGTCCAAAGAGGTCCGCGTCGGCAGCAAGCGGGCCGAGAATGTCTCCAGCAGGGCCAGCACGCACGTGGTCGCCGGTACCGGCGAGGAGCTGCGCGCCGTCACCCTCTACACCACCAAGCCGTACGGCAACTTCACCCTCGACCTCGGCGAGCGCAAGCACGAGGTGCTGCCCCACCTCGGCCTCGACGGCATCCGCTGGGCCGCCGACGCGCCCACCGAGCTGGAGGTCACCGGGCGGTGCACGCTCGCCTCGTACCCGGAGGGGGCCCTGGTGGTCGGACTGACGGGCGGTGAGAGCGGGGGCACCCTCAACGCCCGTCAGATTTCGTGCGCAGGCGATGACTTCGTGGTGCGGGTACCGGTGGCCGCACTGCCGGCCGGTGTGTGGGGCGGCGAGCTTCGGCTCGGGCCTTGGGTGTTGCCGCTTCCCGAGCTGCCCCAGGGCCTCGCTCCGGCCAAGTGGCGCCGGCATGGCCTGCCCTGGTACGCCAAACCCGTGCCCGACGGCGGCGGACGGTTCGCGCTGGAGGTGGCGAGGACCCAACTCGTGAAGGGGATCGCAAGACGGCTCAGGTAGGCACGACGGGTCAGCCGGAGGGCGTGAACGTGTCGACCGCGACGTCGAAGTACTCCCGCGCCTCCGCGACCTTCCCCACCGGCGCCGACACCCACACGTCGTACATCCGGCCGTCCTCCTCCCAGCACAGGTCGTAGGTGTGCCTGGGGCCCTCCGACGCGCTGAAGCCGTTCCAGGTGAACTCCCAGAGCGCGGCGGGGTTTCCGTCGTGCGTGGTTCGCGTGACCCGGCCGTCGTGGTAACCGGGGTTCGTGCTGCTGCCGCCGGCGGCGGAGCGGCGCATCACCGCCAGCGGGCCGCCGGTCTGCGGGTCGGCCATCTTGATGCCGAGGCGGAAGGTCTCCCACGGCGACATGTAGAAGACGCGCTCGCCCTGCGGGTCCCGGGTGAAGCCGTCCGGCACCGCGAGGGAGAAGCCGGCCGGGTCCCGCACCAGGCGGTAACCGGAAGGCGCGGTGTGGGAGTTCGCGGCGGCCGGGCTGGTGGCGGCGCTCCGGGTCACGGTGACCGTGGGGGTGGGTGAGGCGGACGCACTCGTCGTGGTGCCCGGCGCCGAGCTGGTCGGCGTACCGCCGCCGTCCCCGCCGCCCCCGTGCATCAGCAGCGCCGCCGCCGACACGCCCGCCCCTGCCATCGCGGCGACCAGCAGCGCCGCCACCAGCACGCCCCGCGTGGAGTGCCCGGCCGGAGGCGGCTGCGGCGGGGGCGCGGGCTGCGGGGTGTGGCGGGGGACGTCCCGCTGGGTCGGCGTGTACGCCACCGGAGGCCCCGGTGTGCGGCCCGTCTCCCGGAACGCCCGCAGCATCCGCTCCGCCTCCGCCGCGCCCAGCCGCCGGTCCGGATCACGCTCCAGCAGGCCCCGTACGACGGGCAGCAGCGGCTCGGCCTGCGCGGGCGGGTGGATCTCCGCGGCGACGACGGCGTGCAGGATGCCGCCGAGCGAGTCCCGGCGGAACGGCGACTCGCCACTCAGCGCGGTGCACAGCAGTGCGCCCAGTGACCACAGGTCGGAGGCGGGTCCGGTGCGCGACCCGGACATCCGCTCGGGCGCGGTGTACTCGGGCGAACCCACGAAGGAGCCGGTCTCGGTGAGTGTGGTGGCCCCGGAGACCTGCGCGATCCCGAAGTCGGTGAGGACGACGCGGTCCGTGCCGGACTCGACGAGCACGTTGGCGGGCTTGATGTCCCGGTGCAGGACACCGGCCTCGTGCGCCGTGCGCAGCGCGCTCAGCAGGTCGATGCCGATCCGGGCGGCCTCCGCCGCGTCGACCGGGCCGCGCGCCGCGATCCGGTCGGCGAGCGAACCGCCGTCGATCAACTCCATGACGATGTACGGGCGTTCGCCGTCCTCCACGACGTCGTGCACGACGATGATGTGCGGGTGGCGCAACTGGGCGACCGCCCGCGCCTCGCGCAGGGTGCGGTCGCGCTGCTGCCGTGCCTCGTCGTCCGAGAGGGAGGCCTCCAGGGCGAGTTCCTTGACCGCGACCCGGCGGCCCAGCAACTGGTCGGTCGCCCGCCACACCACACCCATGCCGCCGCGCCCGATCCGTGCCTCCAGACGGTACCGGCCCGCGATCACACGGAAGTCGTCCCCCTCGGTCCCCATGGGCCCATCATGCCCCACACGGACGCGACCGCTCCGGGCCGTACGCCCGGGTGGCCGACAACCGACGCCCGAAAGGTCAGGAGGCGGGCGGCTGCCAGCTCTGGAGCACCCACTTGAACTGCTTGTTCGTCTTCACCCAGTCCTTCTCGGGCGTGGACATGTAGATCGCGTACTCGGTGCCCTCGCGCGAGAAGTACGTCTCCTCGATGGCGTGCCGCGGCCCGGCGACGTACGGGGGGTCCTTCGCCAGCGCGTCCCAGGTGTACTCCCACAGCGAACCCTTGCAGTCGCGGTAGGTGTTGGTCTTCAGGGTGGTCTGCCGGTAGCCGACCAGGTGCTTTTGGAGGTACGCGTCGAGGTCCTTCTGGTGCGAGTTGGCGTCGAGGAAGTCCGGTGAGGTGTCTATGGCGATGCGGACGAAGTGCATGCCGTTGTCGGGCGAGTAGTCGATCTGCTTGATACCGCCGTCCAGGGTGTCCTCCGAGCGCTTCCAACTCCCGGCGGGCAGGGCGATGCTGAAGCCCAGCGGATCGTGTTTGGTGCTCCAGCCGGCCGGGATGCCGCCCTCCGAGGCCGGGGAGGAGGAGGCCGAATCCCCGGGAGCCGGTGCGGCGCCGGAGGCGCTGTCGTCCTGCTGCTGCTCGGAGCCGAACTTCTGCCACGCCACCGCGCCGACCCCGCCGAGGACGGCGGCGAAGGCGACGACGAGGGCGAGCGTACGCAGGCGGCGGCGCCGGGGACGGGCGGCCGCCGGGGGCTGGGCAACGGCCGGGGGCGCGACCGCCGTCGGTGTGGTGACGGGGCCCTGGCCATGACTCTGGCTGTGGCTGTGGTTCTGGCCGTACGGGGGCGCAGCCGCTTCCGGGGAGTACGGCGTCCCCGACCCGCTGGAGTACTGGGACCCCGATCCGGAGGAGTACTGCGGTCCCGTCCGCGTGAACGACCCGTCGTGCTGCGTCGGTACGAACGCCTGAGCCGCGCTCGGCCGTCGCCCCTCCGCGGCCTCCGCGAGCATGTGCTCCGCCTCGTCCGCGCCGGGCCGCTGCGCCGGGTCCTTGCACAGCAGGGCGGTGATGACGGGCCCGAGCGGGCCGGCGTACTGCGGCTCGGTGGCCTCCTCCTCGACGACCGCCTGCATGGTGGTCAGCGGCGAGGTGCGGCGGAACGGAGAGCGGCCCTCGACGGCCGTGTACAGGGTGGCGCCGAGCGCCCACAGGTCGGAGGACGGGCCCGGGTCGTGGCCGCGCACCCGCTCGGGGGCCAGGTAGTCGACCGAGCCGACGACCTCTCCGGTACGGGTGATGGTGGTGTCGCCCTCGATCTGCGCGATGCCGAAGTCGGTGAGCAGGACCCGGCCGTCCCGGCCGAGCAGGACGTTGCCCGGCTTGACGTCACGGTGCAGCACCCCGGCGGCGTGCGCGGCACGCAGCGCGCGCAGCACCCACAGGCCTATGCGGGCCGCCTCCCGCGGCTCCAGGCGCACTTGCTCCTTGACCGCGTCGGCCAGCGAGTTGCCCTCGACCAGCTCCATCACGATCCACGGACGGCCGTCGTGCTCCAGTACGTCGTGCACGGTGACGACGGCCGAGTGGTTGATGCGCGCGGCGGCGCGGGCCTCGGCCCGGGTACGGGCGAGCAGGACCGCCTGGTCGCTCTCGGACACGTAGAGCGCGGCGGTCAACTCCTTGACGGCGACCGTCCGGTGCAGCACCTCGTCGTGGGCGCGCCACACCCGGCCCATGCCGCCGCTGCCGATGGATTCGGCGAGCCGGTAGCGGCCCGCGATGAGCAGGCCCTGCATCTGATTCACGTTGCCCCGCAATGCTCTTGACAGGGTCAGACTAAGGACCTACCTGCCGACAGGGAACAAGCGGGGGGTCATGGAGACAGCACTGTGACGGTTTTCGCTTCGCGGGACCGGAGGCAACCATCGGGCGGTGGTCTCGGCGTCACCCGGTGTACCGGTAGGTGGCCGACGCCTGCTCGTACAGCCGCGTCACCTCGTCACGCTCCGCCTCCGGGCCGCGGACCTGCACGATGTGGTAGCGGCCGTCGATGAGGATCGCGATGTTGCGTACGAACAGGTCGCGTCCGTCGCCGTCGGTCCAGGTGAACTGCCCCTCGGCCATGGTCCGTCCGCCCACCTCGATGGTCCTGAGTCCGGTGGCCGTGGCCCAGCTGGAGTCGCGGTAGGGCTGGAGCTCGCTCTCCTTGTCCCGCTGGTACGCCATCGGGTCGCTGCCGTACTTCGACGCGCCGTCCCGCCCCGATACGACGATGAGCTCGAAGTTCCCGTGGGAGTAGACCACTTCTCCGCGCCCGTTCTTGGGCGTGCGCGTCCATCCCTTGGCGACGGCGACCTGGAAGCCCTCGGAGTCCTTGCTCAGGGTGAATCCGTCGGCGACGTCCGGGTTCGTGGTGGTCTGGGTCTCGGTGGAGGGGGCCGACCGGGAGGAGCCCGGATCCGTGCTCGGCGAGGTCCCGGCCGACGACGGCGAGCCGCTGGGGGTGGGTGCCTGACTCGCGTTCCCCGCGGCTCCCGTGCGGTCGCCGCTCGCCGCTCCGCCGCTGTTCTCGGACTTCGGCATGAAGAGCATGGCGTAGGCGACCGCGCCGGCCAGCAGGAGCAGGATCAGCAACAGCAGGGTGCGGCCGAGGCTGCGGGGCGAGCGCGCCTCCTGCCTGGCCCGCTTGTGCCGGCCGTGCGCGCTGGTCGCGGGCAGCCCGGCGCGCCGCCTGCGCACCAGCTCGCCGCGCCGGCGCACGATCGGCAGCCGGCTGGGGTCGGGGGGCGGCGCCGCTATCACGTGCGTACCGGCCTCCGGCTCGGGCGCGGAGCGCACGAGTGAGCGCAGCCAGCCGCCCAGCTCCTCGAAGTCGAGCCGCTCGGTGGGGTCCTGCCGCAGCAGCGACTCCACCACGGGCCTGAGCGGCCCGCACTCCTCCGCGAAGGCGGGCGGTTCCGCGCACACCAGCTGAACCAGCTCGGCCGTCGACTCCTCCGGGTACGGCGCGTGTCCCTGTACGGCCCGGAAGAGCAGCGCGCCGAGCGCCCACAGGTCGGTGGCCGGGCCGATGGGGGCCGCCAGCTGCCAGTTCTCGTGCACCGGGCCGGCCTGTTCCGGCGCCCACCGCTCGGTCACCGGCCCCACCACGGTCATCCGCACCTGCCGTGCCCGCTCCGCGGCGAGGGGGGTGGCGGGGGCGGAGGGGGTGCGGCGGGCCGGGGCGTCCCAGTGGGGTGCGGTGCCGCCGGTGCCCGTGGTCTCTCCCGTGGTCTCCCCCGGGGGCAGCGCCGTGCGCGGCTGACCGCCGGTCACGGCCGGGGGCACGGCTTCGGGGGCGCTGCGCGGGGCGGCGCCGCGCCAGGGCGCGGCCCGCACACCGTAGGGGTCGGCGATCTGGCCGGGGGGCGTCGTGCCGGTCCGCTGGTCGGTGCCCTGGGCCGGGACGGTGTACGGCGGCTGGGCCGAGCCGTTCGCCTGGGCCGTGACGGCGGTGTCGTCCTCGGTGGGCGGGCGGGCGCCGGGCAGCGCGGCCCGTCCGTTCTGCTGGGCCTCCTGCACGCGCGCCGCGGCCCGCGCGCCCGCGCGGTACGCGGCGATCGCCCCGGCACGCGCGGCCCTGATGTCCCCGCCGCTCTCCAGCTCCCGGCGGGCCGGCGTACCCGGGCCCGGACCGGCGCCCGTCTCCTCCGCGCCGGGAGCGAGCCCCCCGGCAGCGCGTGCCTGGATCGCGGCGCGCCGGGCCGCCTCGGGATCCACCTCTCCGGCGGCCACCCCACCGGGTGCTCCCGGGGGGACGGGACCGGTGAGGCCGTCGGGGCCGTCCCCGGTCGGTCGCTCGGGAAAGCCGTCCTGGGCGGGCACCGGGTCGTACCCGGAGAGCGCCTCCTCCGCCGCGCCGACCGCGAGACCGGTCAGCATCACGCGCCCGTCGTCGCATATCAGTACGGTGCGCGCGGTGATGTTGCGGTGGACCCAGCCGTGGCCGTGCAGCACCCGCAGCGCCATCAGCACGTCGGAGGCGACCTCCGCGGCCCGGTACGGCGTCAGCGGCCGCTCCGCCAGCAGCGCTGCGAGCGGACGCGCCGCCACCAGCTCGCTCACTATCCACAGCGAGCCGCCCTCGGCAAAGACGTCGAAGACCTGGTCGAGCCGCGGGTGGTCGGGGATGCGGGCCGCGGCCTGCGCGGCCTCGACGGCACGCCGCACCGCCGGGTCGGCGGGCTGCCGGGTGGCGGCCCGGGCCGCCGGAGGGCGCCGCGCTCCGCTCTGACGCGCCGTGAAACCGTCGGGCAGCCCTTCCGCGTCGAGCACCTCGGCCTCGACGACCTCCGGCAACGGGACCTGGCGGACCAGGACTTCCTGCCCGCTGTAGGTGTCGAAGGCCCGGGTCTCGGTGAGTTCGTACTCGTCGGAGGGCGGCAGCGGCAGGCGGTAGCGGTCGGCGAGTACCCGACCCGCATAGTCGTCCACAGTGCCTCCCCCGGCCACCCGGTTGGTCAAATCCGCTCGCGGCGCGGCCCGTTCTGTACGCATACGTGGATGCGTACGGTCCGCAACCACTCACGATACGTGCCAGAGGCAACCTGCATTGAGGGATGCCGGATTCTCCCGCCCCGAACCGGCTCCGGATCAGCTCACTTCTTCGGCTGGAAGGACGTCGTCAGGGTCTTCCAGGTGTCCTTGCGCAGCTCGCCGCCCCACTTGGCCGCCTTCGCTGTGTACATGAGCGCGTACGCCTGATGGCTGTTGACGACGAATCCGCGGTCGATCGTCCGGTACTTCGTCCCGCCCTCGGCGTAGGTGAACTCCCAGTCGGCCGTGTTCCACCCGCGGTAGTCCACGGACTCTATGCGGATCCGCTTGTACTGCGCCTTCACCATGTAGCGTTCCTGGTTCTTCCAGTCCGCCACCGGGTCGTTCTTGGGCGTGCTCGTCCAGGCCACGAGCAGCTTCTGCCCGTCGGGCCCGGTGAAACGGTCTCCCGCGGCGTCGCCGGTCTGGAACTTCCAGCCCTTGGGCAGCCCGATCGAGTACCCCTGACCGCCCTTGTAGGTCGACACCGCCGACGCGCTCGATCCGCCGGAACCCGACGAGCCGTTGTCGTCCTCGTTGTCGGCGGTGTTCGCGCTCGCGACCGTGCCCGGCGTCGTGGAGGTGCCGGTCGTGGTGGACCCGGAATCGTCACCGTCCGTACGCGTGCCGCCGCCCTTGTCCTCCTTGGTGCCGGCGCCCGAGCCGCCGCCGGCCCTGCCGCTCGCGCTCGCGCTCGCCACGGCCTTGCCGCCGCCGCTCTTCGCGCCCTTGGAGGAGTCGCTGTCGTCACCGCCGAACACCACGGCCAGCACCGTGCCGAGGACGGCGAGCGCCACGACGACCGCGATGATCACCAGCGTCCGCTTGGGCACCACGTCTGTGAGCGGCGCCCTGGGCACGGTCCTGGGCGGCAGATCCAGGTCCGGCGGCGGCACCACGGGCCACCCCGAACTCGGCTTCTTGGCCCCCTCGCCCGACCGCTGCCCCGGCACGGACGAGGACGGAGACGGGGATGAGGACGAGGGCGAGGGCGACGACGACGCCTTGGCCGCGGCTCCGGCCGCGGCACCGGTCGACTTCCCCGCGGAGGGCTTCCCGGCAGCCGCTCCACCGGTCGCCGCGGCCGCTCCGGACCCGGCACCGGCACCGGCACCCGCGCCGACGGCGCCGCCGTTGCCGCTCTTCGTCCGCGACGCGGAGCCGGAAGTGGCCGTCCCCGACGCCACGGCCTTGCGGACGGAACGCAGCGCCCCGCGCAGCTTCTCACCGGGCTCCTTGCCCGAACCGCCTTCGCCCGCACCACCCTTGTCGTCGGACCCGCCGGGCAGCGCCGGCAGCGGGACGACGCGGGTGGCGTCCAGGACGTCCGGCCCGGGCGCGTTGATCACCGCGTCGAGCAGGGCCCGGGCGCCGGCGTCGGCGAGCCGCTTGTCCGGGTCCTTGTTGAGCAGCCCGTAGATGACGTCCCTGAGCGGGCCGGCGTTCTTGGGCTCTTCCAGCGGCTCGGTCATCACCGCGGTGAGCGTGGCGATGGCCGACCCCTTGTCGTAGGGCGGGGCGCCCTCGACCGCCGCGTACAGCAGGCCGCCGAGCGACCACAGGTCCGCCGCGGGGCCGGGCTTGTGGCCGCGGGCACGCTCCGGGGAGATGTAGGAGGGGGCGCCGACGAGCATGCCGGTCGAGGTGATGGACGGGTCGCCCTCGACCTGCGCGATGCCGAAGTCGGTGAGCACGACCCGGCCGTCCTCGGCGATGAGCACGTTGGACGGCTTCACGTCCCGGTGCAGGATGCCCTCGCGGTGCGCCGAGCGCAGCACGTCGAGGACCGCGAG
This sequence comes from Streptomyces sp. NPDC001480, assembly GCF_042894725.1. Classification (NCBI taxonomy): domain Bacteria; kingdom Bacillati; phylum Actinomycetota; class Actinomycetes; order Kitasatosporales; family Streptomycetaceae; genus Streptomyces; species Streptomyces sp. NPDC001480. The sequence goes on along the minus strand of NZ_JBIAVX010000019.1, from coordinate 59,622 downwards.
CCCGACCTCCGCGGCGCGCTTGGGCTTCAGCACGCCGTCCTCGCGGATGACCTCGGCGAGGGACTTGCCCTCGACCAACTCCATCACGATCCAGGGCCGGTCGTCCTCGTCGACCACGTCGAAGACCGTCACCGCGCTGTTGTTGCGGATCCGGGCGATCGCCTTGGCCTCGCGCAGGGTGCGCGTGATCAGGCGCCGCTTCTCCTCCTCGTCGATGTTCGTCGGGAACCGCAGTTCCTTGACGGCGACCGTCCGCCCGAGGGTCTCGTCCTCGGCGCGCCACACCGTGCCCATGCCGCCGCGCCCGAGTACGTCTCCCAGCCGGTACCGACCCGCGAGAAGACGCCCCTCGTTCTTGTCCTGACGAGTCTCCTGACGGGATGTCCCCGCCCGCTCCGCCTCCGACATGCGTCCCCTCATGCAACCCGCCCTGACAGAGCCTCCATTGTCCCTCACCCGACAAGTGCTCGACGCCCAGGGGGCCCCGGACTCGGCCGGAGGCCCGTGGAACGTGCGGGCCGGGTGAGGTGGGGTTCGGCATATCGGGATGAGGGCGGCGACAAAGGGCCGGACGGCACCAGGCCGTACGAATCGCGCGGGCCTCCCGTCGGCCTACAACGGCACGATGTCCGGCGCCCCCAGCCGCGCCGCGTCCGCCGTCAGGTCGTCAGGCTGACGCTGCGACTCCCGCTCGGCCTCGACCCGCTTCTCGTAGTGCTGGACCTCGCGATCGATCTGGTCCTTGTCCCAGCCGAGCACCGGCGCCATCAACTCGGCGGCCTCGCGGGCGCTGCGGGTGCCCCGGTCGAAGGTCTCGATGGAGATGCGGGTGCGGCGGGTGAGTACGTCGTCCAGGTGCCGGGCGCCCTCGTGGGAGGCGGCGTACACCACCTCGGCGCGCAGATAGTCGTCGGCGGCCTGCAACGGCTCGCCGAGGCCGGGGTCGGCGGCGATGAGGTCCAGTACCTCCTCGGCGTTCGAGCCGTACCGGTTCAGCAGGTGCTCCACCCGCACCACGTGCAGCCCGGTCCGCGCGGCCGTGCGGGCACGCGCGTTCCACAGCGCCCGGTAGCCCTCCGCGCCCAGCAGTGGGACGTCCTCGGTGACGCACTCGGCGACCCGCATGTCGAGCCCGTGCACCGCCTCGTCGACGGCGTCCTTCGCCATCACCCGGTACGTCGTGTACTTGCCGCCCGCGACGACCACCAGCCCCGGCGCCGGATGGGCCACGGTGTGCTCCCGCGACAGTTTGCTGGTCGCGTCGGACTCCCCGGCGAGCAGCGGGCGCAGTCCCGCGTACACGCCCTGGACGTCGTCGCGCGACAGGGGCACCGAGAGCACCGAGTTGACGTGTTCCAGCAGGTAGTCGATGTCGGCGCTGGAGGCGGCCGGATGGGCCTTGTCGAGGTCCCAGTCGGTGTCGGTGGTCCCGACGATCCAGTGCCGGCCCCACGGGATGACGAACAGGACCGACTTCTCCGTGCGCAGGATCAGCCCCGTCGTGGAGTGGATGCGGTCCTTGGGGACGACCAGGTGGATGCCCTTGGAGGCGCGGACGTGGAACTGCCCCCGCTCGCCCACCAGTGCCTGGGTGTCGTCGGTCCACACCCCGGTGGCGTTGACGACCTGCTTGGCGCGGACCTCGTACTCGCCGCCGCCCTCGACGTCCTGCACCCGGGCGCCGACGACCCGTTCGCCCTCGCGCAGGAACCCGGTCACGCGCGCGCGGTTGGCGGCAAGGGCGCCGTACGACACCGCCGTGCGCACGAGGGTCGCCACGAAGCGGGCGTCGTCCATCTGGGCGTCGTAGTACTGGAGGGCGCCGACCAGCGCGTCCTTGCGCAGGGCGGGCGCCACCCGCAGGGCGTGACGGCGGCTCAGGTGACGGTGCATGGGCAGGCCCCGGCCGTGGCCGCGGGCCATCGACATCGCGTCGTAGAGGGCGACGCCCGACCCGGCGTACCAGCGCTCCCAGCCCTTGTGCTGGAGCGGGTACAGGAACGGCACCGGCTTGACCAGGTGCGGGGCGAGGCGCTCCAGCAGCAGCCCGCGTTCCTTCAGGGCCTCCCGGACGAGCGCGAAGTCGAGCATCTCCAGATAGCGCAGGCCTCCGTGTATGAGCTTGCTGGACCTGCTGGAGGTGCCCGACGCCCAGTCGCGGGCCTCGACCAGTCCCGTGGACAGGCCGCGGGTGACGGCGTCCAGCGCGGTGCCCGCGCCGACCACTCCGCCACCGACGACCAGTACGTCCAGTTCACGCTCGGCCATGGCCGCCAGGGACTCGGCGCGCTGCGCCGGCCCCAGTGTCGCTGTCCTCACCGCTGCCTCCCGCTACTCCGTCATCGGTTCGCGTAGGCCGCACCCGCTGGGCGAAGCCCGGTTCCTCTCCCCCCCATGCCCAAAATTCTGACCGGCTTGCCCCACTTCAGCCACCACGTACCCCCAGCCTGTGGACAACCGGCGCGTGACCAGCGGAAGACGCGGAAGACACAAGAACGCAATCCCGCATCAAGGTCATATTTACTCCTAGTCTGACATTGCGCCCGTCCATCTTGTCCACCGGGCTTGCGCACCTGTCCCGCTTCGGCTACTGGGAAGGACGGCTCACGCCACATGCCCGCAGACCTCGCCGTCATCGGACTCGGCCCCTACGGACTCCCCCTGGCCCAGGCCGCCGTAGCCGCCGGCATCCCCACGCTCGGATACGCCGCCGGCCCCGACTCCGGCTCCCTCAGCCCCGCCGAACTGCGCCGGATGCTCGCGCGGGGCTTCCGGCCGACCGACGACCCCGCGGCGCTGGGCCGGGTGCGCACCGCCGTGATCTGCGCGCCGACCCCGCGCGGGGCGGACGGCGGGCTCGGCCTCGGCCAGGTCGAGACGGCCGCCCGCACCCTGGCGCAGCGGCTGCGCCCGCACACCACGGTGATCCTGGAGTCGCCCGTGCACCCCGGCACGACCGAGGAGTTCCTCCGCCCCCTGCTGGAGGAGGGCTCGGGACTGCGCGCGGGCCGCGACTTCCACCTCGCCTACTCGCCCAGCCGCGTCGACCCCGGCAGCCGTGACTTCACCCCGGCCAACACACCCAAGGTCATCGGCGGCCTCACCCCCGCCTGCACCGAGTCGGCCGCCGCCTTCTACGGGCGGCTCACCGACAAGGTGGTACGCGCGCGTGGCCCGCGCGAGGCGGAGACGGTGCAGCTGCTCGAGACCAACTACCGGCACGTGAACATCGCCCTCGTCAACGAGATGGCGGTGCTCTGCCACGACCTGGGCGTCGACCTGTGGGACGTCATCCGCTGCGCGGAGACCAAGCCGTTCGGCTTCCAGGCCTTCCGGCCGGGCCCCGGCGTCGGCGGCCACGGGCTCGCACAGGACCTGACCGGGCACACCGGCCGCAATCTGCGCATGGTGGAACTGGCCCAGCAGGTCAACAGCCGGATGCCCCGGTACGTCGTCCAGCGCGCCGCCGCGCTGCTCAACGAGCACGGCAAGTCGGCCCGCGGCGCGCGGGTGCTGCTGCTGGGCGTCACCTACAAGGCCGACCTGGCCGACCAGCAGGAAACGCCCGCGCAGGAGATCGCCGTCCGGCTGATGGGGCTGGGCGCCGCGGTCAGCTACCACGACCCGTACGTGGGCTCCTGGAGCGTCCTGGACCGTCCGGTCCCACGCGCGGACGCCCTCTACGAGGCCGCCGCCGAGGCCGACCTCACGATCCTGCTCCAGCAGCACCGCACGTACGACCTCCAGGGCCTGTCGGTGAAGGCCCAGCTGCTGCTGGACACACGGGGGGCGACACCGGCGGGGACCGCGCACCGGCTCTGAGCGGACCGAGCGGGGATCCCGGGCCGATAACGCCGTCGTTCCGGGCGCATAACGCCGTCGTTCCGGGCGAAAAACGCCGTCGGTGTTGTCGTCGGTGCCTGCTAATGTCCCCACTCGTCGCACAGCCGTGCGCGCCTTACTTCGGGGGGATTCCTGTCATGAGCCAGTCAGCTCCGCCGCCGCACTCCGAGTCGCAGCCCCAGCCGGCCGACGCCAACCCGTACGCCCAGCAGGCCCCCGCCGGGGCCCCGTTCGCCCCGCCGGTGCCGCCCGCGCCGCTCCAGAAGGACAACGTCGCCCTCGGCCTGGCGGCCGCTCTCGGCGCCGCCCTGGTCGCCGCCGCCCTCTACGGCGTGATCATCGGCCTCACCAAGCACGAGATCGGCTGGGCCGCGGTCGGCGTCGGCTTCGTCATCGGCCTCACGGCGGGCAAGGTGGGCGGCCGCAACCCCGCCCTCGGGGTCGTCGGCGCGGCGCTCGCGCTGGGCTCGGTCTACATCGGCCAGCTGGTCGGCGAGGCCATGATCGGCGCCGACCAGGTCGGCGTGAGCTTCTCGAAGCTGTTCTTCCAGCACTTCGGCCTCGTCCAGGAAGCTTGGAAGGCAGACGCCGACCCGCTCACCTTCCTCTTCTTCGCCCTCGCCGCGTTCGCCGCGTTCTCCGGCGCCAAGAAGGCTGCCGCCTGACAGCAGGGCAAACGAAGGGCCCGTCCACCCGAGGTGGACGGGCCCTTCACGTCACACGCGCGCAGCAACCGAGCCCCGAAAGGGGCGCGGGGCTGTTCCGACATGCGGCTGCCGCCGCGTGGGCGCGACCAGCCCCCACCGGCCCGCGCTGAACGAACCGCCAAGCCAGCGCAGCGTCACCGCCGGTGCTGGCTGTCCGCCACCGTCACCTCGACCCGCTGGAACTCCTTCAGCTCGCTGTAGCCGGTCGTGGCCATCGCACGACGCAGCGCGCCGAAGAAGTTCATCGAACCGTCGGGGAAGTGGGACGGGCCGGTGAGGATCTCCTCGATGGTGCCGACCGTGCCGAGGTCGACCTTCTTGCCGCGCGGCAGCTCCTCGTTGACGGCCTCCATGCCCCAGTGGTGGCCCTTTCCGGGCGCGTCCGTCCCGCGGGCCAGCGGGGAGCCCATCATCACCGAGTCCGCGCCGCAGGCGATCGCCTTCGGGAGGTCTCCGGACCAGCCGACGCCACCGTCCGCGATCACGTGCACGTACCGGCCGCCGGACTCGTCCATGTAGTCGCGGCGGGCGGCGGCCACGTCGGCCACGGCCGTGGCCATCGGGACCTGGATGCCCAGCACGTTGCGCGTGGTGTGCGCGGCGCCGCCGCCGAAGCCGACCAGGACGCCGGCCGCGCCGGTGCGCATCAGGTGCAGGGCCGCGGTGTAGGTGGCACAGCCGCCGACGATCACCGGGACGTCGAGTTCGTAGATGAACTGCTTCAGGTTCAGCGGCTCGTGCGAGGACGAGACGTGCTCCGCCGACACCGTGGTGCCGCGGATGACGAAGATGTCCACGCCCGCGTCCACGACCGCCTTGGAGAACTGGGCCGTGCGCTGCGGGGAGAGCGCCGCGGCGGTGACCACGCCGGAGTCGCGCACCTCCTTGATGCGCGCGCCGATCAGCTCCTCCTTGATGGGCGCGGCGTAGATCTCCTGGAGGCGGCGGGTCGCGGCCTCGGCGGGCAGCTCCGCGATCTCGTCGAGCAGCGGCTGCGGGTCCTCGTACCGCGTCCACAGGCCCTCGAGGTTGAGCACGCCCAGACCGCCGAGCTCACCGATGCGGATCGCGGTGGCCGGGGAGACGACGGAGTCCATGGGGGCGGCCAGGAAGGGCAGCTCGAAGCGGTAGGCGTCGATCTGCCAGGCGATCGAGACCTCCTTCGGGTCCCGCGTACGGCGGCTGGGGACGACGGCGATGTCGTCGAAGGCGTACGCCCGGCGGCCGCGCTTGCCGCGCCCGATCTCGATCTCAGTCACGTCTGTGGCCTTTCCACGAAAGCGTTCAGCGCCTTCCAGTATCGCCGACGGGTACGACAAGGGCGGCCCCGGATGCTCCGGGACCGCCCCCGATGCGCCTTACGCCACGCCTCACGCGCGCGTGCGCGTCACTTGCGGCTGTAGTTCGGTGCCTCGACCGTCATCTGGATGTCGTGCGGGTGGCTCTCCTTCAGGCCCGCGGAGGTGATCCGCACGAAGCGGCCGTTCTCCTGGAGGTCGGGCACCGTCCGGCCGCCGACGTAGAACATCGACTGGCGCAGACCGCCGACCAGCTGGTGGACGACCGAGGAGAGCGGGCCGCGGTAGGGCACCTGGCCCTCGATGCCCTCGGGGATCAGCTGCTCGTCGGAGGCGACGCCCTCCTGGAAGTAGCGGTCCTTGGAGAACGACCTGCGGTCGCCGCGGGTCTGCATGGCACCCAGGGAGCCCATGCCGCGGTACGACTTGAACTGCTTGCCGTTGATGAACAGCAACTCGCCCGGCGACTCCTCGCAGCCCGCGAGCAGCGAGCCCAGCATCACCGTGTCGGCGCCCGCGACCAGGGCCTTGGCGATGTCGCCGGAGTACTGGAGACCGCCGTCGCCGATGACCGGGACACCGGCCGCCTTGGCGGCGAGGGCGGCCTCGTAGATGGCGGTGACCTGCGGGACGCCGACGCCGGCGACCACACGGGTCGTACAGATCGAACCCGGGCCGACGCCGACCTTGATGCCGTCGGCGCCCGCGTCGACCAGCGCCTGCGCGCCGTCGCGGGTGGCGATGTTGCCGCCGATGACGTCGACGCCGGAGGAGTTGGACTTGATCTTGGCGATCATGTCGCCGACCAGCCGGGAGTGGCCGTGCGCGGTGTCGACGACGATGAAGTCGACCCCGGCCTCGATCAGGGCCTGGGCGCGCTCGAAGGCGTCACCGGCCACACCGACCGCCGCGCCGACGAGCAGGCGGCCCTCGGCGTCCTTCGCGGCGTTCGGGTACTTCTCCGCCTTGACGAAGTCCTTGACCGTGATCAGACCCTTGAGGACGCCCTCGTCGTCGACCAGCGGCAGCTTCTCGATCTTGTGCTTGCGCAGCAGCTCCATGGCCTCGACGCCGGAGATGCCGACCTTGCCGGTGACCAGCGGCATCGGCGTCATGACCTCGCGCACGCGGCGCGAACGGTCGGTCTCGAAGGCCATGTCACGGTTGGTGACGATGCCGAGCAGCTTCTTGGCCGGGTCGGTGACCGGCACGCCGCTGATCCGGAACTTCGCGCACAGCGCGTCGGCCTCGGCGAGGGTGGCGTCCGGGTGCACCGTGATGGGGTCCGCGACCATGCCGGACTCCGAGCGCTTCACCAGGTCGACCTGGTTGGCCTGGTCCTCGATGGAGAGATTGCGGTGCAGCACGCCGACGCCGCCCTGGCGGGCCATCGCGATCGCCATCCGCGACTCGGTGACCTTGTCCATGGCGGCGGACAGCAGCGGGATGTTGACCCGTACGTTCTTGGAGACGTACGAGGCGGTGTCGATCTCGTCGGGTGCCATGTCCGACGCGCCAGGCAGCAGCAGCACGTCGTCGTAGGTCAGCCCGAGTGTCGCGAATTTACCGGGCACTCCGTCGACGTTTGCAGTCATGACACCTTCCCCAAATGGCCTTGATCGGTGCGGATGTCCATGCTAACGGGAAGCTTGGCTAGCAAATTCCACGGTTCTGTGTGACCGCGGTCTTCGTATGTTCGTACTGAACCAGAGCGGCGCCCGTTCAAAGAACGTACTCGCCGCAGGGCGGTTCACTGCTCGGCGAGCGCCCGCAACCGGCTCAGCGCCCTGTGCTGTGCCACCCGGACCGCGCCGGGTGACATTCCCAACATCTGGCCCGTCTCCTCCGCCGTCAAGCCCACCGCGATGCGCAGCAGCAGCAGCTCGCGCTGGTTCTCGGGGAGGTTGGCCAGCAGTTTCTTCGCCCACTCGGCGTCGCTGCTGAGCAGGGCGCGCTCCTCGGGGCCGAGGGAGTCGTCCGGGCGCTCCGGCATCTCGTCCGAGGGGACGGCCGTGGACCCGGGGTGGCGCATCGCGGCGCGCTGGAGGTCGGCGACCTTGTGCGAGGCGATGGCGAAGACGAAGGCCTCGAAGGGACGGCCGGTGTCCCGGTAGCGCGGCAGGGCGAGCAGGACCGCGACGCAGACCTCCTGCGCGAGGTCCTCCACGAAGTGGCGTGCGTCGCCCGGGAGCCGGGACAGACGGGTGCGGCAGTAGCGCAGCGCGAGGGGGTGGACGTGGGCGAGCAGGTCGTGCGTGGCCTGCTCGTCGCCGTCGACGGCGCGATGCACGAGCGCACCGAACGTCCCCTGAGCCGTGCCCGCCTCGTCGTCGCGCATCGGTCCATGGTGCCTTGCGGCCGTCCGGTCCGTCGCATCGTGCTCGTGGTTGTGCACCGAAGCGTTATGAGCAGGTGCGCCGGCACTCATTCCCTGCGCCCTCCCCTTCCGCTCGACCGACTCGTCCCCGAGGAACTCCACAACTCAAGGATGCGGCATCCGCGACGAAACGAGCGTCGGTCAACCGACAGGCCTCTTCACCGGGCGGCTCGGACAGCCGCCGGGCACCCCCGTCAGAGCCTGTCGCGAAAGTCCCTGCGGGTGCGGGACCTGCACGTCGGCACGCCCCCAGCCGTCGGCCGGGGGCACCCCCGTCGTGACGGGTGCCTCGCCCGCCCTTCGTGCGGGCGACGGGACTTTCGTCACAGGCCCCAGGGCTCACCGTCCTACCGGACCAGTCCCCACCGGAAACCGAGCGCGACCGCGTGCGCCCGGTCCGAGGCGCCGAGCTTCTTGAACAGGCGCCGGGCGTGGGTCTTGACGGTGTCCTCGGAGAGGAACAGCTCGCGGCCGATCTCGGCGTTCGAGCGGCCGTGGCTCATGCCCTCCAGGACCTGGATCTCGCGCGCGGTGAGGGTGGGCGCGGCGCCCATCTCGGCGGAGCGCAGCCGGCGCGGGGCCAGCCGCCAGGTCGGGTCGGCGAGGGCCTGGGTCACCGTGGCCCGCAGCTCCGCACGGGAGGCGTCCTTGTGCAGGTAACCCCGGGCGCCGGCGGCGACGGCGAGGGCCACGCCGTCGAGGTCCTCGGCGACGGTGAGCATGATGATGCGCGCGCCGGGGTCGGCGGACAGCAGCCGGCGCACCGTTTCCACGCCGCCCAGGCCGGGCATGCGCACGTCCATCAGAATGAGGTCCGAGCGGTCCGCTCCCCAGCGGCGGAGGACTTCCTCGCCGTTGGCCGCGGTCGTCACGCGCTCGACGCCGGGCACGGTCGCGACCGCGCGGCGCAGCGCCTCTCGGGCAAGCGGGGAGTCGTCGCAGACGAGGACGGATGTCATGGCCGCCCTCCGCAGCTGATGCGCGTCACCTTGAGCCTCCAGGCTGGTACGGAATCGTCACCTGTGCGGTCGAACGTCTCGGACGCCTGCCCGAGCACTTGTGTTTTCAACCGCCTCCGCACTCTCAACGACGGTCACTCGAAAGAGTTACGGGGCTGCATGCCATCTTCGGCACTCTACGTGAGGGTGCCGACACGGTGCAGACATGCCCGGCGGACCTTCGACTTTTCATCACAACCTATGCCCCATTCAGTCCTTTTTCGTACCGTTTTTCGGTGTCTGGGGCTAGATTCTCAATGAGTCATATTTTCATCTCCTTAGACCGGAGATGTACGGTCGTTGGCACGGTATCCGCCCAGAACGGTTACAAGGGGTCACGCAATGGCAGATTTCTCCCGCCTTCCCGGACCGAACGCGGACCTGTGGGACTGGCAGCTCCTGGCTGCCTGCCGCGGGGTCGACAGCTCGCTCTTCTTCCATCCGGAGGGCGAGCGCGGGGCGGCTCGGAGCGCTCGAGAGAACTCGGCCAAGGAGGTCTGCATGAGGTGCCCGGTCCGCGCGCAGTGCGCGGCACACGCTCTGGCGGTGCGCGAGCCGTACGGCGTGTGGGGCGGCCTGACCGAGGACGAGCGCGAGGAGCTCATGGGGCGGGCACGGAACCGGCTGGTGTCGGCGTCGTCGACCAGCGGGGACACCGCCCCGAACAACTGAAGGAACGTTTCTGCATATTTCTGCCCCAGCCCCATGGGCACGCGGACGCGTGCCCATTTCTCTGCGATTCTCCGCTCAGGGGCGCCTCAGCGACGCGCCGCCCGGGCCAGCTGCTCCAGCGTGGCCGCCACCGCCGGCACCTGTGCCAGGTCGGGCAGGGTGAGGGCGACGATCTCCCGGCGCACCGCCGGTTCCAGCGCGAGGACGCGGGCACCCCTCGGCCGTACGGACTCGATCGCGAGCTGGGGCAGCACGGCGACCCCCAGACCCGCGCCCACCAGTCCGACCACCGCCGGGTAGTCGTCGGTGGCGAAGTCGATGCGGGGCGTGAAGCCCGCGCTCTCGCAGACCTCGACCAGTTGCCCCCGGCAGCGCGGGCAGCCCGCGATCCAGGGTTCCCCGGCCAGTTCGCCGATGGCCACCGACTCCGCGCGCGCGAGGCGGTGCCGTTCGGGTACGAGACCCACCAGGCGGTCCGTCAGCAGCGGCCGTACGACGAGGTCGGCCCACTCGGCCCGCTCCTCGGCGCCCGTGGCCCCCTCGTACCGGAAGGCGAGCGCCACATCACAGTCGCCCTCGCGCAGCAGTTCGACGGACTTCGGGGGCTCGGCCTCCTCCAGGGAGACCCGGGTGCCGGGGTGGGCGGCGCGCAGGGCGGCGAGGGCGGTGGGCACGAGGGTGGAGCTGCCGCTGGGGAAGGAGACCAGCCGTACCCGGCCCGCCCGCAGCCCGGCGATCGCGGCGACCTCCTCCTCGGCGGCGGTGAGCCCCGCCAGGATCCCGGTCGCGTGCCGGACGAGCGCCTCGCCGGCCTGGGTCAGGCGCATCTCCCGGCCGCTGCGGACCAGCAGCGGGGTGCCGACCGACGCCTCCAGGGCCTTCATCTGCTGACTGACCGCGGGCTGGGTGCAGCCCAGTTCACGCCCCGCCGCCGAGAAGGAGCCGGTGGTGGCGACGGCGCGCAGGACGCGGAGATGACGGGCCTCTATCACGCCACGAGCATAAGCCCGCCTTGGGGCAGGCTCCCAATATTGCGTGGACGCTTTGAGGAGCGCTCCCGTACCGTGCGGGCATGAAGCTTCTCTCGGTCAATCTGGGCCGTCCGCGGGCCGTGCCGTACACGGACCAGCCCGAGGGCGTGACGGGCATCGACAAGCGCCCGGCCGACGGGCCGGTGCGGGTGGCGGCCCCGGGCCCCAAGGGGGTGGGCGGGAGCGGCCTCGCCGGGGACACGGTCTGCTCGCTGCGCCACCACGGCGGGGACGACCAGGCGGTGTACGCGTACGCGCGGGAGGACCTCGACGCCTGGGAGCGGGAGCTGGGCCGGTCGCTGGCCGACGGGCGTTTCGGCGAGAACCTCACGACGAGCGGTCTGGACGTCTCCGGGGCGCTGATCGGCGAACGCTGGCGGATCGGTTCCGAGGTGATCCTGGAGGTGACCTCGGGACGGATCCCCTGCCGTACGTTCCAGGGCCACCTGGGCGAACGGGGCTGGGTGAAGAGGTTCACCCGGAAGGGCGCGACGGGTGCCTACCTGCGGGTGATCGAACCGGGTGAGATACGGGCGGGCGATCCGATCGAGATCGTGCACCGGCCGGACCACGAGGTGACGGCGGCGATGCAGTTCCGTGCGGTCACCACGGAGCGGGAGCTGCTGCCGCGCCTGCTCGCCGCCGGCGCGGCGCTGCACCCGGAGTCGCTGGCGGCGGCCCGTAAGTACGTGGCCGGTCAGGGCGGCTGAGGGCCTGTCACCGTAGCGGACGCCGTCAGTCCGGGTAACTACCCTTGGGCCATGACAACGGCTCTGATTACGGGATCGACCGCGGGCATCGGTGCCGCGTTCGCACGGCGGCTGGCGGCGGACGGGCACGATCTGGTCCTGGTGGCACGGGACACCAAGCGGCTGCGCGAACAGGCGACCGAGCTGCACGACCGGCACGGCATCGAGGCGGAGGTGCTGACCGCCGACCTGGCGGCCGACGACGGCATCGAGGCGGTCGCGGCCCGCCTGGGCGACCGGAGGAACCCGGTCGACCTGCTGGTCAACAACGCGGGCTTCGGCAACAAGGGCCGCTATCTCGACGTCTCGATGGCCGACGAGCTGCGGATGCTGAAGGTGCACTGCGAGGCGGTGCTCCGGCTGACCTCGGCGGCGGCCGAGGCGATGCGGGAGCGCGGGCGCGGCGGCGTGGTCAACGTGGCCTCGGTGGCGGCCTTCGTCCCGCGCGGCACGTACGGCGCGTCCAAGGCGTGGGTCGTGCAGTTCACCCAGGGCGCGGCGAAGGACCTGGCGGGCAGCGGCGTACGGCTGATGGCGCTGTGCCCCGGCTTCGTGCGCACGGAGTTCCACGAGCGGGCCGGCATGGGCACGGACAACATCCCGAACTGGATGTGGCTGGACGCCGACAAGCTGGTCGCGGCGGCGCTGGCCGATCTCGCGCGCGGCAAGTCGCTGTCCATCCCCGACCCGCGTTACAAGGCGCTGATGGGTCTGGTGAAGGTGGCGCCGCGCGGGCTGCTGGGCGGGATCAGCTCTCGGACGGGACGCAGGTACGGGCCCCAGTAGCGGACGGGTGGCGCCGTCGGTCCGGTGCGAAAATAGGACATGACGGAACACGGAACCGGACCAGGGGGCCGGAGGCGGCGTCATGACCTTCGTACAGCTCATCGAGTGCAGGACCAGCCGGTTGGACGAGATGAACCGGCTGCTGGACGACTGGGTCGAGCAGACCAAGGGGAAGCGGACCGCGATGCACACGGTCCTCGGCAAGGACCGCTCGGACGCGTCGCACATCGTCGAGGTGGTGGAGTTCCCGTCGTACGAGGAGGCGATGCGGAACTCGAACCTCCCGGAGACCGACCGGATCTTCCGGGGCATGGTCGCCCTGTGCGACGAGATGCCCACGTTCACCGACCTGGACGTGGTGCGGGACGAACCGTTGTACGCGCAGACCGTCCGCCGCTTCTACGAGGCGCTCGCCACCCCGGGTGACCTGCCGCCGCTCAACGACCTGCTGGACGAGGACATCCACAGCCACGATCCGGTCAACCCACAGGACACGATCGGGCTGGACGCAGCCCGGAGCGAGTACCGGATGTGGCGGGGCGCCTTCGACTTCACCTTCACGGTCGAGGACGTGATCGCCCAGGGCGACCGGGCCTGCGCGCGGTGGACCTGGAACGCCACGCACACGAAGGACTTCCTGGGGATCCCCGCCACCGGAAAGCCGGTCACCATGACCGGGACGACCATGTTCCGCTTCGGCGACAACGGCAAGATCGCCGAGCTCTGGTGGCAGCACGACCAGTTGGGCCTGATGCAGCAGCTGGGGGCGCTGGACGGGCTGGAGCGATAGGTCCCTCCAGCCCACCGGGTTGCCGGGCTCTGACTTTCGTCACGCCTACGGTTACGCCGCCCGTCAGCCGTCCTGGTCGGCCAGCATGACGTGGCAGCGCGACCAGTGCACGGTCCACTCGCCGTCGAAGTCGTAACCGGCCTCGCTCACCTGCTCGGTCGCCCGTTCCAGGACACGGCGCAGTCCCTCCAGGGTCCCGGTGTCCGGCAACTCGCCGCCGGGTTCCGAGACGGGCTCGCTGTAGAAGACGTGCTGTTCTCCGCAGCGCGTCCCCATGACCTGGACGGTGGGGGTGTCATCGTCGTTCTCGATCGAGGCGTCGTAGCGGATCTCGTCCGACTCCTCGTCCAGGTCGTCACCGGAGGAGCCGAAATCCCCGTCGACGTACAGGGGATCCCGCTCACAGCGGAACCAGTCCACACGCCATGGGCCGCCCGTGTCCCAGCTCTCCGTGTCCAGCTTCCTCTGGGCGACTTCGGTGAGGACGGTGAGGCCCTGGATCGAGTCCGCGCGGTAGTCCGGCGGGAGTTCGCCGCTCAGACCGAAGGACGGGTCCTCTCCCATCCCTCCGGCGTAGGCGTTCACGAGTTCGAGGGTGCAGGGATCGTCGTCGCCGCTCTCGTCGGCCTCGTCACCTCGATGGCGGTCGACCTTCGCGTAGCGCTCCACCTCCGGCTCACAGTCCCAGCAGAGGCCGGGCATGCCGTTGCAGCCGCCGGTGTACGTCTCGTCGGTCTCGTCGGTCTCGTCGGTCTCGTCGGTCTCGTCGGTCGGCCCGGTCTCCGTGGACGCCTCGGCCGGCTCCTCGTCCGGAGGGGGAGGAGTGGGCCGCGACGGGTTGAGGCAGACGGCCTCAAGTGGTGCTCTTCCGCCGACACGGGTGGTGTACAGCCATTCCGGTACCTCGCCGCTCCTGCTGACGGGGCGTGCCTGTAGGGGCCGGTCCGTGCTGCGGTAGAAGGCGATGTCGCAGAGGTCGTCGAGCCACTGGTCGAAGATCTCGTCGGTCCCCGGCCGGCCGAGGCCGCTCGACTCGGCCGTGCGGAACAGTTCCCGTGCGGCGGCGAGGTCGATGACCGGAATGCCGGAGCGGCCCGGCTCGGTCTCGGAGGGAACGGGCATGACGGGAGCCTCCCGGAGTCGAAAGGACCCCGGTAGCGCACTGCCGCACCCCGGTGATCTGCACTTTCCCGCGCCCTTCGCGCGGGTCGGACGTGATCGTCCGACACTGGAACGCACGACCGAGCGGGAAGCTAACACCGGTTTCGATCTTCCGCAAGATCTTCACGACCCCTTGATTTCGCAGCCGTGATCATGAAATCTTCCGGCCGGTACCCGCACTGATCTCCCTGCACGACGCGTAAGGGGGTCTTCGTTCCACAGGAGGCCCTTGTGCACGCGCACGACACCGACGCAGCAGTCACGCCCCGTAACTGGAACCTCTACCGGACCACGGTCATGGACATCCGGTTCCCGGGCCGAACCATTCGGATCGAACCACGGCCTTCGGGCGCGGCCGAGGGTTCCTTCCCGGAACCGGCCGGCAGCGCCACCATCCATGTGATCACCGCCTGGAACCCCCTCGGCCACACCGCGCCGGCCGGCGACAACGCCCGTGCCCAGTCCCGCTTGCTCGACGAGATCCGCCGCCGTCGTCTCACCTCGTGGTCCGCGGTGGGAGGCGACGCGCGCGGCACTCACCGCGAGGACAGCGTCGCCGTCGTCGGCCTGAGCGATGTCGCGGCGCGCGACTTGGGACACCGCTTCGGCCAGGACGCGATCTTCGCCTGGACGCCCGACGCCTGGCGCCTCCTGGCGTGCGGCACCGGTGCCACGGCGGTCAGCGGATGGGCGGCGTCCGACAGGGGCTGGTCCACCGGCCCGGGTCAGCGTTGACGCGGGCAGGAGAAGAGCGATGGGCATGTACCCCATGCGTACCCCGGACCACTGTCCGCGCTGCGGCAGGCGTCTCGCCGGTCCACCGGCCGAACGGGTGAGAGCCGACGGCTTCCCGGCCGAGGTGACGTACGCGACCGATCCGGTGTGCGGCGCGCGCTGGCACGTGTGGGACAGGACGTCACCCCTGCGCCGTCTGGCCCGCCCTCACGTGGACGGAACGGACGACGGCACGGACGGCCAGAGCTGACGTCGCGCCGCGTCGTGGGCCTTCGTTCGTTCGGGCGGCGACAACGTCGGTGTCGCCGTAAGATCATTCGTTACCGTCTCGTGACCGTTTGAGCTCGTGGCCATCATCTGAAATGACCATTTTGAGCTGTCATGCATTCGGCACGAGAACGGGACTCCGCATCGCCCACCGGCAGCGCCGCGGCATCGCGCCGCGGTGGCCGCCGCCGGTCCTCCCACCGCCGGGGCGGTCCGCGCCGCCGGGGCCGGGCCTACCTGGTCGCCGCGTTGGTGACCGCCGGTCTGCTGGGCTCGACGGCGTTCTTCCTGGACGGCGGACGAAGCGACGCGTCGAGCGCCGCACCGCGCGCCCGGCGCACGGTGCACATCAGCCCCACGCCCACACCGACCCCCACCCCCAAGCCCAAGCCGACACCCAAGCCCAAGCCGAGCGCGCCCCCGCCTCCGGCCCCCACCAAGAGCGATGTCCCCTCGACCGGCACCGGCACGTTCGTCACCGCACAGGCGAGAGGCGCGAAGGTCGGTCAGGGCAAACACCTGCTCCGCTACACGGTGCAGGTCGAGACCGGGCTCGGCATCTCTCCGGACCAGGCGGCGCACGAGATCGCCGGCATACTCGCCGCTCCCCGGGGCTGGACCCGAAGCGGGGTTTCCTCGTTCCAACTGGTGGGCGCGGGGCAGCCCTATGACCTCAAGGTGAAGATCGCGACCCCGGGGACGGCGGACGCCCTGTGCTGGGCGGGCATTCACCAGGACACGCACGGCGAGTACAACTGCGAGATTCCCGACGGGGTGGTCGTGAACCTCAAACGCTGGGTGCGGGGCTCGCCCACCTTCGACGGTCCGATCCATGACTACCGGGCGCTGATCGTCAACCACGAGATGGGGCACTTCCTGGGCTACACGCACACGACCTGCCCGGGTCCCGGGCGACTGGCCCCCGTGATGATGCAGCAGATCAAGGGCCTGCACGGATGCGTCGCAAACGCCTGGCCCTACGACAAGAACGGCGCCTTCGTCTCCGGACCGCACGCGTAGCCCATATCCACCATGGAGTCGTCGGATTCCTGTGAATCTTGACCGATCAACGCATTCGTCCCCTACGATCCGCCCCTCAATGGATGCGGGCCTCTGGGGCGCGCCGAGGGGGAGGGCTGGGGGATGGCCGAAGACTGGCGGGGTGTGGTGAGCGGGGTCGCGTACTGCCTGATCTTCGATCGGGAGCTCGACGACGCCGTGGTCGAACGGGTCACCGGGTTCCTGCTCAGGCAGCCCCTGTACCGGCTGGAGCCGGAGGAGCAGTACCAGGCGCTCCTCCAAGCGGTCGAGTCCGGCGCGGATCTCGCCTCCCCGATCGCCGAGCAGCACAGCGGCGAGGACCTCCGGGACTTCCTGCGGCGGGTGCTGGCCCGGATGGACGCCCTGCGCCCGTGGCCCGTTCCGCCCTACCTGCGGCTGGACGGACACCGCTTCCCGGAGGAGTTCTCCGGCACCCGGACCATCGCCCGGATAGCGGTGGACCGCAACCACATCGGCGCGCGGATCGGCTGGTGGGACACCGTCCAGCGGGACGGCAGGGAGTGGGACGTCCTCCTGCTACGACTCGCCTCCGGCGATGAGGTCGCCCTGGTCGTCGCCGCGGGTGCGGCGGGCCCCGTCGAGCTCCGCCACGCCGACCCGGGCCGCCCGGCCCGCTCGGTCCTGAAGGCGTTCTGCGCGGCGACCGGCTTCACCCGGCGAGAGGTCCGGCCGACCGGCCTGGCGGCCCTGCCGTGGTTCTTGGGCTGACCGGCTGAGGGGCGGTCGGCAACCGACCGCCCCTCCTGCGCGGCCTCCCCGACGACGGCGCCCCCGTCCACCGCCCCGGCGGCCTACTGCGCTACCTCCTCCGCGAGGTACCGCCCCTGCCCTCACCCCAACCGTCGCCCGCCCGTAAGGAGTCCGCCCCCACCGGCCTCTCCACACGCCTGTCCGAACTTCGCGAATGCGAGGGCGACCACGTACAGGCGACCCTGTTCCGGCCGGTCGAGGACGAAACGCGCTGCCCGCGCTGCGCCGACGCGAGAACAGAGGCACCCACGTTCAAAACGCCTGATCACAACGGGAGTTGGAGTGTTATCGTCCCCGCATGGCTGAACTGATCGCTCCCACGGCACGGTTGCGTTCCTCGTGGCTCGCGGCGCGTGACGAGTGGCAGCCCGGTGCTCACCAGGACGGGACCGGCCTGCGTCTGGCCGGTGACGACGACCTCGACAGCCCGGACGGGTTCGCCGCATGGGTCGAGCGTCTGCGGCAGCAGTCGGACCGGTCGCTGCCTGTCGGGGAGGGACGCGTCCACGCCACCCACTGGTGGATCGTCGACGGCGAGACGTACCTCGGGGCCATCGACCTCCGGCACTACCTGAACGCCGTGCTGCTGGAAGGCGGCGGACACATCGGCTACAGCGTCCGGCCTTCCGCCAGACGACGCGGACTGGCCACGTGGGCGCTGGGAGCGGTTCTGCGCAAGGCGCCGGCGCTCGGCCTGGACCGGGTCCTGCTCACCTGTGACGACGGCAACGTCGGGTCGGCGCGCACCATCGAGAGCAACGGTGGCGTCCTCGAAGAGGTACGCAGCACCGGGATCGGGGTCAAGCGCCGCTACTGGATCACTCTCGACTAGCCGCAGTCGACGGCGTGCCGGGGCTTCCAGCCGTCCTCCGGGGGACCGACAGCCCCCACAGCCCTCGGCGTTGCCTCTACAGAAACCCGCTGTAGTCCCGTTTCGCCTGGTCAGTGCCCTGACGGCGCCGGAACCATCGGGCCATGACCACGTTCACCCTCCGCTTCACCTCCACCCCGCGCGGCGCCCGCCTCGCCCGCCGTCTCGCCTCCCACCAGATGGACGCCTGGGGCTGGGCGTACGGCACGCCGGTCCACGACACCGTGGAGCTGATCGTCGCCGAGCCGGCCGCGAACGCCGTCACCCACGGCAGGGTCCCCGGCCGAGACGCCGAGCTGCGGCTGATCGAGGAGAACGGGCAGGTGAGGGTGGAGGTGAGCGACACGCGTGGCGAGCGGCTGCCCGCGGTGCAGGACGCCGGCGGCGAGGAGGACGGCGGGCGGGGGCTCGTCCTGGTCGCGGCACTGGCCAAGGAGTGGGGTGTCACGTCACGCGCCCACGCTCCCGGCAAGACCGTCTGGGCCGTCGTCCGTCAGTAGTGGTACCGGGCCTTGACGATCACGACTTCCTTCTCGGTGGCCCGGTAGACAAGCCGGTGCTCATCGTCGATCCGGCGAGACCGGTAGCCGGACAGGTCACCCTTCAGCGGTTCCGGTTTGCCAATGCCCGTGAACGGGTCACGCTGGATCTCACCGATGAGGCGGACGAGCTTACGGAACAGCTTTTTGTCCGCGTCCTGCCGGTACAGGAGGTCCTCCCACCGGGTGGGACGGAACCGTACGTCCCTCACAACCCCGACGAACCCGCACCCGGCAACGAACCCGCCCCGGCAGACGCAACCCCGCCGGGGAAAACGCCGAGTGCCCAGCCCCCCGCAGGGGACTGGGCACCGACGGCAAAAGCCAAGCGCAGCGCTTAGTGGGCGTGCCCGTGGCCGTGGCCCGCGGCGGCCGGCTCTTCCTCTTCCTTCTTCTCGACGACCAGGGTCTCGGTCGTGAGGAGGAGGGAGGCGATGGAGGCGGCGTTCTCCAGGGCGGAACGGGTGACCTTCACCGGGTCGATGACGCCGGCCTTGACCAGGTCGCCGTACTCGCCGGTGGCGGCGTTGTAGCCGTTGCCCTTCTCGAGCTCGGCCACCTTGGAGACGATGACGTAGCCCTCGAGGCCGGCGTTCTCGGCGATCCAGCGCAGCGGCTCGACGGCGGCCTTGCGGACCACGGAGACGCCGGTGGCCTCGTCGCCGGTCTTGTCGAGGTTGCCCTCGAGGACCTTGACGGCGTGGACGAGCGCGGAGCCACCACCGGAGACGATGCCCTCCTCGACCGCGGCGCGGGTCGCGGAGATGGCGTCCTCCAGACGGTGCTTCTTCTCCTTCAGCTCCACCTCGGTGGCGGCGCCGACCTTGATCACGCACACGCCGCCGGCCAGCTTCGCGAGGCGCTCCTGGAGCTTCTCGCGGTCCCAGTCGGAGTCGGTGTTCTCGATCTCGGCCTTGATCTGGTTGACGCGGCCCACGACGTCCTCGGAGTTGCCGGCGCCGTCGACGATGGTCGTGTCGTCCTTGGTGACCGTCACGCGGCGGGCGGAGCCCAGCACGTCCAGACCGGCCTGGTCGAGCTTGAGGCCGACCTCCTCGGAGATGACCGTGGCGCCGGTGAGGACCGCCATGTCCTGGAGCATCGCCTTGCGGCGGTCACCGAAGCCGGGGGCCTTGACCGCGACCGCGTTGAAGGTGCCGCGGATCTTGTTCACGACGAGGGTGGAGAGGGCCTCGCCCTCGACGTCCTCGGCGATGATCAGCAGCGGCTTGGAGGCACCCGCCTGGATGACCTTCTCCAGCAGCGGCAGCAGGTCCTGGATCGAGGAGATCTTGCCCTGGTTGATGAGGATGTACGGGTCCTCGAGGACGGCCTCCATGCGCTCCTGGTCCGTCACGAAGTACGGCGACAGGTAGCCCTTGTCGAAGGCCATGCCCTCAGTGAAGTCCAACTCCAGACCGAAGGTGTTGGACTCCTCGACGGTGATGACACCGTCCTTGCCGACCTTGTCCATCGCCTCGGCGATGAGCTCGCCGACCTGCTGGTCCTGGGCGGACAGCGCGGCGACGGCGGCGATGTCGGACTTCTCGTCGATCGGGCGGGCCGAGGCGAGCAGGTCGTCCGAGACGGCCTTGACCGCGGCGTCGATGCCCTTCTTCAGGGCGGCCGGGGAGGCACCGGCGGCGACGTTCTTCAGGCCCTCGCGGACCAGCGCCTGGGCCAGCACGGTGGCGGTGGTCGTACCGTCACCCGCGATGTCGTTGGTCTTGGTCGCCACCTCCTTCACCAGCTGGGCACCGAGGTTCTCGTACGGGTCCTCGATCTCCACCTCACGGGCGATGGTGACGCCGTCGTTGGTGATGGTCGGGGCGCCGAACTTCTTGTCGATGACGACGTTGCGGCCCTTGGGGCCGATCGTCACCTTGACCGTGTCGGCGAGCTTGTTGACGCCGCGCTCAAGGGCGCGACGGGCGTCCTCGTCGAACTTCAGGATCTTCGCCATGGGAGCGTAGCCCTCTCGGGAAATCTAGGGTGCAAAAAAAGCGGTCGGTCAAACGAGATGCGCCCCCGGCGCCCGGCTTGTTAACGGTCGCGGGGGCCGAGGGCGCAGCTCGAAGCAGGAATGCTCGAGGTGATTACTTCTCGATGATCGCGAGCACGTCGCGAGCCGAGAGAACGAGGTACTCCTCGTTGTTGTACTTCACCTCGGTGCCGCCGTACTTGCTGTAGAGCACGACGTCGCCGACGGAGACGTCGAGCGGAAGACGGTTACCGTCCTCGAAGCGGCCCGGGCCCACGGCCAGGACGACGCCCTCCTGGGGCTTCTCCTTGGCGGTGTCCGGGATGACCAGGCCAGAGGCCGTGGTCTGCTCGGCGTCCAGCGGCTGGACCACGATGCGGTCCTCGAGCGGCTTGATGGCAACCTTGGAGCTGGCGGTCGTCACGATCCGACCTCCCCCTTCGGAGATCTCACGGGGTTAACTGTCTGAGGTGGCGACCAGGTCGATCCGTCGTCGCGGGTGCCGGACCTGCCCGTCGCTGTGTTGGCACTCTCCTGTGTCGAGTGCCAGAGCCGAGACTATGACTGCGATTAGCACTCGGTCAAGCGGAGTGCCAATTGCCGTGCGGCGCGTCTGCTGTGGGGTGGGTTCAGTGGGCGTCTGCTGGGGGCTGCGCCCCCAGGCCCCCCTTCGGCCTGAACGGCCTCGTCCTCAAGCTCCGGACGGGCTGAGTTGTGCCGGCCGGGCTTGGAAGTCCCCCCGGAGAATCCCCCAGAGACTCCCTCCAGAGAAGTCCTCAGATGTAGTCCTCCAAGCGGGCCACTGTCAGGCCCCGGGACTGGACCTTGTGCAGGACCCGCAGGGCGGTGGGCTCTTCGGGGGGCAGCTCGATGATGTCGCCGGGGCGGAGGTGGTGGGGGCCCCTGGTGTAGGTGGGGGTGTCGTGCCAGACGACTCGGGGGCGGAAGGCGCTGTCGGCGCGGAACGCGGTGACCGGGAGGCGCAGTTCGCGGACCATGTCGACGAAGCGCGGGGCCTTCTCGGCGGTGTCGTCGTAGATGAGGAAGACGACCTTGTCGGGGGTGGGGACGCGGTCGACGACGGGGGGCAGGGAGGCGCCCCTGCGGCGGGGCGCGCGGCGGCGGAGCGGAACGCGGGCCGGGGGGTTCGGGGCGGGGGCGAGCGGGGTCCGCAGGCCCCAGTGGCGGTACGCCTGGTCGCGGGCGGGCGCGGGCTGCCGTACCCGCTGGGCCGCTTTCTCGCCCAGCCGTTCGATGGGGTCGACGGACTGGGCGCAGCCGTTGAGGAGGAGCGCGGCCCCGGTGAGCGCGGCGGCGGCCAGGGCCCGGTGTCGCCGCCACCGCCGCATCACAGGTAGTCCTCCAGGCGGGCCACCGCGTACCCCTCGCGGGTGACCTTGTCCAGGAACCGGCGCATGTCGTCGATCATCGTGCCGTTCCAGTCGTCGCGTCCCCGGAAGTGGGTCAGGACGATGTCGCCGGGGTGCAGGCTCTGGTCGTCCTCGCGGTACTCCCAGTGGTCGACGAAGACCTCCTCGTCCCAGATGGGCGCGTACTTGATGCCGCAGGACTTGGCTGCGACGAGGGTGTCGCGGTTGTAGTTGCCGTAGGGCGGGCGGAAGACGGTCGGGGTCCTGCCGAACTGCTTGCGCATGATCCGCTGCATGCCGCAGATCTCGTCCCGCTGCTCCTCGTAGGACAGGCCGGGCAGGTAGGGGTGGGTGAGGGTGTGGTTGTTGAGGGTGACGCCCTTGGCCTGCATCTTGCGGAAGTAGCCGTAGTCGTCCTCGACCAGGTAGTTGCTGAGGAACGCGGTGTAGGGGATCTTCAGGTCGCTCATCATGCGCAGGAAGGCCGGGTCCTTCTCGGCGCCGTCGTCGATGGTGAGGAAGACGACCTTCTGCTTGGTGGGGATCGTGGTGAAGACGGGGGGCAGGTTGAGTTCCTCCTGGTCGTGGACCTCGAATCCGGCGCGGGCGGTGATCCGCGGTTTGCGGGCGGGGGGCGGCGGGGGTGTCAGGGGAGCCGCGTCCAGGCCCCAGCGTTTCGCGGCGGCGACCAGGGCGGCGTGGGAGGCGCGCAGCCGGGAGGCGTAGGAGTCCAGGGCCTCGGCGGGCGCCTGGTGGTGCTGCTGGCCGGGGGCCGGACGGACGTCCGGGCTCTTGCCCGGTGCCGTACAGCCGGAGACGACACCGCCGGAGACGACGGTGGCCACGGCGAGCGCGACCAGGCCGGACCGGGTGGCCCCTCGCCTCCATCGCGCACCATTTTTGTCATTTTGTACTACTAGTCGCATGGTGTTGGATCTTCGCAGGGCTCCCGCCCCGAACCCGCCCGACACCGCCGCCGCGGGCACACCATCCACCGACTGGCCCACAATGACCCGGTGAACGACCTGCGCCCCTTCCACTCCCTGCTCACCCCCGAGGGCCGCGCCCTCCTCGACGAGGTGCGCGGCACGGCACCGGCCGAGGAACTCGCCGTCGCCACCCGCCTGCGCCGCGACCACCCCGCCGACCTGGTCTCGGCCGCCCTCGGCCAGGCCCGGCTGCGGCAGCGGGCGGCGGCGAAGTTCGGGGCGGAGGACGCGGAGCGGATGTACTTCACGCCGAACGGGGTCGAGCAGTCGACCCGCACGAGCGTGGCGGACTACCGGGCCGGCCGGCTGAGGGATCTGGGGGTGACGTCCGTCGCCGACCTGTGCTGCGGCATCGGCGGCGACGCGATCGCCCTCGCCCGCGCCGGGATCCGCGTCCTCGCCGTGGACCGCGATCCGCTGACCGCGGCCGTGGCCCGGGCGAACGCTCAAACGCTGGGGCTCGCGGACCTCATCGAGGTGCGGGAGGCCGATGTCACGGAGGTCGACACCGCCGGGTACGACGCGGTGTTCGTCGACCCCGCCCGGCGTGGCGGACGGGGCCGGATCTTCGACCCCGAGGCCTACTCGCCGCCCCTGTCCTGGGCCGTCGGCGTGGCGTCCGCCGCCCGGGTGGCCGCCCTGAAGATCGCCCCTGGTATCCCGCACGAGGCGGTCCCCGCGCAGGCCGAGGCCGAGTGGATCTCCGACGGCGGGGACGTGAAGGAGGCGGTGCTGTGGTTCGGCACCGGCGCCGGCGGCGCGGCCGTGCGGGCCACGCTGCTGCCGGGGCCTCGCTCGCTGCTCTCCCGGGGCCTCCCCGACCCCGAAATGCGGCCCGTGGGACGGTACTTGTACGAGCCCGACGGCGCCGTCATCCGGGCGCACCTGGTCGCCGAGGTCGCAGAGGAGGTGGACGGCGGGCTGATCGACCCGACCATCGCCTACATCACGGCGGACGCCCTACGGCCGACGGTGTACGCCTCCGCGTACGAGATCACCGACCGGCTCCCGTTCAACCTGAAGAAGCTGAAGGCCCTGCTCAGGGAGCGCGAGGTCGGTGTCCTGACCGTGAAGAAGCGCGGCTCGGCCGTCGAACCCGAGGAACTCCGCAAGAAGGTCAAACCCCAGGGACCGAACTCGGCCACGGTGTTCCTCACCCGGGTGGCGGGGGCGCCGACGATGCTGATCGGCCACCCGCTGGGGTGACGCCCGTGCACTCCCCCGCCCGCCGCAGCAGCATCTCCCGTTCCCGCTCGTTGCGGGTCAGCCCTGCCGCGCGTTCGAAGTGCGCGCGTGCTTCCGCCGGGCGGCCGAGGCGGGCGAGGAGGTCGCCGCGGACGCTGGGGAGCAGGTGGTAGTCGCGGAGGGAGGGTTCGGCGGCCAGGCGGTCCACGATCTCCAGTGCCGGGGCCGGGCCCCACGCCATCGAGACGGCGACCGCGCGGTTCAACTCCACGACGGGGGACGGGGCGCGGGCGGCGAGCAGGTCGTACAGGGTGGCGATGGCCGGCCAGTCCGTCTCCTCGTACGTGTAGGCGTGCGCGTGGCAGGCCGCGATCGCCGCCTGGAGGGCGTACGGGCCGGGGGCGCCGGTGGCCGTGGCCCCGGCGCGGCCGAGGGCGGTGATACCGCGGGCGATGAGCATGCGGTTCCAGCGGCGGCGGTTCTGGTCCTTCAGCAGGACCGGCTCGCCCTGCGGGCCGGTGCGGGCGGCGGCGCGGGAGGACTGGAACTCCAGGAGGGCCGTCAGGGCGTGCACCTCCGGTTCCTTGGGCATCAGGGCGGACAGCACGCGGGCCAGCCGTAGGGCGTCCTCGCACAGGCCGGGGCGCAGCCAGTCGTCGCCGCCGGTGGCCGCGTACCCCTCGTTGTGGATCAGGTAGATGACGTCGAGTACGGAGCCCAGGCGGGCCTCGCGGTCGGGACCGTAGGGGACCTCGAAGGCGATGTTCCGCTTCGCGAGAGTGCGCTTGGCGCGGACGATGCGCTGGGCGATCGTCGGCTCCGCCACCAGGAAGGCGCGGGCGATCTCGGCCGTGGTCAGGCCGCCCAGCAGGCGCAGCGTGAGCGCGGTGCGGGCCTCGGGGGACAGCACGGGGTGGCAGGCGGTGAAGACCAGGCGGAGCAGGTCGTCGTCGATGTCGTCGGGGTCGGCCGGTTCCGGCGGCCCGGCCGTGGTCTCCAGATCGCGGCCGATCTCGGCGAGCTTGCGGGCGTAGTTCTCGCGGCGGCGGATCAGGTCGACGGCACGGCGCCGGGCGGTGGCCATGAGCCAGGCCCCTGGGTTGTCCGGTACGCCGTCCCTCGGCCACTGCTCCAGAGCGGCCACCAGCGCGTCCTGCGCCAGCTCCTCGGCGATCCCGATGTCCCGCACGATCCGCGCCACACCGGCGATGAGGCGCGGCCACTCCAGCCGGAAGACGGTCTCGACGGCGACCTCGACGGCGGGCTCGACGGCGGGTTCGACGGCGGTCTGGGCGGCGGGCTCAACGGCGAGCTCGACGGCCGGGGCGGCGGCCTGGGCGGCAGGCTCGACAGCCTCGGCTGCGGCTGCGGCTGGGGCTGCGGGCTCGGCAGGCTCGACAGCGACCGGGGCGGCGACCGCGGCGGTCTCGGCTGCGGGCGCTTCGACGGTCTCGGCGGCGGCCGGAGCGGCGAACTCGACGGCGAACTCGACAGCCTGGGCGGCGGCCTCGACGGCAGGATCGACAGCCTCGGCTGGGGCTGCGGGCTCTGCGGACTCGACGGCGGGCTCGACAGCCTCGGCAGCGGGCGGAGCGGCAGGCTCGGTGGGCTCGGTGGGCTCGGTGGGCTCGGTGGCGGCCGGGGTGGCGGTGGGCTGTTGTTCCACAGCCCACCATGCAACACCCCCGGCGGGGTCTGCGCCAATGAGCGATCAGCCCTCGGCGATCTCCCGGACCTCGCAGGTCACGGTCCAGAAGTCCTCGTGGACCTTCAGGAAGCGCTTCGTCCACTCCAGCGCCTCGGCCTTGTCCTTGCACTGCATGAGGGCGTAGCCGCCGATGACCTCCTTGGTCTCGGTGAAGGGCCCGTCGGTGACGGAGAGCTGCCCGTTCTCCCAGTGGACCCGGGTGCCCTGCGCGGAGGGGGTGAGCCCGGCGGTGTCCAGCATCACGCCGGCCTTGGTGATCTCCTCGATCAGCTCCCCCATCCGCTGCATCAGCTCGGGGCTGGGGCCCTCGGCGGGGGCGGTGGACTCGTCGATGCGCACGAGCGACAGGTAGCGGGGCATGGTGACTCCTTCGGCAGGACGGCGGGGGCTCTCCCCGCCTTCTCACCCCTGCGTCGAACGGGAGACGCCCGGATCGACACGCTCACCGAAATTCCCCGAAGATTTTTTTCCGCCCCGTCGGCGGCCTAGCGCAGCGACTTCCACAGCGCGCTCGCCGCCGGTTCCTTCGCGACGACCCGGTTGGGGTCGGAGGGCGCCGTGACGACCGGCATCATCACCGTCTTCACCCGGTCGGCCGTGAGGCCCTTCAGGCTCTGGCCCAGGCGCATGAGCTCGCTCAGCGAGTTCAGGCCGGTGTCCGTCGTCAGGCTGCCGGTGACCGCGTCGGCCACCCGGTAGAGCTTGGCGGGGTCGGTGAGGAGG
Organism: Streptomyces sp. NPDC001480; assembly: GCF_042894725.1. Classification (NCBI taxonomy): domain Bacteria; kingdom Bacillati; phylum Actinomycetota; class Actinomycetes; order Kitasatosporales; family Streptomycetaceae; genus Streptomyces; species Streptomyces sp. NPDC001480. The sequence continues at coordinate 33,030 of NZ_JBIAVX010000019.1, read as the reverse complement.
TCGGTGGCGGCGATCTGCTCCAGCAGGGCCTTCACCAGTTTCTGCTGGAGGCCTATGCGGCCGAGGTCGCTGCCGTCGCCTATCCCGTGCCGGGTGCGCGCCAGGGCGAGGGCCTGCTTGCCGTTCAGGTGGTGGGTGCCGGCCGCGAGGTGGAGGTGGCTCTTGTCGTCGTCGATGTCCTGGCCGGTGGTGACGGTGACCCCGCCGAGGGCGTCGACCAGTTTGGCGAAGCCGGAGAAGTCGATCTCGATGTAGTGGTCCATGCGGACGTCGGTGACGGACTCGACCGTCTTCACCGCGCACACCGGCCCGCCCAGCGAATAGGCGCTGTTGAACATGGAGTCGTACGCCACCGAGGTCGAACCGCCCGACGACAGCGGGCAGGAGGGGCGGGTGACCAGCGTGTCGCGCGGGATGCTGACGACCGTGGCCCCGGTGCGGCCGGCGTCGATGTGCACGACCATCGCCGTGTCGGAGCGGGCGCCGGAGCTGTCACCGCCGCCGAGTTCCTCGTTCGCCTTGCCGCTGCGCGAGTCGGAGCCGAGGACGAGGATGTTCAGTGCCCCGGTCGGCAGCGGGGACACCGAGGCGGAGGCGGACGGGGTGACGACCGGCTTCGCCGGACGGTCGTCGCCGAGCGCGCTGTTGATGTCGACGCTCCGGATGTTGTTGTTCAGGTGCCAGTACGCCCAGCCCGCCGCCGCGCCGCCCAGCACCAGAGCCGCCGCGAGGGTGAGGCCGACGGCCTTCAGCACCGCCGGCCGCCGGCCCGCCCGTCTGTCCCCGTCGTGTCCCGCGCCTCTGTCCCCGTCGTGTCCCGTCACAAGGAGGAACGTAAGTCCGAATTATTAGGGGAGTGTTAGCGAGATCCGCCCGAGGCGGTTTTCTTCGGAGAATCTCACGCTTCTCATCTCCCGCTCAGCTCAGCTGTCCTCAGCTCAGCCGTCCTCAGCTCACGGTCACCGTGGGCACCGGATTGCTGCCGCTCCAGGACGCGTTGAACCCGAAGGTCACCGAGCCGCCGTCCGCGACCGACCCGTTGTACGAGGCGTTCGCGCAGGTCACGGTAGAGCCCGACTGGGTGCAGGAGGCGTTCCAGGCCTGGGTGATCTGCTGGCCCGCGCCATAGGTCCAGCTCGCCTTCCACGAGGACAGCGAGGCTCCGGCACAGGCGATCTTCACCTGGCCGGTGAAGCCGGTGTTCCACTGGCTGGTGACGCTGTACGTCGCCGTGCAGGCGCCGTTCGTCGGCGGCGGGGTGGTGGAGCCGCCGCCGAGCGCCTCGGCGATGCCGTAGTAGGCGGGCTTGGGGCCGTAGTTCTCGTCGTACGGTGTCGCCGCCCCGTACCCGGGGAAGGTGCTCGGCACCCAGGAGTCGGAGTCGGTGAAGCCCCACACGGTGACGTTCACGCAGCGGGTGACCGCCGCGCAGGCGGCCACGACCGACTTGAAGTCGGCGGCCTGCTGGGCGAGTTTCGCGCTGTCGGCGGGCAGTGCCATCCGTATGTCCAGCTCGGTGATCGCCACGTCCACGCCGAGGTCGGCGAAGCGCTGGATGTTCTGCTGGAGGGTGGAGGGGACCTGGCCGAGGATCAGATGGGCCTGTAGGCCGACGCCGTCGATCGGAACGCCCTGCTGCTTCAGGGACTTGACCAGGTTGTAGAGGGCGGTGCTCTTGGAGTTGACGCCTTCGACGTTGTAGTCGTTGATGTACAGCTTGGCGTCCGGGTCGGCCGCGTGGGCCCAGGTGAGCGCGTTCGCGATGTAGTTGGCGCCGAGGCCGTTGTACCAGAGCGTCGAGCGGTAGGTGCCGTCCTCGTTGAAGGGCTCGTTGACCACGTCCCAGGCCGCGATCTTCCCCTTGTACCGGCCCACCTCGGTGCTGATGTGGTTCTGGAGCAGGCTGCTGAGCTGCGCGGACGTCCAGCTGCCGTTGGTCAGCCAGCTCGGGTTCTGGCTGTGCCAGACCAGGGTGTGGCCGCGCACCTGCTGGTTGTGGGCCTGCGCGAAGGCGACGATCTGGTCGGCCTCGGTCCAGTTGAAGCTGCCCTGGGTGGGCTCGACCGAGCCCCACTTCATGGCGTTGCCCGGGGTGAGCGAGCTGAACTGCGACCCCGCGACGTCGCCGTAGGTCCCGGTGAGCTTGGAGCCGGTGACCGCCGTGCCGATGACCTTGCCCTTGGCCGCCGCGAGATCCCTCAACGGGGTGTCAGCGGCGTGGGCGGGTGCCGCGACCAGCACGGCGCCGAGCGTCGCGACGCCCGTCAGGAACGACGCGAGGGACAAGCCTTTTCTCAGAGAACGCATGCGGGTGCCTCCGAAAGTTTCGGTTGAACAACCGATTGGCTTCGGAGGAGTGTGGGCGCGCCCGCACCACCCGTCAATACGTCAACTTCCGGCCACGTCCGTCACCGCGCGCCGGGGGCCGCCGTACTGCTGCGCACCACCAGGCTCGTCGCCAGCTCCACCCGGGTCGCCGCCGTGGACGCGTCCTCGCGCCCGAGGTCCAGCACCAGCTTGGCCGCGGCCTCGGCCATCTCGGTCAGCGGCTGCCGTACGGTCGTCAGCGGCGGCCCCACCCAGCGGGCCACCGGCAGGTCGTCGAAGCCGACGACGCTGAGGTCCTCCGGGATGCGCAGCCCCAGCTCACGGGCGGCCTCGTACAGTCCGAGCGCCTGAAGGTCGTTGCCCGCGAAGACGGCGGTGGGCCGGTCGGGGCGGCCGAGCAGTTCCAGGCCCAGCCGGTAGCCGGCCTCGTGGTGGAAGTCCCCGGCCTTGATCATGCCCTGGTCGACGGGCAGCCCGGCGGTCTCCAGCGCGGCCCGGTAGCCGTCGACCCGGGCGCGGCTGCACATCATCCTCGACGGTCCGCTGATCGCGCCGATGCGGGTGTGGCCGAGCTCGACGAGGTGGCGGGTGGCGGCGAGGCCGCCCTGCCAGTTGGTGGCGCCGATCGAGGGCACGTCGGCGCCCGGGTCCCCGGCCGGGTCCATCACCACGAACGGGATGGACCTGCTGGTCAGCAGGGCGCGCTGGGACTCGTCGAGCCCGGAGAGGACCAGGATCACGCCGTGCGGGCGGCGGGCGGCGACCTGGTCGGCCCAGGTCCGGCCGGGAGTGAGCCGGCCCGCGCTCTCACTGAGCACGACACTCAGCCCCGCGTCCCGAGCCACGTTCTCCACCCCCCGGATGACCTCCATGGCCCAGGCGCTCTCCAGCTCGTGGAAGACCAGGTCGATCAGGGGGGAGCGGGAGGCCTCGGCGCGGCGGCGCCGGTAGCCGTAGGCGCGCAGGAGTTCCTCGACGCGGGTGCGGGTGGCGGGGGCGACGTCGGCACGGCCGTTGAGCACCTTCGAAACAGTCGGAGCGGAGACACCGGCCTGACGAGCGATTTCGGCGAGGGTCGCGGTCTGCGTTCCTGCGGGCTTCGGAGGCTTCATGCGGGCGATCGTATCCCTGCACCCCCTCTTGACGAAGACCTTGTCCCGCCATAGGTTCCCGGAACATTCGATGTTAGGACCGAAACATTCGTGACGAGACATCCGTGAGCAGAGACGGGAGTTACATGACAACCGCTCCTTGGCGCGACCCCGCCCTGCCCGCCGCCGCCCGCGTCGACGACCTTCTCGCGAGAATGACCCTGGAGGAGAAGGCCGCCCAGCTGTACGGCGTATGGGTGGGTGCCGCCACGGACGGCGACGGCGTCGCCCCGCTCCAGCGCGAGATGACCGCCGACTACGACTGGGACGAGCTGATCACCCTCGGCCTCGGCCAGCTGACCCGCTCCTTCGGCACCGCCCCCGTCGACCCGGCGCTGGGCGCGCAGGCACTGGCCCGCGCCCAGCGCCGCATCGCCGCGGCGGGCCGCTTCGGCATCCCGGCGGTCGCCCACGAGGAGTGCCTGGCGGGCTTCACCGCCTGGGGCGCCACCGCCTACCCGGTGCCGCTGGCCTGGGGCGCGACCTTCGACCCGCCGCTCGTCGAGGAACTGGGCCGGCGCATCGGCCGCGACCTGCGCTCGGTCGGCGTCCACCAGGGTCTCGCGCCCGTCCTGGACGTCGTACGGGATCCGCGCTGGGGCCGCGTGGAGGAGACGATCGGCGAGGACCCGTACCTGGTCGGCACGGTCGGCACGGCCTATGTGCGGGGCCTGGAGTCGGCCGGGGTCGTCGCCACGCTCAAGCACTTCGCCGGGTACGCGTCCTCGGCGGGCGCCCGGAACCTGGCGCCCGTGCGGGCCGGGATCCGGGAGTTCGCCGACGTCACCCTGCCGCCCTTCGAGATGGCGCTGCGCGAGGGCGGGGCGCGCTCGGTGATGGCGGCGTACACCGAGACGGACGGCGTCCCCGCGTCGGCCGACCCCGGCCTGCTGACCGAACTCCTGCGCCAGGAATGGGGGTTCACGGGGACCGTGGTCGCCGACTACTTCGGCATCGGCTTCCTCGAGACCCTGCACCGGGTCGCCGGCAGTGAGGCCGAGGCGGCCCACCTGGCGCTGGAGGCGGGCATCGACGTGGAGCTGCCCACCCTCAAGTGCTACGGAAAGCCACTCGTGGCGGCGGTACGGGAGGGCAGGGTCCCGGAGGCGCTGGTGGACCGGGCGGCCCGCCGGGTGCTGACGCAGAAGTGCGAGCTGGGCCTGCTCGACGAGGACTGGCGGCCGGAGCCGTCCGGCCCGGTCGACCTGGACTCGGCGGCGAACCGGGCACTGGCCCGCCGGCTGGCCGAGGAGTCGGTGGTGCTCCTCGACAACCCCGACGGCCTGCTGCCGCTGGCCCCCGGCACCCGTGTCGCGGTGGTCGGCCCGCGCGCGGCCGACGCGCTGGCCATGCTCGGCTGCTACTCCTTCCCGTCCCACGTCCTCACGCACCACCCCGAGGTGCCGACGGGCATCGGCATCCCGTCGGTCCTGGAGGCGCTGCGCGCCGAACTCCCCGACGCCAAGGTGACGTTCGCGGAGGGGTGCGGGGTGTCCGACCCGGACACCTCCGGCTTCGAGGAGGCGGTGGCCCGGGCGGCGGAGGCCGACGTGTGCGTGGCGGTGCTCGGCGACCGGGCCGGGCTGTTCGGCCGGGGCACCTCGGGCGAGGGCTGCGACGTGACGGACCTGCGGCTGCCCGGCGTGCAGGGCGATCTGCTGGACACGCTGGTCGCCACCGGGGTCCCCGTGGTGCTGGTCCTGCTGACCGGCCGCCCGTACGCCCTCGGCCGCTGGCACGACCGGCTGGCCGCCGTGGTCCAGGCGTTCTTCCCGGGGCAGGGGGGCGGTCCGGCCGTGGCGGGAGTGCTGTCGGGCCGCGTGAACCCCTCGGGCCGCCTCCCGGTGAGCGTCCCGCACGTCCCCGGCGGCCAGCCGTGGACGTACCTCCAGCCGCCGCTGGGCCTGGCGGACGAGGTCAGCAACCTCGACCCGACGCCCATGTACCCCTTCGGGCACGGGCGTTCCTACACGACGTTCGGGTGGGAGGACTTCGCGGGCACGGATCCGGAGATCGGTACTGACGGCTCGTACGACCTCACGCTCACGGTCCGCAACACCGGCGACCGCGCCGGAGCGGAGGTCGTCCAGCTGTACCTGCACGACCCGGTGGCCTCGGTGACCCGCCCGGACGTCCGCCTGATCGGCTACCGGAGGGTGGAACTGGAGCCCGGGGAGGCGGCCCGGGTGACCTTCCGCTTCCACACCGACCTCTCGGCGTTCACCGACCGCTCGGGCCGCCGGGTGGTCGAACCGGGCGCCCTGGAACTGCGGGTGGCGGCATCCAGCGCGGACGTACGGCACACGGCACGGCTGAACCTCACGGGCCCGGTACGTCCGGTCGGCACCGACCGGCGGCTGCGGTGCGAGACAGCGGTGACGGCGGTGACGGGGTGACGGCGGTCGACTGACGAAAAACCCCCGCCCCGGAGAACCGGGGCGGGGGTGAAACGGAGCGCCGGGCAGGCCTTGCACCTGCATTTCCCCGCAGGAAGCGGGGCGTCTTTCCTTGGACCACCAACGCACTGTGTCCGGACCGGTGTTCCGGCCGTTCACGTGTGATGATCATAGCGCACGGACGGCTGTGCGCACCACTCGGCGACGGTCCGGGCGGTCAGGGACCGACACCGACCGACTCGAACCGCCAGCGGTGCACGGCCCGGGTGACCAACTCGTCTTCGGGGTCCGGCAGTTCGGGCAGCTCCGCGTCGTACTCCGCGTCCCACCAGGTGATGACGAGGACGCGGTCCTGCGGGGCGCGCAGGGTCTCCCGGCGCAGCGGCTCCCGGGCGAGCCGCTGGGCCCGGGCCCAGGCCAGCAGCGCGTCGCCGCGCCCCGCCACCGCCCGGGCCTCCCACATCAGGGCGACCGTCACGAGTAGAGGTTCTCCTTGCTGACCTCGTGGACGTGGTCGTGGTCGTGGCCGGGGACGTGCGGATCGGTCACCGGCAGCGAGGAGTCCGCGGACAGGTCCCAGCTGGAGGCGGCCCGGTTCCGGGCGACCATCTCGGCGCCGAGGGCGGCCACCATCGCGCCGTTGTCCGTGCACAGCTTGGGGCGCGGGACGCGCAGCCGGATGCCGGCGGCCTCACAGCGCTCCTGGGCGAGGGCGCGCAGCCGGGAGTTGGCGGCCACGCCGCCGCCGATCATCAGGTGGTCGACGCCCTCGTCCTTGCAGGCGCGCACGGCCTTGCGGGTCAGCACGTCCACCACGGCCTCCTGGAAGGAGGCGGACACGTCACGGACCGGGACCTCCTCGCCCGCCGCCCGCTTGGCCTCGATCCAGCGGGCCACGGCCGTCTTGAGCCCGGAGAACGAGAAGTCGTACGCCGGGTCCCGCGGGCCGGTCAGGCCGCGCGGGAAGGCGATGGCCTGCGGGTCGCCCTCGCGCGCGTACCGGTCGATGACCGGGCCGCCCGGGAAGCCCAGGTTCAGCACGCGGGCGATCTTGTCGAAGGCCTCGCCCGCCGCGTCGTCGATGGTCGAGCCCATCGGGCGCACGTCCGAGGTGATGTCCGTGGACAGCAGCAGCGAGGAGTGGCCGCCGGACACCAGCAGCGCCATCGTCGGCTCCGGGAGCGGGCCGTGCTCCAGCTGGTCGACGCAGATGTGGGAGGCGAGGTGGTTCACGCCGTACAGGGGCTTGCCGAGGGCGTAGGCGTACGCCTTCGCCGCCGAGACGCCGACCAGCAGGGCGCCCGCGAGCCCCGGGCCCGCCGTCACCGCGATGCCGTCCAGGTCCCTGGCGGAGACACCGGCCTCCGTCAGCGCGCGCTCGATGGTGGGCACCATCGCCTCCAGGTGGGCCCTGGAGGCGACCTCGGGCACCACCCCGCCGAAGCGGGCGTGCTCGTCGACGCTGGAGGCGATGGCGTCCGCCAGCAGGGTGGTGCCGCGGACGATGCCGACGCCGGTCTCGTCGCAGGAGGTCTCGATGCCCAGGACCAGGGGTTCGTCAGCCATTGCTCTCTGTGCCCTCTGTGCTCTCTGTGCTTTCTGTTCCCGGTGCGCGGGTGGAACCGGCGGCGGGGCCGCCGTCGGGTTCCGTGGTGAGGCGCATTACCAGGGCGTCCACGTTCCCCGGCTGGTAGTAGCCGCGCCTGAAGCCGATGGGTGTGAAGCCGAAGCGCTCGTACAGCTTCTGCGCGCGGACGTTGTCCACGCGGCACTCCAGCATCACTTCGGTGCACTCGAAGGCGGTCGCGGCCCGCAGCAGTTCGGCCAGCAGCAGGCCGCCCAGGCCGGTGCCCTGGAGGTCGCGGGTGACGGCGATGGTCTGGATGTCGGCCAGGTCGCCCTGCGCGGCCAGGCCGGCGTAGCCGACGATCCGGCCGCCGGTCTCGGCCACGACGTATCGCCGGGTCGCCTCGGAGCCCCGGGAGTGGGCCAGCTCGGACCAGAACATGCCCCGCGACCAGGCGTCCTCGGGGAAGAGGTCCTTCTCCAGCTCCAGCACGGGGTCGATGTCCCACCAGCGCATCTCGCGCAGTCGGGGGGTTGCGGGCTCGGTCACTTGGGGGTGACCACCTTGTAGTTCTTGGGGACCTGGGCGTCGGGGCGGCGCAGATACAGCGGCCGGGGAGCCTGGAGCTCCTCGCCCGCGGCCAGCTTCCCTGCGGCGAGCGAGGCGAGGGCGGCGGCGGAGACGTGCTCGGGCGCGTGCGCCTGCGGGAAGGCGTCGGGGTAGAGCAGGGCGCCCGCGCCGACGGCCGGGAGCCCCGCCACCCGCTCGGCGATGTCGGCGGGCCGGTCGACGGCGGGGTCGGTCAGCCGGGTGCGGGAGTCGGCGTATTTCGCCCAGTAGACCTCCTTGCGGCGGGCGTCGGTCGCCACGACGAAGGGGCCCTTCTCGATGTCGGCCGCGAAGGCGAGGGCGTCGAGCGTGCACAGGCCGTGCACGGGCACGCCGAGCGCGAGCCCGAACGTGTCGGCGGTCATCAGGCCGACGCGCAGCCCGGTGTAGGGGCCGGGCCCGATGCCTACGACGATCCCGGTGACGGCGTCGAGCTTCAGTCCGGCCTCGGCGAGCACGCGGTCGACGGCCGGCAGCAGCAGCTCGCCGTGCCGGCGCGCGTCCACCTGGCTCGAGGAGGCGATGACGTCCGTGCCGTCGTGCAGCGCGACGGTGACGGCGGGGGTGGCGGTATCCAGAGCGAGCAAGAGCACGCGAACAGCCTACGGCTCCAGCGCGTACGCGGTGGCCGTCCCGGTCAGGTGGTCACCGACTGCTACCGTCTGCATAAAGTTCTGTACGAAGTACGACAAATGATGTGTTACGACGATGCGGGACAGAGGTGGACGGACGTGGCAGGGACCAGCGCGGCACTCGTGGCCGCCCTCACCGCGGCGGCCGTCGGTACGGTCGGCTTCCTCGGCTACCAGGCCTCCGCCACGGTCCCGGCCGACCTCGGCGACAAGCCCCGGGCGAGCGCGTCACCCCTGGCCAAGGCACCCCGGGACAGAAGGAACCCGACCGCGCTGCCCGCCGTCTCCGGATCGGGTGAACGGGTCGTGTACTCGGTGGACGACGACCGGGTGTGGCTGGTCGGCGAGCGCAACCGGGTGCTGCGCACCTTCCGGGTGAGGCCAGGCCGGGTGGACCCGCTCCCGGGCGCGTACGTGGTGACGTCCCGCTCACACGCGGTCACCGGCACGGACGGCGTTCCCGTCGAGCACGTCGTCCGCTTCACCACCGTGGACGACGTCGCCATCGGCTTCAGCGCCGCCGTGCACCCGGACCTCACCCCGGCCCCGGACCCGACCGTACGGACCGGCGGCATCAGGGAGACCCGGGCGGACGGACAGGCGATGTGGATGTTCGCGACGATCGGAGTACCGGTCGTCGTGGTCCGCTAGGCCACGAGAACCGTCCCGCCGGGCCGACACGCAGGCCCTGCCGGTCCGGCTCGACGGCCCGTAGCGGCCCCGGGATCACCCCAGGCATCACACCCGCCCAGTCCCGGCAACGCCGGCTCACGCCGTCCTGGCCGCGCTCGGCCGGGTGGCGCGGGCACCGGGCCCGAGCGTCGCGTACTCGCCACGCGCCCCACCCCACGACCTGCGGGCCCCGGCTCAGGCCACCTCGCGGCGCCGCTTCGGTTCGGGCTCCCGCGGCGGCCTCGGGGGTCACGCCCACGCAACCCCTGACGGCGTCGGCATGGGATCGCCGGGTGCCCGGTCTCGGGCGCCCACCCGTCCGTAGACCCCCGCTCAGACCGCGTCGCGGTGCCGTTCCACCGGCCCCTGCCGGTCAGGTACGGGCTCTCGTGGTGGCCTCGCGATCGTCTCTGGCGTCACGCCCGCCCAGCCCCGGCGGCGCCGGCTCACGCCGTCCTGGCCGCGCTCGGCCGGGTGGTGCGGGTGCCGCCGGGCGTGAGTGTCGGCATGGGATCGCCGGGCGCCCAGTTGTTCGCGGGTGTCGGGCTCAGGCCGCGTCGCGGTGTTGTTGCGTCGGGTTCTGGTGGTCCGGGTCGGGGGTGTGCGGGGGGTTCGAGATCGCCTTGGCTGCCGCGCAGGAGGCCAGCAGGTCGCGCATGGACACCCCGGCCGGCAACACGGGCGGCCGCCACGGCGCCGTGGGCTGAGAAGCGGACATGGGACGCCTCCTGAGGTGCGGGGGCGGGCGTGGTTAGGCACACCTAACTACGGGCTGGATACCATGTCATCACGGCTGCCAGGCCCGGCGCAATATGTTGCCGACGGCTTGTCGGAAAGTGTCGGGCGGTCTCAGGCCGCCAGTGCCTCCAGGCCCACGGACGCCCACCGCTCCCCCTGACCGGTGAGGGTCACGTGCCGTACCTCGTCGGTGGTGTCTCCGACGGCACGGTGGATCACGACCTGCAACCGGTCCTCGGTCAGCTCCTCGACCTTGCCCTCGCCCCACTCCACGACGATCACCGAGTCGGGCAGCGAGACGTCCAGGTCGAGGTCCTCCATCTCGTCCAGGCCGCCGGACAGCCGGTAGGCGTCGGCGTGGACGAGCGGCGGGCCGTCGCCCAGCGAGGGGTGCACGCGGGCGATCACGAAGGTCGGCGAGGTGACCGCGCCGCGCACGCCGAGCCCCTCGCCCAGCCCGCGGGTGAGCGTCGTCTTGCCCGCGCCGAGCTCACCGGTGAGCATCACCAGATCGCCCGCGCGCAGCAGCTTGGCCAGGCGGCGGCCCAGTTCCCGCATCTGCTCCGGGGAGGTGACGGTCAGCTGGGTCTCAGCGGGGTTGTGCGGTGCTGCTGGTGCTTCCATAGCCACTTACCGTAGCCCCTGCGGGCACGGCACCCGCGCGGGTGAGGAGGTCGGCGAGGCGGTCGGTGACCACTTCCGGGTGTTCCAGCATGACCAGGTGCCCGGCGTCCGGCACGAGGACCAGCTCCGCCTCGGGCAGCAGGTCGGCGATGACCTCGCTGTGCTCGCTGGGCGTGACGAGGTCCTGGACCCCGGCCAGCACGAGCACCGGCATGTCGGTGAAGCAGCCGAGGGCCTCGGTCTTGTCGTGGTCGGTGAAGGCCGGGTAGAACTCGGCGACCACGTCGATCGGCGTGGACTCGATCATGCGTTCCGCGAACCGGGCGATCGCCGGGTCGACGTCCCGCCCCGCGAACGAGTACCGCTTGATGATCCCGGCGAACAGATCCGCGGTGGCCCGCCGCCCCTTCTCCACCAGTGCCGCCTGCTGCCCGAGCGCCTTCAGCACTCCGGGGAGCACCCGGCGCACCGCGTTGACGCCCGCGACGGGCAGCCCGAAGTTGACCTCCCCGAGCCGCCCGGACGACGTACCGACGAAGGCGGTGGCGACCACCCGGTCCCGGATCAGCTCCGGGTACTGCGCGGCCAGCGCCATCACCGTCATCCCGCCCATGGAGTGCCCGACCAGCACGATCGGCCCCTCGGGCACGGCCGCGTCGATGACGGCCTTCAGGTCGCGCCCGAGCTGGTCGATGGTGAGCGGCACCCCGTCCTGCATCTGGCCCACGCCCCGCGCCGAGCGGCCGTGGCTGCGCTGGTCCCAGTGCACGGTGCGTACGACGCCGCGCAGGGCGGCGCGCTGGAAGTGCCAGGAGTCCTGGCTGAGGCAGTAGCCGTGGCTGAAGACCACGGTGACCGGGGCGGGCGCCTTGCGGCCGAAGAGCCTGCGCCGGCGCGGGGAGAGGTTCGGGCCGCCGGCGTCGGGCTCGACGTCGTCGACCTCGTAGTACAACTCGGTGCCGTCGTCGGCCCGCGCCTTGCCCGGGGTGCCGCGCAGCGCCCCGTACGGGCCCGCCGAGTCCAGCGCCAGCCGGGCCTTCCTGCGCATCCCCCGGCCGACGGTCATCCGTTCGATGGCGACACCGGCCGCCGCGCCCGCGGCGAGCACACCTATCGCGGCACCGGCGAAGCCGGTCGCCCTGCGCCAGCTTCCGGCCGCCCCCGCGGCGGAGGCGACGACGGCCGCGGCGGCGACGTCCGCCACGTCAGCCACGACCTCCGCACTGCTCTCGCTCACGTACCGCTCCTCATCACGACTGCTGTTGCCGACCAGGTGTCACAGGTCTCACGGGTCTCACAGGTGGCGCAGGTGTCACCAGGGCCACACCACGGCGAGTACCCTCCGTGCGGGTCACCCGTCCTGCCGGTCCGGTTCCTCGTTCACATAGACGCGGGGAACGCGCGTTCCGATGCGCGTGACGATTTCGTACGCGATCGTGCCGGACGCCTGCGCCCAGTCCTCGGCCGTGGGCTCGCCCCGGTCGCCGGGCCCGAACAGCACGGCCTGCGCTCCCGCCTCGGGTTCGTCTCCCCCGAGGTCGACCACGAACTGGTCCATCGCGACCCGCCCGGCGACCGTACGCCACTTGCCGCTGACCAGGACGGGGCCGCTGCCGGAGGCGTGCCGGGGGATGCCGTCCGCGTAGCCGACCGGCACCAGGCCGAGGGTCGTCTCGCCCGGGGTGACGTAGTGGTGCCCGTAACTGACGCCGTGCCCGCCCGGTACGTGCTTCACCAGCGCCAGCGACGCCGACAGCGTCATCACGGGACGCAGCCCGAAGTCCGCCGGGGTGCCGATCTCCAGGCTCGGCGAGACCCCGTACAGGGCGATGCCGGTCCGGACGAGGTCGAAGTGGGTCTGGGGCAGGGTGAGCGTGGCCGGGGAGTTGGCGATGTGCCGCACCTCGGGCCGCACGCCCCGCCCCTCCGCGTACGCCAGCATCTCCCGGAAGCGCAAGAGCTGGGCGTCGATCGAGGGATGCCCGGGCTCGTCGGCGCAGGCGAAGTGCGACCACAGCCCGGTGATCCGGATGAGCCCCTCGCGCTCGGCGTGCAGGGCCTCGGCGACGAGTTCGGCCCAGTCGGGTCCGGGCTGGCAGCCGTTGCGGCCGAGCCCGGTGTCGGCCTTGAGCTGCACGCGCGCGGGCCGGCCGGCCTGCCGGGCCGCCTCGACGGCCTCCCGCAGCGCCCACATACCGCTGACCGAGACGTCGATGCCGGCCTCGATCGCCTCTCGCCACGGCCCGCCCGGGGTCCACAGCCAGCACAGGATCGGCCCCGGCAGCCCGGCCGCGCGCAGCGCGAGCGCCTCCTCGGGCGTGGCGGTGCCGAGCCAGCTCGCGCCCGCCTCGACGGCCGCGCGGGCGCAGGGCACCGCCCCGTGGCCGTACCCGTCGGACTTCACCACGGCCATCAGGGCCGACTTGGGCGCGCGGGCGCGCAGGGCCCGCACATTGGCCCGCAGGGCGGCCAGGTCGATCTCGGCGCGGGCGCGCAGGGGCGCGGTCGGCGCAGGTGGTCTCTCAGTCATGGCGCCCCCAGTGTCTCAGAGGCCCCCGGCGACCTCCGGGCGCAGGCCCCTCGCACGGCCTAGGAGCCGGGCCGGCGGCCCCAGACGAATACCCGGTCGCCCTTCTTCAACACGCCCCACAGCCTGCGCGCGTCGGCCAGCTTGAGGTTCACGCAGCCCCAGGAGCCGACGGTGGTGTGGATGCTGCCGTAGACGGCGTGGAAGGCCTGGCCGCCGTCGAAGAACTGGGCGTACGGCATCGGTTGGTTGTAAAGGGTCGACCAGTGGTTCTTGTGCCGCCAGTACACGGTGTGCCAGCCGGCCCGGGTGGCGTACCCCTTGCGTCCGCTGCGCATCGGCACCGGCGCGAACACCACCTTCTTGCCCTTCTGCACCCAGGTGACCTGCCGGTCGAGGTCCACGCAGGCGACCCGGTAGGTCCGAACCGGGCACTTCTTGGCCGCGTTGGGGTTCTTCCTCGCCGAGATGAGCATCATCTGTGCCCAGGTGACGGGTCCGGCGAAGCCGATCGCGGGCTTGATCCCGTGCTTCTTCTGGAAGTTCCGGATGGCCTTGCAGTCCGCCGCGGACTGCTTCCCGTCCACCTTCAGCCCCAGCCAGCGCTCGACCTGCCGCTGGTAGGGGCCGGCCTGCTTGCTGCACGCCACCTTGGCGACGGCGTCACCGAGCGGCACGTACTCGATGAGGTCGTACGTCCCCGGCGCCGCGTCCCGCGGCTCGACGGCGTCCTCCTCGCGGGTCGGCGTGTACACCTTCGGCGGCAGCATCTGGTCGGGGGTGTCGAACTGCCAGGGCTGCTGCGGGCCCGGCGGGACCCCGGGCACCAGTTCGGTCGTGGCGCCCGGGGCGGGCGGCGGGGACGCCGGGGTGGCGGCCCGGATGGTCCCGGCCGTCGGGAGGACGGTGGCGGCGGCCAGGAGCACGGCGACGACCCGGAAGGCGGTGACCCGGAAATCGAAAATTCGGTAAGCGATATGTCCGTATTTCACACGATCAGCCAAGCGGCCCGCTCCCCCGAATCCCGGCAGCCGCGCGGGCAGGTCACCCGACGGGTGGACGCCACCCGCCGGGAGACACCGGCCCGTACGTCAGCCGCGTACGTCAGTCGGTGACGTCCCGCCAGGCCTCCGGAATGGCCGCCGCCACGTCATGCGCCCCGGCCGGCGCACCGTCCGCCGCGTACCGCCCGGCGAGACCGTGCAGATACGCCGCCGCGCTCCCCGCGTCCAGCGCCGGCAGTCCCGACGCCAGCAGCGACCCGGCCAGCCCCGACAGGACGTCCCCGCTGCCGGCCGTGGCCAGCCAGGGCGTGCCGGTGGCGTTCACCCGTACGGCCCCGCCCCCGGCGTCCGCGACCAGCGTGGTCGACCCCTTCAGCAGCACGGTCGCCCCGTACAGCAGCGCCAGCTTCCGCACGGACTCCAGCCGAGCCCCCTCGACCTCCTCGCGGGCCACACCGAGCAGCGCGGCGGCCTCACCGGCGTGCGGGGTCATCAGCGTCGGCGCGGTACGGGCCCGTACGGCGTCCCGGTCCGCGAGGCGCAGCCCGTCCGCGTCGATGAGCACCGGCACGTCCGTCTCCACCACCTCGGCGACGGTGGCGGCGTCGTCCCCGGCGCCAGGCCCGACCACCCACGCCTGCACCCGCCCCGCCTCGTGCGGCCCCTGGTCGGAGACGAGGGTCTCGGGGAAGCGCGCGATCACGGTGTCCCCGGCGGGTCCGACGTACCGCACGGCGCCCGCCCCGCCGCGCAGGGCGCCCGACACCGCGAGGACGGCCGCGCCCGGATACCGCGCCGACCCGGCGGCGATGCCGACGACACCCCGACGGTACTTGTCGCTCTCGGCGGCCGGCCGGGGCAGCAGCCGGGCCACGTCGCCGTGCTGGAGGGCCTCCAGTTCGGCCTCGGGGGGCAGCTCGAGACCGATGTCGACGAGGCGGACGGTTCCGGCGTACTCACGGGCGGGGTCGATCAGCAGGCCCGGCTTGTGCGTACCGAAGGTCACCGTCAGGTCGGCGCGGACCGCGGCCCCGTGCACCTCGCCGGTGTCCGCCTCGACCCCGCTCGGCAGGTCCACGGCGACGACGGCGGCACGGGAGACGCGGGCGGCCTCCGCGAGCGCCTCGGCGTCGGGGCGCAGGCCGCCCTTCCCGCCGATCCCGACGATGCCGTCGACGACGAGGTCGGCCCGGGCGACGAGGTCCTCGGCCGAGCCGCCGGGGCCGGTGACGGTGCCGCCCGCGCGGCGCAGGGCCGCGAGGCCGCCCGGGTGGGTGCGGTCGGGGCTCAGCAGAACGGCCGCGACGCCGGCGCCGCGCCGGGCGAGCCGGGCGCCGGCGTACAGGGCGTCCCCGCCGTTGTCTCCGCTGCCGACGAGGAGCACCACCCGGCGCCCGTACACCCGCCCCAGCAAGTCCGCACAGGCGGCGGCCAGTCCGGCGGCGGCCCGCTGCATGAGGGCGCCGTCGGGGAGCCGTGCCATGAGCTCACGCTCGGCTGTCCTTACCGTCTCTACGCTGTACGCGGTACGCATGCGACCGAGTCTGCCCCGGATCCGGCCGAGCCTGCACCCCGAGGCACCCCGGTCCCGGGCCCGCTCACCCCTCCGCGACGACCACCGCTGACGCGACTCCCGCGTCGTGACTGAGCGACACATGCCAGGACCGCACCCCGAGTTCGGCCGCCCTGGCCGCCACCGTGCCCTTCACCCTCAGCCGGGGCTGACCACTGTCCTCGACGTACACCTCCGCGTCCGTCCAGTGCAGCCCCGGCGGCGCACCGAGGGCCTTGGCGAGCGCCTCCTTGGCCGCGAAACGCGCGGCGAGCGAGGCGATGCCCCGGCGCTCCCCGCTGGGCAACAGCAACTCGCTGGCGACGAAGAGCCGGTCGGCCAGCCCGGGCGTACGGTCCAACGACACCCGGAACCGGTCGATCTCGGCCACGTCGATACCGACGCCGATGATGGTCATGGCGGGCAGCCTATGGCGGCGGACGGCTCCGCGGGGCGCGGAACCTACTCCACCGTCACCGACTTGGCGAGGTTGCGGGGCTGGTCCACCTCGTTGCCCCGGGCGGTCGCCAGCTCGCACGCGAACACCTGCAACGGCACCGTCGCCACCAGGGGCTGGAGCAGCGTCGGGGTCGCCGGGATGCGGATCAGGTGGTCCGCGTACGGGACCACCGCCTCGTCGCCCTCCTCCGCGATGACGATCGTGCGCGCGCCCCTGGCCCGGATCTCCTGGATGTTGGAGACGATCTTGTCGTGGAGGACGGAACGGCCCCGCGGGGAGGGCGCCACCACGACCACCGGCAGATCGTCCTCGATGAGCGCGATCGGGCCGTGCTTGAGCTCGCCCGCCGCGAAGCCCTCGGCGTGCATGTAGGCGAGTTCCTTGAGTTTCAGGGCGCCTTCGAGGGCGACCGGATAGCCCACGTGCCGCCCCAGGAACAGCACCGTGTTCTTCCCGGCCAGGGAGCGCGCGAGCGACCGTACCGGCTCCATCGTCTCCAGCACCCGCTCGACCTCGGCGGAGATCTGCGACAGGTCGCGGATGACGGCCCCGATCTCGTCGCCCCACTTGGTGCCCCGGACCTGGCCCAGGTACAGCGCGACCAGGTAGCACGCCACCAGCTGGGTGAGGAACGCCTTGGTCGACGCCACCGCGATCTCCGGGCCGGCGTGCGTGTAGAGCACCGCGTCCGACTCCCGGGGGATCGTCGAGCCGTTGGTGTTGCAGATGGCCAGCACCTTGGAACCCTGCTCGCGGGCGTGGCGCAGCGCCATCAGCGTGTCCATGGTCTCGCCGGACTGCGAGATGGCGATCACCAGCGTCTGCGCGTCCAGGATCGGGTCCCGGTAGCGGAACTCGCTGGCCAGCTCCACCTCACACGGGATGCGCGTCCAGTGCTCGATGGCGTACTTGGCGATCAGGCCGGCGTGGAAGGCCGTACCGCAGGCCACGATGACGACCTTGTCCACCTCGCGCAGCTCGGAGGCGCTGATCCGGACCTCGTCCAGGGTCAGTGAGCCGGCCGCGTCGATGCGGCCCAGGAGCGTATCGGCGACCGCCTTGGGCTGCTCGGCGATCTCCTTGAGCATGAAGTAGTCATAACCCCCCTTTTCCGCGGCCGAAGCGTCCCAGTCGATGTGGTACGAACGGACGTCCGCGGGACGGCCGTCGAAACCGGTCACCGTCACGCCGTCGCGGCGCAGCTCCACCACCTGGTCCTGACCCAGCTCGATCGCCGACCGCGTGTGGGCGATGAACGCGGCGACGTCCGAGGCGAGAAAGGCCTCACCCTCTCCAACGCCCACCACCAGCGGGGAGTTCCGCCGTGCGCCCACGACCACGTCCGGTTCGTCCGCGTGCACCGCGACCAGCGTGAACGCCCCCTCCAGACGGCGGCACACCAGCCGCATGGCCTCCGCGAGGTCGGCGCTGGAGGAGAACTCCTCGGCGAGCAGATGGGCGACGACCTCCGTGTCCGTCTCCGAGGAGAGGTCGTGGCCCCGCTCCGCGAGTTCGGCGCGCAGCGCCGCGAAGTTCTCGATGATCCCGTTGTGGACGACGGCGACCCGGCCCGCGTTGTCCAGGTGCGGGTGCGCGTTGGCGTCCGTCGGGCCGCCGTGCGTGGCCCAGCGGGTGTGGCCGATGCCCGTGGACCCCGTCGGGAGCGGCCGGTCGACGAGCTCCTTCTCCAGGTTGACCAGTTTCCCGGCCTTCTTCGCGGCGGCCAGGCCGCCGTCCGCCAGCACGGCGACGCCCGCCGAGTCGTAACCCCGGTACTCCAGCCGCTTCAGCCCGGCCATCACGACCTCTAGCGCCGACTGCGACCCCACGTATCCCACGATTCCGCACATGCGCCGCAGCCTACGACCCGAAGCCGATCGAAAACTGTCTCCGCGTGCCCGAAATCGGAAATTCTCAGGGCACTTCCCACCCTCGCAGGATCGATTGCGGCCATGTGCCGCACTAGAGCCTCGGCTGGGCGTGACCGACCCCACCCGCCACGCCGTTCAAACTCCGTTAACAATGGAATGTGATCTCTCCGGTCTCCTCGATGCCCCGGAGCGCCCACCGGCACAGGCCGGAGGCGACTCCCTACGTCGACCTCACCCGCGCCGAGTGGAGCGCGCTGCGCGACAAGACGCCGCTGCCGCTCACCGCCGAGGAGGTCGAGAAGCTGCGCGGTCTCGGCGACGTCATCGACCTCGACGAGGTGCGTGACATCTACCTCCCGCTGTCCCGGCTGCTCAACCTCTACGTCGGCGCCACGGACGGACTGCGGGGTGCGCTGAACACGTTCCTCGGCGAGAAGGGCTCCCAGTCGGGCACGCCCTTCGTCATAGGCGTCGCCGGTTCGGTCGCCGTCGGAAAGTCCACCGTCGCCCGTCTGCTCCGGGCGCTGCTGTCCCGCTGGCCGGAGCATCCGCGCGTCGAACTGGTGACGACGGACGGGTTCCTGCTGCCGACGAGGGCGCTCCAGGCCCGCGGCCTGATGTCGCGCAAGGGCTTCCCGGAGTCGTACGACCGCCGGGCCCTCACCCGCTTCGTCGCCGACATCAAGGCCGGCAAGGACGAGGTGACCGCGCCCGTCTACTCCCACCTCATCTACGACATCGTGCCCGACCAGCGGCTCACCGTCCGCCGGCCCGACATCCTGATCGTCGAGGGGCTCAACGTCCTTCAGCCCGCGCTGCCCGGCAAGGACGGCCGCACCCGGGTCGGCCTCGCCGACTACTTCGACTTCAGCGTGTACGTCGACGCGAGCGGCGAGGACATCGAACGCTGGTACCTCAACCGGTTCAAGAAGCTGCGCCAGACCGCCTTCCAGAACCCCTCCTCCTACTTCCGCAAGTACACCCAGGTCTCCGAGGAGGAGGCCCTCGACTACGCGCGGACGCAGTGGCGGACCATCAACAAGCCCAACCTGGAGGAGAACATCGCGCCCACCCGGGGCCGCGCCACCCTCATCCTCCGCAAGGGCCCGGACCACAAGGTGCAACGCCTGAGGCTGCGGAAACTCTGACCGCTACCCTGCGGGCATGCTGCATCTGCGCCTGATCACACCGGCCGACAGGACGGACGACGTGGTGCGCCTGGTCGAGCGGACGGTCGGCACCACACATCTCGCCGTCTTCCCCGGCGCCGCCCGCAACCCGGCCGGGGACATCGTGATGTGCGACGTGGCCCGGGAGGCGGGCGACGAACTGCTGACCGGGTTGCAGCGGCTGGGCATCGACAGCACCGGCTCCATCGCCGTGGAGAACATCGACCTGTCGCTGTCCAGGCGGGCCGACAAGGCCGAGGCGGAGGCGCCCGGCGAGGGCGCGGACGCGGTGCTGTGGGAGCACCTGACCGAGGCGACGCACGAGGAGTCGACGCTGTCGGTGACCTACGTCGCCTTCATAACCCTGGCCACGATGATCGCGGCCTGCGGTGTGGTGCTCGACAACGCGATCCTGATCGTGGGCGCGATGGCGGTGGGCCCGGAGTTCGGTCCCCTCGCAGGCATCTGCACGGCCCTCGTGCGGCGCGCCCGTCTGGCGGCGCGCTCGCTGACCGCGCTGCTGGCGGGCTTCGCCTTCGCGATGCTGGTGACCGTCGGCTTCACGTACTTCATGGACGGCGTCGGCCTGTTCACCAAGGTGCAGTTGGAGGCCGAGCGGCCCAACACCAACTTCATCTACCGGCCGGACGCCTTCTCGTTCGTCGTGGCCGTCCTCGCCGGCGCCGCCGGCACCCTGTCGCTGACCTCGTCGAAGTCGGGGGCGCTGGTGGGCGTGGCGATCTCGGTGACCACCGTACCGGCCGCCGCGAACGCGGCCGTGGCCTGCGCGTTCACCGAGTACCACCAGGCCTGGGGCTCGACCGTGCAGCTCCTGCTGAACCTGCTCGGCATCGTCCTGGCGGGCACGCTCACCCTGCTGGCCCAGAAGTGGTTCTGGGCCAGGCAACGCGAACGCGCCCCCGAACTCGGCTAGCCCAGCGCCGACTTCACCGCGTCGGCCAGTCGGCCGGCGACCGAGCGGGCCTGGTCGAGGTCGGCGGCCTCCACCATGACGCGCACCAGCGGCTCCGTGCCGGACGGCCGCAGCAGCACCCGGCCGGTGGAGCCCAGCTCACGCTCGGCCTCGCTCACCGCGGCGGCGAGGTCCGCGGAGGTCTTCACCCGGGACTTGTCGACGTCGCGGACGTTGATCAGCACCTGCGGCAGCCGCTCCATGACCGAGGCGAGGTCCCTCAGCGTACGGCCGGTCTGGGCGACGCGGGCGGCGAGCAGCAGGCCGGTCAGCGTGCCGTCGCCGGTGGTGGCGTGGTCGAGGATGATGACGTGGCCGGACTGCTCGCCGCCGAGGGCGAAGTCGTGCTCCTTCATCTCCTCCAGGACGTACCGGTCGCCGACGGCGGTCTGCACGAGGCGGATGCCCTCGCGCTCCATGGCCAGCTTGAAGCCCAGGTTCGACATCACGGTCGCGACGACGGTGTCGGAGCGCAGCGCGGAACGCTCCCGCATCGCCAGCGCGAGCACGGCCAGGATCTGGTCGCCGTCCACCTCCTCACCGGTGTGGTCCACGGCGAGGCAGCGGTCGGCGTCGCCGTCGTGGGCGATGCCGAGCCCGGCGCCGTGCTCGACGACAGCGGCCTTGAGTTTGTCCAGATGGGTGGAGCCGCAGCCGTCGTTGATGTTGAGGCCGTCCGGCTCGGCGCCGATGGTGACGACCTCGGCACCGGCCCTGGAGAAGGCCTCGGGCGAGACCCCGGCGGCCGCGCCGTGCGCCTCGTCGAGGACGATCTTCAGCCCGTCGAGCCGGTTCGGCAGCGCCTCCAGCAGATGACCGACGTACTGCTCGAAGCCCTCGTCGTACGACCGCACGCGCCCGACGCCCGCGCCG
The DNA here is from genome assembly GCF_042894725.1 of Streptomyces sp. NPDC001480. Taxonomy (NCBI): domain Bacteria; kingdom Bacillati; phylum Actinomycetota; class Actinomycetes; order Kitasatosporales; family Streptomycetaceae; genus Streptomyces; species Streptomyces sp. NPDC001480. Next base: position 11,884 of record NZ_JBIAVX010000019.1, on the reverse strand, counting down.
GTCGGCCGCTCCCACGGCTCGCCGTGCCGGTGGGCCTCGTACACGGCCTCGATCTTGTCCTCCAGCTCGTCGGCGAGCTTGTGGCCGCCGCGGGCGAAGAACTTGATGCCGTTGTCGGGCATGGCGTTGTGGCTGGCGGAGAGCATGACGCCGAGGTCGGCGCCGAGCGCGCCGGTGAGGTACGCCACCGCGGGCGTCGGCAGCACGCCGACGCGCAGGACGTCCACGCCCGCGCTCGCGAGGCCCGCGACCACGGCGGCCTCCAGGAACTCCCCGGACGCGCGCGGGTCCCGTCCGACCACTGCCTTCGGCCTGTGGCCCGCGAAGGTACCCGCCTCGGCCAGCACGTGCGCGGCGGCGACGGAGAGCCCGAGCGCCATCTCGGCCGTCAGATCCGCGTTGGCGACACCGCGCACGCCGTCCGTGCCGAAGAGTCGTCCCACTTGTCCTCCTGAGGAAGCGTCAGTTGCGATGGCGGTCGCCGCCTGAACATCGGATCACACTAGCCTTTGAGCGTCTTGTGTCGTTATACGCCGTTGGGCTCGGATAAACGAACGCCCCGACGGCACAGTGGCGTGCCGCCGGGGCGTTCGGAGTACGTGCAGGCAGCTGTGATTAGCGCTTGCTGTACTGCGGGGCCTTGCGGGCCTTCTTCAGACCGGCCTTCTTGCGCTCGACCGCACGGTCGTCGCGCTTGAGGAAGCCGGCCTTCTTCAGCGGGCCGCGGTTGTTGTCGACGTCGGCCTCGTTCAGCGCGCGGGCGACACCGAGACGGAGCGCACCGGCCTGACCGGAGACACCGCCACCCGCGATGCGGGCGATGACGTCGTAGCGGCCCTCGAGCTCGAGCACCTTGAAGGGCTCGTTGACTTCCTGCTGGTGCACCTTGTTCGGGAAGTAGTCCTCGAGGGTGCGACCGTTGATCTTCCACTTGCCGGTGCCCGGGACGATCCGGACGCGGGCGATGGCGTTCTTGCGACGGCCCAGGCCGGCGGCCGGCTGGGGCTCGCCGAAGCGGGAGGCCATGGACTCCGAGGTGTACTCGCCCTCGACGGGGACCTCGGACTCGGTGGTGTAGCTGTCGATGTCAAGCTCTTCGAGCGGCTGCTCGGCAGTGGTCTCGGCCACGATTCTCCTCAGATTCTCTTCAGTCTTAGGGGGTGGCCGGACTTACTGCGCGACCTGGGTGATCTCGAACGGCTGCGGCTGCTGCGCGCCGTGCGGGTGCTGGTCACCCTTGTAGACCTTCAGCTTCGAGAGCATCTGACGGCCCAGGGAGTTCTTGGGGAGCATGCCCTTGACGGCCTTCTCGATGGCCTTCTCGGGGTTCTTGTCGAGCAGCTCGTCGTAACGGACGGAGCGCAGACCACCCGGGTAGCCGGAGTGGCGGTACGCCATCTTCTGGGTCCGCTTGTTGCCGGACAGGTGCACCTTGTCGGCGTTGATGATGATGACGAAGTCACCAGCGTCGACGTGCGGCGCGTAGATCGGCTTGTGCTTGCCCCGGAGAAGGGTCGCTGCGGTGGTGGCGAGACGGCCCAGGACAACGTCCTGAGCGTCGATGACGTGCCACTGGCGCGTCACATCGCCGGGCTTGGGGCTGTACGTACGCACGGTTCGTAGCCTTCGCTTCGAGTGAATGGTCCTGAACAGGTCACCGAAACGATCACGACAGCCTGGACCGCACGGCGGCGACGCATACCGCGTACGTGGGTCGCTGGTCATCGGCCCGGTGGACCGGTGTAAGGGCCCGTCCCGTGAGAATGAGCAAGCCAATACACAACGAACAGGCAGGATACCCGTGGCGCCGCGCCCCGGTCAAAACGGGCTCGCTGCCGCTGGGCTCCGCCGGTCCTTGGCCTCCAGTGTAGGCCGCTTCGCCCCTGGGGGCTGCCGCCCCCAGACCCCCGCATCGGCCCTGAACGGGCCTCGTCCTCAAACGCCGGACGGGCTGAGTAATGCGGACCGGGGTCGGAGGGGCGGGTGAGCGCTGAGGCGCCAGCCCCGCGAGGGGCGCAGGGGCGGAGCCCGAAGGGGTGCAGGGGCGGAGCCCCACCGGGGTCTGGGGCGGAGCCCCAGGATGGGGTCACTTCCCAGCTGGCCGTCACGGGTGGGTGGGTGGGAAACCCCCGGGGTCTGGGGCGGAGCCCCAGGGGCGGCAACCTTCCAGTTGGGCGTCATGGGTGGGTGCGAAACCCCGGGGTCGAGAGGCGGAGCCCGCCGGCTTCGGCCGGAAACAGGGGCCGCCGGCAAGCCGGGCGTGGGTGGGGTTGGACCGAAAGGTCCCCTATCGCACCTAGTAGCAGCGCACCAGCACCCCCCGTCCCCCGTCTAAGATGCGCCCCATGAGCTATGGGCAGGGGGGACCCCAGTCCCAGTGGGATCCCTGGAAACCGAACTCGCAGCAGCCGTGGAGCAGCGACAGCGGCGACCAGTCGCCGGACTGGGCCGCGCTCGCCGACGCCTCGGAAGCACGGCACAAGCGGCGCAAGGTGCTGCTCATCGGCGGCGGCGTCGTCGCCACGGTGGCGATCGGCGCTGCCGTCGCGATGAGCGTCGTATCGGCGAACAAGGACAACAACGCCTCGGGCCAGCCCTCCAGCCTGCCCGCGAGCGCCTCGCTGCCCAGCGACTCCGCGTCGGCGCCGTCCTTCGAGCCCACCAGCGCGCCGCCGCCGCTGGACCCGAAGGACTTCATAGCCAGCGCGAAGAAGGACACGGCCCCGCTCAGCGCGCAGACGCTCTTCCCGGGCACCCAGCTGACCATGGGCGAGACCGTGTACAAGAAGGGCCCCACGGCCGACACCACGAACTGCGCCTCGGCCGCCGGCAACACCCTCCCCAAGGTGCTCACCGCCAACGGCTGCACCCGCCTGCTGCGGGTGAGCTACACCAAGGACGATGTCGCGGTGACCGTCGGCGTCGCCGTCTTCGACACCGAAGCCAAGGCCCTCAAGGCCAAGGGCGAGGCCGACAAGAAGAGCATCGTGAAGTCGCTGTCCGGCAAGGGCGTCAAGTCGTTCTGCGACTCCGCGGTCTGCCGCTCGACGACCAACACCCTGGGCCGCTACGCCTACTTCACGATCGCCGGTTTCACCGACGGCAAGAACGTGACCACCAAGGACACCAAGGTCTTCCGCATCGGTGACGACCTGGCCGAGTTCACCTTCCGGCAGATCCGCCGCCGGGGTGAGGCACAGGCCTCCGCGGCGGCGAACCAGTAGCCGGTCGGCGGACCAGGGACCAGAAGCTAGGGCCGCCGCTTCAGGCGCAGCCTGATCGGCACGACCGCCGACTCCAGCTGCGTACGCAGGGTCATCTTCGAGACGCCCTCCGTGCGCTCCTCGAAGCGGATCGGGACCTCGACGGCCCGGTGGCCCGCCCGCACGGCCTTGTACTTCAGCTCCACCTGGAAGCTGTAGCCCGCGCTGTCCAGCGAGGACAGGTCCACGTCACGCAGGGTGTCGGCCGACCACAGGTTGAAGCCGGCGGTGATGTCGTGGATGGGCGTGCCGAGGATGGTGCGCGCGTAACGGTTGGCGAACCGGGAGAGCAGGACGCGGTGCGCGCCCCAGTCCTCGTCCAGCGAGCCGCCCTCGACGTACCGGCTGCCGACGACCAGGCCCGCGCCGGAGGTCACGGCCGCCTCCAGCATGCGCGGCACGGCCTCCACCGGGTGGCTGCCGTCGGCGTCCATCTGGACGACGTACTCGGCGCCCTCCTCCAGCGCGGCGGTCATGCCCGCGGTGTAGGCCCGCCCGAGCCCGTCCTTCTCGGTGCGGTGCAGCACGCTCATCCGGCGCCGGCCGGTCCCGTCCGCGTTGTACTTCTCCGCCAGTTCCTCGGCGATCCGTCCGGTGCCGTCCGGGCTGGAGTCGTCGACGATCTTCAGATGCAGCCCGTCCAGCGGCAGCCCGAGCACCGCCTCGGCCATCCGCGGCACGTTCGCCGCCTCGTTGTACGTCGGCATCACCACGGTGATCGGTGTGCCGTTGCCCTGCCCCGTCATGCCTTCTCCCCTCGCGGCGCCGGCCTGCCCAGCGCCCGGAACCGCCAGCCCGCCGCGGTCCAGCGGTCCGCGTCGAGTACCCCTCGGCCGTCCACGATGTTCGGCCGGTTCACCAGCGCGGCGGCCCTCTCGGGGTCGAGCGCGCGGAACTGCGGCCATTCGGTCAGGTGCAGGACGATATCGGCCCCGCGCAACGCGTCCTCGGCCGACACGGCGTAGCCGAGCAGCGGAAATGCCTTGCGGGCGTTGTCCATGGCCTCGGGGTCGTAGACGTTCACTTCGGCGCCGTCCAGGCGCAGCCGGGCGGCCACGTTCAGCGCGGGCGAGTCGCGGATGTCGTCGGAGCCCGGCTTGAAGGCGGCGCCGAGCACGGCGACCCTGGCGCCCAGCACGGCTCCCCCGCACAGTTCGCGGGTCAGCTCCACCACCCGGTCGCGGCGCCGCATGTTGATCGCGTCGACGTCCCGCAGGAAGCCCAGGGAGACACCCAGCTCGTCGGCGCGGTGGGCGAAGGCCCGGATGTCCTTGGGCAGACAGCCGCCGCCGAAGCCGACGCCGGCCCGCAGGAACCTGGCCCCGATCCGGTCGTCGTGCCCGAGGGCCTGGGCCAGGGTGCCCACGTCGCCGCCCGCGGCCTCGCAGACCTCCGCCATGGCGTTGATGAAGGAGATCTTGGTGGCGAGGAAGGCGTTGGCGGCCGTCTTGACCAGTTCGGCCGTCGGGAAGTCGGCGGTGACCAGCGGGGTGCCGGTGGCGAGGACGGGGGCGTACACCTCGCGGAGGATCGTCTCCGCCCGCGCGGAGCCCACCCCGAACACCAGTCGGTCCGGCCGCAGGGTGTCCTCGATCGCGAAACCCTCCCGCAGGAACTCGGGGTTCCAGGCCACCTCGGTGTCGTACGTCTGCGCGAGCCGCCCCGCCGTTCCGACCGGCACGGTCGACTTGCCCACCAGCAGGGCGTCCGGCGCGGCGTGCGCCGCGATCGCCGCGAAGGCCGCGTCCACGTACGTCAGGTCCGCGCCCTCGGAGTCCGCCCGCTGCGGGGTGCCGACGCACACGAAGTGCACGTCCCCGAACGCCCCCGCCTCCGCGTACGACGTGGTGAACCGCAGCCGGCCGCTCGCCGTGTGCTCGGCGAGCAGCTCGGGCAGTCCCGGCTCGTGGAAGGGCACCTGTCCGGCGGCCAGCGCGGCGGCCTTGTCCGGGTCGACGTCCACGCCGAGCACCTCGTGCCCGAGCTCCGCCATGCAGGCGGCGTGGGTGGCACCGAGGTAACCGGTGCCTATGACGGTGAGCCGCATGGAGCACGGCCTTTCGTGTTCAGGGGTGAAGACGTTCAGGGGTGATGACAGGGAGCGGGGAACGGGAGCGGGCGCGGGGTGTCAGGAGGTTTTCGCCCACACCCGGTACGCGCCGGTGCCGCCCGAGCTGAGCCGGAACGGGATCTTCCCGACCAGGCGGTAGTGACCGCTTTCGGTGACCTGCCGCTCGATGTACGCGTCGACGCCGGGCGTCCCGACCCCGTCGAGGACGACGAGGTCGAAGTAGCCGGCCTTCAGGGCGCGGCGGTACCCGTCGTTCCCGTGGTGGACGACGCCCTTCTTGTCCGCGTAGCCGATGCCGTAGGTGGAGGTCCACCGGGAGTGGTCCGTCCTGTCCCGCAGGTAGTAGACGGGCACCTCGTAGGTCTCGCCGAGGTAGCGGCCCTTGGGCTTCATGTACGGCTCGACCGCCTTGACCAGGCCCGTGGAGTCGGGCCACAGCCCGAACCGCCACTCGGACTGCGAGACACCGAGGCACAGGGCGGCGACCCAGATCATGATGCCCAGCTGCGGGTAGCGGAAGTGCTTGCCGACCAGCCGGATCACGCCGATGCCCGCCATGGGGGCGGCGAACAGCAGGCCGAAGTCGAGGTGCTTGTAGAGCGAGACGGCGGTGTGCAGGTGGATCTGGTACGCCGGTGCCAGCAGCGCGGTCCCGGCCAGCGTCAGGCCGAGCAGGGTGCGCCAGCGCCGGCCGGGGCCGTGCAGGCCGTATGAGCGGGGCGACTCGTTCATCCGGCCGCGCAGCCCGTAGGCGATGGCGCCCGCGACGGCGGTGGCGAACATCAGGCCGCCCCACTCCGCGGACTTCTGAAGCAGGGCCGAGGCGGTGTCGGTGCCGTGGGCGCGGTCGGTGGTGGTCTGGCGGACGCCGGCGAGCACGTCGGTGTACATCAGGCCGACCCCGGCCAGTGCGGCGGTGCCGATGCCGAGCAGGAGCGCGCGCGGGACGCAGCGCAGGCCGCGGTGGTGCCAGGCGGTCAGCGCGGCGAGCACGAGCAGCGTGGGGACGTAGAGCGCGGAGGCGTACTTCACGGCGACGGCCAGCACCATGACCGGCGCCGCGAGCAGCACGGCGAGCACGGGGGCGCGGTCGGTGCGGACGATGATCCACGCCGACAGGGCCAGCAGGAAGATCGCCGGGGCGTCGTAGGTGGCGAACCAGCCGAGCACGATCGTCGGCTGGGTGACCGCGAACAGCGCGGCCGCCACCAGGGCGACCCGTTCGTTGAACAGCCGCCGGGTGAAGGAGTACAGCAGCGCCGTGGCGCCCAGCATGCACAGCAGGCTGAGCAGACGGGCCCCGGACAGTCCGAACCGGCCGTCGACGAAGGCCGCCGCCACCGGGTAGAGCATCGGCGACCCGGAGAAGTACGACTCGTAGCCGCTGTGCAGCGGGGTGCCGTTCGCCCAGTGCTCGATGATGTCGTGGCCGGCCGCCAGGTACAGGGCCTCGTCCTGGAAGGCGGTGTTGGACAGCCGCAGCGACAGCAGCGCCTGGACGGCGAGGAGGATGAGGAGTACTCCCCGGCTGACCCAGGCCCGCCGCCGGCTCGGGGTGTCGTCCCAGCCGGCCTCCGGGGTTTCCGGGACGTGGTACCCCGGCTCGGCCGGTGCCGGCTGCTCCACCGTGCGCAGCGCGAACGTCGGCTGGTCGTCCTGCTGCTGGTACGGATCGGTCCGCTGGTACGGATAGGTCCGCGGGTCGTAGTCGTATCCCTGGGGGGTCTCGTAGCCCTGCTGCCGCGGGACGTACCCGTCGGAGTCGAACCAGCCGCCGTGCGCGTCCTCGTCCGCGTAGGGGTCGTAGGGCTGGGGCGTGTGGTACTCGGGTCGGGAGGTCATGACGGCTTCCGTACGTCGAAGCCGAAACGGTCGTCGGCGGCCAGGCGCTTGAACTCCTTCAGCGCCAGCGGGCTCGCCTCCAGCCGCCAGTCGGCGCGCTTCCTGTGGTTGAACCAGATGAAGCCGATCATGTCGTCGTCGGTCTCGACGCCCGCGAACAGGTTGCGGACGTCGGCACGGCGCCGCTCGCCGGGAACGGCGGCGGTCTCCAGCAGGAGCATCGGCTTCTTGGCGAAGGTGCGGATCTGATCCCTGGTGGGCCCGAACACGCTGTCGAAGGCGTTGTCCGCGCCGGTGGTGAAGTAGCCGATCAGACCGACCCAGTCGACGTAGGCGTCGCCCGGGTAGTACGGCTTGAGCTTCACGTCCGGGACCGGGTTGACGATGTTCGGCGCCCAGGCCCAGATGACGTTGGAGGCGCCGGCGTCGAGGAACGTCTTGTGGATGTGCCGCCAGGCGGCCACGTACTGCCGCGGGGTCACGTACTTCGTGCCCCACTTCTCCCAGTGGCCGTTGAACTCGTCGGCGAAGTCGATCACGACGGGCAGGTTCAGCTTCCGGACCGCCGTCGCGTACTCCTTGATGTACGCGTCCGACTTGCCGGCCGCGACGTCGGCGATCGAGGTGTCGAAGGGCTCCCAGGACATCAGCGTCATGGCGCCCTCGGCCCAGGCCCTGCGCACCCCGCTGGCGTCGAAGCCGTCGCCCCAGCCCGCGTAGTACTCGATCAGGTCGGGCTGCTTGCCGACCATCCGGGTGTAGGCGTCGACGCCCTTCATGGAGGTGGGCGCGCCGGCGACGGCGGCCCCGAAGTACTTCCTGGCGGGCTTCAGCAGGGGTACGACGTCGTAGGGGACGTCGGAGCCGGTACCCCGGGAGGAGCCTGCCCCGGACCCGGCGGTCTCGCCCTGCCCGGTCTTCGGTGAGTCGCCGCCGCCGAGGAGGGAGCAGCCGCTGAGGGCGAGCACCAGGAGCAGGCAGGCGGCGAGGAGGGCCCGCGGCCGCGCCCACACACGGGAGAAACGTTTCGGCGGATGCATCAGACAACCGCCTCGGAGCGGGGCTGCACCAGGACCCGGGCCACGACCAGGGCGTAGAAGAGCCCGGAGGACAGGATCAGCGCGAAGTCCGGGGCGTTCATGGTGAAGGTCCGGTACACGGCCGCGCTGACCCAGACCAGGGCCGTACCGCCGCTCCACACCCACATGCCGATCCAGAAGCGCCGGGTCTTGTTCTTCTTGGCGCCGGAGGAACCGGTCGGCTGCCAGCCCATGCGGTTCTTGCGCAGGATGTCCCAGATGGCGAAGACGTGCGCCCAGCCGTACATCATGCGGGCCGCCCAGGCCTCCAGGCGGTAGGGCGCCTTGTGCCACATCGGGAAGATGACCGTGGTGTAGAGGATGCTCGGCAGCACCAGGAGCAGGTGCTCGACCTTGAGCTTCTCCGGCATCATCAGCAGCAGCACGATCGGGATGACCGGCGCCGCGAAGGTGAACAGCGCGGTGTGGATGTAGTAGAAGAACCCGGACATGTAGCACAGGCGGCTGGACAGCCTGATCTCGCGCTGCCAGAACTTCCGGCTGCCGAGCAGGCTCATCGAACCCGAGCACCAGCGGTACTGCTGGTTGAAGAAGGCACCCGCGCTGTCCGGGCACACGCCCGTGGAGACCGCGACCGGCACGTAGCGCAGATCCCAGCCGAGGCCGCGCAGGTCGAAGCCCGTGTGCACGTCCTCGGAGTGCTCGATCAGCGTCGTGCCGCCGTTGGTCTGAAGGGCCGCGCGCCGGTAGACCGCGCAGCTGCCCACGCAGATCGCGCCGTCGCTGCCCTGCCGGGAGACCTGCACGGAACGGTAGAACAGCTCCTGCACCGCGCCGGCGCCGCGCTCGATCCAGTTCTGCGAGTCCAGCACCCGGAAGTACTGCGGCGACTGGACGATGCCGATGCGCGGGTCGTCCGCCATGTACGGCAGGAGTTCCTCCAGCAGGTCGGCGCGCGGGGTGAAGTCGGCGTCCAGGATGAGGATGAACTCGCCGTCGGACTGGCCGAAGCCGAAGTGCAGGTTGCCGGCCTTCTTGAACCAGCCGCGGTTCTCCCGCGTGCCGTAGCGGAAGCCGAAGTCGCGGGCCATCGCCTCCAGCTCGGGGCTGGCGCCGTCGTCGAGGACGAAGGGCACACAGACGCCCGGGTAGCGGTCGGCCATCGCGCGCACGTGCCGCCAGGTGTTGTGCAGCACCTCGATGGGCTCGCCGCACACCGGCAGGAACACGTCGACCGTGGGATGGACCTCCGGCCGCCAGTTCTGCACCAGCCGCCGGTGGTACGCGATGTCGAAGTCCCGGGTGAAGCCGTTCACCCGCAGCGACACCAGGTAGTAGACGACCGTGAAGACCAGCAGCGGGGTGTAGATCCACAGCACCGGCGTGGACTGCGCCAGCTTGAACTGGCTCACCACCAGACAGCAGAAGCTGACCAGCGAGCTGATCGTCAGGATCCACAGGTTCCGGCGCGCGTAGGAGTACTTCTCCTTGTCGGTCGGCGGCAGCGGCAGCAGCCCCAGCGAAGCGTTCGCACCACGACCGGCCCGCCGCCGCCCGCCGCTCTGGCGCGCGGCACGACGCCCCCCGGTCCGCACGGGACCCACTGCACTCATCCTGATGTCACCCCTGGCCGAAAACGACCTGTCGACCCCCCTGGCCAATCCTGGTCAATCCTGTTGAACCTTTGACCAGGAGGCGCAACTGTAACCGAGAGGTATGAAAGAGGTAAGTGGCGGCAAGAAGAGTTACGCCAGGTAAGTCCCGACATGGGGCATATCTATTGCGAAATGCGGTGTAACTAACAAGTTTCGCAGCCTGGCACGCCTGCCGTGCCCGGCAACGACCGCTTGTTCCGCGCCTCCCTGCTCCGCGCGGCCAGCAGCTCGTCCGCGGGATAGCCGACCTCCTCCAAGGTCAGCCCGTGCGGCCGCACGACATGCACCGCCGAGTCCCGCACCCCGGCCGCGAGCACCTTGCCCGGCCAGTCCGGCGTGCGGTGCCCGTCCCCCACGAACAGCAGCGCCCCGATGAGCGAGCGCACCATGTTGTGGCAGAAGGCGTCCGCACGGACGGTCGCGGTGATGATCCCGTCAGCGCCCTTTTCCAGCCACAGCTCCTGGAGCGTACGGATCGTGGTCGCGCCCTCGCGCTTCTTGCAGTACGCGGCGAAGTCGTGCTCGCCGAGGAGGTGCCGGGCCGCCTCGTTCATGGCGTCGACGTCCAGCGGCCAGTCGTGCCAGAGGACGTGGGTCCGCAGCAGCGGGTCGACGCCTCCGGGGTTGTCGGTGACGCGGTAGGCGTAGCGGCGCCAGATCGCGGAGAAGCGGGCGTTGAAGCCGCTGGGCGCTTCCCTGAGCGCCCACACCCGCACGTCCCTGGGCAGGCGGCCGGCGAGCCGCTTGAGCAGCTTCCCGTGGTGCTCGGCCCACACCTCCCTCGGCAGATCGACATGGGCGACCTGCCCGCGTGCGTGCACGCCGGCGTCCGTCCGGCCGGCCACGGTCAGCTCGTACGTCTCCCTGGACCGCGTGACCGTACGCAGGGCGTCCTCGATCTCGCCCTGCACGGTCCGCCGGCCTCCGGCCTGCTTGGCCCAGCCGGAGAACTCCGAGCCGTCGTAGGACAGGTCGAGGCGGACACGGACGCAACCGGGCTGTACTTCGTCACTCACGTACAGATCCTTTCAGGTACGCGAAAGCGGGCCCGCCCCGAAGGACGGACCCGCTCAGCGCGAGGTGATGCCTCAGGCGTCCTTCGACTCCTCGGCGGCGGCCTCCTCGGCCGGAGCCTCGGTGGTCTCCTGCGCCTTGGCCTCGTCGGCTTCCTTGACCGCACGCTTGGTGGCGGCCTCGGCCTCACCGGTCGCCTGCTGCGCCACGGTCAGCGCCTCGACCAGCTCGATGACAGCCATGGGCGCGTTGTCGCCACGGCGGTTACCGATCTTGGTGATGCGGGTGTAGCCACCCGGACGGTTCTCGTAGCGCGGGCCGATCTCGGTGAAGAGCGTGTGGACGACGCTCTTGTCCGTGATGACCTGGAGCACCTGGCGGCGGTTGTGAAGGTCGCCCTTCTTCGCCTTGGTGACCAGACGCTCGGCGTACGGGCGCAGGCGGCGAGCCTTCGCCTCGGTGGTGGTGATGCGGCCGTGCTCGAAGAGCGCCTTCGCGAGGTTCGCGAGGAGCAGCTTCTCGTGCGCGGCGCTGCCGCCCAGACGGGCACCCTTGGTGGGCTTCGGCATTGTTCTTCTCCTGTGTGTCTGCCCCGGCCGTATCAGGTACCGGGGTCAGTATCCGAGCAGGCGGTCGCCTGTCGGAGATCCGGGGGTCTCTGCGAGACCCCCGGAGGTGGAACCGGTCAGTACTGCTCGGTCTCCACGAAACCCGCGTCCGCGTCGTCGTCGGCGCCGAAGGCGTCGGCAGCGGCGGTCGGGTCGAATCCGGGCGGGCTGTCCTTGAGGGCCAGGCCCATGCCGGCCAGCTTCGCCTTGACCTCGTCGATGGACTTCGCACCGAAGTTGCGGATGTCCAGCAGGTCGGCCTCGGAGCGGGCGACGAGCTCACCCACGGAGTGGATGCCCTCACGCTTGAGGCAGTTGTACGACCGAACGGTGAGCTCCAGCTCCTCGATCGGCAGCGCCAGGTCGGCGGCGAGGGCGGCGTCCGTCGGGG
>NZ_JBIAVX010000018.1:0-224895 GCF_042894725.1 Streptomyces sp. NPDC001480 | reverse complement strand
CATGACCGGGTCAGGACTCCCAGCCCCAGCCGTTCCAGACGGGATATCAGCACACCCGCTCAACCGACCGACAACCCCAAAAGCAACGGCATTGCACCGCCGACAGCGGGGCCGCCTCCTGGCACACCCCGCTGTCGGCGGACGGCACCGAGCACGGGCATGCCGTCACCACGGTCAGCACGGCGCACGGCCCGTGGGAGGTCCGCCTGCACCGCGTCGAGGCTCCGGCCGGGACCATCGTGCGGGAGGGAGGCTGGGCGATCGCGAGCGACACCGCCCGGCAGGCCGCGACGACCGGACCAGGATGGGCGGTGACGATCCGTGACGACGGTCTCACCAGCGCGCTCGTCGCCCTGCTCGACCGGCCCGGGGCCCCGAGCGACCTCGCGGGCGAAGTCGGCCACGGCACAGGACACAACGCCTATGGCCGGTATTCGGCCACGCCGCTTCTCACCACGGAGCACCCGGGCGGCACGCTGCTGCTCGCCACCCTGGTGGTCCTCACCGCGGACCCGGGCGTGTCCAGCGATCCCGAAGCCCTTCGGAACGGCACCCGCGCACGCGAGACGCCGGACGGGACCGTGCAGATCCACTTCCCGGACGGCACGGTCCACACGGTGTCGCTGCCGCGTCGACACAGGAGAAACGAGGGTCAAGAATTGCACATGACCGCTTGTGGGCTTTCCCGTAAGCGACGGATCATTGGCCGAATCCAGCCCCTGTCCCACAAGCACACAGGAGGCCCCGGTGGCCGCTGGTCAGATGCTCTCCGGGCCGGCCGGCACGCCGGCCTCGGCCCAGGTGGAGCGGCAGAAGCTGCGCAAGCACTTCGGCCGCTTCGACATCCTGTTCTTCCTCCTCTGCACCATCGTCGGGGTGGACACCATCGGCACCGTGGCCTCGTCCGGTGCCGAGGCGTTCACCTGGCTGATCGTGCTGGCCGTCGTCTTCTTCGTGCCCTCGGCGCTGCTGATCGCCGAGCTCGGGGCCGCGTTCCCCGAGGAGGGCGGTCCCTACATCTGGACCAGCCGGGCCTTCGGGCGGCTCACCGGTGCCGTCAACAACTTCCTGTACTGGATCACCAACCCGGTGTGGCTCGGCGGCACGCTCTCCGTCTCCGCCGTCGCGGCGTACACCACCTTCTTCAACGGCGGCAGGAACCTGAGCACGCCTGCCTTCTACGCCTTCACCCTGGTGTTCGTCTGGGTGGGGGTGCTCGCCGCGATCCTGTCCTTCGACATCGGCAAGTGGATTCCCACCATCGGCGCCTGGAGCCGTTTCGTCCTGCTCGGCCTGTTCACCGCCACCGTCGTGGTGTACGGCGTCGAGCACGGCCTGCACGGATTCGGGTTCGGCGACTTCTCCCCCACGTACGCGGGATTCGTCGGCCTGGTGCCCGTCCTGATGTTCAACTACGTCGGCTTCGAGCTGCCCAACACCGCCGGCGACGAGATGACCGACGCCCAGCGGGACGTGCCCTTCGCGATCTTCCGCAGCGCCTTTCTCTCCGTGCTGCTGTACGCGCTGCCGATCCTCGGCATCCTGCTCGTCCTGCCGGTCAAGGACATCACCGGTCTCGGCGGGTTCGTCGACGCGATCCGGCAGGTCTTCACCGTGTACGGCGGTCACGTCGCCCCCGACGGCACCGCCACGCTCAGCGGTGCCGGCAGCGTACTCGGTGACCTCGCGGCGATCATGTTCATCCTGACGGTGCTGTCCTCGGGCGTCACCTGGATCATGGGTTCCGACCGCGCCCTCGCCGTCTCCGGCTACGACGGCGCCGCGCCGCGCTTCCTCGGCGTCATCTCGAGCCGGTTCGGCACCCCGGTGCGGGTCAACATCCTAAGCGGGCTGGTCTCCACCGTCGTCCTCGTCCTGGCCCACGAACTGACCGGCGGCAGCGCCGCCAAACTCTTCGGCGCCGTCCTCGGCCTCGCCGTCTCCACCACCCTCGTCAGCTACGTGGGGATCTTCCCGGCGCTCGCGGCGCTGCGCCGCAAGGCCCCGGACGTCTCCCGTCCCTACAAGGCGCCCCTCCCCCGCACCATCAGCACGGTACTCACCCTGCTCATCCTGTTCGCCAGTGTGCAACTGGTCGCGCCCGGCCTCGGCGACCACTGGTTCGGCTCCGCCTACGCGCCGGACGGCTGGAGTCACGGCGAGCGCTGGAAGTATCTGCTGACGGAGACCGTCCCGCTCATCGGGTTCATGCTCTGCGGCGTGCTCTTCTGGGCGCTCGGCAGACCGACCCGCAGGTCGGCCGCGGCCAGGGGGTAGCGAACGGGACCCCGGATGCGGGCCGTCCTCACGCGATCGGCGGTCACCGGCGCGCGCCGGCCGGGCCCGGCGTCCATGCTGGCGATGGACCCGGCCGCGAAGGGGCACAGCGCTGATGAGGCTTGTCGTCGATCTCAACAGGTGCCAGGGATACGCGCAGTGCGCGTTCCTCGCACCGGACGTCTTCACCATGCACGGCGAGGAGTCCCTCGTCTACGACCCGCACCCCGCGGGCGAACAGCGCGAAAGAGTCGCCCGTGCCGTCGCCGCCTGCCCCGTACGGGCGATCACGGCCGAAGGGCTGGACAGCCCGAGGCCGGCGCCCGTCGCATCCGCCGGGGAGCCGTCCGATGCCCGCTGACTACCTGGACTGGCTCAGACGCGAGGGCCGGATCGTCATCGTGGGCGCCTCGCTCGCGGGTCTGCGGGCCGCCGAGACGCTGCGCGCCGAGGGTTTCGCCGGTTCCCTCACCATGATCGGGGACGAGCCGTACGAGCCGTACGACCGGCCGCCGCTGTCCAAGGCGGTGCTGCTGGGCAAGGCGTCGCCGCAGCACACCGAGCTGCCCCGGCGCCTCGAGATCGACGCGAAGTGGCGCCTCGGCGTCGCGGCGACCGGTCTCGACCTGGCGGCCAAGCGGGTGCGGCTGGCCGACGGGGACGAGGTCGACTACGACCGGCTGCTGATCGCGACCGGCGTCCGTGCACGGCCCTGGCCGAAGGAGGCGGAAGCCAGGCTCGACGGCGTCTTCGTGCTGCGCACCCGGGACGACGCGGCCACCCTGTACCGGCGGTTGCGGGCCGGGCCGCGCCGGGTGTTCGTCATCGGTGCCGGGTTCACCGGTTGCGAGATCGCCTCGGCCTGCCGGGAGATGGGCATCGCGGTCACCGTGGCGGAGCGCGCGGGTGCGCCCCTGGTGGGCGCCCTGGGCGGAGTGATCGGCGCGGTGGCCGCGCAACTGCACCAGGACAACGGTGTGGATCTGCGCACCGGCGTCATGGTCACCGCCTTGGAGGGCGACTCCGTGGGCCGGGTACGTGCCGCGCATCTGTCCGACGAGAGCGTCGTCGAGACGGACGTCGTGATCGTCTCGCTCGGGGCGACGCGCAACACCGAGTGGCTGGCCGGCTCGGGCCTCGGCGCGGGCCCTCGGGGCATCGCCTGCGACGCGGGCTGCCGGGCCTTCGACTTCCGGGGCATCGTCACCGACGACATCTTCGTCGCGGGCGATGTCGCACGGTCCCCGCACGCCCTGTTCGGCTATCAGTTCCTCTCGCTCGAACACTGGGGCAACGCCGTCGCCCAGGCCGAGATCGCCGCGCACAACATGATCAGCCCCGGCGCCGAGCGGCGCCCGCACCTGTGGGTGCCCGCGTTCTGGTCGTCGCAGTTCGGCGTGAACATCAAGTCCGTCGGCGTCCCGCCCATGGGCGAGGAGATCATGATCACGCAGGGCTCGCTCACCGAGCGCCGGTTCGTCGGGGTGTACGGCCACCAAGGCCGCGTCATCGCCGCCGTGAGCTTCGACAACACGCGCTGGCTGGAGTTCTACCAGCGGAAGATCGAGACGGGCGCGCCGTTCCCGGTGGAGTTCCCGACGGTCGACCGCCGCCCCGAGGGCCGGCAGCCCGTCCCGTCCGGTTTCCCCGACCCGTCCCTGCCGACGCACGGCCCGACCGTCACCCTCAGCGGATACTCACCGACCGACCGGCAACTGGTCTTCACTCCGGCCCACTGACCGGTCCCGGCCCCCGGCCCCACGGACCTCCACGCCCCAAGGACCCCGCATGACGCACGCCCCGCTCCTGCGCCGGATCACCGACTTCGCGAACCGCGCCGACCCGTATCCGCTGTACGAGGAGCTCCGCAAGACCCCGGTGCTGCACGAGGAGGAGGACGGTCCGTATGTCATCAGCTCGTACTGGGACATCAAGGGCCTGCTCCACGACCCGCGGATCAGCTCCGACTTCACCAACCTCAGCGTCGCGGCCGACGACGAGCTGTCCAGGCCGGAGGCCACGGGGCTGCCGCCCAGCTTCATCCGGCTCGACCCGCCGGAGCACGACCGGCTGCGGCGGATCGCCAACAGTTCCTTCGGCCCTCCGCACCGGCCCACCCGCATCGACTCCATGCGCGGTGAACTCACCCGGATCGTCACCGACCTGATCGACGGGTTCGGGGACGCCCGGCAGATCGACGTGGTCGACCAGTTCGCGTACCCCTTCCCGGTGACCGTGATCTGCCGGCTGCTCGGCGTACCGCGCGAGGACGAGCCCCGCTTCCGTGCCTGGGTCGACCCGATCGTCGCCGGCCTGGACCCCGACACCCGTACCAGCGCCGACTCCGAGCGGGCCGCTCAGGAGGCACGGTTGCAGCTCGGCATGTACCTGAACGGGCTGGTGGAGCAGCGCACCAGGGAGCCGCGCGACGACATGCTGTCCGACCTGGTGAACAGCCGGGGTCCGGACGGCGCCATGACCACGATGGAAGTGCTCAGCACGGCGGTGCTGCTGCTCATCGCGGGCCACGAGACGACCGTCAACCTGATCACCAACGGGATGCTCACCCTGCTCCGCCACCCGGAGTACCTCCGGCGGCTGCGCGACGACCCGGGCCTGTCCGTGAAGATCGTCGAGGAACTCCTGCGCTACGAACCTCCGGTGCAGCTCGTGCCCCAGCGCACCTGCATCGCCGACATCGAGGTGCGCGGGGTCACCATCCCCAAGGGCTCACGCATCTGGCTCGTCCTCGCGGCGGGCAACCGGGACCCGGAGCGTTTCCCCGACCCCGACCGGTTCGACCCGGACCGCGAGGACATCCAGCACCTCGGCTTCGGCAGCGGCATCCACAGTTGCTTCGGCGCGCCACTGGCCCGCGTCGAGGCCCAGATCGCGCTGTCCGAACTGGCCCGCCGCCTCGGCGACCCCAGACTGCTCGAAGACCCGCCGCCCTACCGCCCGAACGCCGTGCTGCGCGGTCCGCGGCATCTGCACGTCGGCTTCGACGAGTTGCGTCCCTGAGCCGGAAATCCGGGCTCCGGCGACCGTATGCTTCGACGGTGGCCCGGACCGAACCGATGCGGCTTCCCGACATGCCGCTGCACGATCCGTTCATCGTCGCCGACACCGAAACCCGCACGTACTACCTGTACACGTCCAACGAGCCGTCCGTGTCGGGTGTGGACGGCGTCGGCACGATGGTCTACCGCAGCCACGACCTGCGCGACTGGGTGCGCCCTGTCGTGGTCTTCCTGGCGGCCGAGCAGGAGGGCATCTGGGCGACCGACGGCGGATGGGCGCCGGAGGTGCACGCATGGGACGGCCGGTACTACCTGTTCACCACGCTGCACAACCAGGACGAGCCGCTTCCGGTACCGCCGGCCGGCCACTGGGGCTCGCCGTTCCAGGTCCCGAACCACATGCGCGGCACCGTCACCGCCGTGTCCGACTCGCTGCTCGGCCCGTTCGCGGTCGTGGACCCCTCACGTCCGACCCCGCCCGAGAACCTGATGACCCTCGACGGCACGCTCTACGTGGATCCGTCCGGGCAGCCCTGGATGGTGTACGCGCACGAGTGGCTGCAGACCATCGACGGAACCATGGAAGCGATCCGGCTCGCTCCGGACCTGTCCCGGACGATCGGTGAACCGGTCTTCCTGTTCAAGGGTTCGGACGCGTCCTGGATCAGTGAGCAGATCCCCGGCGGCGTCCCGCACCAGCTCCCGCCCTACGTCACCGACGGCCCGCAACTGTGCCGCACACCCGACGGGACCCTGCTCATGCTGTGGTCGACGTACGAGAAGAACGTGGTCGCCCAGGACGGCACCGTCAGCGGCGGATACGTGCAGACCTACGCCGTCTCGGAGTCCGGCGGCATCACAGGGCCGTGGCGCCAGCACCGGCCCCTGGTGCGGGACGACAGCGGTCACGGCATGCTGTTCCACACGTTCGACGGCCGGCTGATGATGATCCTGCACCGCCCCTTCGACAACGCACGCGGGAAGCTGTACGAGATGGAGTTCGCCGGCGACGGACTACGGGTGCTCCGCCGGCGCGACGACCTCGACGGCGGCGGATGACACCGGCTCCCGCCGGAGAGCGAGTTGACCCTCCCCTTACGTCAGGCTCCACGCTGTACGCC
Source organism: Streptomyces sp. NPDC001480 (assembly GCF_042894725.1). NCBI lineage: Bacteria > Bacillati > Actinomycetota > Actinomycetes > Kitasatosporales > Streptomycetaceae > Streptomyces > Streptomyces sp. NPDC001480. The sequence continues at coordinate 218,477 of NZ_JBIAVX010000018.1, read as the reverse complement.
GACGAAAGGGCAGGTGGATGAGCTACTCCGTGGGTGAGGTCTCGAGGTTCGCCGGGGTGACGGTGCGTACGCTGCACCACTACGACAAGGCGGGGCTGCTCTCGCCTGGTGGCCGCAGTCGCGGCGGTTACCGGCTCTACGACGACGCGGACCTGGCCCGTCTCCAGCAGATCCTCTTCTACCGCGAACTCGGCTTCACCCTGGACGAGATCGCCGGGATACTCAAGGATCCGCAGGCCAACGTGGTGGAGCAACTACGGGGTCGGCAGCGGCAGCTGAGTGAGGAGATCGCCAGGCTGCAACGGCTGGCCGAGGTGGCGGAACGGGCCATCGAGGTCCAGCAGACCGGGGTGTCCCTGACCCCCGAGGAACGCTTCGAGGTCTTCGGTGAGATCACCTTCGACCTGAGCTATGCCACACAGGCGGAGCTGAAGTGGGCGCACTCGGAGGGGCAGCGCGAGGCGATGGCGCGCGCGGCCGCCCACACCAAGGACGACTGGCGGCAGCTCATGGGCGAGGCCGCCGCCTGGCGCGCGGAGTTGCTCGCGGCCTTCGACGAGAGGGAGCCCAGCGACGGCGAGCGGGCCATGGACCTCGCCGAGGAGCACCGGCTGCACATCTCACGGTGGTTCACCTCGTGTCCGCCCGACATGCACCGGCGTATCGCGGACGACTTCGCGGCCGACCCGCGCGCCTTCGCCCTGGTCGTACCGCCGTCGCAGCAACGCCCGGGCCTGGCCGCCTACACGTGCAAGGCGGTCCAGGCCAACGCGGCCCGCCACGCGGGCGGCCGTACCGGCTCGGAGGAGGAGCGATGAGGGTCCTGATCGCCGCGGCCGGATCGCGTGGCGACGTAGCGCCCTACACGGGCCTGGGCGCCGCACTGCGGCGGGCCGGGTACGACGTCGCCCTCGCCACCACGGACACGTTCGCACCCCTCGTTCGAGACGCGGGGCTGGAGTTCCGGCGTCTTCCCGCCGACCCGCGGGCGCGCGGTGGCGTCACGGGCGGGCGGCACCTGATGCGTTCCGCCGCCGCGTTCGTCACCGAACTGGGCCAGGGGTTCGCCGACGCCATGGCCGACGGCACGGATCTGCTTCTGCTGTCGGCCACCACGGCCCCGCTCGGCTGGCACCTCGCGGAGGCCACGGGCACGCCGAGCCTCGGCGTGTACCTCCAGCCCACCGCGCCGACCGGCGACTTCCCGCCCGTCGTCACCGGCTCCCGGTCACTGGGCCGGCCCGTCAACCGCATGGCCGGACGCTTCGCCCTGCGCATGGTCGACCGCCTCTACGAGCAGGCGGTCGTGGAGTTGCGCCACCGCCTCGGTCTGCCTCCGGCCTCCGCCTCCGCGACGCGCCGACGCCAGGAACAGGCCGACTGGCCCGTCCTGCACGGCTTCAGTACGGCACTCGTGCCCCGGCCCTCCGACTGGCGTTCCGGCCTGAAGGTCACAGGCACCTGGTGGCCCCATCTCGATGCGGCCGAACGGCTGCCCGCGGACCTGGAGGACTTCCTTCGTGCGGGCCCCCGGCCCGTGTTCATCGGCTTCGGGAGCATGGCGGCCGGTGACGGGGAACGGCTCAGCGAGATCGCGGTGCGAGCCCTGCGCCGCGCCGGGCTGCGCGGCATCCTCCAGGCCGGCAGCGCCGGGCTCGCGGCCGACTGCGACGACGTTCTCACCATCGGTGACGTACCGCACGCCCTTCTGTTCCCGCGCCTGGCCGCGGTGGTCCACCACGCCGGGGCGGGCACCTCGGCCGCGGCGTTGCGGGCCGGAGTGCCCGCGGTCACCGTACCCGTGACCGCCGACCAGCCGTTCTGGGCGCGCCGCCTCGCCGCCGTCGGTGCCGCCGCCGATCCGATCCCCTTCCGGTCCCTCACCGCCGAACGGCTCGCCGACGCCCTCGGCGACGTCGTGAAGCAGCAGGCGTACGCACGAGCCGCCGCGACGGCCGCGCGGCACATGGCGGCCGAGGACGGAACGGGCCAGGCACTCAAGGCCGTCCGGCAGCTGACCGGGAGCTGATGCCGGTCACCGGTTCCCGGCCGCGTGGGCGGCCCCCGGCGCGGCGCGCCCCTGGCGCCTCACCGCCGGCCGCCGAACTCCCAGTCGTGGACCTCTATGTCCGCGTACCGGTCCGCGACCAGAACGGCTCGTGCCGCGTCCGGGTCCGGTGCCCGGACCAGCGCCGCCGTGCCCACCCAGGTCGTGGCGTCGTCGGACAGCAGCGGCCCGTAGGCGATCAGCTCGTCCTGGTCGGGCGGTACGGCGAGATCGGGGGTCCGCCCCTCGCCGAGGCCGAGCACCAGATACCTGTTGCCACCGGTGCGGCCGCCGGGGAACTCCCACATCGTGCGCCCGAGCAGGTTCCGCCACCGGCGCAGCAGCACGTCCCGGTAGGCGCCGGCCTGGTAACAGGGCTCCTCGAAGGCGAACGCGCGGGCGGCGGCGGGATCGGGCAGATCCACGATGTGCACGCTGCCGGTGGGGGTTTCGCCATCGGCGGTGAAGGTCGGGCCGCGGGCGATCAGCTCCTTCGCGAACCGGTCCATGTAGGACCAGTGCTCCTCCAGCAGTTCGCCGCGCAGTGCCACGGAGCCGGGCCGGTCACGGTGGTAACAGAAGAACTCCATGCGCACAGACTGTGCTTGACATGTCGCGGCTTCTCAACCGGGTTTGGCGGCGGCTCGGGTTCGTGGTCGGGATCTCACAGCGGATCCCGCGCGGCGCTTGCGAGGACCGTGCTCACGACCTTGCGGACGGCATCCGTCTCCGGCGGGGTGCCCTTCCTGTCGGCGAACAGCAGGTGCGCGGCTCCGACCAGCGTGGGAGCGAGCGTGTCGACATCGGCGTCGGCGGCGATCCGGCCCAGTTCGCGCTCGGCGGTGAGGTAGGAGGCGATCATGGCCGTGGCCTCCGTCAGGAGCGGGATGCCGGCCGGCCCGGTCCGGCGCAGCCGGGCGCGCAGCTCGTCCCGGAAGGTGACGAGGGCGACGATCGCGACGGCGACCGGCCCGAACACCTCGGTCAGCGCCTGGGCGAGACTGCCGACGACCGTGCCGGTCCCGGCGGCATCGCGCAGGGCCGTGGCCCGACCGCCGATCCGGGCGATGCGGTCCTGCACGAGCTCGGCGAGGAAGGCGTCGAAGTCGGCGAAGTGCCGGTGCAGCACGCCCTTGGCGCAGCCCGCCTCCGCGGTGACCGCCCGGCTGGTCAGCGCGCTCGGACCGGCGCGGAGCAGGACGCGCTCGGCGGCGTCGAACAGCTGCTCGCGCGCGTCGCGGATGGCCACGCCTGTCGGCATCGTGCATCGCCTTCTTCCTGTGCCGGGACCGTCCCGCCGGGCCCGTCCGTTGACGAGTGGGCAAGCGCCCACTCATAGTGGGCACATGCCCACTTTACCGATTTCCGGGAATGAGCCCCATCGGCACCGCCAGGTGGCGGAGTCGTTCGGGTCGGACGCCGAACGCTACGACCGCACCCGCCCGAGCTACCCCGACGCCCTGGTGGAGGCGGTCGTCGCCGCAACCCCCGGGCCCGACCTGCTCGACGTCGGCACGGGTACCGGCATCGCGGCCCGGCAGTTCCGGGCGGCCGGGTGCAGGGTGCTGGGGGTCGAGGTCGACGCGCGCATGGCCGAGCGGGCGCGACAGCACGGGATCGAGGTCGAGGTGGCCGCGTTCGAGGCCTGGGATCCCGCCGGCCGGGCCTACGATGCCGTCGTCTCCGGCCAGGCCTGGCACTGGATAGACCCCGTCGCGGGCGCGGTGAAGGCGGCCGGGGCGCTACGGCCGGGTGGCCGGCTGGCCGTGTTCTGGAACGTCATCCAGTTTCCGCCCGGCCTGGCCGAGGCGGTCGCCGAGGTCTGCCAACGGGTGATGCCCGACGCACCGTTCGACTTCCGGGCGATGACGAAGGGAGCCCTGGACGCGAGCCAGGCGTTGCTCGGCAAGACCGCCGACGGGATCCGTGGGACGGGCGGGTTCGGCGCACCCGAGCAATGGCGATTCGACTGGGAGCGCACGTACAGCCGCGACGCCTGGCTGGACCAGATGCCCACCCAGGGCGCCTTCACCCGGCTCCCCCCGGACAAGCTTGCGGAGGTACTGGACGGCGTCGGCACCACCATCGACGCGATGGGGGGAAGCTTCACGATGCCCTACGCGACGGTGGCGGTCACCGCGGCGCGAACCGGCGCCCAGGGCCGTCACTCGGCACGGAGCGGCCCGGTGCGGTGCCGGCCGGGACGTCGGCCTGCTCCGGGTTGATCAGCCACTGCCCTCCGTCTCCTCGATGCGCTCGGCCGCCCATGAGGCGAGCAGACGGAGGCCGTCGTGGGAGGGGGTGCCGGGCTCGGCGGTCCAGACGACCAGTTGCTGGTCGGGGTCGGTGGTGGCGGTGAGGGTGTCCCAGTCGAGGACGAGTTCACCGACGACGGGGTGGTGCAGGGTCTTGGTACCGACGCTCAGGGCGGCCACATGATGGGCGGCCCACCAGGTGCGGAAGTCCCCGTCCCGCACCGACAACTCGCCGACCAGGGCGGCCAGCTGAGGATCCTCGGGGTACCTGGCGGCCTCCATGCGCAGCTGCGCGACGCTGGTGCGGGCCACCTTCTCCCAGTCGGGATAGAGCCTCCGCATCGCCGGATCGGTGAAAAGCAGCCGCACGTAATTGCGTTGCTTCTCCGGAATCCGCGAGAAGTCGGTGACGAGTGCGGCGCCGAGGGAATTCCAGGCGAGAACGTCCATGCGCCGCCCCAGGACGACGGCGGGGGTCGCGGTCAGATCGTCCAGCAGGCGCCGCAGCTGCGGCTGCACCTTCTGCCCGGTGCGCCGACGGGGCCGGGCACCGGCCTTGCCCGCCAGCTCGTACAGGTAGTCGCGCTGGTCGTCACTCAGGTGCAGCACGCTCACCAGTGCGTGCAGCACCGGCGCCGACGGCTGCATGCGGCCCTGTTCCAGGCGGATGTAGTAGTCCGTGCTGATCGCGGCCAGCTGGGCGACCTCCTCCCGGCGCAGCCCCGGCACCCTGCGCGGCGCTCCGGTGTCGGGCAGGCCCACCGTGCGGGGGCTGAGCTCGGCACGCCGGGCCCTGAGGAATTCGCCCAGCTCCTTGAGGTGTGCGCTGCTGGTCATACCGGCCAGTCTCGCACTCGCCGCTCCCCGGGTGGGTGGGAGAGTTTTCTCCCAGGATGTTCCCGTCCCAGGAGGAAACCCTCCTCTTTGCGCACCCGCGCCGCCGTGTGAGCGTGGGAGGCGTACGGATTTCACCGACGTTCCGATAAACGGCGTGGCGAAAACCGGCGCAGCGAAAAACGAATCCCCTTCCGAGGGCTGGGAGCACACCCGTGGAATTCCTGAAGAAGAGCCCGACCAGCAAGGCCCCGGCCGAGTGGTTCACCGGCGATGTGTGGTGGGACGTGATCCACCCCGGCGAGGCGCCGTCCCGGATGCGCATGAACCTGGTCCGTTTCACGCCCGGTGCCCGTACCGCCTGGCACCGCCACGCGCGGGGCCAGACCCTGCACGTCGTCTCCGGTATCGCCCTGATCGGCACCCGCGACGGCACGGTCTTCGAGGCCCACCCCGGCGAGACGGTCTCCTGTCCGCCGGACGAGGAGCACTGGCACGGCGCGGCTCCCGACCACTTCATGGAGCACCTGGCAATGTGGGAGGGCACGGGCGACGACAGCCCCGAGACCGTGTGGGCCGAGCACGTGAGCGACGAGCAGTACGCCCGACCGCGCACCCGGGCCTGACCGCGGACCGGCCATTCCACGCGTGAACCCCTGACGGTTGCGGTGGGGCCGCCGTACGGGTGACGGCTCACCGGGTGAATCCCGTCGAGGCCGGCGCCCGTACGGCGCGCCCCTCGCTCCGGCCGGCGTCCCCGCCGGTACGGGGTGCTCCGGCGCGGGCATCGCCTCCGGCGCTTGTCAACACGGCTGCGCGGGCGGGTCGGCCACGGCGGGTGGCGGGCGAGGCGGGCCGCGATAAAGAAGGTCATGAGACAGTCCCGAACAGCGTCCGGCGCGGCCTCACTTCTCCTCGCGGCCGCCGCAGCCTTCGCCGGTCCCGCGGCCGGGGAAGCGGCGCCGAGCACGACGGCCACGGCCTATGTGGCCCTCGGTGACTCCTACGCCGCCGGTGTCGGCGCCGGCGGCTACCTGGCCTCCGGCACGGACTGCCTGCGCAGCGGCCGCGCCTACCCCGCGCTGTGGGCCGCCGCCCATGCGCCGTCGTCCTTCGACTTCACCGCGTGCAACCATGCGCGGACCAGCGACGTCCTGGCCGGTCAGCTCGGCCCGCTCAGCCCGCGTACCGGGCTGGTGACCCTCACGGTCGGCGGCAGCGACGCGGGCTTCGTCCGGGTCATGGCGACCTGCGCCCTGCCCGGCCGTGACGCGTGCCTGTCCGCGGTGGCCGCGGCGAACTCCTACATGGACGCGGCTCTCCCGGGCGCCCTCGACCGTCTCTACTCGGCCATCACGAGCAAGGCACCCGCCGCCCGTGTGGTGGTGCTCGGCTACCCCCACCTCTACCAGCTCCACGGCTCCTGTTCGCACGGCCTCCAGGACACCGAGAGGTCCGCGCTCAACGCGGCCGTGGACCACCTCGACCGTGTGATCGCCCGACGTGCCGCCGCCCACGGGTTCACCTTCGCCGACGTGCGCAGCGCCTTCGCCGGGCACGAGATCTGCTCGTCCAGCCCCTGGCTGCACAGCGTCGACTGGCTCGACCTCACCGACTCCTACCACCCCACCGCCTCGGGCCAGTCGCTCGGCTACCTCCCCCCGCTCAACGGCGCGACCTGAAGCGGCAGGACGGCGGGGCCCGGTCCGCCCGCCGCCGAGGCGGTGGGCGGACCGGGCCGCGGAGCGTCGCCGAAGTCAGGCGCAGCCCGCCGGAACCGCCCGTGACGCGTCGTCGATCAGCGCGTCCTGGGCGGCCTTCAGCCGCGCGACGTCGGGCTTGGTCACCTTTCGGTCGTACGTCGTCAGGCCGTTCAGCTCGCCCTCGACGTCCGTGATCTGGGTGTACACCGCGCCGTTGCCGCCCCGGCAGGCCAGCGCGTGCACCTCACTCAGCTTCTTCAGGTAGTCGTCGGTGTAGGTGGTGGGGTCGACGTCGACGTACGACTGCTGCACCGACCAGGCGTGGCCCGGTACCGCGAGGCCGAGACCGCCGTACTCGCCGCTGACCAGGGCCCGTCGGCCGTCCGGATGCGGTGGCAGGGCCGGGCTCGGATAGCCGTGCTCGTCCATGATGTCGCCGGCTCCGCCGTCGGCCCCGAGGTTGAGGCCGGACATGTTGTTCACCAGGCGGGTCGGATCCCAGGACTTGGCCTGGGTCGCGACGCGGCCGATGTCGTACTGGCCCCAGCCCTCGTTGAAGACGACCCACATGACGACCGCGGGGCTGCTGATGTGCTCGTCGATCATCTGCTTCATCTCGCGCTCGTACTCGGCGCGGGCGGCGGTGGACGGGTTCACCCCCGCCGTCATCGCCGGCATGTCCTGCCACACCAGCAGGCCGAGCCGGTCGGCCCAGTAGAACCAGCGGTCGGGTTCGACCTTGATGTGTTTGCGGACCGCGTTGAAGCCCATCTTCTTGTGCATCTTCAGGTCGTACGCGAGAGCCGTGTCACTGGGTGCGGTGTACAGGCCGTCGGGCCAGAATCCCTGGTCGAGGGTGGCCATCATGAAGACCGGCTTGCCGTTGAGGACCGTGCGGGGGACGCCGTCCACCTTCTGCACCGCGATGGAGCGCATGCCGAAGTAGCTGCCGACGCGGTCGGCGCCGACGTTCACCTTCAGGTCGTACAGGAACGGGTCGTCCGGTGACCAGAGGCGGGCGTGCGGGATGGTGAGGACCAGGGGTTCGCCGGTGCGGCCGGTGGCCGTGGCGACGCGGCGCTTGCCGTCGTACGCGGTAGCGGTGATCCGGATGCCGTCGCGCACGCCCTGCGGTTCGACGGTGAGGGTGCCGCTGCCGACGTCCGGGGTCAGCTTCAGCTGGTCCACGTGGTCGGCGGCGACGGGTTCCATCCACACCGTCTGCCAGATGCCGGAGGTCGGGGTGTACCAGATGCCGCTCGGGTCCAGGCGCTGCTTGCCGATGGGCGGGTTCTCGCCGTTCGCGGCGTCCGTCGGGTCGTGGACGCCGACGATCAGTTCCTGGGTGCGGCCGGGCCTGAGCGCGTCGGTGATGTCGGCGCTGAACTTGTCGTAGCCGCCCTTGTGTTCGGCGACCTTGGTGCCGTTGACGTAGACCTCGGCCTGCCAGTCGACGGCGCCGAAGTTCAGCTTCAGGCGCCGGTGGTCCCCGATCTTCCAGCCGGCGGGGACGGTGAAGGTGCGGCGGTACCACATGCGGTCCTCGTGCCGTTCGATGCCCGAGAGCTGGGACTCGACGGGGTACGGGACGAGGATCCGCTCGCCCAGGGTGCGGCCCACGGGCGGCTGTTCGCCCGCCTCGGCCGCGGCGAACTGCCAGCTGCCGTTGAGGTTGCGCCAGGCGTCCCGGGTGAGCTGGGGCCTCGGGTACTCGCGGTGGGCGTTGGCCGGGGTGACGTCGTCGGCCCACTTGGTGCGCAGCTCGTAGGTGGAGTGGTTGGCGCCGCTGCTCCAGAAGGCGTTGACAACGTTGCCGTAGTTGTCCGTCAGGCCGCCCTGCCCGTCGTAGCGGACGTCCGCCAGGCCGGGCGCGGTGCCGGTCTTGTTGCCGACGACGGGTTCCTTCAACGGGACGAGGAGGGACTTGGGGTCGGCGGGGTTCCGGCGGGCTCTGCCCAGCGGCCAGGCGGCGCCGCCGATGACGGCGTCGAGGTGGTCGGTGAGTTGGGCGCCGGGCTGTGCGAGGGGCTGCGCGAAGTCCAGTCGGAGCGTGCGGCCGTCCCCGAGGACGGTGGTGGCGATGGCGCCGTTGTAGGCGTATCCCTCAGGCAGCAGGAACGCCGACTGCGGTACGGCGGTCTTGGTGCCGCCTGGCGGCGTCCAGCGCAGGTGGAGGTTGGAGCCGCCGTAGTGCTCGAAGTACTCGACCTTGATGTCGTAGGCCTTCCCGGCGGTCAACTCGACCGGATCACCGCTCTGTTCGCGGTCCCAGTCGTCGACCCAGTGGTCGATGACGAGCTTGCCGCCGACCCAGAGGCGGAATCCGTTGTCGCCGGTGATCGAGAAGGTGGTGGCGCCGGTCTTCTCCGGCACGATGCGGCCGGTCCAGCGGACACTGACGTCGTCGGACTGCCCGGTGGCGGCGTCCAGACGGGACTCCAGCGAGCCGAAGTCGAGTTGCGGGTCGAATCCGGTGGCCTTGAGCTGGGCGAAGTCGAAGGCCCCGGGGGCGGACTGGGTGTAGTACTCGCCCTTGAGGCCGTGAACCTGGACGGGGTCTTCCGCGGCCGTCGCGGCCGGTGTCGCGGCCAGTCCGGCGACGCCGAGTGCGGCCGCGATCAGCAGGGACAGGTGGTGTCTGAGCGATCTGATGCGCACGGTCCTCCTTGACTGAGGAGAGGTGGCGGCTCACCGCTTCGGCTGTCGCGACGTCCTCTTACAACGCTGGAAGCGGTGGTCGTTGGCATCAGAGCATGGCTCCCGGCCGCTGTCCAGGATCATGACAACGGTCGGCCTTCGGCCGGCAGCGGCATGGCACCGTCAACTCCCCTTGCCCATAAGGAAGAATGCGACCACGTGACGGCACGCACAGACCTCATCAGGCCGCTTCCGGAACTGCTTCGGGAGAACGCCCGGCGCTTCGGCGACAAGACCGCGTTCCAGGACTCCCGTACCGGCGTGACGTACACGGAGTTGGAGCTCAGGACGGGACGGCTGGCGGGTCATCTGGCCGGACTCGGGCTGCGGCACGGCGAGCGCGCCGCGGTCCTGCTCGGCAATCGCGTCGAGGTGGTCGAGAGCCTCCTCGCCGTCCTGCGGGCGGGTGCGGTGGGCGTGCCGATCGATCCCCGGAGCTCCGACGGGGAGCTGGCGCACATGCTGGACGACAGCGCCGCCCGGGTGGTCTTCGCCGACCGGGATCAGTCGGTCCGGCTGCGGCACCTGCTGGCCGAGCGCCCCTGGGTGACCGTCGTGCCGGTGGACGGCACCGGAACGGACCGCTCGGCCGGCCACTCGACCGGCTGCTCGGCCGGGTACGAGGAATTGGCCGCCACCGAGCCTCGCGAACCCGCGCCGGACGACCTCGGACTCGACGAGGTGGCCTGGCTGCTCTACACCAGCGGGTCGACCGGCACGCCGAAGGGTGTGCTGTCGACCCAGCGCAGCCGTCTGTGGTCGGTCGCCTCGGGCATCGTCGGCGTCCTCGGGCTGTCGGCCGACGACCGTCTGCTGTGGCCGCTTCCCCTCCATCACGCCATGAGCCAGCTGATGTGCGTCATCGGGGTGACCGCGACCGGAGCGGGCGCACGGATCCTGCCGCGGTTCTCGGTGGCCGACGTGCTCGGCGAGCTGCGGCGCACGGACGATCCGTGCACGCTGCTCGCCGGTGTGCCGACGACGTACGCCAAACTCCTCGACGCCGTCCGCGGCGAGGGACTGAGGGCGCCCGCGCTGCGTGGCTGCGTCAGCGGGGGTGCCGCGGTCACGCCCGCTTTCCAGCGGTCCTTCGAGGAGATATGCCGCGTCCCGTTCCTGGAGCACTACGGCGCCACCGAGACGGGGCCCGCCACCATGACGGCGCCGGGCGCCCACCGTACGCCCGGCTCGTGCGGCCGTGTGGTGCCGGGCCTGAGGGCCCGGGTCGGGGGCGGCAGCGACGGGGAGCCCACCGGCGAGGGCGAGTTGTGGATCAGCGGCCCCGGTGTCATGGCCGGCTATCACAACCGGCCCGAGGACACCGCCGAGGTGCTGCGCGACGGGTGGTACCGCACCGGTGACCTCGCCCGGATCGACGCCTCCGGCGAGATCACCATCACGGGCCGGGTCAGCGAGCTGATCATCCGGGGCGGGGAGAACATCCACCCGTCCGAGGTGGAGGCGGCTCTGCTGGACCTGCCGGAGATCGCGGACGCCGCGGTGACCGGCCGCCCCCACGAGGTGCTCGGTGAGGTTCCGGTCGCCTACGTGGTCCCCGAGCGGGCCGGCGGGCTCGACCGGAGACGGATCCTCGCCGCCTGCCGTGCGCGTCTGGCCCCGTACAAGGTCCCCGCCGACCTGTACGAGGTGGCCGCCGTCCCGCGCACGGCCTCGGGAAAACCCAAGCGGTACGCGCTCGCCGACGGGCCCGCGCGGCTGCTGGAGGCGGAGACCGCCCCGTGGTCCGGGCCCACGGCGGCGGATCTGCTGGCTCTGGTCCGCGCGGAGGCCGCCGCCGTGCTCGGCTGCGGTGCCGACGAGGTGGAGCCGGGGACCGCGTTCCGGGATCTGGGCCTGGACTCGTTGTCGTCGACGGTGCTGCGCGGGCGGCTGTCGGCGGCGACCGGCCTCACCCTGTCCGAAGCGGTCGCCTTCGACTTTCCGACCGCGGCCGAGCTGGCCGCTCATCTCCGGGCCAGGCTGACCGGGGAGTCGACGGACACCGCGCGCACGAGCCCCGGAGAGGCCGACGGCGCCGACGACCCCGTCGTGATCGTCGGGATGGCGTGCCGCTTCCCCGGTGGCGTGGAGTCCCCCGAGGAGTTGTGGCGGCTGGTCGCCGACGGCGTCGACGCCATCACCCCGTTCCCCGCCGACCGGGGCTGGGACCTGGAGGGGCTGTTCGACCCGGATCCGGGGCGGGCCGGCCGGACGTACGTGCGTGAAGGCGGCTTCCTGACCGGTGTGGACCGCTTCGACCCCGGGTTCTTCGGTATCTCGCCCCGTGAGGCGCTGGCGATGGACCCACAGCACCGGCTGCTGCTGGAGGTCGCCTGGGAGGCCTTCGAGCGGGCCGGGATCGATCCGGCCACGCTGCGCGGAACGGCGACGGGTGTGTACGCCGGGGTCATGTACAGCGATTACGCGGGCCGTCTCGCGGCCGCGCCGGAGCACATCGAGGGGTACCTGGGCATCGGCAACGCGGGAAGCGTCGCCTCCGGTCGTATCGCCTACACCTTCGGTCTCGAAGGGCCCGCCATCACGGTCGACACCGCGTGCTCGTCGTCGTTGGTCGCCCTGCACCTGGCGGCCCAGGCGCTCAGGAGGGGCGAGTGCTCCCTCGCCCTCGTCGGGGGCGTCACGGTGATGTCGGGGCCCGGTTCCTTCGTCGAGTTCAGCAGACAGCGTGCGCTGGCTCCCGACGGCCGCTGCAAGGCGTTCGGTGCGGCGGCCGACGGCACCGCGTGGGGCGAGGGCGCCGGCATGCTGCTGGTGACCCGGCTGTCGGAGGCGCGGCGTGCGGGTCATCCGGTGCTCGCCGTGGTGCGCGGCTCGGCCGTCAACCAGGACGGTGCGAGCAACGGCCTGACGGCCCCGCACGGGCCGGCCCAGCAGCGGGTGATCCGGCAGGCGCTGGCCGACGCGCGACTGCGGCCCGAGGACATCGACGCGGTCGAGGCGCACGGCACCGGCACCCGGCTGGGCGACGTCATCGAGGCGGAGGCCTTCCTCGCCGCCTACGGGCAGGACGGACGCCGGGAGCGCCCGCTGTTGCTGGGCTCCGTCAAGTCCAACATCGGTCACACGCAGGCCGCCGCGGGCATGGCGAGCGTGATGAAGACGGTCCAGGCGATGGCACACGGTGAGCTGCCCCGCACCCTGCACGCCGACGAGCCGACACCGAGGGTGGACTGGTCGTCGGGGGCGGTGTCGCTGCTGACCCGGCCGGTGCCGTGGCCCCGGACCGGCCGGCCGCGCCGGGCGGGCGTGTCCTCCTTCGGGATCAGCGGGACGAACGCCCACGTGATACTCGAGCAGGCGCCCGCGCCGGAGCCGTCCGCCGCGGCAGCCCCCGAGGACGGCGCCGCCGCGTCCGTGGCCCCGGCGACGGCCGTGCCGTTCCCGGTGTCGTCCACAAGCGCTGCGGGGCTCCGCGCCCAGGCCGCGCGTCTGCGTGCCGCGGTGGCCGCGCACCCCGGAACGAGCCTGCTGGACACCGGGTTCTCCCTCGCCACGACCCGTGCCGCCTTCGAGCACCGCGCGGTGGTGGTGGCCGGGGACCGCGAGGAACTGCTCGCCTCCCTCACGGCGGTGGCCGAAGGGCGGCAGCATCCGGGAGTGATCACCGGCGGACCCGGTCAGAAGGGTCCTGTCGTCTTCCTGTTCACCGGTCAGGGCAGCCAACGCGCCGGTATGGGGCGGGAACTGTACGACACCCACCCTGCCTACGCCCGTTCCTTCGACGAGACGTGCGCGCTGTTGGACCCGCTCCTGCCCCGGCCGCTGCGAGACGTGGTGTTCGCACCGGACGGCACGCAGGCGGGCGCCTGCCTGCACACGACCCGGTTCGCGCAGCCGGCGCTCTTCGCCCTGGAAGTCGCTCTGTTCCGGCTGCTGGAGTCCTGGGGCGTGCGTCCCGGCATGGTCGCGGGGCACTCAGTCGGCGAGGTGGCGGCGGCGCACGTCGCGGGGGTGCTGACGCTCCAGGACGCCTGCGCCTTGGTGGCGGCACGGGGCAGGCTGATGGGAGCGCTGCCCGCCGGAGGGGCCATGGTCGCCGTGCGGGCCGGCGAGAGCGAGATGGCCGAGTCTCTCGCGTTTCTCGAGTTTCACGCCGGCGGGAAGCAGGAGGTGGACATCGCGGCCGTCAACGGCCCCTCCTCCGTGGTCGTCTCGGGGGACGAGGCGGCCGTGCTGGACGTCGCCGCGCACTGGCGGGCACGAGGCCGCGAGGTGTCACGGCTGCGGGTGAGCCACGCGTTCCACTCCCCGCACATGGAGCCCATGCTCGCCGACTTCGCCGAGGTGGCCCGGGGACTCACCTACTCCTCTCCGCGCCTGCCCCTCGTGACCGCCGTGGCCGGCCGTGCCGCCACGGACGAGGAGGTGAGCTCGCCGGAGCACTGGGTGGATCACGTACGACGCCCGGTCCGCTTCGCCGACTCGATGCGCCACCTGTGGGAACGCGGCGCGGCACGGTACGTGGAACTCGGCCCCGACGGTGTGCTGTCGGCCTTGGCGCAGGACTGTCTCCCCGACACCCCGGCACCCCTGGTCGTCCCCACCCTGCGCGGCCCCCGTCCCGAGGCGGAGACGCTGCTCACCACGGTGGCCGCGCTGCACGCCCACGGCGTGGGCGTCGACTGGCGGGAGGTGTTCGCCGGACGCGGCGCACGGCGGACGACGCTGCCCACGTACGCGTTCCAGCGCGGGCGGTACTGGCTGGACGCCGACCGGCGAGCGCACCCCGCGACGTCACCGGGCGCCGGACTCCATCCGTTCCTGTCGTCCGCCACCTCCACGGCGGACGACGACGGCCTGCTGCTGAGCGGACGGCTCTCGCTGCGCGACCAGCCCTGGCTGGCCGACCACGCGGTGCTGGGCACGGTGCTCCTGCCCGCGACGGCGTTCGTCGAGATGGCCCTGCACGCCGGGGGCCTGGTGGGAGCCGAGGTCCTGGACGAGCTGACCCTCACGGCACCGCTGCCGTTGCCCACCACCGAAACCGTCGAGTTGCAGGTGAAGGTGTCGGGCCCGGACGGTGACGGGCGGCGGGCCGTGGTCTTCCACTCGCGCCCCCACGCGCCCGCGTCCCAGGGGCCGTGGCGCCGCCACGCCTCCGGTTTCCTGGCGGGTGAAGTGCTTTCGGAACCGCCTGGGGCCGACGGGTCCGCCGCTCCGTCCGTGCTGCCCGACTGGCCTCCGGCAGGCGCCGTACCGCTGCCGCTCGACGGCGGCCCCGGACAGGACGGACACGGCGACGGCTACGGCGACGGCGGCTTCTACGAGCGTCTCGCGCGCGGCGGGCTGCGCTACGGCCCGGTGTTCCAGGGGCTGCGGACCGCCTGGCGCCTCGGCGACGAGGTCCTCGCGGAGGTCGTGCTGCCGGAGGAGGGGGACGCCGACGCCAGCCGGTTCGCCGTGCATCCGGCCCTGCTGGACGCGGCGCTGCACACCATGATGCTCGGCAGGACCGCGCCCGACGACGCCGCCGGCCGGGCCGTGTCGCTGCCGTTCGCCTGGAGCGGTGTGCGCGTGCACGCCTCCGGTGCCCGCCGGCTGCGGGTGCGTATGTCACCCGGGGCGGCGAACCGGGCGGTACTGGAGCTGAGCGACGACACCGGGAGGCCCTTCGCCACGGTCCGTTCCCTGGCTCTGCGGCCGCTTCCGCGCGAACAGGTGAGCACCGCCGGCGCGCACGGAGACTCCCTGTTCCGGGTCGACTGGACACGGCCGGCGGACTCCTCCGCCGCCGCACCGCTCGCACCGTCCGCATGGGGTGTGCTCGGCGAGGCCGAGCCACGGCTGCTCGACGCGCTCGTCCCCTCCGGCGTCACGACGACACGGTACGCGGACCTGGCCGAGGCGGGCGTGGCCGCACCGGCCGTCGTCCTCGCCCCGTGTCCGCC
The DNA here is from genome assembly GCF_042894725.1 of Streptomyces sp. NPDC001480. NCBI lineage: Bacteria > Bacillati > Actinomycetota > Actinomycetes > Kitasatosporales > Streptomycetaceae > Streptomyces > Streptomyces sp. NPDC001480. Next base: position 203,032 of record NZ_JBIAVX010000018.1, on the reverse strand, counting down.
CTTCGCCGAGGTCGCGGACGGCGCCGACCCCGCCTCTGCCGCACACCGTACGGCTGCCTGGGCGCTGCGACTCGTGCAGGACTGGCTCGCCGAGGACCGGCTCACGGGCTCGCGCCTGATCGTCGTCACCTCGGGGGCGGTCGGCATCGAGGACGCCGAACGGCCGCATGCGGACATCTCCGCCGTCGCCCACGCGCCGGTGTGGGGGCTGCTCCGCTCGGCGCAGACGGAGAACCCGGGCCGCTTCGCACTCGTCGACGTGGACGAACACGCCCTCTCCCTGCGGGCGTTGGCGCAGGTGGTGGCGGGCATGGAGCCGCAGACGGCCGTGCGCCGGGGAATCGCGTACGTTCCGAGGCTGATCCGCGCCGCCGGTGCGGTGACCGGTGCGGGCCACGGCCGTCGGCTGGACCCCGACGGCACCGTACTGATCACCGGGGGCTCCGGCTCGCTGGCCAGGGCGCTCGCGCGCCACCTCGTCGTCGGGCACGGTGTGCGGCATCTGCTGCTCGCGGGACGGCGCGGCGCCGAGGCTCCGGGAACCCCCGAGCTCCGTGCCGAACTCACCGGACTGGGCGCCCGGGTGACGGTGGCGGCGTGCGACGTCGCCGACCGCGCCGCGCTCGCCGCTCTGCTGGCCGGTGTGCCTCGGGCGCACCCGCTGACCGGCGTGGTGCACACCGCGGGCGTCCTGGACGACGGGGTGATCCCCGCGCTCACCCCGGACCGGCTGGCCCGCGTGCTGCGGCCCAAGGTGGACGCGGCCCTCGCCCTGCACGAGCTGACCAGGGACCAGGACCTGGCGGTCTTCGCCCTGTTCTCCTCGGTGGCCGGCGTGTTCGGCTCGGCCGGCCAGGGCAACTACGCGGCGGCGAACTCCGCCCTGGACGCCCTGGCACAGCACCGCAGGAGCCTCGGCCTCGCCGGCACGTCTCTCGCGTGGGGGCCCTGGCAGCAGCGCGACGGCATGACCGCCCGTCTGAGCAGCGTGGACCTGCGCCGGATGGCCCGGTCCGGCTTCGTCCCGCTGAGCACCGAGGAGGGCCTCACGCTCTTCGACACCGCCGTCGACAGCCGCGAGGCGGTACTCGTGGCAGCCCGGCTGGACCCTGCGTCCTCCGGCGCCGCGGGCAGGGCGGGTGCCCCTCTGTCGCGCGTACCGGGCCGCGAGTACGCCCGCCGGGACCCCGCGGCGCCCGCCGCACCCGATGGTCGTGGTTCGCTGCACCGGCGGCTGGCCGCCGCACCCGCGAACGACCACGGGGCCCTGCTGCTGACGGCGGTGCGCACCGAAGCGGCCGGTGTGCTCGGGCACGGCGCGGGGCCGTCCGCGATCGACGCGGACCGTACTCTGACCGAACTGGGCCTCGACTCGCTGGCGGCGGTCGAGTTGCGCAACCGCCTGGAGACAGTGACGGAACTGTCCCTGCCGTCCACCCTGTTGTTCGACTTCCCCACGCCTCGTGCGGTCGCAGCCCACCTCCAGGAACGGTGGGCCCAGGCGCACTCGGCGGCGGCAGGCGTGCCGCGGGAGACGCCGGCGGAGAACGGCAACCCCTCCGACTCCCTGTCCGCGCTCTTCCGTGCCGCGTGCGCCGCCGGCCGGACGTGGGACGGCATGGCACTGCTGACGGTCGCCTCCCGCTTGCGGAGGGCCTTCGACAGCGCCGAGGCCCTCGGGACACCGCCCACGGCCGTCACGCTCTCGGCCGAGGGCACCGGGCCCCGGCTGATCTGTTTCCCGGCACTCAGCGCGCTCTCCGGACCGCACGAGTACGCACGCTTCGGCCGGGAGCTCCAGGGACTGCGGCCGGTCTCGGTACTGCCGCACCCGGGCTTCCTGCCGCGCGAACCGCTGCCGGCCACGCTGGACGCCTTCGTGGCCGCACAGGCCGCCGCTGTTCTCGCCTGCGCGGACGGCGAGCGGTTCGCCCTGCTGGGCCGCTCGGCCGGCGGCTGGGTGGCGCACGCGGTGGCCGAACACCTGGAACGCGCGGGTGCCGGCCCGGCCGCCGTCGTCCTCATCGACACCTATCCGTCCGGCAGCGACGACGGGCCCGCTCTCACCGCGATGACAGTCGGAATGATCGACAGGGCGGCACAGTTCGCCTCGGCCGACCCCGACCGGCTCACCGCGATGGCCGGCTACATGGAGCTCTGCGCCGGCTGGACACCGGCCGCCGTGTCGGCTCCCACGCTCTTCGTCCGGGCGGGGGACGAGCTGCCCGGCACCGAACCACCCTCGCCGTGGGGCCTGCCGCACACCGAAGTCACCGTGCCCGGTGACCATTTCACCGTCCTGGAGGACCACGCCGCCACGACCGCCGTCGCCGTCCACGACTGGCTCGGCGCACAGTCCTGACCTTCCACGCACAGCGGGCGCCCGTGGTCCCGTGTGGGACCGCGGGCGCCCGCGATTCCGGCAGGCGCGCCGGTGACGTTCCTAGCCGCGGCGCACCGACGGATCGTGGGCGGCCTGGTCCCGGTCCTCGTCGGAATCGCGTCCGGACCCGATGGATCCGGAGGCCGCGCCGGCGGCCCCTTCCTCCGCGCGGTCCCCGTGCCCCGGCCACCACGCCGCGTGGCCGATGAGCGCGGTGAGGCTCGGAGTGAAGAACATCGCCATGACGAAGGCGGCGACCGCGATGCCGAAGGAGACGGCGAAACCCATCTCCGTGAGCAGCGAGTTGCCCGCCAGCATCATCGTGGCGAAGGTCGCCGCCAGGATGAAGCCGGCCGCGGCCACGGTCGGCCCGGCGTGCCTGAGCGCCATGCCGGCCGCCTCACGTGGTTCGCGGCCTTCCCGTGCCTCCTCGCGGAGCCGGGCGATCATGAGGATGTTGTAGTCGGTGCCGATGGCGACCACGAACAGATACATGATCACCGGGAGCATGAACATCAGACCCGAGTGTCCCTGTCCCTCCTGGAAGATCCACACGGTGGCACCGAGGGTGGCGCCGAAGCCGAGACCCACGGAGGCGATCAGGTACCAGGGGGCGACCACACTGCGCAGCAGCAGACCCAGGATGACCATGATGAGGAGGGCGGCCACGGGGAAGACCGTCCGGTAGTCGTGGTTGACCGCGGTGTCGATGTCCTTGTAGATCGAGGACATTCCGCCGACGACGGCTTCGGTGCCGTCAGGGGCGTCGGAGTGCGCGACGTCGCGCACCCTGCCGACGGCATCGATCGCCTTGTCCGTCGAGGCCTCGTACTTGAGCGTGACGGTGAAGTCCGCCGTGGTGCCTTCCTTGTTGACCTGGGCCATACGGGCGCTCGCGACGCCGTCCACGGCACCGAGTTTCTTCGCGTACGCGTCGAAGGCGGTCTTGTCCAGCGGCTTGCCGTCGGCACTGGACAGGTAGACGTCGGTGGGCGCCGCGGCACCCGCCGAGTACGCCTTCTGCATCTCGTCCTGGACGACCATGGACTCCTTGGTCTTGGGCATGGAACCCGACGCAAGGTCGAACGTGGCGTTGAACCCGAGCGTACCCAGCGAGAGCACGAGCAGGACGAGCCCGGATGCCACGGCGGTCAGCACCGGGCGGCGCTGCACGCCCCGGCCGAGGGCGGCGAAACGGGCGTTGTCCGGCTCCTGCCGCCAGGACTTCGAGGGCCAGAAGACCTTCGGTCCGATGAGCGAGACCACGGCCGGGATCAGGGTCAGGCCCGCGATCAGAGTGACGCCGACCGCGATCGCCAGCGCCGGGCCCATCTGCTTGAGGAAGCCCAGCGTGGACAGGATCAGCGCGAGGAAGGCGATGATGACCGCCCCGGCGGCCGAGGCGATGGCCTCGCCGACCCGGGCGACCGCGTTGATCATGGCCTCCTTGGGCTCGTCCCCGGCGCGCAGGCGTTCGCGGTAACGGAATATCAGGAAGAGGAAGTAGTCCGTACCCACGCCGAAGAGCACGACGATCAGGATCGAGGAGATCGAACTGTTGGCCTGGAGATCGAACAGCTTGGTGGCGTACGCGATCAGCCCGTTGGCGATGGCGGACACCAGGCCGATCAGGATCAGGGGCAGTACGGCCAGGATCGGCGCCCGGAAGATGATCAGCAGGGTCACCAGGATGATGGCGAAGGTGCCGATGCCGATCAGCGCCTGGCCGCGCTTGGACGAGTCCTGCTGGTCGAGGGCCTGCGCGGCGGAGCCGCCGAGCTTGACGTCGAGCTGCGTTCCCTTGGCCAGTTGTTTCACGTCGTCGCGCAGGACCTTGGCCGCGTCGGCCTGTTTGGGCTGGCCGGCGTTCTTGCTGTCCATCTGGACCAGGGTCATGGTGTACCTGCCGTCCTTGGACGGCTGGCCGGGGACGACCTTCTGCACCTGGTCGATGTGCTTCTTGCCCAGCTCGGTGGTGATCCGGGCGACGTCCTTCTGGTCGGCGGCGGTCAGCTTGCCGCCGTCGGTGCGCTGGTACAGCGCGATCGCGGACGGGGTGAAGGCGCTGGGGAACGCCTTCTGCTGGAGATCCGCCGCTTTGATGGATTCGTAACTCTTCGGTAGGAAGCTGCTCTCGTCGCTGTTCGAGGGCAGGCTAGGAGCGGTTGCGACGATCGCAACCGCCGCGATCAGCCATGCAACGATCGTCCAGACAGGATGTCGGACGACAGTGTTGCCAATACGTCGGAACATGCGGGAGGGTCCTCCTGGAACAGGAAGATCACCGCAACCCGGGGAGCGGACCCTGGCATCGGCGACCCCGACCGGCACCCGGCATCGGGCCGGCCGAACGGTTGTCTTGAGCTCCGATCGTAGTGACCGGACGCAAGATCATTCCATCAGGATGCGACATGGCCCTGCCAGAGAATTTCGGACGGACTCACCTCTGAGACTCCTCAAGTCGCTTGGCGCGCGCCGAACTCGGCGGACACGATGATCCACATGACAGGATTCGCGGGACTGAACAAGAAACACGACGTCGTGCTCCTCATCCGGGACGCGGACGTGGTCGCGGCAACCCTGCGTCAGGCGCTGGCCGACGCCTCGCCCGAGGAGCGCCCGGGCCTGGAACGCGCCGCCGCGCTCGTCGAGTCCACCGCCGCCGCGAGCGAGGAGCAGCTGCGCGCCCGCTGGGTCCGCTCCCGGCTGGCCGCCGTCGGCTTCACGGGGGACATCGCTTCGGTCGCGGCGGTGAAAGCGCTGCGCCAGGCGGAGCCGAAGCTGGGCCTGCTGGCGGCGGTGCAGCTACAGAGGTCGGCAGTGGCCCATCCCGAGTGACGGCGGCGTCTCAGCCGAGGGCGAGCGGCAACCTCGCGGCCAGCGGGCCCAGTTCGATGATCTCCGCGGCGGTCGGTGCCCGGCGTCCGGTGCCGACCAGCAGCGCGTCCTCGTCGGAGAACGACCCGGGGAACGCGGACCCGGCGATCTCCTCCAGCATCGCGCGGGAACGGGCCAGGCCCTCGGCGGGCGGCCCCGCGACGTGCGGGAGCTCGGCGATCAGGTCGAGGTGGTGCAGCGTCCATTCCATGACGTACGCGGAGAGGTAGTCGCCCGCGGTGAGGATCTGGTCCTGGGTGCTGACCCGCGCGGTGCGGTCGGCGAGTTCGGCGGCGCGTCCGGCGGCGGAGCCGACGTCGTCGAGGTGGAACTTGAGCAGCCGCGGCTCTTCATAGGCGGCGGCGAGGCGGACGGTCAGCGCGTCGAGCGGGTCGTCACCGGTCGGGGCTTCGACGACGTTCCAGTAGGTCACCGCGTTGACGGTCGCTTCGGCTTCGGAGGGGGTGACGAGGGTGATCAGGACGTCCTGCGCGTCGATGACCAGGTGGCACACGAGGTCGCGTACGAGCCAGCCCGTGCAGCCGGACGGCTGCTCGAAGTCCTCGTCGGGGAGTTCCGCGACCGCCGTGCGCAACGCCGTCCAAGACCGTGAGAAGAGATCCACGGCGGCAAGCTAGCAGCGCCCACCGCCCCGAGCGGCCCACGGACACGCGGAATGCGTCCCAACTTCGCGGACGTAGGCGGCAGTTGGGGCGTATGTCCCCAGCCTGCTCACAGCGCGTCTCTAATACGTTCTTCAGGTGCGTCCCTAGGTTCGTGGCCATGACAGACAACGCCTCCGCAACACCGCACTCCCCCGAACCCGAGCTCTCCGACTCCTCCCAGCCCGCCCGGCATCGACGGGACAAGGGCGTACGGCGACGGCGCGTCCTCATCGGCGGCGGCGGTATCGCCGTAGCCGGTGGACTGACGGCCGCCGGGTTCGCCTCGGCCAGCACCGACACCAGCACCGCGGACACCGGCGCCACCGCCACCGGTTCGGCCTCCGCCGGCGCCTGCACCCTCACCGCCGAGGTCACCGAGGGCCCGTACTCCCTCTCGGGCGCCCTGGTCCGGGAGGACATCCGCGAGGACAAGGAAGGCGTCGAGGTCCAGTACACGTTCACCGTCGTCGACACCGCCAACGACTGTGCCCCGCTGGCGGACGCCCTGGTCGAGATCTGGCACTGCGACTCCCTCGGCGAGTACTCCGGTTTCGTCGGCGGCAACGGCCACACGGAGGACGACAACGGCACCTTCCTCCGGGGCGGCCGGCTGACCGACTCCGACGGGCAGGTGAACATCACCTCCATCTGGCCCGGGCACTACGTCTCCCGCGCCGTCCACGTCCACCTGCGGGTCCACACGGACGTGACGCTCACCGACGACTCGTACACCGGCGGCACGCTCATCCACACCGGGCAGCTGTTCTTCGACCCGGACATCAACACCGAGGTCCAGGCGACGTCACCGTACTCGGACAACACCACCAAGGAGACGGCTCTCGGCGACGACACCGTCTACGACGACGGCGGCGCCTCCTCCGGCCTGCTGACGCTGACCGCACTCGGCGACAGCGTTTCCGACGGCTACAAGGCGACCCTCACCGTCGGCGTGAGCACGTCGTAGCCCCTTTTCCGGGGCGGCCCCCGCGCCGGGCCTTCCCGGCGAGCACGGCGGTGGGGCTCTTCGCCGTCTTGCCGTCGCGTCGGCTCAGTCGTCCCTGCCGGCTCTCTCCCGCGACAGGAACGTCTGGCGTGCCCAGAGGCTGAGCATCACCGTCCCGCCGACCAGCAGCGGCACCGGGTCGCGGGACAGCGGAGCCAGCGCGTACCCCAGCGCCGTGACCGTGCAGACCGTCAGGGGGATGAACGCGGCGGCGCCCTCTATGCCCAGTTGCAGCGTCGGTCGACCGGCGACCAGAACGCTCGCCCCACCGGGCACCCAGGGGCCGGCGGAGAGCAGCAGCAGTCCCATGGTGTCGCAGGCGTCGACCAGGTGCCAGGACATCACCTCGGGACCGTTCGGGCCGAGCGTCCACAGGCGCAGGCTGTCGCCGATCAGCGTCATGGACAGCCCCACCGCCCCCACCCACAAGGTGACCCGCTGGTCGCTGCGTACGAGCCGGCGCAGGGCGAACAGAAAGCTGAGGAACACGACTTCCGCGGCCCACAGGACGCCGACCATGCCCGTCCCCAGCCGCCAGCCGTCACCGGCCTCCCGCAGCAGTACCCACCCCGTCATGAACACCGACCCGGCCGTGACCACCCCGTCGAACAAGCGCCGCAGGAGCACCTGCCGGCCCGCACCGGCATCGGCCGCCACCACCAGACCGGCCATCCCCAGTCCGACCGCCAGCGTCACGCCGGTGACCACCACCGAACTCAGCACGTCCCGCCCCCAGGACTGCGGGTGGACCGACAGCACGTCGACCGCGCCCCGGTACACGCCCCCGGATGCCGCGGAACCCGCGAGCAGCAGCAGGCGTCTTTGGACCAGGCCGCTCGCACCCCAGGCACGGAGCAGCAGAGAGGCCGTCAACACCCAGCAGCCGACGGACGGGCCGTTGCCCACCATCCGTGCCGCCAGACCGCCGACCGCCCACCACCCGCTGACAGCCAGCACCGTTCCCATGAGACACACCACACCGACCGCGCCCCAGGCCTTAGCCCCGGTCCGTCCCTCGAGTGTGTCCGGCGACTTGCCCAACCCCACCATCCGGTGCGCCTTTCAACCGGCCCCCCGCCCGCAGGACCTCCTCTGCGGCCGCCGGATCCACGCAGAGACCGTAAAAGATCTACCAGCGGCGCCGAACCGAAAAGCCCCCTCATTCACTCGTACTGCGTAAACCCTCGTCGCTCAGGGAACCGCGGGGCCGGTGACGTACCGTCCCTGCTCGTCGTACGGCCATACGTTGGGCACGCAGCCGTGGGGTGTCGCTGTCCGTACCCGCTCCACCTCCCTGCCGGGACGGCGCGGGCGTCGGCGTAGGCATCGGCACGGGCGCCGGTCGTGCCCGGGAGAAGTCCAGCCCACGGCCGCGAGACCGGCGGCGCCGAAGAGGGGCAGGGCCGCCAGCCCTCCCCACAGCGGCGTCTTGGGGCCTTGCACGCAGGCGTGCGCGCGGCCGTTGCGACGGCGACGGGAGCGGGCGGGAGTTGTTCGGTGCGCGGTCATGGTTGGGTAACAGCCAGTCGGTGGTCCGCTCATATGATCATCCGGTAACAGAATCCCGGTCTGCCGGAGGTCGTAGGGATACTGAGCGCATGCCACGCGTTCTGCTGATCGAAGACGACCGGGCCGTGCGGGAGGGCGTGGCCCTCGCGCTGCGCCGTCAGGGGCACGAGGTCGCCGCCGCCGACACGGGGGAAGAGGGACTGAAGGTCCTGCGGTCCTTCCGGCCGGACGTCGTGGTGCTGGACCTGATGCTGCCCGGCATGCCCGGCCTGGACGTGTGCCGCGGGATGCGCGCCCTCGACCAGACGCTGCCGATCATCATGGCGACGGCGCGGGGCGACGACGAGGACATCGTCGTCGGACTGGAGGCCGGGGCCGACGACTACGTGGTCAAACCCGTGCAGGCCCGGGTCCTGGAGGCGCGCATCCGCGCCGTGCTGCGCCGGGCGGCAGCGGTACCCGCCGGCGGCGGTCTGCCGAAGCTCGACACCTACGGGGACCTGACCGTCGACCGGGCCGGTTTCTCGGTCACCTTGCGGGGTGCGCCCGTCGCGCTCGCCCCGTCCGAGCTGCGGCTCCTGCTGCTCCTGTCCGCCTCGCCCGGCCAGGTGTTCAGTCGCCAGCAACTCCTTGAAGCGGTCTGGGAACACAGCTACCACGGGGACGCACGCCTGGTGGACGCCTGCGTCAAACGGCTGCGCGCCAAGATGGGCGACCCCCGCTACATCGAGACCGTGCGCGGTTTCGGCTACCGGTTCGCCTCCCTGTGACGCCCTCGCGCAGACCCCGCACACGAAGGCTGCTCGGTGCCCGCGCCAAGGTCCCGCAACTTCGCGGCCTGCGCACCCGGTTGGTCGTGGCGTTCGCACTCGTGGCCGCTCTCACCGCGACGACCACCGGCGCCCTGACCTTCCGTGAGGCGCGCACGGGCGTGCTCCAGCAGAGCCAGGACGCGGTGATCACACAGCTGCGCGGCCAGGTGAACCGGCTCGCCCCGACGCTGAGCCTGCCGGCGAGCGAGGCCGCGCTCCAGAGGTTCGCGGCCGACGTGGCGGCGGCCGAACCGTCCGGGACCTGGCGCGTCCTGGTGACCTACCACGGCCTGAACGCGACCTCCGTTCGCGGCGACCGGTTCGAGGAACTGACGCCCGTCCTGCGCCAGGCGGTGAACTCCAGGATGGCCACCGTATTTCAGCGGGTGGACAGCGGCGATCACACCGCACTCGTCGTCGGCATGTCGGTCACCTTCGCCGACCGGGCCACCGCCTCGGGCCTCCACGTCTTCCTCACGGTGCCGCAGACCACGGAACAGGCCTACGTCGACGCCCTCGTCACCGCCGTCGAACGGGCCGCCGTCCCCGCCCTGGTGCTGGCCGTGCTGCTCGCCCTGCTCGCCGCGCGCGGGGTGCTGCGGCCGGTGCGTGCGCTGCGCAGCGCCACCCGCAGCATCGCCGAGGGACGACTGGACACCCGGCTCGCCGTCAACGGCTCCGACGAACTCGCCGATCTGTCGCACACGTTCAACGAGACAGCCGCCGCGCTGGAGGAGTCGGTCGCGGAACTGCGCGACATGGAGGCCCGGGCCCGCCGGTTCGCCGCGGACGTCTCGCACGAACTGCGCACCCCGCTGGCCGCCATGTCTGCGGTCACCGACGTCCTCGACGAGGACGCCACCCGCCTCGACCCGGACACCGCCACCGCGGTCCGGCTGATCAGCGAGGAGACGGTGAAGTTGGCCCGCCTGGTGGACGACCTGATGGAGATCTCCCGTTTCGACGCGGGCGCGGCGGTGCTGCACCTGGACGAGATCGACCTCGCCGAGTCGCTGCGGCGCACACTCGCCGCCCGTGCCTGGACCGACCTGGTGGACGTCCGGTTGCCACCACCGGACACGTTGCGCGGAAACGTGGACCCGCGCCGGCTCGACGTCGTGGTCGCGAACCTGGTCGGCAACGCCCTCCGGCACGGCGCCCGCCCGGTCCAGCTGCGCCTGTCCGAGGGCGGGGAGCCCGGCGCGGGCCACCTGGCCGTCATCGAGGTACTGGACAGCGGGCCCGGTATCCCCCAAAGCGTGCTGCCTCATGTCTTCGAGCGCTTCTACAAGTCGGATGCCGCCCGCACCCGGACCGAGGGCAGCGGCCTGGGGCTCGCGATCACCGCCGAGAACGTCCGCGTGCACGGCGGCACCGTCCGCGCCGGGAACCGGCCGGAGGGCGGTGCCGTCTTCACCGTGGAACTTCCGTTGCGCAGGGAGGATCAGTCCCGACCGCCCCTGAACGAGCCGCCGCAGGAAGCATCACCGCGGGAGAGGCGGTCATGAGAGCCGTACTCCGGTCCGCGACGCTGGTCCTTCCGGCGCTGTGCGCGCTCGCCTCCTGCGGTATCCCGACGACCGGGGTCGTGGAGGCGGGCGGCCCTGCCGGCGGGATCGTGCCGACGACATCGGTCTACTTCGTGGCGGACGGCACCCTGGTCCCCGTCCCCCGCCGGATGGTCGCGACGGTCGGCGTCGAACCGGCCGTGCTGATGCTGCTCCAGGGGCCGACCGAGAAGGAACGGCTCAAGGGGCTGGACACGCTGCTGCCGCGGCCGCTGCTGCTGCCGTCCGCCGCGGACACGTACCCTCCCACGGCCTCCGTCACCCCGGCTCCGACTGACCCCGCCGGCGGCTCGGGCCCGGTGAAGGTGACGTCGGACGGCGGCCACGTGGTCATCGAACTCTCCCTGCCCACGGCCAAGCCGGCCGATCTCGCCGCGGCCCAGCTCATCTGTACGGCCGTCGCGGCGCAACGCCTCGCCTCTCCTGGGACCGAACCGCTGCCGGTGACCGTCACGGGCCCGGACGGGCGGCACACCGAGGGATCCGGAAAGCGGTGCCCCGCCGGCTAGAAGCAGGGCTCCGCGCACGGCCGTCGTCACCCGAGCGGTCCACAGTCGGCGGGGCTCGCCGCGGGAAGGCATTCCAGATGCCTGTGATCTTCTTCGACATCGGGGCGACGCTGGCGGATGCCCGCGTGGAGCCCGACGGCTCGCTGTCGCTTCTGCCCCGGCCGCGCGTCATCGCCGTACTCGACGCCCTCGGCGAGGTACGCAAGGGCATCATCTCCAACCCCGGTTCGGGTGACGGTGCGGCCGCCAGGGCTGCCGCGGCCCTGCAAGCGGCGTTCCCCGGTCGTTTCACGGACGCGGGTCTCGTCCACTGGGGCACCAAGGACAGTCGCAGGCTGTTCGACCGGGCGGTGGCGAGCACGGGTGTACCGGCCGACGACTGTGTCTTCGTGGGAGAGGATCCCGACGAGCGTGCGTTCGCACGGGAGGCGGGGATGCGCAGCGCGCCCCACCCGGTGTTCACCTTCGCCGCGTTGGACGGCCGTCCCGTGTTCCGGGCGCGGATCGGAGTGCCGGACGGCCGGGGCCTGCCGGAGCTGACCGCCGCCATGAACGAGACCGAGGCCGTTTTCGAGAATGCAGTTCCCGAGAATGCCGTATCCCAACGGCCGGTGCCCGCGATGGCGACCACACGCGGCGCCGAAGCCCTTGAGCGCGGCGGCTTCACGGTGGACCTGCGGGGGCCGGTGGACGGTGGCGCCGCGGCCGCCGGTGCGGACGACGACGCCGAGCGCCGGGCGGCGGACAAGTACATCAGCGATCTGCTGGCACGCGGTGAGGCGGTGTTCGAGGGCGAGGAGCCGACGGCGAGGACGACGCATGTCGTCAAACGCGAGGACGACGGACGGCTGACCGTCCGTCGTCTGCGCTACTTCAGCTAGTCGAAACACCGCCGGACCAGAGCGAGGCCCTCTCCGGTCGTCGCGCGCGCGATCTCGTGGGTCTTGAGCCGGTTCGGGCTGACGTCCACGAAGGCCGCGTCGGAGCGGTGCTCTTCGGGCACGTGGATCCGGCCGCGCCGGAAGAGGTCCTCCAGGTACGACGTGGCGACCTGTTCGGGGTCGGCGGGCCGCACCGTGCCGCCGGCGGGGTCGGAGCCGGCGATGCCGAACCGCCGTTCCTCCGCCGGGGCGGCGAGCGTCAGCGGCTGGGTGATGCCGTACATGGTCCCCTGGATCGTGACGGCCGTCATGCCCTGGTCGTCACCACCGCCAGGCATCGCCTCGGTGATGCCGGCGCTGCGGCGTGCCACCTCCGGCCCGGTGATGGACGTGGCGGCCTCCATGGAAAGGATGCCGTGGCGGATGAACGCCGAGCGCAGGGCCTGGCCGTACCGGCCGCCGTTGCGGCGCTGGTCCGCGGCGATCATGTGCCCCGCGACCTGTGCGTAGTAGCCGGACACGACGGGTGCGGCCACCACGGCGTCCACCAGCAGCTGGCCCGCGATCTCGCCTGCCGCCGCCAGACCGGCCTGGTCCTGGAGGTCCTGCATGTGGAAGATCCCGGCGACGACCTTCAGGAACGCGCCGCTGAACACCCGGGAGAACGAGTGCGGTTCGCTGCAGAGCGCGTTCGCGGGTGCGCTCGGCGGCAAGTGCACCGGGTCGGTGTAGAAGAAGCTGTTCGACAGGTTGCGCAGGCAGTCCGCGTCGACCGCGCTCGGGTGGCCTTGGCGGATCGCCCACCCCAGCTGCTCGGCCACCCGCGACACCCGCGAGGACAGTTCGAGGTCGCCCTGGGTCTCGGCCAGCACGGCGGTCCGGAGGGTCTCCAGGCGGAGTGAGCACAGCAGGGAGCTGATGTCCCCGAACGCTTCGTGCAGGGCGTCCGCTTCCGCGCTCGCCGCGTTGAACAGCTGCGGGCGCAGGGCGTCCAGGACCGCGTGCCCCGTCTCGTGCTCGACGACCTCGGAGCTCTCGCACGCGGCGACGGTGACCCCGGCCACCGTGTGGCGGAAGAAGAACAGGCCTCTGCGGTTGTAGAAGGCGTTGAGGTCGTCCCCCGCGTTGAGGTGGGCGGTGAGTGCGCGTCCGACGGTCGGATGCCACTGGGTTCCCGCCGGAACCAGCGGACCCCAGGTCTGGCCGGCCCTGCTGAGCGCGTCGGCCGCCACCCAGTAGCGGAACGCCTCGGTGCCCGGCCCGGCGCTGTCCGGCTGAGGCGCCGGCTCGGCTATGGCCGTCGGGAAGGGCTGTGTGTCGAGCTGGGGAACGGGATGCGGCACGGGCATGTTGACATGCGCGGGGGGAAATCCCGGGTCGTCCTCGTAGACCAGAACCGTCTGGATCATGGGTTGCTGTTGCTGCACCGTCATGGCGGCTCCCTGAGCGGGGAGAGAAGGGGATGGTGGAGTGCACCACAGGGAAACTCTTGACCAAGAGTCCCTCGTGTTCAGTACCGCGCCCTGCGAGGCAGCTGTCAATTCGACCGGAACCGGGTGGCGACCAAGTGGGTGACGATGAGCGGAGGAGACGGCGCGCCACCGTGGAAGAGTGGCACGCCGTCAGCCGTGCACACCGGAGGTGACCGGCCTACGAGTCAGCGGTCACCGGCGGACAGGCCGCCTACCGGCGGTGGTCACCGTGGTGGTGGTGCTCCTCGCGGTCACCGTCTCGGTGGCCGTCCCAGCCCCGGTGCCCCTCCCAGCCCCGGCCGCCCTCGCGGTGGTCGCCGCCCCAGCGGTCGCCACCGTCACGGCGGTGGTGGTCCCGGCCCCAGGAGAAGGCGTCGACGAACCGCCCGTGGTCGTCGCGCAGGGTGGCGGTGTCGGCGTCCTCGTCCCACACCTGTGTCCGCCGGTCCTGGTACAGGTCCGTGGCACTGTCCCGGCCGACGCCGGTGTGGACGCGTACCGTTGCGCGGCCGGCCAGCCGTACGTAGCGGAACGTGTAGGTGTGGCCGCCCTCGTCGGACAGCGTCCAGCCGTCGAGGTTGACGCCGCGTCGGCTGTTGTTGGTGATCTCCACCCACTCCCGGTTCAGGGAGTGGCGGGAACGGTCCTCCCGGCCCGGAGAGTCGTACTGCACGTCGCTGATGACCACGCGGTCACGGTCGGAAGGCCGCTGGTGGTGGTCGGCGGCCGACGCGGGCAGCGCCACCGCCCCCACCACGGCCGCGGCGACGGCTGCGACGGCGGTCAGACGGCGGGTGGTCACAGGAACGGATACGGACACAGGGGTCCCCCTTCACGGGGTTCGGAGCACACCCCTGGCGGGCGGTCTGGTGCCGCGGCGCCGGCGGATGCTCGGAGCGGGTGGCGGCCGGGCGGCCGCGCACCCACACTCTGCAACCGGACGCGGAAACTCCTTGGGATACGCGACGCCTGTTACGAATTGCCCATATTCACGTGACTCTCGCCTGTATCACCCAACTATCCGAGACATGCCGAGACGTATTGCGGCATGGAGGACTGACGCGCACGACGACGGTCACCGTCACCCGAAAGTGAGTAACAGCCGACGCCGACCCGGGAGCGGCCCGGTCGTTCAGTCGCCACCCTCGGCCCGGAGGAGCAGGTCGAGCAGCCCGGGGAAGCGGGCCTCGAACTCCTCGCGGCGCAGCCTGTTGACCCGCCTCGGCCCCTCGTCGCGCTGCTCGACCAGCCCGGCGCCGCGCAGGACCGAGAAGTGGTGGCTGAGCGCGGCCTTGCCGACCGGCACGTCGAAGCTGCCGCAGCTGCGTGACCAGTCGGCGGAGCCCGCCAGCTCGCGGATCAGCCGCATGCGCACGGGATCGGCGACCGCGGACAGCGCGGTCAGGACGGAAACGTCCTCGGGATCCGTGTGCACCGGAGCCGCGCGGTGACTGCCGCCCGCAGCCTGCTTCGACATGCCCTCACCTCGCGGTCGCTCACCCAGTGTTCGACGGACATCTTACGGTGCCGGAACCCATTGCCGAATCGGAACACTGTTCCGTATAGTAAGCGGAACAACGCTCCGCTTCATACAGGGGAAACGCATCATGAGCGAATCGACTCGCGCATTCGGCACCATCGGCTCACCGACCCCCGTCGTCTCGGTCAGTCCGGTGGTGCTGCCGGCTCCCGACCGGCCGGTGGACCTACAGGTACGCGTATCAGCGCCCGTGACCGGGGGCGATCTGCCGGTCATCCTCCTGTCGCACGGTCAGGGTCACTCGAACCACCTCTCCTCACTGAACGGCTACGCGCCACTCGCCGACTTCTGGGCGGCGCACGGCTTCGTCGTGATCCAGCCGACCCATCTGAGTTCCAGGACGCTGAGCCTGGATCCCGGCACACCGGGGGCGCCTCTGTTCTGGCGGTCGCGGGCCGAGGACATGAAGCGCGTCCTCGACCGGCTCGACGCCATCGAGGCCGCCGTCCCGCACCTCCTGGGCCGTGTGGACCGAAGCAGGGTGGCCGTGGCCGGTCACTCGATGGGCGGGCACACCGCGAGCCTGCTGCTGGGCGCCCGGGTCACCGATCCGGACGACGGAACGGAAGCGGATCTGGCCGATCCCCGGATCAAGGCGGGTGTACTGCTCGCCGCGCCCGGCAGGGGCGGCGATGCCGTCACCGAGTTCGTGGCCGAGAACTACCCCTTCTTCCTCTCCATGGACTTCTCCCGGATGACGACGCCCACGCTCGTGGTCGCCGGCGACAAGGACGCTTCCGCCCACCTGACGGTCCGGGGCCCGGAATGGCACACCGACCCGTACCACCTCTCCCCCGGCCCCAAGTCCCTGCTCACCCTGTTCGACGCGGAGCACGGGCTCGGCGGGATCTCCGGATACGACGTGGCCGAGACCACGGACGAGAACCCCGAGCGGGTGTCCGTGGTCCAACGGCTCACCTGGGCCTACCTCCGCTCCGAGCTCCACCCCGGGGACCCCGCCTGGCAGACGGCACGTGACGCGCTCGCCGCCGTCCCCGACCCGCTCGGACGGGTCGAATCCAAGTAAGGAGCGCCGGGCTCGCCGGCGTGCTCAGGCGAGCGAGTACTCGAACCAGATCCGATGCGTACCGTCGGCGCCGATCGCGATGCCGCCCGCGCCGGAGATCCCGGCCAGCTCCCCGGTGCCGCTCGACGGAACGACGGTGAAGAACTCCGCGGTGCGGTCGCTGCCGGACGTGGTCGCCGAGTGCACGAAGTTGAAGGCGCCCTCACGGCCGTGCAGCGAGCCCTCGAACGACTCCATGGCCACATAGGTGCCGACCCCGGTCGCCTGGTCGAACGCGGCGGTGAACAAGGTCGCCGAGCGGCCCGTGACCTCTCCCTCGAAGCGCTTCTCCATCGTCGCGACACCCACCGGAAGGCCGGTGGGCACAGCAGGTTCCGGCTGCAACTCGGTCGGGACGAAGGCGTTGACGGTGAACGTTCCGGTAGCTCTCATGGGCCGACCGTATCGATCCGGTCCGACAGTGGACCCTGCGGCTGGAACAGCTCGTCGGCGCCGGTCAGGTCGAGCAGCCGCTGGACCGTGGGACTGACGGCACGGATGGCGACGGTCCTGCCCTGCTCGAGGGCCCGCTTGCGCAGGGTGAGGAGGATGTTCAGGCCGGCGCAGTCACAGAAGTCCACCGCGCCCAGGTCCAGGGTGATGCCGTCGACCGAGCGGCTGAGCACGTCGTCGAGGTCGGTCCGGAGCCACCGGTCGGCGTCGAAGTCGAGTTCACCCCTGACCACCACACTCGCCCGGTCGCCGTCCTGCCGGACGGCGACCGTCGCCCGGCAGGGCACGAACGGTGCGCCGCTGTCCACACGTGCGACCTCCGGCGAGACGAGGGGCTGCGCCCGCGGCGCAGGCTCCGGCATGTCCTCCTCCTTCGCCTGATCACCAGCCTCCGGCTCCAGGCTCTCCCGATCGACCCATTCCCGTCAACCAATACATGAAAAACAGTACGTGCTTTTGAATGCCTGAATGTCCAGCCGCTAAGCTGACAGCCATGGACGGAGTGCCCGAACCACATACCGGATGGACCTTCCTCACCAACCACGCCCGGGTCCTCGCGGCGATCGCCGACGACCCCAGCACGCGCATCCGCGACATCGCCGCGCACTGCCGACTGACCGAGCGTGCCGTCCAGAAGATCATCGCCGACCTGGAACGCGACGGCTATCTCTCGCACACCCGGGAGGGGCGCTCCAACAACTACCGGATCGACCCCAGCAAGATCCTTCGGCACCCGGCCGAAGCCGGGCTGACCGTGGCGTCGCTGCTCGCCCTGCTCATCCAGGACGAAGCCGACCGCAGCACGCTTCCCCACCCCCAGGTCACGGCGGAGTCGTAGCGGCCCCCACCCCCGCGACGGCGGCCGGACCGATCAAGCCGACGGCCTCTTGCCCTTTTCGGGGATCGCGGCGGCGCTGGGGCCGAGCCGGACGCAGCATTCTCCGGGTTCGGGGGCCAGGACCGCCTGCACCCCGGTGATGTCGAGGCCTTCGAGGTAGCCGGTGAGAAAGGCGTGGTTCATCCCGCACACCAGGTCGGGGGCCTTGGCGGCCAGCGGGTGGAACGGACAGTTGCGCAGCCGCACCTGGGCGGGGGTTTCGCGGACGGGTTCGTAGCCGTGCAGGTCCAGCATGCGCTCGCAGGCGGTCAGACCGCGTTCGGGGCCCAGGCGGCCGGGGCGGGTGCGGTCCCGTTCGGCTTCGCCCATGTCCCGGCCACGCCGGCCGGCGGCCCGGACCGCCGCCTGCGCGGCGTTCTCGTCGGCACCCTCCGTCAGAACGGCGTCCAGCAGGAGGTCGGCGAGGAGTTCGTGGCGCCGGTCGGGGATGTTCACCGTGATCTGGGCATCGGTGGGTTCATAGACCTTCGGCTGCCTGCCGACCTTCCGGATACCGCCCGGCGGTTCGTAGTGCGCGCGCAGCAGGCCGGCGTCGACGAGCTTGTCGAGATGGAAGGCGGCGAGCTTGCGCGATATGCCGACACTCGCGGCGGCCTCGTCGCGGGTCACGCCCCGGCGGGCGCGCCGGATGAAGGCGAACATGCGTCGCCGCGAGTCCTCGCCCAGGACGCTGACGGAGTCGATCGCGGCGCCGGCCGCGTCGGCCGGCGAAGTCGGGTCCACAGCCACAAGACCACGGTAACTCCTGCGCGCGTGGGCACTGAGGGATTCGGGACGTCATGACCTGCATGCCTTGACGTCCCCGCGCAATAAGACCAAGCTTTGTTGGTGAAAAAAGAAGGAGGCGGCGATGGCCAGTGAATCTCAGCTTCAGGCGAAGCGGCCGACCAGTGCCGCGCTAGCCGGTCCGTACGGTCATCCCTTCCATCCGATCCTGGTGACGGTGCCGATCGGTGCCTGGGTGGCCGGGCTGGCGTTCGACATCGCCTCCCACCTGGTGCACCGTCCGGCTTTCCTGACCCAAGGCTCGGAATGGCTGATCGCGGTCGGGGTGATCGGCGCGCTGCCCGCCGCCATGGTCGGATTCCTCGACCTGCTCGGGATCCCCGCGGGGACCCGGGCGTTCCGCACCGGCCTGGTGCACATGGCGTTGAACCTGCTGGTGACCGCCGCCTACGCCATCAATTTCCTCTGGCGCCACAGCGACTACACGGACGGCGGCAGCGTCGGCCCCGGCAAGCTCGCCCTGTCCGCCGTCAGCCTGGCGGTCCTGGGCGTCTCGGGGTTCCTGGGCGGCAAGCTCGCCTACCGCTACGGCGTGCGCGTGGCCGACGAAGACACCCAGGCAGAGGGATACGCCTCCCCGCACTCTCCATCACTCGGGAGTTCCCCATGGACATCGCGGCACTGATCGCCTGGCTGGTCACCGCCCTCGGCGGCTTCTACATGCTGGGCACCTGGATCCAGCGCGGCGGGCTCCGGCAGCAGCGGTCCGGTGCGAGTCGCCTGCCCGCGCCGGTGGTCTTCGGTCATTTCGCCCTGGCCGCGGTCGGCCTGGTGGTGTGGATCGTCTACGTCGTGGCCGACAAGAGCGGCCTCGCCTGGACCGCGTTCGGTCTGCTGCTGCCGGTCGCCCTGCTGGGATTCGTGATGCTGGGCCGTTGGATCCCCGTCCACCGCGGCCGTGCCATGGCCGCGGCCGCCCCGGGCGCCGCGGCCGCGCCGGTGACCGGGGAAACCGTCCCCGCCGAACGACACTTCCCGGTGCCGGTGGTGCTGGCGCACGGCCTGTTCGCCGTGGTCACCCTCGTTCTGGTACTGCTCACCGCTCTCGGTATCGGCGGCAGCTGACATGACCGAGACCTCGGCCCATGCCACCAGTCGCGTTCCCGGCCAGGACGGACCGGCAGCCATGGTGCCCGCCCTGCGGGTGATCCACGAGCCGGGCGGTATCGACCTGGCCGCCGCGGAGGACGCCGCCGGCCGGTTCCTCAGGGCGCTCGGTATCTCCACCGACTCGGAGAGCCTGCGCGGCACACCGGGGCGGATGGCCCGCGCCTATGCCGAGCTGTTCAGCCCCCGTCCCTTCGACCTGACCACCTTCCCCAACGACGAGGGCTACGACGAACTCGTCCTGGCGCGCCGGATTCCGGTCCGGTCGGTATGTGAACACCATCTGCTGCCGTTCGTCGGCACCGCCCATGTCGGTTACCTGCCGGGCGGCCGGATTCTCGGCCTGTCGAAACTGGCCCGTGTCGTCGAGCACTTCGCCTGCCGCCCGCAGGTCCAGGAACGCCTGACCAAACAGGTCGCCGACTGGCTCCAGAACCATCTGGAGCCGAAGGGTGTCGGCGTGGTGATCGAGGCCGAACACACCTGTATGACCCTGCGCGGCGTACAGGCAGGCGGATCCAGCACCATGACCTCGACCATGCTCGGCCTGCTGCGCACCGACGCCCGCTCCCGCAGTGAGTTTCTGGCCCTGACCGGCGCGACCTCGTGACGGCCGCCACGAGCCGGCGGTGAGCCGACCCGGGCGTGCTCGTCCTTGGACTAGAGCGCCGAGATGGAGGACGGCGCGCGTTCGGCGCGGCTCAGTGCACGCAGGACTGCGGTCGCGCCGTGTCGCCGCAGCGCGATCCGGGTCAGCAGGTCGACGACCGTCTCGACGGCCTGGGCCGGGAACTCGGGTGTCGCCAGCCCGACGCTGTGGGCGAGGTCGTCGCAGTGGACGACGAGCTCCAGGAGCCGGCTGGTGACGAAGTCGTCGAGGGTGATCGACCACGGGCCCCAGGTGGGGCGGCGGACCAGGCGGTCCGGCACGGTGGACAGGGCCCCGCGCAGGTCCTCGACGCTCGCCGCGACCCGCGCGGCCAGCGCGGCGGGGCCGTCGGCCGCCTCGTTCTCGCCGCCGGACCGGATGCCCTGGTTGAACGGCGTGTCGAGGTCCGAGCCGATCCAACTGACCCGCCCGTAGTACTCGTGGATCGATATGGCGGGCTCGGCGGGCACCGGCTCGGCCAGCACCGCGGGGATGAAGAAGACCTGTCCGGCCAGGTGGCCCGCCAGCCCCTGGACGCTGAGCTTCGCCAGTGCGGAGGGCTGGTGCCAGCCGTCCGCGACCTCGGGCGCCGCCAGCAGCTTCGCCGCCGTGTCCGCCACGCTCAGGTAGAGCTCCCTGACATGTGTCACCGTGCCGTTCCCCTTCAGCCGTCGGGTGTCGGTCGGAGAACCTCGCCGGACGGCGGGGCATTCCCGGCCACCGCCGGGCGGAGCCTGGCACGGCTCCGCCCGGCAGGTCTCAAGGGGCGTCCACGCGGCCGTACTTGGGCACGGCCACCGTACGGGCGCCGGGAGTGCCGCCCAGGACGACCTTGCGGTAGGTGATGTTGTTGGTCGTGCTCTGCTCCTCGAGCCGCTTGTCGGGATTGGCGATGACCTGGATGTAGTAGGTGCCGTTCGGCAGGTTCGTGACGTCGAAGGACTGCCCGGGCCGGTACTGGCTGTAGGTGTCGCCGTTGCCGACGTCGAGCACCTCGCGGACCGACACGGAGGTCTCCTCACCGCAGGCGGTGGCCAGGTCGGTGTTGTACGGGTGCCAGTTGGCGTTCTTCACCGTGTAGTCGATGGCGTCGGTGTTGGCCAGGCAGAACGCCTCCTTGCCGCTGCGGACGATCTCCTTCTTGTCGGCGCCGAGCAGTCGGTAGCTGGCGAAGTCGCTGAAGTGCCAGTGCTGGTGACCCTCCCGGGGGTCCCACTCCATGGTGCCCGTGGGCGTGTACCCGACCTGCTTGCCCTTGCTGTCGTAGAAGTACTGGTACGCGTCCATCTTGTCCTTGCCGGGACTGCGGAAGCCGTCGACGACCAGCGGTGAGGGGCCGCCGTTCCAGACGGTGGCGCTGAAGGCCAGGTAGTCCTTGCCGGGTACGTCACCGTCCTCGCCGTCGGTGATGGCGATGCCGTACGCGGGCAGGGCGCGCAGGTCGGGCTTCGGCACGCCCGCGGGCACGCCCGCCGAGCCGGTCGGGCGTCCCGAGGCCGGCTGGGCGCTCTTCGCCGCGTCCCCGGCCGGGCGCCTGCCGGAAGCCAGACCCTCACCGCCGTCATGGCCCTGACGAACCGTCACTTTGATCGTCTGCGACTTGGCCGGCATCCCGAACAGGTCGCGGTACTTCTTCGCCACCGAGACCTTGGCCGTGTAGACGCCCGGCTGAAGGTCGACCGTGCTGCCGGCGTCGAACCCCGGCGTCGCGGCCGCGGCCCAGCCCTTCTCGACACCCCAGACCCCGCCGAGCGTGAACGGGTTGTCGGAGCAGCCCTCGGGGTACTTCGAGGTGCCGGGGGCGTCCGGTCGGATCCGGCCCGCCCTGGTGTTGGGGCAGAACGTCTGCGTGGTGTCGGCCACCTTCTTGCCGGACTGATCGGTGACACTGATCCGTAGGAAGCCGGGCAGCCCCGAGAAGTCCTTCACCAGGTCCTTGGGCAGGGCCTTGGTGACGGTCCTGCCACCGGAGTGGACGATCTGCGAGGCGACCACGGGATCGTTGTAGGACTTGCGTGTCACACGGAATTCGAGCGGTCCCCCGTCGACCGTGACATAGGTGCCGAGGTCGAGGGCGACGCCGGGTTCACCCTCCCAGCGGTCGAGGGTCACCGCGGAGGTGGCGGCGATCAGTTCGAGTTTCGGCGTCCCCGCCTGGGTGGCCGCGGTCGCGCCGGGCGCCGCGACGGTGCCGGCGGCGCCGAGGGCCAGGGCCGCGGCCGCGGTGCACGCCGAACGGGTCACTGCACGGGGCTGATGTCTGGTCATCGGTTCCTCGCTCTGCGTCGGTCCGAAGGTGTAGGCACCATGTGCTCGCCATGGGCGGCACATGTGTGCCATCTGTGAACAGGACCAAAAGCCGATCAAGGTTGCCTGCCGGCCCGAAGTGGCCGGAATTCGCGCCCGTCGCGAGCGGTGAGGCCGGTCGACGGTCCCGCCCTACGGGGTCTTGCGGCCGACGCCCGCGTAGACCCAGTACTCGGACGGGTCGTCGGGGATCTCGTCGTCCGGGTCCGGGCGCCACAGGGGTACGTAGGTCAGGCCCGGCTCGGCGAGGTCGAAGCCGTCGAAGAGGCCGAGGATCTCCTCGCGGGAACGGGCCGTCACCGGAGAACTGGCCCGCGACCGGTACAACTGCCCCACCGCCGCGGCCGTTTCCGGACGGTCCTGGTTCGTGGCATGCGTCATCGCCAGCCAGCTCTCGCCGGGCAGTGCGTCGCGGAAGGCGGTCACGATGCCGGCCGGGTTCTCCTCCGGCGCGATGAAGTGCAGGATCGTGATCATCAGTACGGCCACGGGCTGGTCGAAGTCGATCAGCTTCCCCACCTGCGGGGCGGACAGGACGTCGGCCGGCCGGCGGATGTCGGCGTTCACGATGTCCGCGTCCGGGTTGTCGGCCAGCAGGGCCGCGCTGTGCGCCACGGCCACGGGGTCGTTGTCGACGTAGACGACCCGCGCCCCCGGACTGGCCGACTGCGCCACCTCGTGGACGTTGCCCTGGGTGGGAATGCCCGAGCCCAGATCGATGAACTGACGCACCCCGGCGTCGAGGAGGAAGCGGACGGCCCGGCCCAGAAAGGCACGGTTGGCCCGGGCGAGCGTCCGGACCTGAGGATCGATCGCCGTGAACGCGGCGAGTGCCTCACGGTCTATGGCGAAGTTGTGGTGCCCGCCCAACATCGCGTCGTACATGCGGGCAACGCTCGCCTTGTCCGGATCGATCCCTTCCGGAAGACCCTCACCAGCGGACATCACAACACCCCTGCCACTCAACGATCTTGACGCATCATCATATAGTGATCTCACAGCGTGGCGGACCCCTGCCCCCGCGCCCGTCCCTGCCATGCGCGACGTCCCGGCCCCACCCGGAAAGGCACGACCCTGCGGAACGAAGCACGGCCCTCCTTCTCCCCCGCGGCCGACGTCATAGGCTCCGCACTCGACCTGCGGCTGACCGGCAGCCATGTCGTGCACGCGTTGACGCCCGCGTTCTGCGACGCGGCGTCGGTCTACCTGCTGGAGCGGTGGCTTCAGGAGGAGAACGGCTCCACCACCGCCGACCCGCCGCAGATCGAGGGCCGCCGCCTCGCCGTGCGCGTGGGTCCGGACACCACCGAGGACTGGGAACCGCTGCTTCCCCTCGGGGAAGTGATCGTCTTCCCTCGCGAGACCCCCTACGCGCGCGCTCTCGCCACCCGGCGCACCCAACTGCTCGACGCCATGGACACCCACACCTCCGAGCGGCTCGGCTCACTCGCCGACGACAGCGCCCGCATCGAGGACCTGCTGAAAACGTCCTCCTTCCTGGTCGTGCCCCTGCATCTGCGGGACGTGGCCGTCGGATTCATCGCCTGCACCCGTGGCGCGGGGCGGGAGCCGTTCGCGGCGGACGACGCCGTGGCCGTGGAGCGGCTGGCGACGCGGGCCTGCGTGGCACTGGACAACGCCCGCCGATACGAACGGGAGCGCCGCACCGCGCTGGCCATCCGCAGCAGCCTGCTGCCCGCCGCCGACGCGGAGTTCCCCGGTTGCCGCATCGCCCACGGCTGCCTTCCGGCCGGTGACGGCAACATCATCGGCGGTGACTGGTGCGACGTCCTGCCCCGGCCGGGAGGGCGGATCGGCCTCATCGTCGGAGACGCGATGGGCCACGGTCCCGAGGCGGCCGTCGCGATGATCCAGCTGCGCACCGCCGTCCGCGCCCTGGCGGGTCTCGACATCCCGCCGGCCGACCTCATGCACCGGCTCGACGCGCTCGCCTGCGACACCCCCGGCGCCTCCTTCGCGACCTGCGTCTACGCCGAGTGGGACGCGGAACGGCACACGTGCGCCCTCGTCGGCGCCGGCCACCCTCCCCCGCTGATCCGCGGCCCGGACGGACGCGCGGTGCCGGTCACGCTCAGCAGCCCCGGCCTGCCCCTGGGCCTCGGGACGGGCACCTACGAGGCCACGGTGCTGAACGTGCCGGAGCCCGCCCTGCTCGTCCTCTACAGCGACGGTCTGGTCGAGTCCCGTCAGACGGACATCGACCAGGGGATCAACCGGCTCGGACGCGCCCTCGACTCGGCCACGACCACCGCCACGCACAGCCGGGACACGCTGCACGCGCTGTGCCGACGGCTGCTGCACACCCCGAGCGCCCCGGCCGGAAGGGACGACCGGACACTGCTGATCGCCGCGCTGATGCCGGGGCCGCCCCGGTGACACACACTCCCACGGCCTCCCGTCCTGGGCCTGCTTCGGTCCGCACACCCGGCTGTGGGAACCGGGCGCGGGGAGCCTGCCGGCCTTCGGCGCCGAAGCGGCGGCACGTCCGGGGTGGGTCCAGCGGCGACCGCAGCCGGCGGAGGCGATCTGGACCTTCGTGGGCCCCACCTCGGTGTCAGGCCGACGCGCTGCCTTCGTCCCTCACCCGCTGGGCGACGTCCCGCAGCTTGATGTTGTGGTGCTGGGACAGACGGCGCAGCACGTCGAAGGCGTCCTCCTCGCTCAGGCCGTGGCGTTCCCTGAGGATGCCCATGGCTTCGCCGATGGCGTGCCGGGTCTCCAGGGCGTGTTCGAGCTGGTCGATGGCGCGGGCGTCGGCCAGGGCGACGGCCGCGTGCGAGGCCAGCAGCCAGCCCGCGGTTTCGATGTCGTGGCTGAAGGCCCCCGGGCGGTGTGCGTAGAGGTTCAGCGCGCCGAAGTCCTCGTTGTGGGTGTAGAGCAGTACACCCGTCATGCTGCCGATGCCGAGTTCTCGTGCGGCGGCGGCGTAGCGGGGCCAGGCCTGCTGGGGCTGGGTCATGTCCGCGATGCGGAACGCGCGCTCGCCGTCGTTGTCCGCGCCGCGGGCCAGATCGAAGCACGGGCCCTCGCCCAGCTCACCCTGGAGCCGGTCGCTCTCCTGCACCATGTCCCCGCAGGCGGACAGGGTCACGGCCTTTCCTTTGCGCACCGCGAGGATCCCCGCCGCGTCACAGCCCTCGACCAGCTTCACCGCGGAGGCCGTGATCTCGTCCAGGGTCGCCTGGACGGAGTCCTGCCGGAGCAGGTCCCGCGCGAGCAGAGCCATCCGCTCCGCGTACTCGCGCCACTCCATGCGCCACCACCGCCTCGATCACCGTTGCGGCCACAGTACGCCTGCTACCCGCCCCAGATCTTCCGGTACGCGTCCCTGTAACCGGACGGATCCCAGGACGTGGCACCGCCGCTGTTGCCGGCCGTGGTGATGTGGACGGGGGCCACGTACCCGCTGGCCGGGCGGCCGGAGAAGGCGCGGTTGAACTCGTCGACGATCTGCCAGCCCTGGAGGGACAGCGGTTCCGGGACGGTCGCGGCCTGGTACTGCCCGCTGTTGATGCGCTGGAAGGCGGAGGGGTCGCCGTCACCGGCGCCGATGTTGAACGGCGGGCCGGACCCCTTTCGGCCCGCCGCGCGGAAGGCGGGGGCCGCGTCGGCGAAGTACAGGTCGTTGATGGCCACGGAGTGCGTCCACCGGCTCCCGAACCTGGACAGGAGGGAGGAGATCTCCCGCGGTGTGCGGCTGCTCGCGTCGGGGATCGGGATGTTCTCGTACGCGAGCAGCCGCACGCCCCGGCAGGTGGCGAGGTCCTTCCTGATCAGGTCGGACTTGTCCTTCGCGAAGGGGATCGAGGCGTCGGTGATGAGCACCACCCCGGCACGGCCGCGGGACGTGGCGATGACCCACTGGGCGCTGATGCCGGCCACGTCCTCGACACGGGTGGTGACGTTGGTGAAGAGCTCGGGCCGCCGGCTGGGGCCGGGAGCGGCGACCGCGTGCCAGCCGATGAGCGGGATGCGCTGTGCGTTGGCCCGTGCGGTCTGCGGGGCCGTCGAGCCGGGGTCGAATCCGCCGAGGACGATGCCAGAGGGCCTGAGGGTCAGCGCCTCGCTCATCGCCGCCCGGATACCGGCGGGGGTGCCTTGGCCGTCGATCACCCGGACGTTCCAGCCGATGACCCGCGCGGCCTCCCGCACCCCGTCCGCGGCGCCCGCGACACCGGGGTTGGTCATGGTCTGGGCGACGAACACGATGGTCTTGCCGGACACCGCCGAGGGGCCGGTGGTCGGCCCGTTCCACGGGATGTCGGTCCGCTCCGCCCGGCCGACGGCTGCCTGCGCCCTGGCGTGGACGGCGGGGCAGCCGTCGGGGCCGGTCGTGGACTCCCCCGAGCCGCCCGTGGTGCCGCGTTCGCAGCCGGCGAGGACGACCGCCGCGGCCAGCAGGGCGCACGAGGCGAGCCGGACCTGGCGGGCGCCGGGGGTGGCTTTGCGGTTGCCGTGCACGGGAGCTCCTCGCGGAGGGCTGAGCGGAGGTTCGGCCGGGGGCGGGGCACCGGAGCCGGGTCAGGGAGCGGGTCCGGCGGTGCCGCCCTCCTGCGTCGGGGAGGACGGTGGCGGCGGTGCGGCGGGCGCGTCACGGGCCGCGGCGGAGCCGGTGCGCAGCCGGCGGCGGGCGGCGTAGCCGGCCAGGCCGACGGCGATGAGCAGGGTGCCGCCGTAGAACAGCGGGACCGTCCAGAAGTCGGCACCCAGCTGGGCGATGCCGGTGAGGCCGACGGCGAGGACGGCGACGGCGACCAGGGTGCCGAGGGCGTTGGGGCGGCCCGGTTTGATCGCCGTGGAGCCGAGGAGGGCGCCGGTGAAGGCGGGCAGCAGGTAGTCGAGGCCGACGCTCGGATTGCCGATCTGCTGCTCGGCCGCGAGCAGCACACCGGCGATGCCGACGATCAGCCCCGACGCGGCGAACGCGTACACGGTGTACTTGCGGACCGGGATGCCGACCAGGTCGGCGGCGCGCGGGTTCGAGCCGACGACGTACAGGTAGCGGCCGAGCGGCAGCCGCTCCAGGAGCAGCCAGAGGACCAGCCCGAGGGCGAGGACGTAGAAGGCGGGGACCGGGAGGCCGAGGAACGTGGAGTCGTAGAGGCCGGTGAAGCCGGCCGGGAGGCCTCGCGGACCGGGGACGATCCGGCCGCCGTCGGTGATCCAGCCGGTGACGGCGTACATCATGCTGCCGGTCCCGAGGGTGGCGATGAAGGAGTCGATCCGGCCGAACTCCACGATGACACCGTTGAGGACGCCGACGGCCGTCCCTCCGGCGATCACCGCGAGACAGGCGAGCGGCCAGGGCCACCCGTCGTGGACGAGGAGCCGCATCACCATGACGTGCGCCAGGCCGAGGCCGTAGCCGAGGGAGAGGTCGAACGCGCCGGTCACGATGGGGACCATGGCGGCGAGGGCGAGGACGGCCGGGATCGACTGGCTGGACAGGATCGAGTCGACGGTGTCGAGGGTGGGAAAGGTGCGCGGCAGGGCGAGGGAGAAGACGAGGACGAGCAGGGCCGTGAGGGCCAGGAGGCCGTAGGCGCCGACGAGGTGCCCGCCCGGCCGGTGCGGGCGCGGCCGGGTCGAGGAGGGCGAGGGCGGCGCCGTCATGGGTTCGTCGTGGTTCCGGGACGAGGCATGGCCGAAGCCGCCCGGGTGAGTCCGGCGATCGTGAGGGCCGGGCCGCTCAGTTCGGCCGTCACCGTCCCGCGGACGAGGACCACGGCCCGCCGGCACACGCGCGCGACCTCCTCGAAGTCGCTGGAGAGGAGCAGGACCGCGAGACCCGCGGCCAGTGCCTCGTCGAGCAGACGGTGGATCGCGGCCTTGGCGCCGACGTCCACGCTCGCGGTCGGCTCCTCGAGGATCAGCAGGCGCGGGCCGGCCGACAGCCACCGGCCGATCATGACCTTCTGCTGGTTGCCGCCGGACAAGGTGGCGAGGGGCGCCTCGCTGTCACGGGGACGCACCGAGAACCGTTCCATCAGCGCCTCGGCCTCGGCGCGTTCGCGGCGGGGGCCGAGCCAGCGCGGCGCCGGTCCGCCTCCCGCGCGCGGATTGGCCAGGAGGTTCTCCCGTACGGTCAGATCGGCGGCGCACCCTTCCCGCAGTCGGTCACCCGGTACGAAGCCGACGCCGAGGCGGACGGCGTCGGCGACCGTGCGGGGGCGGTAGGGCTGACCGGCGAGCAGGGCCCGTCCGGCGAGGAGGGGGTGCGAGCCGGCGAGGGCCCGGCCCAGGTCCAGGTGCCCGGCGCCGGTGAGACCGACCATTCCCAGGGCCTCCCCGGCCTTGAGCTCCAGGCTGACCGGTCCGGCGCCGGCGGTCCGTACGCCGTCGAGGGTGAGTACGGGCGGCCCGTCGGCCGGGGCCGTGGTGGGCCGGTGGTCGGCCGGTTCCTCGCCGACGATGTCGTGCACCAGGCGGACGGCGCTGTGGCCCGCCAGCGGGCCCTGGCTGACGAGGCGGCCGTCGCGCAGGACGGCGAAGGTGTCGGCGACCTGGTACACCTCGTCGAGACGGTGGCTCACGTAGAGGACGGCGTGTCCCCGGTCGCGCAGGGTGTGCAGGACGCGGAAGAGGCGGACACGGTCCGGGGCCGGGAGACGGGCGGTCGGCTCGTCGAGGACGATGAGTTTCGCGCGTGCCGCCAGGGCTCGGGCGATGGCGACCAGGGAGCGCTCGGCCGGGCCGAGCCGGGCGATCGGCGCGTCGGGGTCGAGGTGTCCTGCGACGGTCTCCAGGGCGTCGGCACCGCGCTCGCGGGTCCGCCGCCAGGAGATCAGTCCTGCGCGTCGCGGATACCCGGTGGTCAGGGCGACGTTCTCGGCGACCGTCATCCATTCCACGAGGCCGAGGTCCTGGTGGATGAAGGACATGCGCCGGGAGGCGGCGTCGCTGCCGAGCGGGTGCCCGTCCACCGTGATCCTCCCGGCGTCGGCGTGATGGACGCCGGCGAGCACCTTGATGAGCGTGGACTTTCCCGCGCCGTTGGGCCCGAGGAGGGCGAGGACGCTTCCGGCGTGGACGTCGAGGTCGACCCCGGCCAGCGCGACGGTGCCGCCGAACCGCTTGCCGAGCCCGCGGATGCGGACCAGGGGCGGTGTCCCGAAGGGCGCCGGCGCCTTCGCAGACGGGTCTGGAGCGTCGTGCACAAGCGGGATACTAGCCGAACAAAACATTCTATTTCGGGCATAACCGGGCGCGCCGCATCCGCCTCACGCGGCGTCGAGTTCGCACTCGGCCCAGATGACCTTGCCCTGTGGCAGGTAGCGCGTGCCCCAGCTCTGGGACAGCTGCGCGACGAGGAACAGACCGCGGCCTCCCTCGTCGGTACTGGCCGCCCGACGGAGGTGGGGGGCGGTGTTGCTGGCGTCGGAGACCTCGCAGATCAGGGCCCGGTCGTACAGCAGCCTCACCCGGATGGGGCCGGCCCCGTGGCGGATGGCGTTGGTGATCAGCTCGCTCAGTATCAGCTCCGCGGCGAACGCGGCCTCGTCGACGCCCCAGTCGGCCAGTTGCCGGTTGGCGGCCGCACGGACCTCGCTGACCAGGGCGGGGTCGGCGGCCAGGTCCCAGGTGGCGATCCGCCGGGCGTCCAGGGCGTGGGCGCGGGCGACGAGCAGGGCGATGTCGTCGTACGGGTGGTCGGGCGCCACCGTGTCCAGGATCGCCTCGCAGGTCTCGTCGGGTGTGCGGTCCGCTTGCGCCAGGGCAACGCGCAGCCGTTCGAGGACCGCGTCGACGTCGCGGTGCCGGTCCTCGATCAGTCCGTCCGTGTAGAGGATCAGCTGACTGTCCTCGGGCAGGTCGATCTCGACGGCGTCGAAGGGCAGTCCGCCGAGGCCGAGCGGGGGCCCGGCCGGCAGGTCGGGGTAGGTGACGGTGCCGTCGGGGCGGACCAGGGCGGGTGGCGGGTGGCCGGCGCGGGCCATGACGCATCGCTGCGTGGTCGGGTCGTAGACGGCGTACAGGCAGGTCGCGCCGATGATGCCGGTGCCCTCGCCGTCGGGGTCCTCCCGGTCCAGGCGCCCCACGAGGTTGTCGAGGTGGACGAGGACCTCGTCCGGCGGGAAGTCGAGCTCGGCGTAGCTGCGCGCGGCGGTGCGCAGCCGGCCCATGGTGGCGGCCGAGAGCATGCCGTGGCCGACGACGTCGCCGACGAGGAGGCCGACGCGGCTGCCGGGGAGGGGGATGACGTCGTACCAGTCGCCGCCCACGTCGGCTTCCGCGGGCAGGTAGCGGTGGGCGACCTCGACGGCGTCCTGGTCGGGCAGGCCGTGCGGAAGCAGTCTGCGCTGGAGAGCCAGGACCATGGCGCGCTCGTGCGTGTAGCGCCGGGCGTTGTCGATGGACAGGGCGGCCCGGCTGGCGAGCTCCTGGGCCAGCGAGAGGTCGTCGTCCCCGTAGGGGGCCGGATCCTGGGAGCGGTAGAAGCCGGCGACGCCCAGCACGACGCCGCGGGCGACGAGGGGCACCGCGATGAGCGAGTGGACGTGGGCCAACAGCGCCTCGGTGTGCTCGGGGTCGAGGGCGAGCCAGCCGGCGGCGACCTTCAGGTCCGGTTCCAGCACCGCCTGTCCGCCGGTCAGGCAGCGCAGCTGGGGCGCGGTCGGGCCGAAGTCGGGCCGCTTGCCGACCGGGATGAAGGGAAGGTCGTCGCGGATGCCGTGGACGACGGTGCGGCGCAGGTCACCGAGGGGGTCCGCGGATTCCTCACCGCGCAGTACGGCCTCGACGAGGTCGATGGTGACGTAGTCGGCCAGTCGCGGGACGGCCGTCTCGGTGAGCTCCTCGGCGGTGCGGCACACATCCAGGGTGGTGCCGACGCGGGCGCTGGCCTCGGACAGCAACTCCAGGCGGCGGCGCGCGGCCAGGGCGTACGACCCCACGCGTGGCTCGCCGACCATCACCAGACCTCTGGCCCCGGACGGGCGGCCGGGGTGGTCGTCCGCCGTGGCGTCGGCCCCGTTGGTCGTGGCCTTGCCGCCCGCGGCGACCAGGCCGGGCCTGCCGTCGGAGAGCAGGCGTCCCGGCGGCGGAGTGAGGGAGCTGCGCGCGAGCGAGGGGACGGCACGGACGACGACGGGTTCGGCGGCGATGCCCGCCGTCGCGTCGAACTGGTGCGGGAGGACGAGGACCTCCGCCGGTGTGGCCCCGGGGAGGACGGCCTCGACGGCGATGCCTTCCGTCCCGGAGGCGCTCGTCATGGGGCGGCTCAGGAGGGTGACCCGCCGTCCGCCGGGCAGGGACACGTCGACGGCGGCCCGCTGCGCGCCGGAGATCAGCTCGGTGGCCTTCTCCAGGAGCACGGCCTGCTCTCGCGGGCGCAGCTCGCGGGCCAGTTCGTCCACGGCGACGCTGTGGTGGGGGCCGGCGGCCGCTTCGGCCTCCGCCGCGAGGTACGCCGTCAGCAGCGCGCGCTCACGCTCGGAGCTCTGCCCCAGCAGCCGCCGCTCGATGGCCGCGGCCGCCTTGCGTATGACCGCGCCCAGGCCCGGGGTTTCGGCCCTGCGCGGATAGCCCATGCACAGCACTCCCTCGATGCGCGCGCTGAGCGGGTCGCGGACGGGCAGCGCGAGGCAGGCGCTTTGCTGGGAGCGCTCGGCGAAGTGCTCGGCTCCGTAGACCCGGATGAGCTGCCGCTCCGCCAGGGCCAGCCCGATTCCGTTGGTGCCGGCGACCTGCTCGGCGAAGACGAAGCCCGGGACCTTCTGGAACGCCGGGAGGCTTCTGGCCAGCGACGCCCGCCCGAACCGGCGCAGCAGGACCGTTCCGTTCGCGTCGGCGACGGAGATGTTCATCTCGCTGCCGGAGAACTTGGCCTGGAGCCGGTCGAGCACCGGCACGGCCGCGCGGACGATCCGTCCGCCGGGATCGAAGTCCTCCCGGAAGGGGAGGTCGCTCTGGTCGGGTGAGAGCCCCAGGGACCGGCAGCGCTGCCAGGAGTTCAGGATCGAGGTGCGAACGCCCGTCTCGACCGGCTCGCCCTGGAGGAACCGCTCACGGAAACGGGCGGGATCCGTGCCGCCTGTCGCACGCCCCGCCGGTTTCGGTTCTCCGCCGGACCGAACCACGCTTCGCCCCACTCACACCGAGACAATCCATTTTTCGTGACTTTACGGAAAAGTCTGGCATTGACGAGGATACGGCATCCATGTCATGAGGCGCCTTCACAGGACCGCGACCGGGGTGACGGGCGATCCCGTCCCACCCGGCACGTTCAGCGGCGCCACGACGAGCAGGAACGCGTACCGGCCGGCCTCGGCGGTCGCGGCGGAGAGGGCCTCCAGATCGAGGTTGTCCAGCAGTGGCACCCCCATCGCGGCGACGGCCAACGCGTGCACCGGCGAGTGCACGCCGTCGACGGGCGAGGGCCGTACGTCGCTGTCGCCGTCGCCCCCCAGCAGCGCGATCCCCCGCTCGGCCAGCAGCGGTACGGCGTCCACGTGGAAGCCCGCGCCGGCCGTGCCGGGGTCCCAGGCACCGAGTTCCCGGCGGCGGCGGACCTGCCCGGAGCGCAGCAGCACCGCGTCGCCCTCGCCGATCGTCACCCCGAGGGCCTCCTCGGCGGCGACGACGTCCCGCGCGTGCACCGCCTGCCCCGGCTCCAGCCAGCGGATCCCGAGGACGGCGGGGAGGTCCAGCAGTACCCCTCTCGTGACGAGGGGCCCGAGCTCGCACACCGTGCCGAAGTGGGCGCCCGAGGCATCGACGGCCTCGTGTGCCGTCCGGCCGTCGTAGAGCCGCCCTCGGTAGGCGATGTGGCACAGCGCGTCGAGATGGGTGACGCCCTTGCCGTGGTAGTCGACGGCGATGAAGTCCTTGTGGGTGGAGGGTTCCGGGCTCTCCACATCACCGAGGTCGGTCATGTGGTGCAGGGCGGGCTTGGGGTTGTCCGGGGCGGGCCGGGTGTTCCAGGGCAACGCCATCGGGACGACCGTCCCGGACCGCACCGCGGCCACGGCCCGCCGTACGTGCTCGCCGGTCACCCGGTTCCAGGCCCCGCGGTCGGCCGGGTCCCATCTGCCCCAGGTGCGCACCGCGTCGAAGAGGGCGTCGAATTCCCGGCGGGAGACGGCGGGTCCGTTACCGGCACCGGCCGGCCTGGGCCTCGGGGCGTCGGCGGGGCTCGGGCTCATCCGCGCTCACCGTTCCGGGCCCATCAGTGTTCCCTTCCGCGGTCGCCGCCGACGGCGCGGCGCCGTGCCACCGGCTTGCCCCTCGGGGACGTCGCGGGCACCTCTTCGGGGTCGAAGATCTCGTCGCCGTACAGGTCCTGGAGCCAGTTGGCCTGGTAGATGGTGTCGAGGTAGCGCTCGCCGAGATCGGGGGCGATGGCCACCGCGGTCAGGTCCCCCGTGTCGTGCCGGGCGAGCCAGTCCGTCGCGCCGCTGACCACGGTCCCGGTGGAGCCCCCGAACAGGAATCCGCGGCGGGCCAGCCGGTGGCAGGTGCGAATGGTGTCCACCTCCTCGACCCGGACGACGTCGTCGACGTAGGACTCGTCGAGCAGCGGCGGGCGCATGCTCATGCCCAGGCCGGGGATCATCCGGCGGCCGGGCTCGCCGCCGAAGGAGACCGAGCCCACGCTGTCCACGGCGACGATCCGCACCGGCCGGTGCCACTGCCGGAAGTAGCGCGCGCAGCCCATCAGGGTCCCGGTGGTGCCCGCCCCGATGAACAGCACGTCGAGCCGCGGGAAGTGGCCGGCGATCTCCGGTCCCGTGGTGCGGTAGTGCGCCCGCCAGTTGCCCGCGTTGGTGTACTGGCTGAGCCACACATAGCGGTCGTCGGAGGCGCACAGCGCGCGGACGTAGTCGATCCGTCTGCCGAGGAAGCCGCCGTTGGCGTCGAGGTCGGCCACGACGTGCACCTCGCTGCCCAGCGCCTCCATCAAGAGCCTGGTCGACAGGTTGCAACGGGAGTCCGTCACGCACAGGAACCGGTACCCCTTGCTGGCGGCGATCACGCTGAGCGCCACGCCCAGGTTCCCGGACGAGGACTCGACCACGATCGAGTCCTCGGTGAGCAGACCGTCTCGCTCTGCTGCCTCCACCATCTCGTTCGCGGCCTTCAACTTCACGGAGCCGGCGAAATTGAAGCCTTCGCACTTCAGGTGGAGACGGCACCCGAGGACCGGCTCGAGGTCGACGAACAGATGGCCTTCGTTGAAGGCGTGGGGAGCGGATATGACAGGCACGGTGGGCCTCCGGATGCCGGCGCCGAGCGGGATCGCCTCAGCCGTACCGGCGCAGGTCGTGGAAGAAGTCGTCGATGAGGCGGAGCTGACCCGCCCGGGCCACTTCGTCGTAGACGTACTTGCCGACTGCGAGGTCGAGGACGCCGAGCCCGAACGGTGAGAAGATCACCGGCCGGTCGGGCGGCGGGGTGAGCCGGCCGCTCATGACGTCGTCGAGGGTGCCGTCCAGGAAGTCACGGTTGCCCGTGAGCTGTTCGGCCAGGTGGGGCGAGGTGTCGGCCTTCAGGCAGTGCTCGATGTCGTCCACGATGTTGGCCGAGGACAGCAGGATCTCCGGGGCGAGATCGCGCAGGGAGATGTGCAGGACCACAGGGTTGTGGGCGAACCAGGCCGGGTCACTGACATGGGGCTCGCCCGCGATGGTGGCGAAGACGACGAGGTCGCTGGAGCGGATGAGT
Organism: Streptomyces sp. NPDC001480; assembly: GCF_042894725.1. NCBI lineage: Bacteria > Bacillati > Actinomycetota > Actinomycetes > Kitasatosporales > Streptomycetaceae > Streptomyces > Streptomyces sp. NPDC001480. The sequence goes on along the minus strand of NZ_JBIAVX010000018.1, from coordinate 167,863 downwards.
TCCTCGGCACCGGCATGGACCGTGACCCGGCCGGGGGCGCCGGACTGCTCCAGGTAGCCGCGGAATCCGGCCGCGCTGTCGGCGGAGACGTCGTACACGCCGATCTCGTCGAACGTCCAGTCGGTGCCGGTCAGGAAGGTGTGGATGTAGCGGGCGATCAGGCCCGTGCCGAAGAAACCGACGCGTGCGGGGCGGGGCCGGGAGCGGCTGAGCCGGTCGGCGGCCAGTGCGGCGGAGGCCGCCGTCCTGGTCGCGCTGATGATGGAGCTCTCCAGACAGGCGAAGGGATAGCCCGTGTCGTGGTCGTTGAGGATGAGGACGGCGGAGGCCCGGGGCAGGCCCGCGCCGACGTTGGCCGGGAAGCTGGAGATCCATTTCAGGCCGTCTACGTGGACCGGCCCGCCGACGGAGGCCGGCAGCGCGATGATGCGGTCCGCGGGGCGGTCCGGGAAACGCAGGAAGTACGACGGGGGGTTCACGGACCGGCCGGCGCCGTGCAGCCGGTAGGTGGCCTCGACGAGCTCCACGATCTGCTTCTCGCGCCCGCTCAGCGCCTGCTGGACCTGGGCGCCGGGGATCACCGCGAAGGTCGGCGCCGGGACCGGGCCGGCGCCGGACCGCTCGGTGGTGGGTGACAACAGATTGGTCATCGCCGGCTCGCCTCCGGGGTCGGGCGGTTGTCGGGCAGCCGGCGGGGCTCGGCCATGCCGACCAGTACCTGGCGCTCTCCGGTGAAGGGCTCTCTGCTGTGCGCGGTGCGGATGTTGTCGACGAGCATGAGGTCACCGTCCTGCCAGGGCTCGCGCCGGGTGTGTTCCTCGTAGGTGGTGTTGAGCAGCCGGACGATGTCCTCGCCGATCGGGGTGCCGTCTCCGAAGCGGGTGTTGAAGGGCAGTGCGTCCTCGCCGTACACGTCCACCAGGTACTCGCGCACCTCCGGGGCGAGCGTCCACTCGTTGAGGAAGGCGATCTGGTTGAACCAGCACCGCCTGCCGGTGAGCGGGTGCCGTACCACTGCGCTGCGCCGCTGCCGGGTGTGCAGGGATCCGTCGGGCTGCCAGGTGAAGTCGATGGCGTGGGCGCGGCAGTACTCCTCGATGGCGGCGCGGTCGTCGGTGCCGAAGGACTCCGTGAGGGACGCCCCGATCTCCTCGTTGTAGGCGCGGGTCAGCAGCCAGCCCTCGTGTTCGAAGCGCTCGGTCACCTCGGTGGGCAGCGCCCGCAGCACGTCCTCCGCGTCGGCCACCGCGGTCGCCCCGCCCTCACCGGGCGCGGTCAGGCACGCGAACAGCATCAGGCCGGGCACGTCGAGCGCGTAGCTCAGTTCGTGGTGCATGCACATCGGCTGGTTCGCCGGCCAGGTCGTGGAGGAGTACACCCCCGGGCCGTGGGTGTCGCGGGGGGCGAAGGCCTCCTTCTCGGTCATCAGCCCGCCGGTCAGTGCCGTGAACACGGCTCCGGCCCCGGCCGCGTCCCGCAGCCCCAGGCCCCGGACGAGCAACGCACCGTGCTCGGTGACCTGGGCGCGCAGCGCTTCGCGGTGCTCGGCCGCCCAACTGGCCGCGTCCCTGGGGGACTCGACCCGTAGGATCGGAGGTCTGTCCGGCTGCGGCCGTACGTCGAGCGGTGCGGTCAGGGGTGGTGAGGACGACATCTCTGTCTCCTTTCGGTCGCCCCGTGGGAGGCGACGGGAGGTTCAGGAGGAGGCCAGCGGTTCGACGGCGCCCAAGACGGCTCGGGCGGCCTCGGCCGGGCGGGTGCGCAGGAAGTGGTGGCCGCCGTCGGTGAGTTCGTGCAGCTCCACGCGTTCGGCCAGGAGTTGCCAGTCGTTCCAGCGGCCGGCGTACCCAGCGGTGTTGGGGTCGTCGGCGGCGACGACCACGGTGACCGGCGCGGTCAGCTTCACCGCGGGCGGGGCCGCCAGGGCGGCGGCGAAGTAGCGGTGGGCGGACACGCAGTCGTGCCGGTAGGCCGCACCGACGCGCTCGGCGTGCTCGGTGTTCAGCTCCCGCAGTTCGGTGTAGCCGCTGTCGGCGGTCAGTCCCGCGGCGAGGCGGGCGTCGCTCAGGCCCGTCAGCTCGTCGACGGCGGCGCGCCGGTCGGAGGCGGTGCCGAGGAGCTGGGCGGCGAGGAACACCCGGGCGACGTCGACGCCGTGCTCCTGGAGCTTCCGCGCCGTGGCCACCGCCGGGGCGGCGCCGGACGAGTGGCCCCACAGCATGACGCTGGTCAGGCCGCGGGCGGTGATCTCGGCGACGACCCGGTCCGCCACCTGCTCGATCGGCGCGAACGGCTCGGTGTGCGCGGCCAGGTCGTGACCGGGCAGCTCGACGGCGTGCACCGTGACCCCGCCGGCCGCCAAGGCGCCGGCCATCGGCTGGTAGTTGACCGCGTTGCCGCCCGCGTAGGGGAAGCACACCAGTACGCAGTCCGGCGCACCGTCCGCTTCCGACAGCGGCTGGAGCAGTTCCGGGCGCTGCCGTGCGGTGCCGTCGAGGAGGGCGGCGAGGTCGGCCAGTACCGGGTGCCGGGTGATGTCCTTGAGGGAGACCGCACGGTCGAGGGCGATGGTGAGTTTCACCGCCGACAGCGATGTGCCGCCGGAGTCGAAGAAGTGGTCCGTGCGGCCGATCCGGTGCTCGGGGACGCCCAGCAACTCCGCCCACACGGCGGCCAGTTTGCGCTCGGTCGGGGTGAGGGTGACGTGGTCGTGCCCAGCCGTGCCGTCGCTCCGCACGGACTGTACTGCGGCCGTCCGCTCGGCCAGCGCGGTGAGGGCCTTGCGGTCGGTCTTTCCGTTGGCGGTCAGCGGCAGGGCGGGCTGCCAGTGGAAGGCGGAGGGGATCATGTAGGCGGGCAGTTCGGCGCCCAGCGCTTCGCGCAGCGCGTCCGGTTCGCGGTGCCGGCCGGTGTAGAAGGCGGTCAGGTGCTTGCCGTGGTCGGCCCGTTCGGCGACGACCACCGCGCCGTCGCGCACTCCGGGCACCCGCAGCAGGGTGTTCTCGATCTCTCCGATCTCGATGCGGAAGCCACGGATCTTGACCTGGTTGTCCCGGCGGCCGAGGAACTCCAGTCTCCCGCCGGGGTGCCAGCGGCCCCAGTCACCGCCGAGGTACAGCCGCTCCCCCGGCCGGTACGGATCCTCCCGGTAGGCCTCACGGGTCCGCTCGGGGTCGTTGACGTAGCCCCGCCCGACGCAGACGCCGGAGAAGGCGATCAGTCCCGGGGCGCCCAGGGGCACCAGTGACAGATGCTCATCGACGACGTAGACGTGCACGTTGTTGACCGCGCGCCCGAGCAGCACGCGCTCGGGGACGCCGGCCATGACCTCGTGGTTGGTGTCGTCCGACGTCTCCGTCAGGCCATAGGCGTTGACCAGTTTGATCCCGGGCTGGATCGCGAACCAGCGCTGGACCAGCTCCCGTTTGAGTGCCTCGCCGGTCACCGAGACACACCGCAGGTCCGGCAGTGCGCGGGGCCGCCGTTCCAGGTACGAGACCACCACTTCCAGGTAGGAGGGCACGACCTGCGCCACGGCGGCCCGGCCGCTGACGATGGTGTCGAGGAACCGCTCGACGTCCAGGATGTCCTCCTGCCCGACCAGCAGCGTCCGCCCGCCCACGAGCAGCGCGGACACCAGTTGCCACAGCGAGATGTCGAAGCACTGCGGGGCCGTCTGTGCCACCACCGATCCCTCGGCGATCCCCAGGTCGTCGATCTTGGCGTGCAGGTGGTTGAGCATGCCCGCGTGTTCGCACATCGCGCCCTTGGGCTCACCGGTGGAGCCGGAGGTGAAGTAGATGTAGGCCAGTTGGCCGGCGGCTACCCGCACGCCGACGTCCGCGCCGTCGTGCTGTTGCCGGTACGCCGTCTCGATCGGCAGCTTCTCGACGCCGGGCAGGGTGGCCAGGGCCTCGTCGAGGGTGTCGGGGCTGCCGGATTCGGTCAGCACCAGCCGGCACCCGGCTCGCGCGAGTGTCGCGGCGATCCGTCCGGCGGGGAAGTGGGGTTCGATCGGCAGGTAGACGCCACCCGCCTTGAACACCGCCAAGGTCGCGGCCAGCCAGTCGAGATGGCGTTCGGTGACCACCGCGACCACGTCCTCCCGGCCCAGTCCGCGCTCCAGGAGGGCCCGGGCCAGCCGGTTGGCGTGGGCGTTGAGCTCGCCGTACGTCCATTCCCGCTCGCCGTGCACCGCCGCGACCAGATCCGGATGGGCGCGCACCCGCTGCTCGAACAGTTCGTGCACCCGTGCCGACGGCAGTTCGCGGCGGGGCCCGGCCAGCCCCTCGATCTGCTCGTGCACCTCGTCGGCGGACAGCAGGCTCTGCCGGGTGTGGTCGGCGTCCGGGTCCGTCGCGATCAGCCGCAGCGCGGCCAGGTGGTAGCCCCCGGCCCGGGCCGCGCAGTCGGTGTCCAGCACCTGCGTGCGGTACCGCAGCCGCACCGACAGCCGCCCGTCCTGGTCGCACCAGCCGACGCTCAGAGCGGCGTCGTCGACGAGGCCGGTCTCCTCCCCCGCCGGGTCGAACACGACCTCGTACGACGGGCCCGCCACGCCCAGTTCCTGCCGGAGCTCCTCCACCGGGAAGTGCCGGTGTGCCAGCAACGCGGCCTCGGCCCGGTGCGCCTCGGCCACGAGCGAGCGCCAACTCCCGTCGGGGACGGTCAGCCGGCACGGCAGCGGTCCGCTCCGCTCCCCCGCGGCGTAACCCGTCACGACCTCCCGCTCACCGGACAGGGCGGCCAGTACCTTGGCGTGCGCGGCCAGCAGTACCGCGCTCACCGGCGTCGCCGACCGCCGCGCCAGCTCACGCACCGCGGTCGCCACGGCGTCCGGTACGGTCGCCTCGTACTCGGCGACTCCCGCGACCGGTTCCGGGGCCCAGCGTGGCACCGGGGTGAGACCTCCGGCGGTCAGCACACGGCTCCAGTACTCCCGGTCCGCCTCTACACGCGCTCCCATCGCTTGGCCTTCCTCAACTCAGCGTCGCCGCAGCGCCGTTGACCGTAGACATTGCTGTTTCCGAGCCGATGCCGCTGAACTGGCCGGGGGCATCGGGCATGTCCGCAGCGGGGTTGCCGCCCCACCGGGTGTTCGGGGGGACCTCCTCGCCCTTCATCAGGAAGGAGTCGGTGGCCAGCACGGCGCCGTCGCCCATCGTCACGCCGTAGTGCACATGGGCGCCGACGCCGAGCGTGCAGCCGGCGCCGAGGGTGGTGCCGTCGGACTTGAAGGTGCCGTCCTCCTGCGAGTGGCACTGGATCTTGCTACCGGCGTTGAGGGTGCACTCGTCGCCGATGGTGGTGAGCGTCCGCTCCGTCAGGTAGCAGCCGTCGTCGAACACCCTGCTGCCGATGCGCACGCCCAGCAGCCGCCAGACCAACGACTTGAAGGGGGTCCCGTTGAAGATGTTCAGGTGCTCGTCCGGGACCTTCCACAGGCGCTCGTGCCGCCAGAAACGCGGGTCGTAGATGGAGAACAACTGGGGTCGCAGCGCGCGGAACGACGTGATGCAGCGCTCCACGAGGATGTAGTAGAGGGTGGTCGACGCGAGCGTGAGGGCCAGGTATCCGGCGATCACCACATGTCCGAGCACGCCGTACAGGTCGACGGAGGCGAGCGCGAGAAGCGTCAGCAGGAAGGTGTGCAGCCACCGCGCGAACAGCATGACGGCCATCGAGCGCAGGTTGTAGCGGTTCTTCGCGGCGAGCCGCCGGCGCAGTGTGTCCCCGGTCCGCAGGTGGTCGAACCGCGCGTCGCGCTCCACCGAGCGGGGGATCTCGAAGCAGGGGGAGCCCAGGAGCCCCACCCCTTCACGGACCTCACCGTCGAGGGGCACCATCACCTTCGTCGCGAGGAGGCAGTTGTCGCCGGTCCGGCCGCCCGCGGGGTAGGCGATGTTGTTGCCGAGGAAGTTGCGTGCCCCGATCGACGCCCGGGACACCCGGAAGGACGTGCTGGAGAAGTCGGCGTTGAGGACCGAGAGCCCGTCGGCCACCATCGTGCCGCTGCCGACGGTGACCAGGAAGGGGCTCTCGTGCTGCACCTCGGTGCCGAAGTTCGACCCGGTCTGCTCCACCCGGGACAGGTCGTATCCCAGACCGCGCAGGTAGTACACGATGAAGGAGCTGTCGCCGAAGAGCCAGGCGAAGAACTTCACGTTGGTCATGCGGGCCGTCGCCCGGTGCGCCGCGTAGCGGAATCCGTAGAGCGGATAGACCCTGTCGGGTCTGACGGCGAGACTCAGCAGCCGCGGCACGGTGTACAGCACGACGAGACCGACGACGACGAAGCCGACGAACAGCGTGAGGGACAGCAGCAGCGCGTCGGTGAGCAGGGCCGGCGGCGCGAGGCCGTCCGTGTCCGGGTCCAGCCGCCTGCCGATCGTCGGAACCCTGGTGAACAGCATGTACACCCCGCCGAACACCAACGGCAGGTACAGGAAGAACAGTTGGAGCAGGGTCAGGAGTCCGAACCAGGCCCGGCGCGGGGTGCCGCACTTCGCCGGGGCGACCCGCACGTAGTCGGTCCGGGTGGGCTGTGCCGGGGTGCCGTGCCGGCGCTCCCCGTCCGGCACCGCCTGGCCGCGGTACAGGGCGGACGAGTGACCGATCTGCGCTCCGTCGCCCATCGACGTGTCGATGTCGAGGACGGTCTTCTCGCCGACGAACACGTCGCGGCCGAGCGTGATGCGTCCCGTCTGGATGCGGCCCGCGTGTGCCCGGTAGCAGAGCAGGAACGCGTCCTTGCGGATCACCGTCCCGGCCCCGATCGTGAGCAGGTCGGTGCAGACCGGTACGGAGCGGGAGAGGATCGTGACCCCCTTGCCGATGCGCGCGCCGAGTGCCCGGAGGTACAGCACGTAGAGCGGATTGCCGACGAAGAAGACCATCGGATTGGCGTGGAGGAGCACCTTCACGAGCCAGAAGCGCAGATAGGCGAGACTCCAGAGCGGGAATTCACCGGGTTTCCAGCGGCCGACGAGCAGCCATTTCGCGACGACCGGGAAAAGGCACATGGCCACGAAAACGGCGCCCCCGAAGACGAGCGACCTCAGATAGATGTCCGCCAGACCGGATCCGGTGGCGATCCACCCGTATCCCCGGGAGGTGACCAGGCCCGCCACGAAGGAGTAGGCCAGAAAGACCAGCAATTGGCAGGTTCCGCAGAGGAAATAGCGCAGCCGGCTCGTCGGCAGGTGCGCCGGCCCGCATGTCGGCGTCACCGGCGCCTCGGTGGCTGCGGGAGCCGTGGGAGCCGTGGGAGTGGCCGACGCCAGAGCAGTCGCCAGGCTGCGGATCGTGGGGTGCTGGTATATGTCCTTCATCGAAGCGGACGGCAGATCCGCCCTTTTCCTGAGCCGGGCGCAGAACTGTGCCATCACCAGGGAGTTGGCGCCGAGATCGGTGAAGAAGTGGCTGTCGACCGGAATACGCTCCAGGGACGTGACGTCGGCCAGTACGTCCGCGAGCTTTCTTTCCGTCTCGGTCGCCGGTCCGGATATGGGGACCTCGGAGGACTGCTCCACCATTCGACCTCCTAGATCGCGAACCGTGGATCTCAGTTTGGGTCGGCCCGCCTCGAGCTGCCACTCCGAACGGATCGCCGGGAAAGCGACGAGCGGGAAAAGAGCCAGTCCGCCCTTGCTTCCCGCACCGTTGGGCCCGAGAAGCACATCACCCGAATGGCCGGAGTCCGGCCGGGGACGCCATAGGGACCCCGTGTGGGCCCCGTGGCGGTCCGACGCCGGTGAGGGCTTGTCGTGCCTGCCCGGCGTCTGGTTGGGTGCGCGGACCACGTGCGCGAGAGACGCGCCGGGGGGAAGGGGCGCGGTGTGCCTACTACGGCTCGGCAGGACCTGAGAGGGCCCTTGCCCGAAGGGCTCGGGCGAGCGATCCGCGAGACCGCCGGTGACATCGCAGCTCTGCTGCGCGCGGCGCCCGGCACATCGGCTCCCGTACCCGGATCGCTGTGGACGGTCGGCGAGGCCGCCGCCCATCTGGCGCTGGCCAACGAACTGATGGCCGACCTCGTGTCCGGACGGGAACGCCCCTACGGCGACGGCACACCCGGGAGTCTGGCCGCGGCCAACGCGCGGGCGCTGGCCGGCTTCGAGGAGCGCCGCGCGGAGCCGCTCGCGACGATGATCACCGAGCAGGCCGGGCTGTTCCTGGACGCCGTGGAGCGGGCCGCGTCCCACGCGGCGGCAGAGAACCCCCCGCTGGTCACCCCGCTCGGCCCCATGGACCCGGCGACACTCGGGTCATACCTGCTGACGCACATGCTGGGCCACGGTTACGACCTCGCCCGGGCGCTGGACCAACGGCACATGCTCGACCGCGACCGCGTGCTGCTCTGCATGCCGTTCATGCTCTCGGTCATGCCGCGCGTGGCCGACCCGGCGGCCACCGCCGGCCTCACGGCCCGGTACGCCGTCCGGCTGCGCAGTGCCGCGGCGTTCGGCGTCGTCCTGGCCGACGGCACCGTGAACGTGACACCCGGGCCACCGGACCGTCCGGACTGCACCATCCTGATCGACCCCGTCACCTTCCTCCTGATCGCGTTGGGCCGCCGCGCCCCGTGGCCGGCCATCGCGCGGGGACGGGTCGTCGCCTGGGGGCGCAGGCCATGGCTCGCGCCGCGCTTCCCGACCCTGTTCACCGCGCCCTGACGCGCGCCGCCGATCAGGCGCAGCCGCCCTCGGTCTTCGGCAGTGCCTGTTCCGCCCAGATCACCTTGCCCTGGGGGGTGTACCGGGTGCCCCAGCGTTCGGCGAGCTGCGAGACCAGGAAGAGGCCCCGGCCGCCTTCGTCGGTCGTCGCGGCGTAGCGCAGATGCGGCGAGGTGCTGCTGGCGTCGGCCACCTCGCAGGTGAGGGTGCGATCGTGGATCAGCCGGACGTGGATGGGCTCGCCGCCGTAGCGGATGGCGTTGGTGACGAGCTCGCTCAGGATGAGCTCCATGCCGAAGGCGAGCTCGGTCAGGCCCCACTCGTCGAGTTTGTCGGCGGCCGCGAGGCGCACCTTGGCCACGGCGGCCGGATCGGGCGGGACGTCCCAGTCGGCGATCCGGTCGGGCGGCAGCGCCCGGGTGCGGGCGATCAGGAGGGCGACGTCGTCCTGGGGCCGGCCGGGCAGCAGCTCGCCCAGCACGGCCTGACAGCTCTCGTCCGGCGGCCGGTCGGGGTGGCCTGCCAGGGCCTCCCGCAGCAGTTCCATACCCACGTCCAGGTCGCGCGTGCGGTCCTCGATGAGGCCATCGGTGTAGAGCACGAGCTGGGAGCCCTCGGGGAGGTCGAACTCCGCCGTCTGGAACGGCATGCCGCCCAGGCCGAGCGGGGGTCCGGCCGGCAGGTCGGGGAAGGTGGCGCTGCCGTCCGGGAGGACCAGCGCGGGTGCCAGGTGTCCGGCCCGTGCCATGGCGCAGCGGCGCGTCACCGGGTCGTAGATCGCGTACAGGCAGGTGGCGCCCACGACGGCCGCGGGGGTCTCGGGGCAGTTCTCGTTCTGGTCGATACGGCCGACGAGGTCGTCCAGATGGCCCAGCAGCTCGTCGGGCGGCAGGTCGAGCGTGGAGAAGTTGTGCACCGCGGTGCGCAGCCGCCCCATGGTGGCGGCGGCGTGCAGGCCGTGACCGACCACGTCACCGACCACCAGGGCCACTCGGCTGCCGGGCAGGGGTATCACGTCGAACCAGTCGCCGCTCACCCCCGACTGGGCGGGGAGGTAGCGGTAGCCGACCTCGAGGGCGCTCTGCTCGGGCAGGGCCCGCGGCAGCAGGCTCCGCTGGAGGGTGACGGCCAGGGCGTGCTCGCGTGAGTAGCGGCGGGCGTTGTCGATGCTGATGGCGGCGCGGGCGACCAGTTCCTCCGCCAGCGACAGCTCCTCCTCGTCGAAGGGACCGTGCTCCTTGGACCGCCAGAAGTTGGCCACGCCCAGCACGATGCCACGGGCCCGGATGGGGGCCGCGATGAGGGAGTGGATGCCGTACTCCACGATGCCCTCGGCGCGCTCCGGGTCCTGCGCGCGCCAGCCGGTGGCGGCGGACAGGTCGGTGACCAGCTCGGAACGGCCGGTGCCGTAGCCGCGGGCCTGGGGTGTGGAGGGCAGGAAGTCGATCAGCCGGTCCTTCTCGTACAGGGGGTGGTCGTCCCGGATGCCGGACACGGCGATACGTCGCATGCCGGTCGCCGTGGCGGCGGGTTCCTCCCCGTGCAGCACGGCGTCGGCCACGTCCACGGTGACGAAGTCGGCGAAGCGCGGAACGGCGACCCGGGCGAGTTCGTCGGCCGTCCGGACCACGTCCAGGGTGGTGCCGATGCCCAGTCCGGCGTCGTACAGCAGCTTGAGCCGGTCCCGGGCGACCTGGGCCCTGCCGGACACGGCCTGCAACTCGGTGGAGTCACGCAGTGTGACCACGGTTCCCTTGGGGCCTCCGCCGCGGTCCGTGGGCCGCTGGTTGACCGCCAGCAGCCGGGGCCCGGCGAAGTGGACCTCGTCGGTGGCCTCACGGCCGGAGGTGAGGAGCAGGACCATTTCGGCTTCCAGGCCCGACATCTCGCCCACGTGCCTGCCCTCGGCGTCCGCGGGCAGCGCCAGGAGGCGCCTGGCCTCGTCGTTCGCGAGCAGCAGCACCCCGTCGTCATCGATGATCAGCACGCCTTCGCGGACGGAGTGCAGCACCGCGTCGTGGTGTTCGTACATGCGGGTCATCTCGCCCGGAGCCAGGCTGTGGGTCTGGCGGCGCAGCCGTCTGCCCGCCAGGGCCGTCACGCACGTCGCCGCTCCGAGCGCGCCCCCTCCGGCGGCCAGGATGATCGGTATCTGCCGGTCCACCTGGTTGGTGACGTTCTTGACCTTCAGCCCGGCCGAGACGAGGGCGACCACTTTGCCGCGGGTGTCCTTGATGGGCACGGTGGCCTGCACCTCGTGTCCCAGCGGGCCGTGGACGCTTTCCGTGTAGACCTTCCCGGCGAGCGACGGCCCGATGGTCCCCACGAACCGCTTTCCGATCTTGCTCGGGATGGGGTGGGTGTAGCGGATGCCGTGGGTGTCCATGACGACGACGAAGTCGACGCCGGCGGACTTGCGTCCCGCCTCGGTCAGTGGCTGGAGCACCTTCGACGGGGCGGGCGTGTGCAGCGCGCTCAGGATGCCCGGGGAGTGGGCGAAGGTCTGCGCGACGGCTATGGAACGGCGTTTGGCTTCGGCGTTGGTGTCCCGCCGCGACTGGAGGAAGAGGGAGAAGACGGCGAAGACCACGAGCAGCACCACCAGTGCCACTTGCAGAACGAACACCTGCCCGGCGACGCTCCGCGGGCTCTTTCCCGACAGCGGCCGCAGCGCTATTCGTCTAAGCCGGGCAAATCGGTCTTGCATTCGGCCTTTCTAGCACTGCTTGTCCCGAATCGTCACCACCCTGTCCAGGGAGCGTCGGTCACTGCTTCCCCTGCTGTCCCACCAGTCACATCGGTCACGGGATGCCTCGGTCCGCGATGCAGGTCAGAAGGCCGTGTGCGCGAACCACGAATCGAGCGCCGCGCCCTCTCCCGAGACGTCGAAGACCGCCTCCTGGTACGACCGACGCCCGTAGAGCAGCAACAGGAGGTCGGCAGCCGGCCCGGCCACCGCCGCGTGCGGCTCGGATTCCGTGGCGCCGTCGACCGCGGGCGGCAGCAGGCGGAACCCGTCCGGATCCAGCCGCACCCGCCACTCCTCGCCGACGCCGTCGACGGAATCCGTGCGGCGGAAGGCAATGATCTCGCCGCTGCCGCGGACTTTGGCGACACCGGGGGCGAAGAGGCCGGCGTAGGGCAGGTTGACGAGGAACTCGTCCACCCCGTCCGCCGCCAGGACGGGGTCGATGTCCGAGTCACGGCCGACGGCACGCTCGGCGTCCACCCGGTGCACCAGCGTCTCGAACAGCATCCGCCGGGCCCAGAACCGGGCATGCTGGTCCTCGCCCCACGCCCACATGGCCGCATGGGGGTCCGTGGACCGCAGTACGGCCGCCACCCGGGGCACGCCCGCCGCCACCCAGTCGGCATACTCCCGCACCCGCTCCGGCAGCCCCAGTTCCACGTCCCGGCTGCGCGGGGGCTCCTGCACCAGTCGCGTCAGCAGCGCGGAGAACCAGCGCTGGAGCGATCCCACGTGCCGGGCGAGCTCGGCCAGCGTCCAGTCGGGACAGGAGGGCACGGCGGTCTCGGGGTCCGCGCCCCCCGCCACCTCGGCGAATCGCAGCGTCTCCCGCTCGATCGCCTGCCGGTAGACGTCGTACGCCAGCGGATGCCCCACCCGGCCTGTCGTCTCCATGTGCTGCCGCCCTTCAATTCCCGCTACGAAATCCGTCGCGATCAGTGTGGCTGCTGGAGCGCACTCCAAGGCAAGTCCGCCGGGTTCACCCGGGCCCGGCGGAGAGAGAATCGGAATATGTCCCTCCGTTTCTGTGGCGGCCGGGCAATCCCGAGGCTCGGACGGACCGTACATACAGATGTGTCGAGATTTCGGTTCCCCGCGGGCCGCCTGCCGGACGAGGCTCTGCTGTCCGGGCTGGCCACCGGCGATCCGGAGCTCGCCGTCACGTTCGTGCGCCGGTTCCAGCACACGGTCTTCGGTGTCGCCATCGCCGTCACCGGGGATCCGCAGCTCGCCGAGGACGTCGCGCAGCAGACGTTCGAGCGGGCATGGCGGCATGCGCAGATCTACGACGCGCGTCGCGGTTCGGTGCGGACCTGGCTGACGGCCATCGCCCACAATCTGGCCATCGACGCCGTACGCTCGCGGCAGCCGGAGCCGGTGGCGCCCGAGGACCTGGAGGCGGTTCTCGGTGTCGTCAGCGACACACCCGAGCGGCACGCCCTGGCCGACGAGGCGTCGTCCCGGTTGCGGGCCGCCGTGGCGGAGCTGCCGCCCGAACAGGGCCGCGCCCTGGTGATGGCGGGCATCTACGGCATGACCGCCCAGCAGGTCGCCGACTCGGAGAAGATCCCGCTGGGCACCGCCAAGACGCGCATCAGGGCGGCGATGGGCAAGCTGCGGACCACACTCGCGGCTCCGAAACGAGGCGACCATGTCGAGTGACGTGACCTGCGAGAAGCTGCGGGAGATCGGCGCCGAGCTGGCGCTCGGCGTGCTGCCCGGCCGGGAGCGGGCCGGTGCGGTCGCTCACCTGGACGAGTGCGCGGAGTGCCGGGAGTACATCGGGCAGCTGACCCTCGTGGGTGACGGGCTGATCGGGCTGCTGCCCGGCAACGAGCCGCCGGTCGGGTTCGAGACCAGGGTGGCGCAGGCCCTGACGCCGGGGACGCCGGTCCATGAGGGGCGTCCGCACGCCCGCGAGTCCTCGGTGCCGCCCCGGCGCCGACGCCGCCGGGTGCGGCTGCGGATCGCCTCCGCGGCGGCCGCGCTCGTCGTCGCCGTGGGGTTCGGCGGCTGGGCGGTCGGTACCGCGATCGAGGACGTGGCGGCCGGCCCGGCCGCGACCTCCCCCGGCAGCGGAACGGAGATGCTGTCCGGAGACCTCACCTCGGCCGCCGTCGGCCGGAAACCGGCCGGTGAAGTCTATGCGCACGCCGGTCCGCAGGGCTGGGTCTACATGACCATCGACCTTGCCGGCGCCGGGAAGCCGTACAGCGGCAAGGCCTTCTGCCTGCTGGTCCACAGGGACGGCACCACGGTTCCCGTCGGCGCGCTGACCCTGCACGGGGGAAAGGGCTCCTGGGGCAGCCCCGCCTCCGTCGACCCCAGGACACTCACCGGCGCGCGGGTGACGACGTCCGACGGCACCGTGCTCGCCACAGCCCGCCTGGGGGCATCCGACCTGGCCGCCCCGGCATGGTCGGCGTAGTACGCGACGCGAACTAGTGGGCGGCCGCCGAGGAGACGGCCGCCCGGGCCGCGCGTTGCACCAGGGAGACGCCGTCCCCCATCGTCGTGCTCCCGTTCGAGAGGACCGCCACGAGATAGTGGTGCCCGTCCGCGGTGATCTCCCCGACGCTGTTGACGTCCCACAGCTTGGTGGCGCTGCGCCGCAGCCAGCCGTTCTTCAGCGCCCATCCGGAGTCGGCGGCCGCCGAGACACCCCAGGCCTGCCCGGCGGCGACACGAGCCATCAGCGTGCGGATGTAGGTGCGGGAATCCGCGTCGAGCGCCGGGGAGGCGCCGCCTGTACCGGAGTCCGCGTCGAAGAGGTCGCGCAGCAGCCGAATCTGGTCGCTCGCCGTCGTCCGGGTCAGCCCCCAGTCGGTGCCGGAACCGCCCTTCGTCGAGGTCAGCCCCAGCCGCTTGTTCGCGGCGTCCAGACCGGGCGCCAGGCCGATGCGCCGCCACAGGGCGCTCGCCGCGTCGTTGTCGCTGCGCTCGATCATCACTTCCGCCCGGGCCCGGTCCTGCTTCGTGAGACTCCGGCCGGCGTCCTGGGCCTGGAGCAGTGCCGCGGCGAGGATGTCGACCTTCACGATGCTGGCGGTGTCGTAAGGGACGTCGTCGCCGTACACCGCGGGCGTGCGGCCGGTGCCGTCGAGGTCGAGTGCCGCGGCCGTCACCTGTTCCTTCCCCTGCGGCCGCACCTGCCCGAGGAAAGCGGCCGTCGCCGGGTCCGACCGTGTGGTGGCGGCGTCGGACCGCGCGGCCGCCTCTACCGCCGCTGCCGGTGACGGGTCCACCGTCCCGGCCGCCAGCAACCCCGCCACCGAGGTCGCGACGGCGCCGGCCCACATCGCGGCACGCCTGTGCGGCAGGAGGCAGGGGCGGTACGGCATCGGCAGGCACCTCGGCAGTTCGCGGGAGAGTGGCACAGTCCCGCGAACCTAAACAAATTGCCTGCCGCGCGAGGTGACCGTCGCCACGAAAAGCCCGTTTCGCGGCGAACTGTGAAGGGTTTCACAGCTCGGCCGAGGGGCGTCGATCAGGAGGCCGGGGTGGCGGCCCGGCAGTCTGGGCAGAGTCCCCAGAACGTCACCGCGGCCTCCTGGGTGTCGTACTCGTCCGGCAGCCGCGGCTCCATGCAGGGGGCCGCACCCACCGTGCATTCCACGTCGCGGATGGCGCCGCAGGCGCGGCACACGAAGTGGTGGTGGTTGTCGTGGCGCTCGGTCTCGTAACGGGCCGGGTGGCCGGGGATCTGAGTGCACCGGACCAGACCGGCGTCCGTGAGCGCACGCAGCACGTTGTACGTGGCCTGCAGGGACAGGTGGCCGGTGATCCGCTGGGCACGTTCACGCAGCGCGTCGGCGTCGAGGTGGCCGGGCGACTCATGGACGGCGGTCAGCATGGCCATGCGCGGGGCGGTCACCCGCATGCCCGCCGTACGCAGCCGCGCGGCGGCCAGCGCCATGGGCTCGTCGGTGGTGGACGTCGTCGTCATGCCGCCGCCAGGTCCACGGAGAGCTCGAACCACACGCTCTTGCCCACGGGCCCGTACGTCCAGCCCCACCGCGTGGCCAGCGTATCGACCAGCGCCAGGCCTCGGCCGGTCTCGTCCTCGAGGTCCGGGTCGCGCGGACGGGGAGGCGCCGAGGAGCCGTCGCTCACCAGACAGCGCACATCGGAGACCCACTCCAGAGTGAGGCTCAGCGGACCGTCGGCGTGCCGCAGGGCATTGGCCACCAGCTCGCTGACCAGCAGCTCGGCGGTCGGGGCGAGGTCGGTGAGCCCCCATCGGGACAGTACGTCGCGGATGGCGGTCCTCGCCCGGGCGCACGCGGTCGGAGACCACGGCAGGGTCCACGGTCCGCCGACGAACGATTCCAGGCCGCTCCCGGCCAGGGGGGCATCGGACGCCACGCTCTGGTGGGGTTCGCGGGGGACTGTGCGGTCCATGGGAGGCGTGCCTTCGGGGGACGGGTGCGATCTCACTTGAAACCGTACGCCTTTTCTGGAGTCGGTCAAGTCTGTGGATGGCGTCATTTTTCTGGACTCACACGCATCTGGAACCGGTGGTTCCGTGACATCCCTCACCCCGCGCCCACGACCTCGCCGTTCCGCTTAGTAGAGGGCGCTCCGGCGACATAGGAGACTTGTCCGTCTTGGTGCGGACACGTCTCGCGTTCGGCTTGACGGCATTCCGCCCGTTCAGGGGTTCTCGCCCGTTCGCGCTCCGCAAAGGCTGCTGACGGGTCATCAGGCCCTTCCACCGGCCGAGGCAGCGCCACCAGCACGCCCCCACTCCTCTGGCAAGGGCCGCGGAAGTCTACGAACCCGGGTAGTACCAAGGGCCCTTTGCGCTCTGTCCCAGGCCCTCCCAAGAATGACGACCCGCAGGACATCGTCGCAGTTCAGGGCAGGTCACGCATGGGAAAGCACCGCAAGATCCAGCATTACCGGCGGATAGTCGTCACCGCCGCCGTCGTAGGAGCCGTGGGCGTGCCGTCCGTCGCCATGGCCTGTACCGACTGGGGAGCCGGCGGCGGAGACCCACTCCCCGGCACGACGGCGGACACGGCCGTGCAGTGGCAGGGCAACACCGACCGGGACCTCCAGTGGTACCGCCACTGGAAGCACCGCTGGGACGGCACCGCGCCCAGCACCCCCACCGCTCCACCGGCGACGAAGGCCCCGACCGCCCCGGCCGCCCCGAGCACGCCGAAGGCCACCGCGCCCACCGCGCCCACCGCGAAGACCCCCACGACGCCGAGAACGCCGAACACGCCGAGCACCCCGAGCACCCCGAAGCCGACGGCCACGGCCTCCGGGGTCGCCGCCCGGGTCATCCAGCTGGTCAACGTGGAGCGCGCCAAGGCGGGGTGCTCGGCCCTCACCTCGAACGCGACCCTCGCCAAGGCCGCCCAGGCGCACAGCGCGGACATGGCGGCCCACCAGAACATGTCGCACACCGGGTCCGACGGATCGTCCCCGGGCGACCGGATCACCAGGGCCGGCTACAGCTGGAGCGCCTACGGCGAGAACGTCGCCTACGGGTACTCCACCCCCGAGCAGGTCATGGCGGGCTGGATGTCCAGCCCCGGCCACCGCGCGAACATCCTCAACTGTTCCTTCAAGGAGATCGGCGTGGGCCTCGCACAGCCCAACTCCTACTGGACCCAGGACTTCGGCACGCCCCGGTAGGCCGGGGCCCGCTGACGGTCAGGCGCCGAGCGTGCCGGCGGCGGCGCGGACCAGGCCGTCGGGCCAGGCCTGGTGGCCGTTGAGCATCGGGTTGGGGGTCTGCTTCGCCGGCTCGGCGGCGGGCCGGCCGATCTGCGTCTCCTGGGTGAGGAAGCGCACCCGGCCGCCGGGCAGGTCCTCCACCAGCCAGGCGTGCAGGACGTCGAGCCGCTCGTCCGGCTCGCCGCCCTGCTTCGCGGTCCACGACAGGCGGCCCGGGACACCCTGGGCCGGGGCCTGGAACTCCACGACGTGCGCGTCCAGGGGCGGGAAGCCGAAGGTGCCGAAGCTGAAGTCGAGGCCCTCCCGCAGCTCGGGGCCGCCGCCCGGGAAGGAGATGTCGGCGACGTTGTCGTAGTACGGCGACCTGAACCCGCTGCGCACCTTCCTCGCGGTCTACCGCGCCGGTACCTTCACCGCCGCCGCGCCCGCGCTGGGGTTGTCCCAGCCGACCGTGACCGCGCAGATCCGCGCCCTGGAGCAGCAGACCGGCCGCGAGCTGTTCATCCGGCTCCCCCGCGGCGTGGACCCCACACCGCTCGCCCATGAACTCGCCGCCCAGATCGCGGACCCCCTCGACGCGCTCGCCGCCGTCGAAGGCGGCGGCCCGCTCGCCGGGCGCGCCGCGCCCGTACCCGTGCACCTCGCGGGCCCGTCGGAACTGCTGTGTCGCCGCCCCGGCCTGGGCGGGTCGCATCGCCGCACGTCGGCAGGCCGACGACGTGTGCGCCGCCCTGCGCGACATCCCCCTCGTCACGTACGCCGAGGACCTGCCCATCGTGCGCCGCTACTGGCGCACCGTCTTCGGCAGACAGCTCACCGCGCGCGCCGCGGTCACCGTGCCCGACCTGTACGCGGTGCTGTCCGCGGTCAACGCGGGCGGCGGCTTCAGCGCGCTGCCCCGCTCGCTCTGCCAGGAGTACCTGGACTCCGGGCGCCTCGCCCTCCTGCGCGATCCGGAGGAATCCCCGCTGAACACGCTGTTCCTCGTCCAACGGCCCGGCGCCGAGAGCAATCCCGACGTCGTCCGGGTCCGCGACACCCTGCGGGATGCCGCCCGGGGTTGGTAGCGGCTCCCGGGCCTGACGTCAGCGGTGGTGTGCGGCTGCGCGGCCCACCGTCAGGGGCGCCGGGCGGTAGGCGACGTACGCCGCTCCGTCCAGGCCGAGCGCGGTCGCCGACCGTTGCAGGGCGGCGGGGTCGGCGGCGTCCCAGCTGCCCGAGGCGACGCGGTGTTCGAGGGCGTGGAGGGCGGCGACCGTCTCGGCGGTGGTGAAGGTGCAGTGGCCCTGGCGCTCGACGTAGGCCTGGCGCAGCAGCGCGGCCCGGCCGGCCGCGTGGACGCGGTCGGCGAACCGGCGCTCCTGCTCGACCGGGACGAGGTTGTCGGCGGTGGTGTGTACGTCCAGCAGGGGTACGGCGAGTCCCTGCCCGGCGGAGGAGGTGCGTTCGGCGGTACGGACGGCCGCCGGGTCGGCGGTGATGCCGGCGCCCGAGGTGAGGGCCTTCAGGTCGGCGTGCAGGTCGAGCCCCGCCGCTCGGTACAGGGCGCGGACCTGTGGGGCGTGGACGGATCCGGCGAGGAGACGGGCGTAGTCGACGCCCCGGTTCCAGGAGTTGTCGCCGCCGACGGACTGCTCGACCGCGTACCGGCCGCCCTCGACGAAGGACAGGATGCCGCTCGCGAACCAGGCGTACTGCTGCTCCTGCTGGCCCGCCCAGTCGGTGGGCGCGGGGGCGGTCCGGCCCGGTGCCCACGCCGGGAGGTTGAGGAAGGCGGCGGCCAGTGCGATGCGGGCGCGACCCTGCGGTGTGGCCTGTGCGGCGGTGACGGCCGTGGTGAGCTGCTGGGCGGTGGCGGCGGCCTCGTCGGCGGAGCCGAACCGGACGAGCTTGACGTCCTGTCCGGGCAGGAGCAGCCGGGCGAGGGTGTACTCGGCGTCGAGTTGGTAGTTGTCCAGGTCGGTGCCGCCGGCCACCAGCCCGCACAGGCCCAGCGCGCCGTCGACGCGACCGGCGCCGTCGCGGGCGATCCGGGCGTTGACCAGTCCGCCCATGGAGCTGCCGACGGAGAGGGTGCGGCTCGGTGTGCCGATCCGCGCGGTGACCGCGTCGAGGGTGGCGAACTGGTCGCGCTCCGCACTGGCCAGGGCCCACATCGAGCCGTGCGGGTCGTAGGAGGAGCCGGCCAGCGCGTATCCCTGGGCGAGGAGTTCGTCGCGTACGGCGTCGGTGGGGGCGTCGCGGGCGACGAGCGGGCCGAAGCCGTGGCTGAACAGCAGCAGGGTGCCGTTCCAGTCGGCGGGGACGTCCGCGATCCAGGTGGCTCCGTCGGCGAGGGTGCCGGTGAGATGACCGGAGTTCGCGGCCTGGGCCCGCACGGCCGCCGGGGCGGAACCGGCCGTGAGGGCGGTGACCGCCGCCGTGGCGAGGGCGACGAGGGAGAGACGCAGACGGCTGCGCATGACGGCGGCTCCTGGTGGGAGTGGGGGCGGGAGCACGTCGGAATCTAGGGCAGTTTTATTGCAGCCGTCAATCTGATGCACAACATTGGTCAGTCGAGGAGGAGTGGGTTGGGCAGCGCGGCCCCGGGACGCATACGCAGAAGGGTGTGCAGGACTCCCGCGAGGCCGGACATGAGGCTCGGGGAGAACGCCTCGCGGGCCAGGCCGCCCACCGGGCCGCGTTGTTCGAGACCGGTGAGGATCTCGCCGTCGAGCGCCGCCGGGTCGCCGAAGTTCATGGACGTGAGGAACTCCCAGAGGCCGAGGTCGCCGTGGCACAGGGTGTGGCTCCAGCCGAAGCCCTCGGCGGCACAGGCGCGGGCGGCGCGGTGGGCCATGTCGAGGTGGGCGGGATCCCCTGTGCGCCGGTGGAGGTCGAGCATGCCGGTGCCCACGCCCGCGCTGCCGTGGCACCAGCTGGTGAAGAAGTCTTCCTCGGCGCCGACACGGACGTCGAGCCAGTTGCCGTGCTCGGGTCGGTAGAGGGACTCCTGGTAGGCGAAGGCCCGCTCGGCGAGGTGCGTCCAGTCGCGCCGTTCGGCCGGCGAGCCCGCGCCGCCGAGGGCGAGCCGGGTCAGCGCCCAGCCGATGCCGGTGGCGCCGTGGGCGAAGCCGCCGATGCCCTCGGGGTTGAGCCGGGTCGTCCAGCGGGCGCCGCCACCGTCGACGGTGGCCGACCCGGTGAGCCGGCGGCCGATGTGCGCGGCGGCGCCGAGCCACCGGTCTTGTCCGGTCGCGGCGGCCAGGCCGAGCAGGGGGACGATGCCGCCGGCCGCCCCGTTGAGGAGGTCCACCTCGATGTCTTCCTCGACCAGCCGGCCGCCCTCCGCGAGCAGCAGGGCCCTCGCGGCCGCCCGTTCCAGCAGCCAGTCCTCGCCGAGCACCCGGTGCAGCGCCAGCCACGTCCACACCTGGGAGGCGGCACCGCTGAACGCCCCGGCCGACGGCGTCGGCGTCCGGTCCTCGGTGGAGACCAGCACCCGCAGCGCGCCCTCGAACGTCTCGGCGACCCCGGGCACGTCGTCCGCGCGTCCGGCCCGCACCTGCGTCAGGTACTCCGCGAGGGTCAGCGCCACCCCGCCCTGCCCGGTGTAGAGGTCGGCGGGCAGCACCCTGATGGACCACCCGGCGGGAGTGAAGACGGGGCTGATCCAGGTGACCGTGCCGTCCTCGCCGCGCACCGCCCCGTCGCACAGCCGCCGCACCATCTGGGCGGCCAGGTCGCGGCGCCGCCGCTCCCGGTCACGAGCGTGCGGTTCACGGGCGGCGGCCTGCACCCGCTGGGGCAGCGAACGCTCGTTCAGGTACGCGCCCACCAGCGCGTCCTGGATCACCGACTCCTCCAGCGCCAGGTCGGCGGTGCGCCAGTCCTCGACGGTGGTCCGGACGGCGGCCGCGTCCACGGTGAAGGTGAACATCGGTATGTCACCGACCAGCAGGTCCGCGATCTCGCCGTCGACGGCCGGGCGGTCGGCCGGCGCGCCGGCCAGCACCTCGGCGTTGCGGCGCAGGATGTCCCGGGCCCGCTCGACGGCGGCCGTCTCGTCGTGCAACGACGCCGGGTGCCACAGCATCCGGCCGATGTCGACGTACGCCTGCGTCGGCCGCAGGATCCGCCGCGCCCGGGCGCCCTCGAAGCGGCGCAGCAGCTGGTGGGGATCGGTCCCGGGCCGGTGCAGATGCGCGGTCATCTCGCGGAACCCGGCCAGGATCCGGTCCCAGTACAGGCTCAGTACCGGGGTGGGGCTCGGGTGGTTGTTCGTGGGGGGCATCGCCACCAGCTCCACCTGGAAGCGGGCCGCCGCGGTGCCGGCGTCCGCGATCACCGGGTTCGGGATCAGCGGCTGCTGGCCGGGCAGCGCCCCGACCCCGGAGATGTCCACCCCGCCGAGCGCGAAGCCGGTGCCGCGCACGGGCAGCAGTCCGGTACGCAGCACCGTGCGGCGGATGGCCGCCGCCGCCACGTCCACCGCGTCGCCCCGGCCGCTGGGCGGGAAGGGCGCGGGGGCGTCGAAGAGCGTCTCGGCGTCCACGATCACCGGCACCGGGCCCGCGGCGACCATGTTCTCGGCGTGCATGTCGGTGCCGCCGGTGAACCGGAGCACGGCCAGCCAGTGCCCCATGTTGCGGTAGAAGGCGGCGAGTTCGGAGTCGTCGGCGCAGTGGCGGTGGCGGACGAACTCGGCCCAGCCGTAGCCCTCGCGCGGCAGCGTCCGCGGCACCCTGATGCGCTCGTCCGGCGCCGGGGCGCCGGGGAAGTCCGCGTAGAGCTCGTCCAGCAGCGCGCCCAGGGCCACGTCCGTACCGGACGGCCGGGGCTTGTACATGACGCTTCCACCGGCGAAGTCGGCCCGGCTGACCGTCAGTCCACCGCGGTGGGTGTCGCCCGCTCCGAACGCGACGGCGCGCAGCTGCCCCGCGGGTCCGTCCAGCAGCGGACGCAGCAGTTCGCGGTCCGCGGCGAGCCGCTGTGCGAAACCGGCCGTCGCCGCAACGGACAGCCGCGCCACCGACGCGACCCGCCCGGCCACGGTCGGGTACCGGCCGGCCAGCCGGTCGAGATAGCCCTCCTGGGCGGCCTGCTCGATGAACTCGGCCCATGTCTCCGTGTCGGCCACGGCGCCTGCGCCTTCGGCGGCCCGTCCGCCGCCCGCTGTCATGTGCAGCGCGCGCAGTTCGATCAGGAACAGGCGGGACAGTTTGGCGTGCAGCGACCTGAGCAGGGCACTGTGCCCGCCGTCCAGCACCGCCTCGCGTTCGGCCCGGCCCAGGCCGTCCACGGCGGCCAGCCGCCGGGCCAGCTCCTCCCGCCACGGGCGGGCGATGGCTCGTACGGGCCGGGAGAACCATTGCTTCTCGTCGCTCGTGCCCGGCTCCACCGGTACCGATCCGCTCACCGTCCACCCTCCTGATGCCAGAAAGGAGCACGAGGAACCGCGCCGTGGTTCGGCACGCGGTCCCCCGCGCCTGTGCTTTTGTGAAGGTGCCTCAGGTGATCAGCAGCACCAGCTGCCGTGGGAGCCGCTCGGGCTGGAACAGAAGCCGTAGAGGGAGTCGCTCGGGTCGGTCAGCGCGGCCTCGGCCGCCGTGCCGCCGACGTACAGGGGTCCGGCCGGGTTGGCCTGCCCGTACGCGCACTCGGCGCCGGACAGCCAGGCGTCGAGCACGGCGGCGGTGGAAACTCTGGTCTGGGGCATGGATGGCCTCCAAACGAGGGGATTGGGACGGATTGCCCGCCCTGAGTATCGCGGGATTCGAACGCCCGTCAGATGTGCGATTCGGCCACAGTCGAACGGTGCTGGTGTGGCGTACGGCTGCCCGTGGGAGGCCTGCGGCAACGTCGAGCGGAACCGCCAGCGGCCGCAACCCACCTCGTACACCGTTTCCGTGTCGCCGGTGCGCAGGAGGCGCGCTCCCGCCGGTGCCTCGGCACTGCCGTCGGACGCGGGACGTGGACCTCCGCCGTGCTCCCGGCGGGCACGTCCACGGTCAGCCGGAAACGGTCGGCACGGCGGGTCCAGGCGGTGCGTACGCTGCCGCAGGGGGTGCGGTGGGAGGCGGCCGAGGTCATGTCGCCTTCGACCGCGGGATCCACGAGGAGTTCGGCGTACCCGACCGAGTCGGCCGTCTGCGCGAGGCCGGCGACGCGTTCGGTGAACCAGGAGTCGATGGCGCCGAGCGTGAAGTGGTTCTGTGACTGGCCCGGTCCGCCGTCCCAGGACTCGCCGAGCGTGGTGTCGCCCGCCCGTACCTGGTGGCTGTAGCTCGGGCTGGTCGTCTGCGTGGCGATCTCGTGGACGAGGTCGTCGCGGTCGGCGGCGGACAGCACCCGGAAGGCGGCGGGCAGGGAGATCTCGCCCAGCAGCAGGTGGTGTCCGGCGGACTTGACGGCGGTCGTGAAGTGGCCGAGCAGCCGGTCCCCCTCCCCCGCCGGGTAGGCGCCCGTGTCGAGGGCCAGCGCCTCGGCGCCCTGGCCGCCGCCCCCGAAGGTGCCGGTCGTGGCGTCGTAGTACTTGGCGGCGAGGGCCTTGGCGCTCGCGTCGGCCTTCGCCCGGTACTCGTCGGCCGCCGCCCGGTCACCGAGGACGCCGGCGATCCGGCTGAGGCCGTCGACGACCCGCCAGTAGCCGTAGGTGCCGGCCACCGCCCGTGGGAAGGTGCGGTCGGGCGTGAACCAGTCGCCCAGGCCGTGGTCCAGGATGCCGCCGCTCACCTGGCGCTCCAGGTAGGCGGCGTACTGCCGCATGCGCGGGTAGTAGGTGCGCGGTGTGTCGCGGTCGCCGTAGGTGGTGTACAGCTGCCAGGGCACGAGCACGAACGCGCCGCCCCAGTTGGCGTCGTCGCGGTAGGCGCCGGGCAGGCTGGTGCACTCCGGGAGGGTGCTGGGGATCAGCCCGTCCTGGGTCTGCGCGTCGGCCACGTCCCGCCCAGTTTCTCCCGGCTGGGGCAGTCGGTCAGGACGCTCATCATGTTGCCCTCGATCGCCCGCCGGATCAGCGAGCGGATGCCGTTGACGAGCGGGTCGGAGCCGGTGAAGTCGCCGGCGGAGGTGTTGTCGGTGCGCGGCGGTCCGCGTGCCGGACGCGACTACGACCGGGCGGGCTGGTTGGCGATCAGAAGAGTGCTGCCGGCGGGGCGGAAGCCCAGGCGGGAGTAGATGCGGGCCACCCTGTCGTCGGCGTAGGCGAGGAAGACCGTGCGCACTCCGCGGTCGCGGGCGTGGGTGGCCAGAGCCGCGGCGACGGCGGCGCCCAGGCCCTGGCGGCGGGCGCTGGGCAGAGTGCCGATACCGCCGATCTCGGTGGTGCCGTTCGCCGGATGGTAGTGGCCGGCGGCGAGCGGGGTGCCGTCGGGACCCAGGGCGACGATGAGCGTCTTGTGTCCGGCGCGGAGGGACGGGCGGATCGTCTCGACCGTGCCGTCCGCGGTCAGTTCCCCGGCCTGGGTGGCGAGTTCCGCTCCGCCCGCCGGGCCCACGGCCGTGCCCGCGCGGGCGAAGGCCAAGCGGGGCAGTGCGAGGGTCATGGGCAGGGCCGGGTCCTCGGCCGTCAGCACATGGAGCCGCACGCCCTCGGGCAGAGGCTGCCGCGGGATCGCACGGTGCGGGTCGAGGGCCATCAGCGGGCGCTCCGCCACGGGCAGGCCCGCGTCCTCGATACGGGAGCGCAGCGCCGGTGCCGTCTCGGCGAGCCATTCGAAGGCTTCCGGCACGCCGAGCTCCCGCTGCCGGGCGCGCACCCGGGCGATGTCCGCGCCGTTCACCACCGAGGCGCCCTCCGCCGTGGGCTGAGCGTGGCTCGGGCCGCCGTAGTACGGGGTTCCCGGTTCCTTGCGTACGAACAGCCGCAGCGGGCCGAAGTCCTCGGCGTCGGCGAACAGCAGGGGCACGGTCGCGTAGTACCGCTCGATACGGTCGCGCAGCGCGTCACTCATGATCCGCATCCCACCACGGTGACGCGGTGCGCCGCATCCGGAAATCCCTCGTCCCCGAAATCCCATGCTTGCAAGGCCCGTTCAGGGATGCGGCGGGATATCGTCGCGGGCATGGAGATCTCACGCTCGAAGGGACCGGCGGGCTTCAGGTAGCCGCCAGGAGATACCTGGCGGTGACTACCTACGGAGTCCCCGTGGCACGCACCGCCCACCACGTTCCCGCCGCGCACAGCCGGGACGCCGATGACCACCGACCAGGGAGCCCTTGGCGTTCCGTGGTTCTGTACGACCTCAGGTACAGCGCCCGCAGCCTCACCGACGCGGCACGGGAATCCAGGAGGCCCCGTCCCCGTGCGGTCCGCCGCAAGGTGGATTTCCGCTCATTCGCCCGTCACGGTCACGACCGTTGCGTCGCACAGTGGTCCGCGCTGGAGGAACGCCGGGCACGACAGCGGCTGCGGACCCAACTGGGGAATGTGCTGCGGCTGGTGAACACCGCCGCCGGTGAACTGGCCCTCGACGCCGCTGAGGCCGTGGACGTGCCGCCGGCACGTCACCGACGCGGATCGCTCTGGCTCGCGTAGTCCTCAATGGGGTGTTCCACCGTGTCCCGGCGGGGGTTGTCCCACCTCCGATGCGGCTGTCAGCCGGAGTGATCGTGTGACGGCCGGTGCCTGGCGTGAGGTGGCATGGCAACCTGCTTACCCAGCTCCGCACCCGGCCGCCGCCGTGGTCTCGCGGCCTTGGTGACGGCCCTCGTGCCGGCCGCGACACCGGTGGCGACCGCGCGCCCGCCCGCCGCGCACCCGCCCGGCCGCTGCGGTCCGCACGACGAGGTCCGTCGCGCGCTGCACACCCTCACCGCCCGCGACCGGATCGCGGGGGCCGCGGTCCTGGTCACCACCGGGCACCTGCCCGCCGCAGACGTCACCTGCGACCAGAGCGTCGGACGAGCTCCCCCTCGGCCGGCTTATCCGAACTGGCCGGGCTGGTAGTCGCCGGCGGGCTGCTGGACGATGACGTTCAGCCGGTTGTAGGCGTTGATGAGGGCGATGAGGGAGACGAGAGCGGCGAGCTGGTCCTCGTCGTAGTGCTTGGCGGCGTTCGCCCAGGCCTCGTCCGAGACACCGCCGGCCGCGTCGGCGATGCGGGTGCCCTGCTCCGTCAGCTCCAGCGCGGCGCGCTCGGCGTCGGTGAACACCGTGGCCTCGCGCCAGGCCGCGACCAGGTTCAGGCGCACCGAGGTCTCCCCGGCGTGGGCGGCGTCCTTGGTGTGCATGTCGGTGCAGAAGCCACAGCCGTTGATCTGACTGGCGCGGATCTTCACCAGTTCCTGCGTCGCGGCCGGCAGCGTCGAATCCGACACCACCTTGCCCGCCGAGTTGAGGTGCTTCAGGAACTTGGCCACACCCGGGATACCGAACGCGTTCAGGCGAGCTTCCATGACGGACTCCTCTGCGGTTGCTGGTGCTTACGTCTCTCTGACTGAACGGCCCGCCTGAATGTGACAGCTGTGGACGTGACGTGAGTCACACCCCTCTCGCATACGCGGCTGAACACGCTGCGCATCCGGTCCGTACCGTCCCGTGCACGCGTCAGTCAGCGCCTCAGCCCACATCCAGCAGCCACGACGCCCGGAGTCGATCCCGCATGATGCTCACCAAGCGCGCCGCGCTCATGACCGGAAGCCTCGCCACGGCAGCCGCGGCGGTCCTGGGGGCCGCCACGGTCGGTCACGCGGCCGACCACCCGACGGCCCACACCTCCGCCGCTGCCCACGAAACCGCGATCCCCCCGCAGCTGCGCGTGCCCGAAGGCAACGAGCGGATCGCCTCGCTCGTCGCGCAGGGCGTGCAGACCTACACCTGCGTCAACGGTTCCTGGACCTTCCTGGAGCCCGCCGCCAACCTCTGGAAGGAGCACGACCCGCGACACCGCCCTGTCGCCCTGCACAGCAAGGGCCCGGTGTGGATCTCCACCGTCGACGGCAGCGCGGTCAACGCCTCCGCCGTCCCCGGCGCTAGCGTCCCGCACGATGACGCAGTACCGGAACTGCTGCTCAAGGCCACGGCCACCCGCGGCGACGGCATGTTCGGCTCCGTCTCCTACATCCAGCGCCTCCACACCGAGGGAGGCCTCGCACCGGCGGGATCCTGCACGGACAACAGCCAGGCCGGCGTCCCCTATTCGGCCACGTACCTCTTCTACGCACCCTCGCGTCCATGACCGCCGAACCGGTGAAGCGGGCCACTCGTCCTACCCCGCTTGCGGTTACGCAGCCCGACAGCGGCATCACGAAGCGGTAACAAGAAGCAACCACGCGGAAGACGGCATGGTCTAGGCCCCTATGAAGATCTCTTTCCTGCTGCACAACGCCTACGGGATCGGAGGCACGATCACCACCACCTTCAACCTGGCGCAGGCGCTGGCAGACCGGCACGACGTGGAGATCGTCTCCGTGTTCCGGCACCTGGAGCGGCCGCACTCCGCCCTGGACCCGAGGGTGTCGCTGCGGCCGCTGGTCGACCTCCGGCAGGAGAAGGAGCATCCCCAGCAGCTGAGACCGGCGCGAGTCTTTCCCCGCGCCGAGTACCGGTACAAGCAGTACAGCGAGCTGACGGACGAGCGCATCGCCGCGTGTCTCGCCGCGACCGACGCCGACGTGGTGATCGGCACCCGGCCGGGCCTCAACGTGCACCTCGCGCTCCAGGCACCCCGCCACGTGGCACGCGTCGGGCAGGAGCACCTGACCCTGGACAACCACTCGCCGCAGCTGCGCACCTCGCTGCGCCGGGCCTACCCCCGGCTCGATGTGCTCACCACCGTGTCCGAGGCGGACGCCGCCGCGTACAGGCGGCAGATGAGACTGCCCGGCGTCCGCGTGGAGAACCTCCCCAACAGCGTGCCGGATCCCACCCTGCCGACGGCGGACGGCAGCGCCAAGGTGGTCGTCGCGGCCGGCCGGCTGGTCCCGGTGAAGCGGTACGACCTCCTCATCGAGGCCTTCGCCGTGGTCGCCGCCGAGCACCCCGACTGGCAGCTGCGCATCTACGGCAAGGGTGAGCAGCGCGACCGGCTGCGCCGGCTCATCATGGAGCTGGGGCTGTGGAACAACGTCCACCTGATGGGTCCGGCGGCCCCCATGGAGGCGGAGTGGGTCAAGGGCTCGATCGGTGCGGCCGCCTCGGACTTCGAGCCGTTCGGCATGACCATCGTCGAGGCGATGCGCTGCGGTCTGCCGGTGGTGAGCACCGACTGCCCCCACGGACCCGGTGAGATCATCGAGGACGGCGTCGACGGCCGGCTGGTGCCGGTCGGGGACCGTGCCGCCCTGGGCGCCGCCCTGCTGGAACTCGTACGCGACGACGAGCGGCGTCGCCGTGCGGGACGCGCGGCCATGGAGAACGCGCGGCGGTACGCTCCCGGCCCAGTACTCGAACAGGCCGAGAACCTGTTGACCGCGGCGGTCTCGGCCCGGCGGGCGGGACACCCGCTCGCCCGGGAACGCGCTCACGTGGGCCGCGTACTGACCAGCCGGGGTTTCGCCGCCCGCGACGCCGCGCGGGTCGCGGCGAACGGCGTGATGCGCAGGGTACGGAGGGCAGGACGATGAGCACGGAACACAACGCTCAGCCACGCGTCGCCTGTACGGTCGGCGCGGACGGCCGGATCACCTTCGACCTGCCGCTGCCGGCGGCCGAGGGCCAGCGACTGCTCCTGCGGCTCCGCCCCAAGAAGGGACAGCCCGAGACGACCCGCCACGTCCTCGGCCTCGAACCCTCCGGCCACGGCTCGCGCGCCACACTGGAACCGCCCACCGTGCTCGCGGAGGGCCGCTGGGACGTGTACCTGCTGCCGGACCCCGACTCCCCGCGGGTCCGGCTGCGCCCGGGCCTGCGCGACCTGCGGGCCCTCGTCGACGGCCACCTGCGTGACCGGCCGTCACCGCTCGCCGTCCGGATCCCCTACGGCACCAAGGACGGTCATCTCGCCGTGCGCGCCTGGCTGCGCCCCGCCCACGCCGAGGCCGGCCGCGTCGACATCACGGACCGGTCGACGACGGTCGCCGCACGCCTGCACGGCGCCGATCTCCAGGAGGGGGCGGTGGTCCACCTGCGCCTGCGCGACGACGGCACCGTACGCACTCTTCGGCCACAGCCGCAAGACGACGGCCGGAGCCTCTCCTTCGTCCTCGACCACGAGGAGCTCGCCGTCGGCACGAGCACCGGCAGCGGCGTCTGGGACGTGTTCGTCCGCCCCGCGGCAGAGGCACCTCTCATCCGGTTGGCCCGACTGCTCGACGACGTGGCGGACCGCAAGGAGGTGTTCGTCTACCCGGCGACCACGACCGGGGACGCGGTGGTGTCCCCCTACTACACGGTCGACAACGACTTCTCCGTGAAGGTGGCGAAGGCCGGTCGCCCGGCGGCGCAGGCGTGAGGCCGATCCGGGTCGGGTAACCATGCGGTGCTTCACTGGCGCTGGGCCGAAGGGGGAGACGCGCGGTGTCGGACGAGGGGCCGCCGGATGCCTGGGAGCCGCACGAACGCCGTCTCTGGGAGGCGTTCCGGCGGGGCGAGTGGTGCGACGACGTGCCGGAAGTGCGCGCCGAGGTCGTACGGTGGCTGCTCGTCGCCGCGCCCCGGCCGGTGCCGGGGAGCCTCGCCCGGCTGCGCCTGGCGGGAACGCGCATCACCGGGAGGCTCGATCTCGCCGAGGCGGACGTCCGGTGCGCGATCCGCCTGCGGTCCTGTCGGCTGGACGAGGTGCCCTGCTTCGACGGCGGGCACTTCAACGCCCTGGAGCTGAGGGACTGCGCGCTGCCCGGCCTCACGGCGGTGGGCACCCGGATCGATCGGGAATGCGTCCTCGCGGACAGCGTGATCGGCGGCACGCTCGATCTGCGGTCCCTGAGCGTGGGCACACGTCTGTCACTGAACCGCTCGCGGACGGCTGCTTCGGACGGGCGGCCCGCGATCGACGCCGAGTCGCTCTCCGTCGACGAGGGCTTCTCCGCTGTCGGCCTCGAATGCGCCGGACCGGTGCGGCTCACCAGCGCCCAGATCCGGGACGCGCTCACCCTGCGCGGCGCGCGGATCCGGGGCGCCGACGCCTGCCTCCAGGCAGCCGAACTCAGTGTGGGCGGCGGGCTCCACCTCGATCTCGGTTTCACCAGCGAGGGCGGCATCGACCTCTACGGCGCCTCGATCGGCGGAACCCTGCACCTGGAGGAGAGCACCCTCACCGGCACGGGCGAGGGACGCCGGGAGCCCGCGCTCCAGTTGCTGTGTGCCACGGTCGGCGGTGACATCCAGGCGGGCCGCGGGCTCGTGGTGCACGGATGTGTCGACCTGAGGGACACGACGGTGCGCGGCAGTGTCGTGCTGAAGCGGGCCCGGCTGCACCACCCGGACGGCACGGCGCTCACAGCCGAGCGCCTGCACGTCGGCGGCACCCTCAACTGCCGTGGCGGGTTCGTCGCGCAGGGCACCGTGGACCTCTGCGACGCCCGGATCGGCGGTTCGGTCCTCTTGGAGGGCGCGGATCTCACCGGCCTCGCGGGGCCGGCGCTGCGGGCCAACGGCATAGAGGTGGGGGCCGAGTTCAACTGCTGCGACGGGCTGACCGCGCACGGCCGGATCTCGCTCAGCAGCATCACCGTGCGAGCCAAACTCTGCTTCAAGGACGCCCTGTTCGACGTCCCGAGCGGCAGCACCGCGCTGACCTGCCGCCGCTCCACGGCCTCCGAGCTGGCGCTCCAGCCCCGCGAAGCCCCCGTGGGCACCGTCGACCTCAGGCACACCCGGGTCGGCGTGCTGCGGGACGACCCGGCGGGCTGGCCGCGGGCGCTGCTCCTCGAAGGCCTGGTGTACGACAGCGTCCACCCGACGCTGCCCGGCGGCGACCGGCTGCCCTGGCTGGACCGGGACCCCACCGGTTTCGCCCTGCAACCGTACGAGCAGCTGGCGGCCACCTACCGGCAGCACGGCCGGGACGCCGACGCCCGCACCGTGCTGCTGGCCGAGCAGCGCCGCATCCGCACCACGCTCATCTGGCCCGCCCGCCTCTGGAGCGTCGTGCAGGACCTCACGGTCGGCTACGGCTACCGGCCGGCCCGGGCGGCGTGGCTCCTGACCGCGCTGTTCGCGGCCGGCACCGCCGTCTTCGCCACCTGGCCGCCGCAGTTCACCGGTGACGGCGCGCGACCCGACTTCCAGCCCGCCATATACACCCTGGATCTGCTGCTGCCCGTCGTCGACTTCGGGCAGGAACCGGCGTTCACGGCCCGCGGCCCCGCGCAGTGGGCGGCCGTCGTGCTCGTCAGCGCGGGTTGGCTCCTCGCCACCACGGCCGCAGCAGGCGCGAACAGGGTCCTGCGCAGGAACTGACCCTGTTCACCCGGCGGTCCGGGCGGAGGCGCCCGGAGATGCCGAGCACGGTCGCGATCCGGCGCACCCGCTGAAGGACCGGCTGTCTCGGGGCCGCCGAGCGGAAGGACAGCACGACGGTGAGGGCCTTCACCAGCGTGATCTGGACGGCCGTGGTGGGCATGTCCGGGACCCCGCCTGGTTGATCACGCGGGTGCGCCATCCCATGGCGAAGGCGAGCGCCACGGCCGTGAGGGCCATGGAGTGTCCGGGGAGCTGCCCAGTGCCGCCGGCGGCGACGGCGTACAGGCCGGTGGCACACAGCACCGCCACCTCGGCGGTGAGCGCGATCACGAACCACCGCCGTCCCCCGCGGCCCGGCCGGGCGGCGGCGATCCCGGGTGCCTGCCCCAGGCCGAGAAACGTGATCGCGTCGATCGCGCCGGATGTCACGGTCAGGGTGCACAGTGCGATGCTCACGTGGATCTCGGCCCGTGACCGGTCGGCGTTCACCTCGTCAGCCTGCCGCAGGGCCGGGTGCGACGGCCGTGTGACACGCGGCCGGCACTCCGTCCGCCGGGCGGCGCGTCACAGCTCCCGTGGCGGGCGGCGCCAGACGCGGATGCCCACGGCCGCGACGAGCAGGACCGCGCAGCAGGCGAACACCATCCCGGCGTCGCGTACGCCCAGGGTCACGGCAAGGGCGCCCACCCCGACGACCGGCAGCGAGATCCCCACGTAGGCGACGACGAAGAACGCGGAGATGGTGGCGCCGCGGTGCTCCTGGGGGGCCGCGGAGCTCACCGCGGTCAGACCGGCGCGGAAGGCCATGCCCTGGCCCACACCGCCCGTCGCCGCCCCCACCAGCAGCACCGGCAGGGACGTCAGGAGCAGCGAGGCGCCGACGAGGAGGAGGCCGACGACCAGTACCAGGCAGCCCCACGTCAGGGCTCGGCGGGCACCGACGCGTCCCATGAGCAGCTGTCCGCAGGTGGAGGCGCAGAACAGGCAGAAGACGACGGCACCGATCGCCGCCAGGTTGCGCTCACCCAGCGTCTCGGCGAGGAAGGCGGGGGCCACGGCCGTGAACAGGCCGAGCAGGGAGAAACCCGCGAAGGCGGCGAGGGCACTGGACGGGAACACGCCCCGCACCTCGGGTGGCACCGTCATGCCCTGCGGCCGCAGCGCAGGCCGGGGGCCGGGGTGGCGTACGGTCTCGGGCAGCAGGCAGGTGACCGTCATGGCGACCGCCAGCAGCGCGAG
Source organism: Streptomyces sp. NPDC001480 (assembly GCF_042894725.1). NCBI lineage: Bacteria > Bacillati > Actinomycetota > Actinomycetes > Kitasatosporales > Streptomycetaceae > Streptomyces > Streptomyces sp. NPDC001480. Next base: position 135,186 of record NZ_JBIAVX010000018.1, on the reverse strand, counting down.
ATGGACGACGAAGGGCAGTTCGAGCGGCCAGGGCGCGTACTCGGCCAGGAAGCCGGAGAGCAGGGGGCCGAGGCCGAGGCCGCCCATGTTGGCCGCGGTCGCCGCCAGTCCGGCCCGTGCGCGCAGTCCCGGCGGTGCCAGGTCGAGGACGGTCGCAGTGGCCGTACCGCTCAACAGCCCCGCGGAGAAACCCGACAGCACCCGCCCCGTGTACAGCAGCGGCAGGCCGCCCTCGAACAGGAAGCAGAGCGCGCTGAGCGCGGACAGTCCTAGCGCGGACATCAGCACCGGGCGCCGTCCCAGCACGTCGGAGAAGCCGCCGGCGACCAGCAGTGCGGTGATGACGCCCACCGCGTAGACGGCGAACACCGCCGTCACGATCAGTTCGGAGAACCCGATCCGCTCCCGGTACAGCCCGTAGAGCGGCGTGGGCAGGGTGGTGCCCAGCATGCCGACGGCGAAGACGCCGGCCGCGGACTTGTACCCCGGCCGGCGCCTCCGTGGATGACGCTCGGCGTCACTTCTGACCACACCTCACCATAGGCATCCTGCCGTCCGGCGGCTCACTCGTGGTTCAGCGTTCCTCGCGGAACAGGACGTGCTTCCCGGCCGTGGGGTCGTACTTGCGCAGTACGAGCCGGTCGGGGTCGTTGAGACGGTTCTTGCGGGTCACGTAGGTGACGCCGGTCCCGGCCGTCGACTTCAGTCTGACGACGGGGCGCGCGGTGTTGCGGGCCATGAGGTCCTCCTTCGTTCACCACACGCTCGATCTTGATCCGAGCATGTCAGCAACAGGCTCAACCACCGGCTCCCGGGTGGAATTCCCGCCTTCTGGTTCGGCAGCGGTGTGATGTTTCGCACGGGAACGGAATGAACAGTTCCGAATGGGCAACGTTCCCTTTCATGCCCCGCGTGAACATCCCCCGGCAGGAGACTCCATGACGACGGCGACCACGGCGACCCGGACGCCGCCCGCCACCGCCGCCGCGACCGCCGGACCCGGTACGAAGATCCCACCGTCCACCGCGCCTGCCTCGATGACCTCGCTCCCCTCCCTCACCGGGCTGCGCTGGATGGCGGCGCTGCTGGTCTTCGGACTGCACGTGCACAACTTCGGCTACTTCGGCGGCACCGGCGGCCGCGTCATGACGTGGGCGTTCGGAGCCGGGGCCAGCGGAGTGTCCTTCTTCTTCGTGCTGTCCGGATTCGTACTGACGTGGTCCGCACGCCCGAACGACCGAGCGCTCGGCTTCTGGTGGCGGCGCATCGCCCGTGTCTACCCGGTGCACCTGGTCACCGTCGCGATCGCGCTGCTCATGACCTGCACGCCGGTCCACCTGGCGAGGCCGACGCTGCGCCAGGGACTGGCCGATGTGCTGCTGGTGCACTCGTGGTGGCGCCCGTGGTGGCAGACCCTGAACCCGGTCAGCTGGTCCCTCGCCTGCGAAGCCTTCTTCTACGCCGCCTTCCCGCTGCTGGCCCTCCTGCTGCGCCGTCTCGGCGCCCGGGGATCGGCGGCCCTCGCCGGGGCATCGGCACTGGCGGTACTGGCACTCGCCCACACCGAGTCGCACCACTGGTTCAGCCAGCCGATCAGTTCCTTCCCCGCCGCCCGTCTGCCCGAGTTCGTCCTCGGCGCCGCGACCGCCCGTCTGGTGCTGCTCGGCCGGTGGCGTGGGCCCGGTCTGGAGGCCTCGCTCGCGCTGGCGATCATCGGCTACTTCTTCGTCCCGCAGGTCACCCCCGGGTACCAGGCCACCGTCTGCACCATCATCGGCTTCGCCCTGCTCATCCCGGCGGCAGCCGTCGCCGACGTGCAGGGCCTGCCGTCGCTGTGGCGGCACCGACGGCTGGTCCGGCTGGGCGAACTGTCCTTCGCCTTCTACATGGTCCATCTCCTGGTGATCCGGACCGGCACCGTCCTCCTCGGCAAGTCCCCGCGGTTCGGCCTGCCGACGGCCCTCACCGTCACCGTCGTCGCGTTCACCGTGTCCCTCGGACTGTCCTGGGTCCTGTACGAGGCGGTGGAACGCCCCGCGCGACGGCTGCTCCTGCGCAAGTCCCGTTCCGCCGCGGCCCGGAAACCGGCGACGGACACCCGGTCACCGGTCGCAGCGACCGCGACGACCGCGACGACCGCGACGACCGCGACGACCGCGACGACCGACTGAATCACCCGGTCGGACCACTCAACGGCGTCCATGCCCCTGGCCCAGACGTGCCAGTACGGCACGGGCCATGACGTCCTCACCCTTGGCGTTCGGATGCGCGGGTGCGGCGGGCGAGGCCGGCTGGAGCGGTTCGATCCAGCGGTCCTCGGGCGCCTTGCACATGTCGTGGCCGCGCGTGGGGCCGTAGGTGTCGACGTACTCGACGTGGTTCCACGCGGCCACCATGCGCAGCATCAGGTTCAGCCGTTTGCCGGTGTCCCGCAGGTAGGGGAAGTCCTGCGCCCCGAACGGTACGGAGGGGAAGCAGCCACTGCCGTCGTCGGGGAGGAGGTCCGGGTAGCCGACGACGAGCACCCGCGCGTGCGGGGCCCTGGCCCGCACGGCCCGCAGCACACGGTCGATCTTCGGGGCGGTCCGCACGATGGTCACGGCCAGCTGGTCGACCCCCGAGGAGCCGTAGTAGCGCTCGCACGGGTCCCCCGTCGGATCCTGGGAGCCGAGGCGGGCGCAGGTCTGGATGATCGAGCCGAAGCCGATGTCGTTGCCGCCGATCTGGACCGTGACCAGGTCGGTGTCCCGCCGCAGCGCGTTCAGCTGCGGGGCGTTGGAACCCTGCGGCTTCCACATCTCCTCGGTGGTCGCCCCGCTGCAACTGACGTCCTTGAACGCCGTCACGTGTCGCTCCGCCGCCACGACCGAGGGGTAATTGTGGTCGGAGCGCGCGCAGTCCGCGTCCACCTGCCGCGGGATGAGCGGACCCGAGGTGTAGGAGTCGCCGAGCGACACGTACCGCGTGTCGCGGCCGTGCCCGCCGACTCCGTTCGCGGCGGCGGGCGTTGTGGAGGCGGCGACGAGAGCGCACCCGCCCAGTGCCGCCCCCAGTGCCACCGTCCGCCGCCGTCGCGCCGCTCCGCCCGGATACCTGCCGTCCGCCATCGGATTCCTCCCCCTGGTGCCTTCGCACGTTCGACGGGGCTTGTATACCGTCGGGTACGTCCGCGAAGCCAGGGGCGGGGACCGACTATCGGGTTCCGGTCAGCGGGTCAGCTCACTTTCGGGCCACCACGCGCAAGGTCCGTACCGAGGGGTCGGCCGCGTCGGGGATCAGTACGCCGTGTTCGACGCCGCTGCGCAGATAGTCGAGGACCGCGTCGGTGATCACCTCGCCGGGGGCCACAGCGGGCACTCCCGGCGGGTACGGGCTGATCATCTCCGCGGAGATCCGGCCCGCGGCCCGCTCCGCGGGCACGTGGTCGACCTCGGCGAAGAATGCCTCGCGCGGCAGCATGGCCTGCTCCAGCTCCAGAGCGGAGGGCTCGGGCAGATGGACCGGTGGCCGCCGTTCGATGGAGCCGGCTCCTTCGACGAGGGCACGCAGGGCGTCCAGCAGGACCTTCTCGGTCTCGTCGTCGTCGGCGTGGGTGATGGAGGCGCTGATGCGGCAGGTGTCGGAGCCGCCCACGTCGACGTGCCGCTGGGTCCGCAGCCACTCGGCCGCCTGCATGCCGCTGACACCGAGCCCGCGTACGTCGATCACGATCTTCAGCGGGTCGAACTCGGCGGCGAGCCCCGCGTCCAGGACCTCCCGGCCCATGGGCCGCAGGCCCGGCAGCTCCGCGGCGGCGGTGCGGATCCGCTCCGCCCGGTGCAGTGCGCTCTCCAGGAGTTCGTGCCCGTGCTCGACCATCTGGCGGCGCCAGCCGTCGAGAGTGGCGAAGACCAGGGTGGAGGCGCTGGTGGTGCCGAGCAGGTCCTCCCGCTGCTTGAGGGCCTCCGGCGACACCCGGTCGTACTGGAGGTGGAAGACGGAACTCTGCTCGATCGCGCCGCCCATCTTGTGGACGCTGGTGACCACCAGGTCGGCCTCGGCGTCCATGCCCCAGGCCGGCAGCCGGGGGTGGAACGGCAGGTGCGCGCCCCAGGCCTCGTCGACGATGAGCGGCACGTCGAACTCGTGGCACACCCGGGCCACGCCCTGGATGTCGGCGCACGTGCCCCAGTCGGTCGGCGTGATCAGCAGCATGCCCTTGGCGTCCGGATGTTCCCGGAGGCGGCGGCGTACGTCGTCGGGCTCCGGCGGGTGGGCGATATGACGCTCCGTGTCGAACTTGGGGTGCACCCAGATCGGCTCGACCCCGTTGACGACGACGGCCGCGATCACGGACTTGTGGGCGTTGCGGGACAACAGCAGTTTCTCGCCGGGTCCCGCCACGGCCAGCATGGCTGTCTTGATCGACAGTGAACTGCCGCAGGTAGGTGCAGTACCGGGTGGCCTTCCACGGCCGGGCCGCCCATCCCACGGGCAACCCCACCGAGGGCATCGACGCGCTGGCCGCCCTGATCGAGCTGTTCAACGTGCTGGCCGTACTGGGCCGGCGCCTGCCGGAGGCCTCGCACGTGCAGGGCATCGTCACGCACGGCGGCACGGCCACGAACATCGTTCCCGAGTACGCGGAGGGGCAGTTCGGGCTGCGGGCGGCCACCAGCCGGGCCCTGGACGACCTGATCGGGCAGCTGCGCGAGTGCGCCGAGGGGGTCGCGCGCGCCACCGGTACACGGGCCGAGGTGGAGCGGGCCACGGTCCGCTACGACCATTTCCGGGACAGCGACGTGCTGTCGGAACGGTTCGCCCGGCACCTGTCCCGGGCGGGGATCACGCTCACTCCGCCCGTACCCGGGGTGTATCTGGGCTCCTCGGACATCGGCAACGTCAGCACACGGGTGCCCGCCATCCACCCCTTCGTCGCGATCATGGACGAGGACGGCTCGGACCACACCGTCGAGTTCGCCGAGGCCGCCGCCTCGGCGCGGGCCCGGGAGGTGCTGCTCGCCGCGACGGAGGCACTGGCCTGCACGGCCGCGGACCTCGTGCTGTGCCCGGAGCTGGGCGAGGAGGCATGGGCCCGGCACCGCTCGGCCGCGGCAGCCGGAGGGTGAGGCCGGTCGTCGCCGGTCGCTCGGGCCGGCCGGTGCTCAGCCGGAGCAGGGCCCGGACCACTCCGTCTCGGGCAGGTGCTTCTCCGACCAGACGGCCAGTTCCTTCAAGGCCGGCTCAAGAGCCGAGCCCGCCTCGGTCAACCGGTACGAGACGCGCAGCGGCGGGCCCTCGTCCACCTCGCGTACGACGAGTCCGGCGGCGCCGAGTTCGGTCAGCCGGTCGGAGAGCATGCGCTCGCTGAGGCCCGGGATGGCACGGCGCAGGTCGGAGAAGTGCACCGGGTGCTCCATCAGCACCGCGACGATCATGCCGGTCCAGCGTTTGCCGAGCAGTGAGAACACACGCGTGATCGAGCTGTCGACCTTCTTGCAGGGCTCTGCGGCGTGCTCCCTCATGGACCCAGTCTACTATGACCTTCACTGGAGCTGAAAAAAAGTAAGCACCTGTGTTATTACTAGGTACGCACGGAACGGCCGCCCGGTTTCGTTCCCTTCGGCACGCCTTTTTTGGAGATCACGATGGCAACGCTGCTGCACCTGGACTCGTCCCTCTGGCCCGAGGCCGCTTCCGCCTCCCGCTCCGTCACGGCCGCCTTCCGCAAGGCGTGGGAGGAGCAGCACCCCGGCGGGACCGTGATCCACCACGACCTGAACGCCCACCCGGTCCCGCACCTCGACGCCCTGACCGCGTCCGCCGGTTTCGCCGACCCGGCCGATCACACCCCTGAGCAGGCGGCGGCCTTCGCGGAGCGGCTGAAGCTGATCGAGGAGCTGGAGAACGCGGACGCCGTGCTCATCGGCGCCCCGATGTACAACTTCACGATCCCGTCGACGCTGAAGGCGTGGCTCGACCAGGTGATCCTCGTGGGCCGCACGGCGATGGTCGAGGAGTCCCCCATCAAGGGCACCCCGGTGTACATCGTGGCCAGCCGCGGCGGTTCCTACGCTCCCGGCACCCCGCGCGAGGGCTACGAGTACGTCCAGAACCTGCTGGGCGCCGTCCTCGGCGACATGCTGGGCATGGAGGTCGACTTCATCGTCCCCGAGCTGACCCTGGCGCACTCCAACCCGGCGATGGCGGAACTGGTCCCGCTCGCCGAGGCCTCCAAGGCCCAGGCGCACGAGGACGCCGTCACCAAGGGCAAGGCCGCCGCGCTGAAGGCAGCCGCCTGATCCGCACGGGCCGGGTGGCCGGCGGCTCCTCGTCGGCCACCGCCCGGTCACCGGCCTCACCCCTCAGGGCACGTCGCCGTGCCAGTCGTAACGGGTGCCGTCCTGCGGCCGGGGTGCGTACAGGGTGCGGCCGCCCGGGCCGTAGCGGCCTATTTCCGTCATGAGCGCCACCGGCTCGCCCGGCTTCCGCCCGGGGCCGTCGGTGACGTCGAGCAGGAGACCGTCCAGCGGCCCACCGACGAGTTGGACATAGGCGTGGTCGGGCCGGGGGCCGGCGTCGTCGTGGTCGGCCCCGTACACCCGGCCGCGCATGAACTCCTGCTCATCCATGCCGGGCAGCCTCGCATCCGCCACTGACAACCACCCGGCGGACGGGGCGGTACTACCTCGCCGGGGCGGCCTCGGGGGACGGGCCCGGGCGGGCGACGGCCTGGTCGAGCGCCTCCCAGGCCCGTCGCACCGTGTCCACGACCCGCTGCGGCGCCGACGCCACCGGTTCCTCGGGCCGGCCTGACGACCGCCACCACCGCAGCACGGCCCGCTCCACCTGCGGCAGCGCCCGCTGTCCGGTCACCGCGAGCGTGATGGCCACGACCACACCCGTCCAGCCGAGCGGGCCGAGCGGGGTGCAGCCGAAGAGGTGGCTGACACCAGGGGTCTGGACCAGCGCCACGAGGGCCGCCGCGGAGCCGAGGGCCGTGAACCGGACCAGCGGGCTGTCCCGGCGGTCCGCGAGGGTCTGGGCCAGCTGGGTACCGACCACGGCGCACAGGGCCATGGTGGTGGAGCGGCGGGCCGTGCCCACGGTGAAGCGGCCGATCAGCCAGGCGGTGGTCGCGCCCAGGCAGGTGGTCAGGGCGCGGTGCCGGATCTGTCGCATCAGCGGCCTGCCGAGCAGCGACGTGACGAGCTGCTCGTCGGGTGCCGCCGCCGGATCCTCTTCCCGGTCCTCCTCGTGCGGGGTGACCGCCACGGCCATCGCCGGGAACAGGTCGGTGAAGAGGTTCACCAGCAGCATCTGGCGGGTGGAGAGCGGTGCCGCGCCGGCCAGCAGGGTGCCGAGGATGCCGAAGCCCACCTCGCCGGCGTTGCCGCCGATCAGGATGGCGATGGCGTCGGCGACGCAGCGCCACAGCGCCCGGCCCTCGGCCACCGCATCGGTCAGCACGGCCAGATCACCGTAGGTCAGGACGATGTCGGCGGCGTTGCGCGCCGCGGCCGAGCCGCGGGCCTTGATGCCGACGCCGATGTCGGCGGCGCGGATCGCCGCGGCGTCGTTGGCGCCGTCGCCGACCATGCCCACCACCCGGCCTGCGTCCCGCAGCGCCTCGATGACCAGGAGCTTCTGCTCGGGCGCGACCCGGGCCACGACATCCGCGTCCCGCAGGATCCGGGCCCGCCGCGAACGGTCGGCGTCGGCCAGCTCGTCGCCGGTGACGACCGCGGTGTCCGCGGGCCAGCCCAGCTCGATCGCGATCGCCCGGGCGGTCTGCGGGTGGTCGCCGGTGAGCATGACCGGCCGCACGCCGGTCTGCCGCAGCTCCTGTACCAGCGCGCGGGAGTTCTCCCTGGGCACGTCGGACAGCGCCAGCAGACCCGTGAAGCGGAGCCCCTCCAGCGCCTGGTCGAGGGCGTCCGCGTCGTCCTCGTCCGCCGCCAGCGGTCGGTGGCCCACCGCCAGGACCCGCAGCGCCTCGCCGGTCAGCGCCTGCGCCGCCTCCGAGGCCTCGGGGGGCAGGTCGGCGCAGGCCGGCAGCACGGTCTCCGGCGCGCCCTTGACCACCAGCACCCGGGGCCCGTCCGCGCACCGGCCCACGGCCGCGGCGTAACCACGACCGGTTTCGAATGGGCGGCCCTCGGTCTGCACCCAGTCCGGGTCGGGCCCGGCCGCGTCCAGCACCGCCTCGTCGGTGGCGTGGGCGGGCTTGTCCTCCCCGTCACCGTTCACGCGGGGACAGGCCCGCGCGGCGACCCGTACGGTCTCGGCGGACCGAGGGCTCGCGACCGTACGGACCGTGCCCCGGGCGTCGGCCACCCGCACCAGGCGCAGCCGGTTCTCGGTGAGCGTGCCCGTCTTGTCGAAGCAGAGCGTGTCCATGCGGCCCAGCGCCTCCAGCGTGCGCGGGGTGCGGACCAGGACACCGTGCCGGCTGAGCCGGCGGGCGGCGGCGAGCTGGGCGACCGTGGCCACCAGCGGCAGCCCCTCGGGGACGGCCGCGACGGCCACCGCGACCCCGCCGCTGACCGCCCGGCGGATCGGGGCGCCGCGCAGCAGGGACAGCCCCGTCACCGCGGCCCCGCCCGCGAGTGTCAGGGGCAGCGCCTTGCGGGTGATCTCCTGGAGCCTGGCCTGGACCCCGCCGGCCGGTGGCTTGCGGGCCGCGAGGTGGACGGCGCGGGCCGCCTCGGTGCGGTCACCGGTGTGGACCACGACCGCCTGGGCGTGTCCGGCGACCACGGTCGTGCCTTCGAAGACCATGGACCGGCGGTCGGCGACGGCGGCGCGCGGGGTGGGCTCGGTGTGCTTGTCGACCGGCAGTGACTCGCCGGTCAGCGCCGACTCGTCCACCTCCAGCCCGTCCTCCCACACCAGACGGGCGTCGGCGGGTACGACGTCGTCGGCGGTGAGCTCGATGGTGTCGCCCGGGCGCAGTTCGGCGGCGTCCACGATCCGCGCCTCGTCCGACGACGGGGCCTCCTGCTCTTCCCGCGGCTCTTCCCGGGACTCTTCCGGCGGCTCCTCCGGGGGCCGCTGCGCGGGGCGGCTCAGGCGCGCCTTCTGCTGCTGTTCGGCCAGCAGTCCGGACAGCGCGCGCTCCGCCCGCAGCCGCTGGACACCGCCGATCGTGGCGTTCAGATCGAGCGCCCCCACGACCAGCATGGCGTCCACGGCGGAGCCGAGGATCGCCGAGGCCGCGGAGCCGACCGCGAGCACCGGGGTGAGCGGATCGTCCAGTTCGCCCTTCACGGCCCGGCCGAGCTGCACCGCCCAGCGCGCCGGGGCGGACGCGGGGCCGATCACGGGGTGCTCGCGGGCGGCTTCCGCGAGGCCGCGCACCCGGCCGGTCGTCCGCTCGACGGAGGTGGGCCGCGCCGCGATCTCCCGCGCCAGCCGCTCGTGGACCTCCTCGACCTCCAGGGCGTGCCATGCGATGCGCGGCCGGGGATGCGGAGCCGGGGCCGTGCCCACGCGGAAGGCCGCGCGCGCTCCGCTCAGCAGCGCGGCCGCGGCGCCCACGTCGACCGGCGCGTGCCGCAGGCCGGGCAGCGGCGACCCCTTGGGCTTGCGGGACTCGCCGACGGCCACCAGCAGACCCGACAGGACGGCACCGGAGCGGGCCAGGGTCTGCGACCTGCGGCCCACCGCCCGGGCGGCCGGGACGGCGGTCAGCAGCCGCCAGACATCGGTCAGACCGTGCGCGGCCAGGACGTCCGCACCCCAGACGACGGCCCCGTCGCGGTCGGTGAGGGCGACGGCCACATCGCCGCCGAGCAGTCCGGCGAGCACGTCGGTCTCATGGATCGAGGTGGGCCGGGCGACCGTGATGACGGTGTCGCCCCGCTCGCGCAGCTCGCGCACCACCTCGTCCCACGGCCGGTCGCCCTCGACCACCCGGTCGGCGAGTCCGCCGAGGTCGCTCAGGGCCGGGTCCTCGGTCATCACCACGTTCAGCCTGGCGTGCCGCGCCGCGTCGAGCACGGCCTCGCCCCACGGGTCGGGGCCGCCGTCCGGTCCGCGCAGCGCCCCGGCGTGCAGTACGAGGGTGTCCGCGGTCTCCAGCTCCCGCAGCCGCGCGGTCTCCCGCACCAGCACGCCCCGCCGGGCCAGGGTGCCGCTGAGCACGGCGTGGAAGGCGCCGGGGCCGTAGCGGGCGGCCTTGGGCGAGCCGGCCAGCACCGCCTCGGCCGCCTCGTTGACGTCGTGTTTGACCAGTTCGGTCACCACGGCTCCGAGGACGCTGCCGATGGAGGCGTGGGCGGCGTACTCCTGGTACGGGGCGGTCCGCAGCGGTGGGCGCGGGCAGTGACCGGCGGGCACGCTCACCCGGCCGGGCCCGGACAGCAGGTCGTGATCGGCGTCGAACGCCGCCGCGCGCGCCACACGTTCCGCGAGCTGGCAGGAGCGCAGCGTTCCGTCGAGCACCAGCGCGGTCGGCGAGCGGTCGGCGGCGTGGGTGGCCGCGTTGGCGGCGGCGAGCACCAGATCCATCCGCGCGAGACCGACACGGTCCGCCAGCCAGGCGCGGAAGCGCGGGTTCTCGCGCAGCAGCGTGACCCCGGCGGTCACCGCACGCGCGGAGCGGGGCAGCGGCAGCGAAGAGGCGGTGAACCCGACGACGGCGCCGACGACGTCGACCGCCAGGGTCGCCGCCGCGAGCCGTACGCCGTGCGGGTCACCGGGGTGGGAGAACTCCTCCGGCTCGTCCTCCACGAAGACCAGGCCATGGCGTTCGGCGAGCCCCTCGGCGTGTTCGACCACCCCGTCGGTGAGCGCCTCCTCGCTCGCGGTGACGACCAGACGTCCCAGCCCGCCGTCCCAGTACGCGAGTACCACGTCGGGGTGTTCGGCCAGTGCCCCGGCCACCTTCTCGGCCGCCCGGGCCACCGTGCGGGCCCGCGCGGGGTCGGCCGGACGCAGCGCGAGGTGGGCCCGCGTGCCCGACCGCCACTGGCCGGTCCGGCCCGGCATGGCGTTCCGTACGACCCGTGCGACCCGTGCGACCCGCACCGTGGTGTCGGCGCCGCGCACACCCGCCCGCGCGGTCGCCGTGGCGGCTCCCGCGACCAGGCCCGCCACGGGCGCGGCCCCGCTTGCCAGCAGCCGGGATCCGGCCGCTGCGAGCCCGGCCGCTTTCGAGGGACGCATCACTCCCGCTAGCCGCATCTCGCTCCCTCAGTCACTGGTCCCATTCTGGCCCCCGAGTTCCCGCGTCGCCTGGTCATCACATCCGGGCTGGTGAATGGTCGACGTTTACGTCCCTTGCGGGCGGTCACCCGACGTGGTGACCCCCGACGTCGAGTGCGACTGGGAGTGAGCAAGGTGGCTGGAGAGCAGAAGGCCAAGGCCAAGATGGAGCAGGCCAAGGGCAAGGCGAAGGAAGCCGTCGGCCGGGCCACGGACGACGAGGGCCTGGCGGCCGAGGGCCGGACCAAGAAGTCGAAGGGCGACCTGCGTCAGGCGAAGGAGAAGGCCAAGGACGCCTTCAAGCGCTGAGCGGTCCTGCGCACCGGTCGAGGCCCCCGTTCATGGAGCGGGGGCCTCGCCGTACGCCGTGCGGATGTCGGTGTCCCAGTCGAGCAGCCGTGCCAGTTCGTCGTCCCCGGGACGGGGTGCGGGGCGTCCTCGGACGGTGCCGGAGACGGCGTGGGTGCTGCGGGACAGCTGTCCGCTGACGGTGATGTTGTGCTCCACGCGCGGGCGGCGGCACGTCTCGTAGAGGGAGAACGCGGTCCGCGTATCGGGCGTGTCGCGCAGTGACTTGGCGAGGACGACGGCGTCCTCCAGGGCCATCGACGCTCCCTGCCCCGTGGCCGGGGAGGCGGCGTGGGCGGCGTCGCCGATGATCAGGGACCGTCCCGCGTGCCAGGCGGTGCCGAGCGGCATCTCGGTGGCGTTGGTGACCATGACGCGGCCGGTGGAGGCCGCGACGATGTCCGCGGCGGGCGTGGCGTCCTCGCGCAGCAGCGGGACGAGCCGGTCACGCCAGGCTGCCGGCGTGGCGTGGGCGAGTTCGTCGGCGGGCAGCGGTTCGCCGGCGACACGGGCGAACCAGTACGTCTCCCCCTCGGGCGAGACCGCGTAGCCGAAGGCGGCCTCGGTGCCGCGCACCATGGTGATGTGGCCGGTGCCGTCGTCCGACGGCCCGCCGTCGGTGTAGCCGTAGAACACACGCTGCCCCGCGTAACCGGGGCGCATGCCTGGGGCGATCAGCCGGCGAACGGTCGAGTTCAGCCCGTCCGCGCCGATGAGCAGGTCGCCCGTCACCGTACTGCCGTCGGAGAAGCGCGCGGTGACCCCGTCCGGGCCGTCGTCCACCGAGAGCAGCCGGGTGCCGTGGTGCAGGGCGATGCCCCGGCGTACGGCCTCGGCCTGGAGGGCGGCGTTCAACTCGCCTCGGCGCAGACACCGGTAGCTCAGGGCCGGATCGTCGGCCTCGCCCATGGGCGCGCGCGCCGACTCGACGCCCTGGCTGTCCAGTAAGCGCATCGAGGTCAGCGGAAACCCGATCGCCGTGACGGCGTCCGTTGCGTCGAGCTGTGCCAGGGCGCGCATGCCGTTGCTCGCCAGGGTCAGGAACGCCCCGATGTCCTCGGCCGTGTCGGGGTGCGCCTCGAACACGGCGACTTGCAGCCCCGCCTTGTGCAGGGCCAGCGCGACCGCGGTGCCCGCGATCCCACCGCCGATCACCAGGACTCGTGTCATGTCCAACTCCCTGTCAGTCGGGGACCGATCAGCCTCCCGTGCGGCGCGCGTGATTCGCCACCGCGCGCTTACGTCCAGGGCCGCGGTCCCGTGGTGTCGTGCCACGCCAGCAGGGACTGTCCGTCCACGCAGACGATCCCGCACAGTCCGGCGTACTCGGCCGCCGGCGCGGTGAAGTCACTGGTGGTGACGACGATCGCGACGTCGGCCTCGTGGACGGTGAAGCAGGTGCCGCCGAAGCGCTGGAGTTCCTCCGAGCCGACCCGGTGGGCGTCGCCGTACCGTTTGCACTGGATGACGGCGCGCCGGCCGTCCGGGGTCACGGCCAGGATGTCGGCACCGAGGTCCCCGGCTCCGCCGACGACCTCCACCTGTGAGCATCCGTCCCGTTCGCACAGGGCGGCTATCGCCTGTTCGAACTCGTCGGCGTCCAGGGCGTCGTAGTCCACGACGCCGTACTCCACGGCGCCGCCTTCGCCGTGCGGCGGCTCCAGCGCCTCCACAGCCGTGCGTGTCGCCGCGTCGAGGGCGGCGGCGGCCCGGTGCGCGGCCTGCCGGGCGGTCCACCGGCGCCGCCCGCGTCGCAGTGCCACCGCGCAGGCCGCGGCGAGGAGGCACAGGAGAGCGATCCAGACCGGCCGGCGTTCGAAGGCGGCCGCCACCGCGCGGGCGGTGAGGCCGAGGACGCACAGGAGAAGGGCGAGAAGGCCGAAGTAGAGCGCCGTAGCGCGCAGGCTGAACGGGCGTCGGCGGGTGTTCCGGGGCAGGCGGCGTGTGGGCGTGGTCACGGCGGCGAGGCTCCCCCCTCTGACGGATGTGAAGATCACCTCTACCGTCTGCCCAAGATCACGCCGTTCAGCGGGACCGCGCCGCTCGCCGGGTTCAGGAGTCCAGGTCGTCGGCGAAGTGCCGGAACCCGTGCCGGTCCTGGTGCAGGGACCACAGGACGTCAGCGAGCACGCCCGGGTCCTTGCGAGGGTGACCGGGGACGATCGCACCGGGGACGATCAGCTGTGCGACGTGGATTCCCTCGGCGGCGAGTCTGTCGTGCAGCAGATGGCCGTACGCACTCTCCGCGGCGAACGCGATCGACGTGCCCGCCCGTTCGGGGTGCGGGACGACGGCGGTGCCGCCGTTGACGAACAGGATCGTGCCGCGGCCCAGGCCACGCATGCCGGGCAGCACCTGCTGGACGGCGGCGACCGGACCGTAGACCGAGAACTCGACCGGGCCGATCAGGTCGGTGTGCGTGGTCGCCAGCACGGGACGCATGAAGTCCCGGTGCGGGACGGGGCTGTACTGGAGGACCTCGATCGGGCCGACGGCCGCGGCGGCCGCCTCCAGAGCGGCCGCGAGGGCCCGCGGGTCGCGCACGTCGGCGGCGAAACCGCGCGCCCCGACCCCGTCGGCGGCGAGTTCACCGGCGAGGGTGTCCAGACGGCCCTGGTCCCGGGCGACCAGCGCGACGTCGTACCCCTCCCGCCCGAACCGGCGCGCGACGGCCGCTCCCAGGCCCGGGCCGGCTCCGACGACGGCGAGCGCGGTCATGAGGCGGCCGTCGGCGTGGAACGACGGGGAGTCACAGTCACCGGTTCGCCTCCCGATCCGCGTACGGGTCTCCGTACGGCTGGTGCCGAGGGGCCCGGTACGGCTTCCGTGGGCGGGCCCGCTGCGCCAACCGTAAGCTCGCGGTGGGCCCCCCGGCATCCGTGAAGTGCGCCGAGTAGTCTGCCGCCTGGTACATGTGAGCGGCCAGGGGGGCGTGTGCGCGAGCGGGGTGCGCTGGGGCGTGGGATGCGCGTCGGCATGGTGATGGCGGGCGTGCCGGCCCTTCCGTGGGCGGCGCTCACGCTGGTGGTGGCGGTGGTGGAGTTCGCGACCGGCGGGGACACCGGGTTCGCCACCCGTGATCTCCGGTACTGCGGGCTGCTCGTCGCGGGCAGCGCGGTGGCCGGGGTGTTCATGGGCTCGGTCCTCGGCGGCGGGCTGGCCCTCGTGTCCCGCTTCGTCGTCCGGCCCTGGCCGCTGGCCTTCGTGGGCGCGCTGCTCGGCGGTCTGGCCTTCGTCTCCGAGTTCGCGGTCGTCGCCGTGGGCACGGACGGGGGCTACGCGGAGATCGCGGTGACCTTCCTGGCGTGGCCGGTGATGACGGGGGTGGCCGCCGCGCACAGCTCGGACATCGCGGGGCTGACCCGGACATGGGGGTGGCTGTGGGGCCGTGGCATCGGCCGACGGCGCGGTGTGTGCGGGCATGGTGTGCCCGAGCATCTAGGATGATCCCGATGACGAGTCCCGAGCAGCTTTCCGAGCGACCGCCCGTACGGCGGTCCTGGGCGCTGCTCGTGCTCGCGGTGCTGGCCGGCCTCATGGCCATGCACGCCCTGGCCCCCGGCGGCGGCCTCCACGACGACCACGCCCGGATGCGGTACTCGACGGTCGCGGTGGTGTCGCACGACGGCTGTGCAGGCGACGACTGCGGCGGAGGCCACCTGCGGCACGCCGACTCCGTCTGCCAGGCGGCCGCGGTGAGCGGCGGACCGGTGCTGCCCGCCCTCGTGCCCGACCCGGTGGCCGTCCCCGATCACGCCGAAGCCGTGCGCTCGCACGCGGTCCGGACTCCCGACGGCGCCCGCGCCCCGCCCTCCCTGGCCGAACTCCAGCTGCTGCGGATCTAGACACCGCCCGCACCGCGCCGACCGCCCGACGACAACCGGGCACGGCGCGCCCCGGCATGCCCAGATCCCTTACGCACCACAGGAGTTCCCTCATGCGCAACACCCGTACCCGCGCCCGCCGTGCCGCCCTCGCGGCCACGGCCGTCACCGCCGCCCTCGTCCTCGCCGCCTGCGGCAACGACGGCGACACCACCGGCAGCGGCCACCAGGACCACGGTTCCACCTCACCGAAGGCGAGCGCCACCGCCACGGCGGGCGCCCACAACGTCCAGGACGTCTCCTTCGCCCAGGGCATGATCCCCCACCACCAGCAGGCCCTGGAGATGGCCCGGCTCGCCGCCGGCCGGGCGTCCTCCGCCAAGGTCAAGGACCTCGCCGCGCGCATCGAGAAGGCCCAGGACCCGGAGATCAGGGCCATGAGCGGCTGGCTGAAGTCCTGGGACGAGAAGGTGCCGGCGTCCGGCGGCTCGATGGGCTCGATGCCGGGCATGGACCACTCCGCCCACGCCGGCGGTTCCGGCATGTCCGGGATGATGGACGACAAGGAGATGGAGAAGCTGAAGAAGGCGTCCGGCGCCGGCTTCGACACCATGTTCCTGACCATGATGGTCGAGCACCACCGAGGCGCCGTCGAGATGGCCACGACCGAGAAGACCAAGGGCCGGTACGGTCCCGCCACGGCCATGGCCGACGACATCGTCACCGGGCAGACCGCCGAGATCACCGAGATGAACAAGCTCCTCGGCAAGGGCTGACGTCCCCGGCGGAGGGGGCCGGCGGTCGCGCCGTCCCCCTCCGCCACGGGCCCCGTGCCCCCACCTGGGCGGATCGGGGAACCGGCCCTCCCGAAGCGGCTACGCTTGGGTCGCCGCAGCGCCTACACCCCTGCACACGTGGTGAGTTGACGCGAGCGGCGGTCAAGATGTCGTACGGCAAGAGGGTGGGACCACAGGTGCTGGCAGCGGGCCGATACCGGTTGCAGGACGCGATCGGGCGAGGCGCCATGGGGGAGGTCTGGCGGGCCTTCGACGAGATACTCGGCAGACCCGTGGCGGTGAAGTTGCTGCTGCCCCAGAGCACCGACCCCACCGCCACTTCCCGCTTCCACCTGGAGGCGCAGACCGCCGGCTCCCTCAACCACCCGAACGTGGTCGGCGTACTCGACTTCGGTGAGCACGAGCGCGGTCTGTTCCTGGTGATGGAACTGGTCCAGGGCGACAGCCTCGCCCGGCTGCTCGCCACCTCCGGGCCGCTGCCCGCCGCACACGTCGCCCGTATGGCCGCCGAGGCCGCCGCCGGGCTCGCCGCCGCCCACCGGCAGGGCATCGTGCACCGCGACATCAAGCCCGCCAACCTCCTGCTGGACGCCGACGGCACGCTGAAGATCGGCGACTTCGGTATCGCCCGCTTCTTCGACGACCCCGGTGCCGCGCTCACCGCCACCGGGCAGATCGTCGGCACCAGCCTCTACCTCGCACCGGAACGCGCCCTGGGCAAGCCCGCCGGGCCGGCCTCCGACGTGTACTCCCTGGGCTGTGTGCTCTACCAGCTCCTCACCGGCCGGCCGCCCTTCCAGGGGGACAGCGCCCTGATGATCCTGCACCAGCACCTGGACGCCACTCCGGTGCCGCCCCGCGGACTCGGCGCCGAACTGCCGCCGGCCTTCGAGAACTACCTGCTCGGACTCCTCGCCAAGCGGCCCGAGGACCGGCCCTCGGCCGAGGAGGTGGCGGACTGGTTCGGGCGTGGCGCCTGGCGCGGGACGGCGCAGCCCCTGCCGCAGGAACTGCCCGGCCAGAACCTCGGGGTCACCGCCGGGGGCCCGCTGCGGCCGCAGGTCCCCGCCGCGCGGGCCGCTGCACCGGCCACGCGGACTGCCGGCACCCGTGTGCCCGCCGCCTCCACCACGGGCCTGACCGGCCCGACGGCGGACACGGAATGGCGTACGTCGGTGCACCGGGCCGCCGCGCAGCGCTCCCGCCCGTCCTTCCTGCGCCGCTCCCGTGTGCTCGTCCTGCTGGGCTGCACCGCCCTGTTCGTCGCCGCCCTGCTCGCCGGCATGGCCTGGTCCTCGCCGTCCGGCCCCGCGGGGGGCGGAGAAGCCGACCCGTCGGCGAGCGCGCCGCCCACCGCACCGTCCTCGGCGACCACCGCTTCGCCGTCCCCCGAGCAGGCCGCCGCGGAGCAGCACGCGGAACCGGCGGACGGCCCCCGGGCGGCCCCCAAGAAGGCGGGCGGACACGGGGGCAAGGGCAGGCACTGACCCCAGGAGACCCGATGGGCCCCTCGCGGGAGAGCCGCTCGGAGACGAGGTGTGTCGACCGGCGCATCGGGGGGACCATGGAAGGCAAGGCGTCTTCCGGCGCAGGCGGGCCGCCCTCCGGACCGACGGACGGTCCGCGCCGCCGGCGGAAGGAGTGCCTGCGATGAGCCAGGCCGATCGGGCTCCGGCGATCCTCGGCCGGACCGGAACCGGACGACCGGAGGACCAGTCGTCGCACCCCAGCGGGCTGATGGACGTGCTCGCCGTCTCGGCGGTGCTGCTCGACGCTGAGGGGCGAGTCGTCCTGTGGAGCCCTGAGGCCGAACGGTTGTACGGCTACACCGCCGAGGAGGCGCTCGGCGAGTACGCGGCGCGGCTGCTGGTCCACGCGGAGCACTGGGACTGGGTGGTCAAGACCTTCGTCGACGTCATGGAGACCGGCCGGAGCTGGGCCGGTACCTTCCCCATCCGCCGCAAGGACGGCAGCACCCGCCAGGTGGAGCTGCGCAACATGCGCCTGCTGGACGACCACGGCGATTTCTACGCCCTCGGACTGGGCACCGACTCACCCACGCTGCACGAGCTGGAGCGCGACGTCGCCCTGTCCACCCGGCTGATCTCCCAGTCCCCCATCGGGATCGCGATCTTCGACAGCGATCTGCGGTACGTCGCCGTCAACCCCGCCCTGGAACGCATCCACGCCGTCTCCGCGAAGGACCACCTGGGGCGCCACTACCGCGAGATCGCCAGCGGCGCGGAGTTCGACGCGGCCGAGGCCGCGATGCGCGAGGTGCTGCGCACCGGGAAGCCGATGGTCGAGCAGGCGCCGCTGGTGGGCCACACCGCGGCCGATCCCGGGCACCAGCACGCCTGGACGATCTCCCTCTTCCGGCTGGAGGACACCCAGGGCCGGATCCTCGGCCTGGCCGAGCTCGTGGTGGACGTCACCGAGCGGTACAAGGCGGCCAAGGAGGCCAGTGAGACACGGCGGCGCCTGACCCTGATCGCCGACGGCTCCGCCCGTATCGGCACCACCCTGGAGGTCGGAGAGACGGCCAGGGAACTGACCGAGGTCACCGTCCCCGCCTTCGCCGACATCGCCGCCGTCGACGTGCTGGACTCCGTCCTCGACGAGCACCGGCCCGCCTCCCGCGAGGGCTCCCCCGCGTTCTTCCGCGCCCTCGCGGTGAAGGCCGCCTACCCCAGTGACGCCGTGCGGGCCGCCGACCCGCCCGGCCGGATCACCAGCTACCCCGCCGACCGCCTGGCCACCCAGTGTGTGCGCACCGGCCGCCCCATCCTCGTCCAGCACGCCGACGGCAACGACCTGTCGTGCATCGCCCGGGACGAGCACTCCGCCACCCTGCTGGCCCGTGCCGGAGTGCACTCCTACCTCGCCGTGCCGCTCGCCGCGCGCGGCACCACCATCGGCTTCCTCGGTCTGACCCGCGCCCGCGATCCACGGCCCTTCGACGAGGACGACATGGCCATCGCGGTCGAGCTGGCCTCCCGCGCCGCGGTGTGCATCGACAACGCCCGTGCCCACCAGAGCGTGCGCAACGCGGCGGAGGCCCTCCAGCGCAGTCTGCTGCCCGATCACCCGCCGCGCCTGCCCGGGCTGCGGGTGGCCTCCCGGTACCAGCCCGCACAGGCCGCCTACGAGGTCGGCGGCGACTGGTACGACGTCGTCCCGCTCGACGGCGCCCGCACGGCACTCGTCGTGGGCGACGTCATGGGCAGCGGTATCGACGCCGCCGCCACGATGGGCCGGCTGCGTACCGCCACCACCGCCTACGCCGACCTCGACCTCGACCCCGCCCAGGTCCTCCACCACCTCGACGCGCTCACCTCACGGCTGGAGCAGTACATCGCCACCTGCGTGTACGCCGTCTACGACGCCCGGAGCGCCAAGTGCCACCTCGCCACCGCCGGCCACCTCCCGCCCGCCCTGGTCCGCCGCGGCGAGCGCCCCCGTCTGCTGGACCTGCCGACCGGCGCACCGCTCGGCGTCGGCGGCGTGCCCTTCGAGACCGCCACGGTCTCGCTCGCCCCCGGCGACCAGCTGGTCCTCTACACCGACGGACTGGTCGAGACGCGCGAGGACTCCATAGACGAGCGCCTCGAAGTCCTGCTGCACCTCCTCGACAAGCCGGGCTCCCCCCTGGAGGAGACCTGCGACCGGCTCCTGCACGACTTGAGGCATCCCGCGAACCACGACGACGTCGCCCTGCTCATCGCCCGCGTCCGCCCCTTCACGACGGAGGCCTGACCGGCCGCCCGAGATGCGGATCAGCAGGCCTGTGCCGACCCTGGTAACGGGGCCCGTTCCGCCGGGGGTCCGTCCCGCCGGGGGTCCGTTCCGCCGAGGAGGCAGACACCATGTCCATGATGGACAAGCTCAAGAGCATGCTGAAGGGCCATGAGAGCCAGGCGTCCAAGGGCGTCGACAAGGCCGGTGACTACGTCGACGACCGGACCCAGGACAAGTACAGCCGCCAGGTCGACACGGCCCAGGAGCAGCTGAAGGACCAGCTGGGCCGCGAGCAGGGCCGGGACAACCCGCCCCGGACCTGACCCGCCACCTTCCGCGAACCATCGCCCCCGGGCGCGCCGAGCCGCACGCCCCGGGGGCGACGACACACCCCAGGGGCACGGCCTCCCCCGCCCGGTGCGTTCCCGCGCCGACACCGACCACGCTCCGCCGCTTCGCGGGTGCTGGTCGTCGAGCCCGACGAGGGCTCCCTGGTCGGGATCGGCCGCGACGCGCTTGCTTTGGCCACCCGCGGCCCGGCCGCCGAGGCGGGGCGCGCGCTGCGGCTCGAGTGGAACCGCGTCCGAGCCGGGACCGTCCCCGGCCCGCCGGCGGCTCGGTGCGGTGCCGTCGGCGGGCCGGGGAGGGTTGTCGGGGGTCCGGTCGTCCGGTCGGCTCGGCTCAGGCGATCTCGACCAGCAGATCGCCGCCCTCGACCTGCTGGATCCGGTTGATGGCCAGGCGGGACACGCGGCCCGCCCTGCTCGCGGTGATGGTGGCCTCCATCTTCATCGCCTCGATGGTCGCCACCGTCGCCCCGGCCTCCACCTCGGTGCCCTCGGTGACCGCGAGCGTCACCACTCCGGCGAACGGCGCGGCGACGTGGCCGGGGTTGGTCCGGTCGGCCTTCTCGGTGACCGGGACGTCGGAGGCGGCCGCCTTGTCCCGTACCTGGATCGGCCGGAGCTGACCGTTCAGGGAGGCCATCACGGCCCGCATGCCGCGTTCGTCGGCGTCACCGACGGCCTGGAGCTCGATCAGCAGCCGCACGCCGGGTTCGAGGTCGACGGCGTACTCCTTCGCGGGCCGCAGCCCGTAGAAGAAGGCCTTGCTGTCCAGCACGCTGGTGTCGCCGAACGTCTGGCGGTGGGTGTCGAACTCCCGCGTGGGGCCGGGGAACAGCAGCCGGTTGAGGGTCGCGCGCGGGGACTTCTCCAGGCCCTCGCGGTCCTCGGCGGACAGCTGCTGCACCGGCTTGGCCTCGGCGCGGCCCTGGAGGGCCTTGCTGCGGAACGGCTCGGGCCAGCCGCCGGGCGGGGTGCCCAGTTCGCCGCGCAGGAAGCCGATGACGGAGTCGGGGATGTCGTACCGGTTCGGCTCCGCCTCGAAGTCCGCCGGGTCCACCCCGGCGCCGACCAGGTGCAGGGCGAGGTCGCCGACCACCTTGGAGGACGGGGTGACCTTGACCAGGTGGCCCAGCATGCGGTCGGCGGCGGCGTACATCGCCTCGATGTCCTCGAAGCGGTCGCCGAGGCCGAGCGCGACCGCCTGGGTCCGCAGGTTGGACAGCTGGCCGCCGGGGATCTCGTGGTGGTAGACGCGCCCGGTCGGTGAGGCCAGGCCCGCCTCGAAGGGCGCGTAGATGTGGCGGACGCTCTCCCAGTACGGCTCCAGGTTGCCGACGGCCTGGAGGTCGAGGCCGGTGGGCCGGTCGGAGTGGTCGGTCGCGGCCACGATCGCCGACAGCGACGGCTGGGAGGTCGTACCCGCCATCGAGGCCACCGCGCCGTCCACCGCGTCCGCGCCGGCCTGGATCGCGGCCAGGTAGGTGGCCAGCTGGCCGCCCGCGGTGTCGTGGGTGTGCAGGTGCACCGGCAGGTCGAACTCCCGGCGCAGGGCCGAGACGAGCTTCGCGGCGGCCGGGGCGCGCAGCAGGCCCGCCATGTCCTTGACGGCCAGCACGTGGGCGCCCGCCTCGACGATCTGCTCGGCCAGGCGGAGGTAGTAGTCGAGGGTGTACAGGCGCTCGCCGGGGTCGGACAGGTCGGCGGTGTAGCAGAGGGCGACCTCGGCGATCGCCGTGCCGGTCTCCCGTACGGCTTCGATGGCGGGCCGCATCTGGCCGACGTCGTTGAGCGCGTCGAAGATCCGGAAGATGTCGATGCCGGTGGCGGCGGCCTCCTGCACGAAGGCGTCGGTCACCTCGGTCGGGTACGGCGTGTAGCCCACGGTGTTGCGGCCGCGCAGCAGCATCTGGAGGCAGATGTTGGGCACGGCCTCCCGCAGGGCCGCGAGGCGCTCCCACGGGTCCTCGGCGAGGAAGCGCAGGGCGACGTCGTAGGTGGCGCCGCCCCAGCATTCCAGGGACAGCAGCTCGGGCAGGGTCCGGGCGACCACCGGGGCCACGGCGAGGAGGTCCTTGGTGCGCACGCGGGTGGCGAGCAGCGACTGGTGCGCGTCGCGGAACGTGGTGTCGGTGACGCCGATGGTCGGCGACTCGCGCAGCCAGTGGGCGAAGCCCTCCGGGCCGAGCTGGACGAGCCGCTGCCGGGAGCCCGCGGGCGGCTCACCGGCGGGCAGCGGGGGCAGCTTGGTGGTCGGCTCGATCAGCGCGGGCCGCTCGCCGTGCGGCTTGTTGACGGTGACGTCGGCGAGATAGGTGAGCAGCTTGGTGCCGCGGTCCGCGGAGGTTCGCGCGGTGAGCAGGTGCGGGCGCTGCTCGATGAACGACGTGGTGATCCGCCCGGCCTGGAAGTCCGGGTCGTCCAGGACGGCTTGCAGGAACGGGATGTTCGTGGCCACGCCACGGATGCGGAACTCCGCCACGGCTCGCCGGGCCCGGCCGATCGCGGTCTTGAAGTCCCGGCCCCTGCAGGTGAGCTTGACCAGCATCGAGTCGAAGTGCGCGCTGATCTCGGTACCCGCGTGGGTGGTGCCGCCGTCGAGGCGGATGCCGGAGCCGCCCGGCGAGCGGTAGGCGCTGATGCGGCCGGTGTCGGGCCGGAAGCCGTTGGCCGGGTCCTCGGTGGTGATACGGCACTGGAGGGCGGCGCCGCGCAGGGTGACCGTGTCCTGGGACAGACCGAGGTCGGCCAGCGTCTCACCGGCCGCGATGCGCAGCTGGGACTGGACCAGGTCGACGTCGGTGACCTCCTCGGTCACGGTGTGCTCGACCTGGATGCGCGGGTTCATCTCGATGAAGACGTGGTTGCCGTCGCGGTCGAGCAGGAACTCCACGGTGCCGGCGTTGCGGTAGCCGATCTGCCGGGCGAAGCGCACCGCGTCGGCGCAGATCCGGTCCCGCAGCTCCGGGTCCAAGTTCGGGGCGGGCGCCAGCTCGATCACCTTCTGGTGGCGGCGCTGCAACGAACAGTCGCGCTCGAAGAGGTGGATGACGTCGCCCTGGCCGTCGGCGAGGATCTGCACCTCGATGTGGCGGGGCTCGACGACGGCCTTCTCCAGGAACACGGTGGGGTCGCCGAACGCGGACGCCGCCTCGCGGGCCGCGGCCTCGATGGACTCGCGCAGCTGGGCGGGGTCCTCGACGCGCCGCATGCCGCGCCCGCCGCCGCCCGCGACCGCCTTCACGAACACGGGGAAGCCGATCTCCTCGGCGGCCCGGACCAGTTCGTCGACGTCGGTCGACGGGGCGGAGGAGCCGAGCACCGGTACGCCCGCCTCGCGGGCGGCGGCGACCGCGCGCGCCTTGTTCCCGGTCAGCTCCAGGACGTGGGCGCTGGGTCCGACGAAGGTGATGCCCGCCTCCTCGCAGGCGCGGGCCAGCTCGGGGTTCTCGGACAGGAAGCCGTAGCCGGGGTAGACCGCGTCCGCGCCCGCGCGGGTGGCGGCGGCGACGATCTCCTCGACCGACAGGTACGCCCGCACGGGATGCCCGGGTTCACCGATCTCGTAGGCCTCGTCGGCCTTCAGCCGATGCAGCGAATTGCGGTCCTCGTGCGGGAAGACGGCGACTGTGCGCGCGCCCAGCTCGTAGCCGGCGCGGAACGCGCGAATCGCGATCTCTCCACGGTTGGCGACCAGCACCTTGCGGAACATTGTCGATCCCTCCAGCCTGCCGGTGACGAACACCATGGTGTCGGCCACTCCCCTGCCGTGCCACGCGATGAACGTTAGGGGGTTCTGGGCCTGCCGGAGGGCGGGATACGTCACATTGACATGAGCGGATCCAGCCAGGTGGCCGGGAACCGGGTGGTCTCCTTGGATTGTGGTTCAGCCCCGCTCGACGGCGGTACGCCTTCGGACATCGGTCATCAGCTTGTCCAGCAGCCCGGTGAGCGTGTCGCGCTCCTGGGGGGACAGGCTGCCGACGAGCGCGGCCTCGCGGCCGAGCACGGCGTCGACGGACCGCTCGATGAGCGCGTGCCCCTCGACGGTGAGCGACACCTCGACGCTCCGGCGGCCCCCGGTCCCGGGAGCTCGCCGCACGAGGCCGTCCCGTTCGGCGCGGGCGACCCGCTGTGAGATCGCTCCGGCGGTCACCAGGGTCCTCCGGGCGATCTCCCGGGTGCTCAGGGCGTAGGGCGGACCGGAGCGGCGGATCACGGAGAGCAGGTCGAGGGTGGCCGCGTCGATGCCCGCTTCGCGCAGCGCGCGGCCGCGGTCGTCGGCGAACAGCTTCCCCAGCCACCAGATCGGCGTGACGATCTCGATCGACTCGGTGGGGGTGCCCGGGCGTTCCCGCCGCCAGGCCGCGGCGATGTCCGCGGCCGAGTAAGGGGGCAGGGGGCCCGCCTGCTCCCCTGGGTCTCCCTGTGCGGCCGTGGTGTCGGACATGCTTGC
Source organism: Streptomyces sp. NPDC001480 (assembly GCF_042894725.1). NCBI lineage: Bacteria > Bacillati > Actinomycetota > Actinomycetes > Kitasatosporales > Streptomycetaceae > Streptomyces > Streptomyces sp. NPDC001480. Next base: position 110,492 of record NZ_JBIAVX010000018.1, on the reverse strand, counting down.
GATCCCTTGCCGGTAGCACCTACGTTTAGGTCTAAACGTAGCAGTGAGCGAGGAGGACCCGTGACCCGCACCGTGCTCGTCACCGGAGGCAGCAGCGGCATCGGCCGCGCCATCGCCGCGAGGTTCGCCGACGACCGGGCGGAGGTCGTCATCACCGGGCGCCGCGCCGACGCCGTCGAACGCGCCGCGAAGGAACTGGGTGTGCGGGGCGTGGTCTGCGACGCGACCGATCCCGGCCGGGTCGCGGAGGTCGCCGGACAGCTCGGCACGGTCGACGTCCTGGTCAACGCGGCCGGCGGCCTGCCCCCGGAGGCGGACGGCGACGGAGCGGCCCTGGAGCTGCTGCTGGCCCAGTGGCGGGCGAGTCTGGCGCAGAACCTCCTCGGCGCGGTCCTGACCACCGCCTCGGTGCGCGACAGCTTCACCGCGGGCGGCCGCGTCATCAGCATCGGCTCGATCGGGGCCGAGCGGCGGGGCGGCTCCTACGGTGCGGCCAAGGCCGCGCTGGCCGCCTGGAACGCCTCGCTGTCCGGCGAACTCGGGCCGCTCGGCGTCACCTGCAACGTGATCTCCGCCGGCTACATCGCCGGTACCGACTTCTTCCGCGGCGGGATGACCGACGAACGCCACAGCGCCCTCGTCGCGGAGACGCACGACAAGCGCCCGGGCACGGTGGACGACATCGCCGCGACCGCGCACTTCCTGGCGTCGCCGGGCGCCCGGCACATCACCGGTCAGACCATCCACGTCAACGGTGGTGCGTTCACCACCCGTTAGCCCCGGCGATGCCGTGAGCCCCGGCCCGCGCGCGGCGGGACGGGGCTCACGGCATCGCGCCGTCCGGATTCAGCCGATGTGGTAACTGTCGCCGTACACCTTCCAGTCCAGCGGCGGGTTCAGGTCGAGGTTGCCCTTGCGCAGGAGAACGCGCTGTTCGGTGTCGACCCGGGTGGTGTCGCTGTGGGCCTCCTCCTGCTTCATGGCCCACACCCGGGCGTCGAGGAAGGCATTGAGGTACGTGGTCTCGTCGCCGCCCTGGGCCGGCGGCTTGGCGCTGCGCAGGGCCCGCTTGCGGATGTTGCGGAAGCTGGTGGGGTCGTCGCCGTCGCCGTGCATGACGATGGCGTCGTAGTAGGTGAACTGGCCGAGGGCGCGCAGTCCGTCCGCCTTGCCCTGCGCGACGGCGGGGTTGAAGTACACGCGGTCGCGTTCGTCGTTCTGCGCCTGCTGGAACGCCGCGTCCTGGGCGGCCTTGCGCCAGTCCTTGGGGAAGTTCGGGTCGAGGCCGTCGTGCGAGTCGCTGCCGTTGACCCTGCGCAGGGCCGGGAGGTACTTGGCGAGGACGTTGCCGGGCTTGCGGTCGGTGTAGAGCTGTACGAGGTCGAGCATGTCGCCGGTGCCCGAGCAGAAGCCGATGATGCCGGCGGTGTAGCCGCGGCCGTCCCCGATGTCCTCGATGTACTTGTACTGGGCCTTCCAGTCGAGCGAGGAGTTCTCCGCGCTCGACACCAGCTTCATGGCGATCTCCTTCTTCGCCGGGTCGTCGAGCCCCGGGGCGGCCGCCGGCTTGGCGACGGCTCGCGGGACACTGAGCAGGGCCCCGGAGGCAACGGCACCGATCACGGCGACGACGGTCCTGCGGGACAGCGGGGTGGGGGCTGATTCACGGTCGGGGTGCTGCACGGTGGCTCCAAGTGGGTGTGGGGGGTGGCCGGTTGGCCCGCGAAGGGCGCTTGATAGGAAAGTTTCCTATCAATCAGCTGTCGAAGCGGTAACCCTTCACGCGCAAATTCGTAGGAACACACAACGAGGGTGGTTGACCCGTGCGAGTGGTGCATCGCCCGGGACGGTCGTAGCGTCGATAAGGAGTCGATCGCGAACAGGCGGTGTCGATATGCGCGGACCGGTTGTATGGACAGCGATCACGCTCGGGGCGGGCACGCTGCTCGCGGCGGCCGTGCCCCCGACAGCGACGTCGGCAGCGGCATCTGCGGCGAACACCACGGCGGCACGGCAGAACAGACCCGTGCTCGTCGACTGCTTCGGGCATCCGGACGTGCACCCGTCCGCCTTCATCCTGGCGTGCGGCGACGGCAACAGCCGCCTCGCCAAGATGCGCTGGTCCGAGTGGGGTCCGATGTCGGCGACGGCGATGGGCGTGAACCTGGTGAACGACTGCAAGCCGTACTGCGCGGCCGGCAGATTCCACGCGTACGCGGTGGCCGTGCGGCTCGACCGCCCGGAACCCTCGAAGAAGCACCCGCAGCTTCAGCACTTCACCCGGATCACCCTGACGTACACCGGCAACAGCAGGCCGGAGGGGTTCCCCCGGGTGGTGACCTACCCCTGGGGGACCGGCCCCCAGGGGTCGTGACCCCGCGTCCGGCGCGGGTCAGCGCCGACCGGCGTGCGCCCGCGCGGCGACGTACAGTTCCTCCGACGTGGTGATCAGCTCCCGCCGCTCCTCCTTCGAACCGACCATCGGCTGGGAGCCGTTGAGCGGCACCTGGGCGCTCTCCGGCAGGAACCACACCGTCACCAGGCCGATGGCGCCGGCCAGCATGAGGTAGAAGGCGGGCATCATGTCGTTGCCGGTGAGGTTCACCAGGGCCTCGGTGACCAGCGGAGTGGTGCCGCCGAAGGCCGCGACGGCGAAGTTGAAGCCGATGCCCATGGCCGCGTAGCGCACGGCCGTCGGGAAGAGCGCTGGCAGGGTGGCCGCGCTCGGCGCGGCGAAGCAGGCCAGCAGGGTGGAGAGCAGGAGCACTCCGAGGACCGGGCCCCAGGTGCCGTGCATCTTGATCAGCAGGAAGGCCGGGACGGCCAGGACGACCATCGCGGCCGCGGCGACCCCGTAGACCGGGCGCCGGCCCACCCGGTCGCTGAGCCGGCCGATGAAGGTGATCAGTACGACGATCCACACCATGCCGGCCAGCACGAGGACGTCGGCGAAGCCGCTGGAGCGGTGCAGCGTCTCCGTCTGGTACGTCGGCAGGAAGCCGGTGACCATGTAGTTGGTGACGTTGTAGAGCAGTACCAGTCCGACGCAGACGAGCAGCGCCCGCCAGTGGTTCCGGACGATGGCCTTGAGCTCGCTGCCCGCCGACTCCTGGGCGAGGCTCTTCTCGTGTTCGTCCAACTGCTGCTGGAAAGCGGGCGATTCCTCCAGCTTGAGCCGCATGTAGAGGCCGATCACACCGAGCGGCCCGGCGATCAGGAACGGGATCCGCCAGCCCCAGGAGAGCATCTGGGTGTCGGTCAGCATCAGGTTCAGCAGGGTGACCAGCGCGGAGCCGAGGGCGTAGCCGACGAAGGTGCCGAAGTCGAGCCAGCTGGAGAGGAACCCGCGCCGGCGGTCCGGCGAGTACTCGGCGACGAAGGTGGTGGCACCGCCGTACTCACCGCCCGTGGAGAACCCCTGCACCATGCGGGCGAGGAGCAGCAGCACGGGAGCGGCGATGCCGATCGTGCCGTAGGAGGGGATCAGCCCGATGGCGAAGGTGCCGACCGCCATCATGATCATCGTGGTGGCCAGCACCTTCTGCCGGCCGAGGCGGTCACCGAGGGGGCCGAAGACGAGGCCGCCGAGCGGGCGCACGACGAACGCGGCGGCAAAGGTCGCGAAGGACGAGATCACCTGGGCGGCGGGTGAGGCGCCCGGGAAGAAGACCTTGCCGATCGTCGCGGCCAGGTAGCTGTAGACGCCGAAGTCGAACCACTCCATGCAGTTGCCGAGGGCCGAAGCACCGACCGCGCGCCGGAGCAGTGGCGGCTCGATGACCTGGACGTCCTCCTTGCGGAAGGCGCGCCGGTTCCGGCGGAGCCTGCGGGTGAGATCCTCACGCACCTGCCGTGGGAGGCTCGCGACACGCTTCGCGCCCCTTCGCCCTCCGGGGAATTCCTGTTGACCGTCAGTGATGGTGTCGACCATGCCGCCACCCTTCTTCGTTCTTACCGCAATTCGCACACGCGACCGATGTGCCCTGCAGATCGCACACCGGCGCACGCCACACCTACTGCCCGGCTTTGCTCTGTGCACACCGGCAACGCCCGGCGGCCGTACGTCCGCGTGATCGGACGATCGTGCGGTGCCGCCGGCGGCGGGCTGAGCGGGGTCAGGCCAGGCAGGTCAGGGGGCGGCCGCCGTTGTAGGTGACCATGTCGCTGAGCGCGGCCACGGCGTCGACGGGCCGGCCGAGCGGTCCGTCCTCCAACTCCGCGTAGGCGCGGTGCAGATTGCCCACGATCCGCTCCCGGTCGAGGAGTTCGCCGTACTCCCCCAGGTCCAGTTCGCGGGCGGTCTGAAGCGGAGACAGCCCGGCGTCACGGCCGTCGCGGGCGGCCTTCTGCACGAACCGCAGATACCCGAGGACGTCATCGATGACCTCGGGCCCCGCGACGGCGCCGTGCCCGGGGACGATGGTCCTCGCGCCCAGCGGTCTGACGACCTCCTCGAGGACCTGGATCGCACCGGCCACCGACCCCTGGAGCAGGAACGGTGTGCCTCCGTTGAACAACAGATCGCCACTGAACAGCAGTTCGCGCTCCGGCAACCAGACGATCGAGTCGTTCGTCGTATGCGCCGGCACCCCCACGTGACGTACCTCGGCACGCAGGTCGTCCGCCCACACGGTCACCGAGTCGGTGTAGGTGAGGAACGGCGGTTCGAGGACGAACTCGCCCCAGTCGACCTCCGTCCAGAACGGCGCGTCCTTGGGCTCGCCCCATTCGAGCACGCCCGCCCGGGTGGCCTCGTGTCCGACGATCGTGGCGCCGTTGAAGAGGTGGTTGCCGAAGGTGTGGTCGCCGTGGTGGTGGGTGTTGACGAGCGTGCGCACCGGCTGCGGCGTGACCTTGGCTATGGCGTCCAGGTAGGCGCGGGTGCGGCGGACCGTGGAGCAGGCGTCGACGCTGATCACCCCACGCCGGCCGACGAGGAAGCCGGTGTTGTTGACCCACCAGGTCCCGTCCGGCTGGATGTAGGCGAAGACACCGTCGCCGACCTCCTCGACCCGGGCCGGGGGAAGCGTGGCGACGTCGTGGTGGACACTGCTCACTGCGGGCTCCTGTCGCGGTGGGTGAGCGGGGGGCGTAGGACCTGCCCGTGATCATCCCACCGCGCCGAGCCCGCCGGTACCCCGCTCAGCGGCCGCGCCGGGCCCGTCATACCGCACGCCGCCGCCCTGTCAGCCCCGTTCCAGCGGGTGGGCCAGCGTGCGTTCCGCCCAGTCCCCCGCGACCAGTTCCGCCGCCGCGCAGCCGGGCTTGCGCCGGGCCTGGTCGCGGAAGAGGCGCACGAAGGAGGCGGCGAAACCCCGGCGGGGGTGGGCGGCGACCAGGGCCTCGCAGAAGCCGGGGTCGAACCTGCCGAATCCGGTGCCGGAGACATCGGCGCTCGTACCGACCTGCAACAGATGGCTCTCCACGTCCACTTCGGGCGCCACGTCGTCCCGCATGTGGAGCACGATCAGCTCGGCCGCCCGGTCGCGCCGTTCGGCCGGCCAGCCGAGGCCGGCGGTGAAGACCCGCGCCAGATGGCCGCCGGCGTCCTCGAACGGCAGCGCATGGCTGTCGAAGGGCGGGGTGAGGGCCAGGTCGTGCAGCATCGCCGAGACGAACAGCAGCTCACGGTCGAAGTCGAGGCCGCGCGCCTCGGCCCAGGCCGCACCGAAGAAGTACGCCCGCAGCGAGTGGTTGTGGAGCGCCTCGTCCGCGTACTCCGCGCACACCAGCCGCGCCGCGTCCACGGCCGGCCCCGACGGCGCCCGTACCCCGGCCACGTCCTTCAGCATCCGCACTCCCCCGCCCGACGGTCCAGCAGCAGCGTGATGATCATGTCATGGGCAGCCGCTCCTGGTGCGGATGTTCCGCGCACAGGCACCCCACGCTCTTCTCGATCCACTCGCGCCCGGCCCACTCGGGGTGCCGCTCGATCATCAGGGCCGAGACCTCCTCGACGATGGCGCTCCGGCTCACCGCGGTGTCCCGACGCGCCCAGGTCTCGTCCCGCAGCAGCCGCAGGTAGTCACGTACGTCGGCCAGCAGCCGCGGTCCGCCGATCGCCCCGTGCCCGGGCACCACCACTCGGGGCGGCCGGGCGGCCAGCCGCTCCAGCACCGTGAGCCAGCGCAGGCCGGACACGTCGGTGTCGTGCGGCGGGAACCAGGGGAAGATCGCGAACTGCCCCGCCTCCACGAGGTCCCCGGTGAACAGGACGTCCGCGTCCGGCACCCGCACCACCTGGTCACCCCTGCTGTGCGCGCGGCCGGTGGCTTCCAGCCGGACGACCCGTCCGCCGAGGTCGAGTTCGTACGTCCCGTCGTGGACGACGTCGGGCTCCACGAGTTCCACGCCCCGCAGCCGGTCGGCGACCACCTCGCCCAGCCCCCGGAACATCCCGAGGTAACCCGGCCCCTTCACCTTGAGGTCCTCGGCCTGGGCCGCGTTGACCACGTACGTCGCATGCTCCTTGAAGACCTGCGCGCCGAACGCGTGCTCCGGGTGGAAGTGGGTGGTCGTCAGATAGAGCTTCCGCCCCCTGGCATACTCGGCCGCGAGGGTCAGCACCGCCTCCGCGTTCGCGGGGCCCATGCCGGTGTCGACGACCAGGACGGAGTGCCGTCCTCCGATGACGCCTATGTTGGGCACCAGGTCGACGCCGCGGTCGGGAACGACCAGGAGGTCCTCGGCGAGTTCCTGGGCGCCGGTCACGTCGACGACGGGGTCCTGCGTCACGGGCTGGGTCACTACGGCTCCTCGGTACGGGCAACGGTCGGCGAACTGCCGCTCGTCCCAGTGCACAGCGCGGCGCCCGGGGACGTCCAAGACCGATCCGGCACGCCCGATACCGCGCGGGTATCGTGGCCGGTGATGGAGCTACGCACCCTGCGGTACTTCGTGGCCGTCGCCGAGGAACTGCACTTCGGCAGGGCCGCCGCGCGGCTGAACATGACCCAGCCGCCGCTCAGCCGGGCCATCAGACAGCTGGAGAGCGACCTCGGCTGCGAGCTGCTGCTGAGGTCGCCGGCCGGTGTGACCCTCACTCCCGCCGGGGGCCGGCTCTACGACGAGGCGCGCGTCCTGCTGGCCCGGGCCGACCAGGCGCGCGACCGCGTCGCCGCCGCCGCGCCCACCCTGACCCTCGGTACCCTCGCCGACAGCGCGCAGCAGGCGGGGGCCCGGCTGTCGGCCGTCTTCCGGGAGCGCCATCCCACCGTGCGGGTCCGGGTCCGTGAGGCCGACCTGACCGACCCGACCACCGGGCTGCGGGCCGGACTCGTGGACGTGGCCCTGACCCGGGCGCCCTTCGACGACACGGGCATCGCCCTGCGCGTACTGCGTTCGGACCCGGTCGGTGTGATCCTGCGCGTCGACGATCCCCTGGCCGGACGCGGGCGGCTGGCCGTGGCGGAGCTGGCCGACCGCCAGTGGTTCCGGTTCCCCGACGGGACGGACCCCGTGTGGCGGGCCTTCTGGACCGACCCGTGCGGGGCCCGGACGGCGGCGGCCGGGCTCGCGGGGACCGCCACGGGGGTGACCGGCCGGCCGGACGACCGCGACGGTCCCGTCGTGCGCACGGCCCACGAGTGCCTTCAGTCCGTGCTGTGGGACGGCACGGTGGGGCTCGCGCCGCTCCCCGTCCATCTGCCCGCGGGCCTCACCGCCGTGCCGCTGACCGGGGTGCCGTCCAGCGACCTCGTCATCGCCTGGGACAGCGAGCGGAACACCCCGCTCGTCCGGTCCTTCGTACGGATCGCCACGGCGCTCCTCGGTCGGTCACGGGTGACAGCGGTCGGTGGGCTCCACGCTTGACTTGGAGTGCGCTTCAAGTCCTAGCGTCCTTTGACAGAGAGACGATCCACTCCGCAGGAAAGGCTGGACTCATATGAAGCGGCGCAGGCTGCGGGACCTCGAGGTGTCTGCCATCGGCCTCGGCTGCATGGGCATGTCCGCCTTCTACGGCTCCGCCGATCAGGACGAAGGCGTCCAGACCATCCGACGCGCCCTCGAACTGGGCATCGACTTCCTCGACACCGCGCAGGTGTACGGCCCGCTCACGAACGAGACGCTCGTGGGCCAGGCGGTCAAGGGCCATCGCGACGAGTACGTGATCGCCACCAAGTTCAACTACCGCATGGACGACGCCGTCCCCGGCGACATGAGCACGGTGGGCCGGCAGGACGGCTCGGCCGAGCACGTCCGCAGCTCGGTGCACGGCTCGCTCAAGCGGCTCGGCACCGACTACATCGACCTCTACTACCAGCACCGCGTCGACCCGAACGTCCCCGTCGAGGAGACCGTCGGCGCGCTGGCGGAGCTGGTCGCCGAGGGCAAGGTGCGGCACATCGGCCTGAGCGAGGCGGGGCCGGAGACCCTGCGCCGCGCGAACGCCGTCCACCCGATCGCGGCCGTGCAGACCGAGTACTCGCTGTGGACGCGCGACCCGGAGGCCGAGGTCCTGCCGACGTGCCGGGAGCTCGGCATCGGCTTCGTCCCCTACTCGCCGCTGGGCCGCGGCTTCCTCGCGGGCCGGTTCTCCTCGCCGGACGAACTCGACAAGGGGGACTGGCGCCGCAGCGGGCCCCGCTTCACCGGCGAGAACCTCGAGGTGAACCAGAGGCTCGCCGAGAAGGTGAAGGAGATCGCCGCCGAGAAGAGCGTGACACCGGCCCAGCTGGCGATCGCCTGGGTGCTGGCGCAGGGCGAGGACCTCGTCCCGATCCCGGGCACCAAGCGCCGCGGCTACCTCGAACAGAACGCCGCCGCGATCGACGTGGAGCTGACCAAGGAGGACCTGGCCCGTATCGACGCCGAACTGCCCAAGGCCGCCGGCGACCGCTACGACGAGGCCGGCATGCGGTCCGTGAACCTGTAGCACCCACCCGGGAGTGGCCGGCCGAGCCGGCCCCTCCCCTGTTCCTGCGGGCGACCAGGTGAAGTCCGCGCAGGCGAACCCGGCGTGCGCCGGCGCGATGGCCACCAGGACCTCTCGGGGTACGTCGTCGCCCGCGACGCACCACGGACACAGCGGGCCGTCCGGCTTTCGGGTACCTGTACACCGGGCCGGTGTACAGGTACCCGCGTTCTCGCCCGCAGCACGCGCAGGCCCGCGGGCGGCCACCACGTACTTCTGCCATGACCTCGACCTTGACGGTCGTCTCGCACCGGCCCGGCCGATTGATCCCAGATGGCCGTCATGACCGTGGCCACTGCGGGTAGGCGCTAATCCGACGCAGGCCGGCCGCCGGTTATTCGAAGACAAGGATCCCCCCACACAGACGAAGGCACATGGAACATGGTCATCCCGCTTAGGAATCAGGCGACGGATGGACAGGACTACCGCGCTCCCACCCCGCTGCGCTACAGCGCCACCTGGGACGCCGACACCCTGCGCAGCACCGATGCGCGGCGGGCGGTCTCGGCGTTTCTGAGGCGCCTGGGGTATCTCCCCGGCGAGCGGGTGGACCAGGACGCCCAACTGGTGGTGAGCGAGCTGGTGACCAACGCGCTGCGGCACGCTCCCGGCCCGTGCGGGCTGCTGCTGGAGCTGTCGCCCGGCGCGGATGTGCTGCACATCACCGTGTGGGACACGTCCACCCTCCTGCCGGAACTCCAGCCCAGGGACGGCCGCCGGATCGGCGGTCACGGGCTGAGGCTGGTCGCCATGCTCTGTGCCGACCTGCGGGCCGGGCCGCTGAACGGCGGCAAACGCGTGACAGCGGACCTGCGTCTGCCGCCGCTGAGCGCCTGATGTCCGTCAGGAGCACGCGCCCGCGGCGCACGCGGTGAGCCACTGGTCGAAGTCGGCGTCGTAGCGGGTGCCGACGCCGGTGGCGTAGACGGCGTAGCCGCCCGGATAGTCGCCGACACGGAAACGGTCCAGCATCCGCCGGATGTCCGCCGGGTGCCGCTCGAACATGTAGCGGGCCGCGAGGTAGCCCCAGGGGTACGTGCGCGTCACGTCGCTGTTGGCGTAGGTGTTCTGGAACAGCGTGCTGAGCCGGTAGGTGTGCTTGCCCGCCTCCGCGACCGCCTGCTCGTCGGCGAGGCCGCGGTAGCCGTAGGAGGCGTACTCGGCCAACCCCTCGATCCACCACACGTCGGGCACCGTCGTCTGCTGGGCGAAGTCGCCCTTCATGTCGTCGCGGGCGTCGATGAAGTGCGTGTACTCGTGGTTGAGGTTCCAGACCCGGGCCGCGAAGCCGTCGTCGTAGTCCTTCTGGTACATGATCGACACGGGCCGGTTCGCCGGATCGGCCGGATCTCCTTCGAGGGTGATGCCGCCGTTGTCCGTGCTGACGCCGTAGATCGCCCCGGCGTACGTGCGGTAGTCGGGGCGGCCGGCGAAGATCACGAGGTCGATGGTCGACACGTACTGACCGGGAATCGGTCCCTCGTCCCGGACGAGGCCGTGGACGTACCGGTCCTGCCCCAGCACGCTCGCGCAGACGGCCTCCAGCTCGGCGGCGGTCAGGGCCTGGGCCCGGACGGTGTGCGTCGCGTCACAGCTGTGCGTGATCGGGAGGGCCGCCCGGGTCAGTCGGGCCGCCAGGTCGCAGATGTCGTAGTAGGAGCAGTCGGCGTGGTCGTAGGCGTCGGCCTGGCTCGCGACCGCCACCCACAGGCCGGCCGTCGGGCCGGTGATCCGCGAGGTGTCCAGCAGGCCCTTGACGAGGGGCTGGACCACGGGTCGCAGAGCGGGGTGCTCGACGTAGCGGGCGAGGTTCATCCCGGCGTTGGAGTCGAGGTGGGCCCGGTCGGTGCCGAGCAGGTCCAGATGGCCGAGCGCGAAGGATTCCAGCGTCCCGGTGATGCCCGGGTCGGCGGCGACCGCGGTGACGTAGTCCGGGTTCCAGTTGCCGCGCCAGAGCGGGGTGTAGACGTCGTTGACGGCCGTGACCATGCTGTCGACGGCGTCGTAGGAGCTGTCGTACCCGTCGAGCAGCTCCTGGTAGACGTCCAGGTAGCGGGCCTGCTGGTCGGCGCTGTCGGTGAGGACGACGGCCTCGCCCAGTATGCCGCCGTTCACCTCCGTGACGTCCCGGGAGTGCCGGCGGCCGAAGAAGGTGTCCAGGCCGCGGGTGGTGGCCCGGGTCAGCCGGGTGTCGTACGGGCCGACGTCGGCCGGGTGGTTGAACTGCACGTAGTAGCCGGCGCGGAGGAAGAGGACGAGTTGCTTCAGGTGCGCGGAGTTGTCGCCCCGGTACCGGGCGGCCGCGTCGCCGAAGGCGTTCGCGATCGTGACCATCTGCGGCTGGCGGAAGACCGCGCGGGCGTCGGTGCCGGTGACCGCGAACAGGGTGTTGACGCAGTCGGTGGTGGAGGCCTTGACGAACGCGACGAGCGCCGCACCGGTTCTGCCACCGAAATCGGCGGGAGTGCACGAGGCCGCTGCCGCGACGGTGTGCGCACCGGCTTGCTGGTCCTCGCGGTGGGGCGACGTGGCGGCGAGGGGCGGCAGTTGGGCGGGGGTGAGCGGCTGGTGCTGTGCGGCGGGGCGCTCGGAGGCGCCGAGGGTGGGGCCGGTGGGCGGGGGCGTGGTCTCGCGGCCCCCAGTCCATGCGGTGGCGGGGGCGGTGCGGGCCTGGGGTGCCGCCGTCGCCGGGGTCGACAGCGGACCCGCGACGGTGACGCAGAGGGCCAGGGCGCAGGCCATGCGTCCGGGCAGCGTCGGGCGGTAGCGCATCGGGGCTCCTTCGCGGACGGATGCGCCTCGGCTGGGGTGTGAGGCGTGTGAGGCAATGTCCCAACGCCCTGTCCCCGCAACAATGCTGTGTGACATAGCACCTGGCGCGGCAGGCCATAACATCCGGCACCGGCCGCCGCTACGAGCCGTCCACGCTCCACATGCGCGCGGCCCACGCCCTCAGGTGCGGGGAGCCGGCGACGAGGTCGCGGTAGGCGGCGGTGGCGGCCCGGCACAGGGCCTCCGCCACTTCCTCGGCCACCGTGTCGTGTCGCCAGGCCAGTACGTACCGGCACCACAGTGGCGTACCGGCCAGCGGTTTCACCATCACGCGCGGAATCGGCCGCAGGGTCGCCTGTACGACGGACACTCCGAGCCCGTCGGCGATCATGCTCTGCAACTGCCTCTGGTCGCCGAGGAATTCGTGCACGGCCACCGGCGTGAAGCCCGCCGCCGCGCAGGCCGCGTAGAACACGCCCGGCCAGCCCGCCCCGTCGTCCGGCGTGAGGAACCACGCGTCGCCGGCCAGCTCCGCGAGGGGCACCTCGGCGCCCCGGGTCGCCCGGTGGCCCGCCGGCAGGGCCACGAAGCTCGGCTCGGTGACGATCCCGCGGTGTGTCACGGCCGCCGAATGCCTGAGCTCCATGCCTGGATAGTCGGCGGCGATGGCCGCGTCCACCGCGCCCTCCTCCAGCAGCTCGACGATCCTCGAGGAGGCGTACACGCTGCTCACGGCGAGCGGGACGTCCGGCAGCCGGGTGCGCATCCCGGACACGGTGCCCGACAGCATCGGCGAGTTGGTCGACGCCATCCGCAGGGCCCGGCGGACGCCCGGCACGCCCGCTGCCGGACGCCGGCCGATCGCGTCGGCGCGGGCCAGGACGTCCCGCGCCCGGGCGACGACCTCGGCGCCGTACGGTGTCGGCCGTACGCCCAGCGCCCCGCGCTCGAACAGTGGCTCGCCGAAGTGCCGCTCGATGCGCCGGAGTTGGGTGCTCACCGCGGGCTGGGAGTACCGCAGCGCGGACGCCGCCCGGCCCACGCTCCCGGCGTCGGCGATCGCGCACAGCACGCGCAGGTGCCGCAGCTCAAGCTCCATCGGCCCGCTCTCCTTCCGGTACGCCCTCGCACCCGCGAGAGCACCCCGCGTTCGACCACCCGAAAGCTCGAAGTATCGTGTGGTTACCATATGAGCGCCGCCTAGCTCGAAAGATAGATCTGTGACTGTCAACGACGACTCGTTCACCAACTGGAACAACCGCGAGGAGATCGCGGAGTCGATGATCCCGATCATCGGGAAGCTGCACCGCGAGCGGGACGTCACGGTCCTGCTGCACAGCCGCTCCTTGGTGAACAAGTCGGTGGTCAGCATCCTGAAGACCCACCGGTTCGCCCGGCAGATCGCGGGCGAGGAGCTCTCGGTCACCGAGACGCTGCCGTTCCTCCAGGCGCTCACCACGCTCGACCTCGGCCCCTCCCAGATCGACCTCGGCATGCTCGCCGCGACCTACAAGGCCGACGACCGTGGTCTGACGGTCGCGGAGTTCACCGCCGAGGCCGTCGCCGGCGCCACCGGCGCCGACAAGATCGAGCGCCGCGAGGGGCGCGATGTCGTCCTCTACGGCTTCGGCCGCATCGGCCGCCTCGTCGCCCGCCTGCTGATCGAGAAGTCCGGTTCGGGCAACGGCCTGAGGCTGCGCGCCATCGTGGTGCGCGGCGGCGGTGAGCAGGATCTGGTCAAGCGCGCCTCGCTGCTGCGCCGGGACTCCGTGCACGGCCAGTTCCAGGGCACCATCACCGTCGACGAGGACAGCAGCACGATCTCCGCCAACGGCAACGAGATCAAGGTCATCTACGCCGACGACCCGACGTCGGTGGACTACACGGCGTACGGCATCAAGAACGCCATCCTCATCGACAACACCGGCAAGTGGCGCGACCGCGAGGGCCTGTCGAAGCACCTGCGCCCCGGGATCGACAAGGTCGTCCTGACCGCGCCCGGCAAGGGCGACGTGCCCAACATCGTGCACGGCGTCAACCACGACACGATCAAGCCGGACGAGCAGATCCTGTCCTGCGCCTCCTGCACCACCAACGCGATCGTGCCGCCGCTGAAGGCGATGGACGACGAGTTCGGCGTGCTGCGCGGCCACGTGGAGACCGTCCACTCGTTCACCAACGACCAGAATTTGCTGGACAACTACCACAAGTCGGACCGCCGCGGCCGCTCCGCGCCGCTGAACATGGTCATCACGGAGACGGGTGCCGCCTCCGCCGTCGCCAAGGCCCTGCCCGACCTCAAGGCCCGGATCACCGGCAGCTCGATCCGCGTGCCCGTGCCCGACGTCTCGATCGCGATCCTCAACCTCCAGCTCGGGCGCGAGGCCGACCGCCAGGAGGTCCTCGACTACCTCCGCAACGTGTCGCTGACCTCGCCGCTCAAGCGGCAGATCGACTTCACCACCGCCCCCGACGCGGTCTCCAGCGACTTCATCGGCTCCCGCCACGCCTCGATCGTCGACGCCGGCGCCACCAAGGTCGAGGGCGACAACGCGATCCTCTACCTCTGGTACGACAACGAGTTCGGCTACTCCTGCCAGGTCGTCCGTGTCGTCCAGCACGTCTCCGGAGTGGAGTACCCGACGTACCCGGCCCCGGCGGTCTGATCCGGACCGCACCGCACTCCGCCGGCCGGGGTCCCCTTCTCCGGGGCCCCGGCCGGCGGCGTCATGCCACCCGGATGCCGACGATGCAGGTGTCGTCGTCGGTGTCCGACCTGCTGTAGGTGAGCAGCCGGTCCAGTTGCTGGTCCAGCGTGCGGGGCGCGGACCTGGCGGTGGCCAGCAGATGCGACAGGGACTCCTCCACGGACCGGTCCCGGCGCTCGATCAGGCCGTCGGTGTACATCAGCAGTGTGTCGTCCGGCTCCAGTTCGACCTCGGTCTCCTCGTAGACCGCCTCCGGCACCGCGCCGAGCAGCAGTCCCTTGAGGACGGGCAGCGCGGTCGCCTCGGCGTCCCGGACGAGCACCGGGGGCAGGTGCCCGGCCCGGGCCCAGCGCAGGGTGCGGCTGTCCCCGTCGTAGAGCGCGCAGACGGCGGTGGCGGTGACGGCGCCCGTGAGGTGGTGCGCCACGATGTTCAGCCAGGACAGCAGCTGCGCCGGCCCCGCGCCCGTCACGGCGAGCCCGCGCAGCGCGTTGCGCAGGACGACCATGCTGGTGGCCGCCTCGATGCCGTGCCCGGCCACGTCCCCGACGCACAGCAGCACCAGGCCGGAGGGCAGGACGACCGTGTCGTACCAGTCGCCGCCGACCAGCTGCTCCGCCTCGGCGGGGCGGTAGCGCACCGCCACCTGGAGGTCCGGAACGTGCAGCGGGGCCTGCGCCGGAGGCATGATCGCGTGCTGCAACTGGAGGGCCAGCCGGTTGCGTTCGTCGGCCTGCTGCTCGGTGTGGGCCAGTTGGTCGCGGGTGGCGGCGAGGGCGACCTCGGTCCAGTGCTGGGCCGAGATGTCCTGGTAGGCGCCGCGTACCCCGACCAGCCCGTCGTCGGTGTCGAGGACCGGTTCCGCCACCACCCGGATGTGGCGGGTGACCCCGTCGGGCCGCATGAGACGGAAGGCGACGGAGGCCCCACGCCGGTGGTGCAGCAGCGTGCGCAGGAACCGCCTGATGGTCACGGCGTCGTCGGAGTGGGCGTGGGCGGGCAGGTCCTCCAGTGCGACCGGGGTGCTGGTGGGCGGCCGGCCGTACAGGCTGAAGAGCTGGCCGTTCCAGGTGATCTCGCCCGTCAGCAGGTTCTCCTCGAAGCCGCCGATGCGGCCGAGGCGCTGGGCGTGCTGGAGCAGGCTCGCGAGCCGGGCGGTCTCGTCCTCGATGCGCCAGATCAGCAGCACGCTCGAACCGTGGCGGCTGATGCTGATGTCGGCGACGGCGGCGAGCGGGACCTGGTCGACGAGCGCGGTCAGGTTCATCCTCCGCGCCCGGAACGGCTCACCCGTGGCGTAGACCCGCTCGACGCGCTGGAACAGCTCGCTCTCGCCGGCGGCCATCGGGTACGCCTCCAGCAGCAGGGCGCCGCCCACGACGGCGCGGGGCCGGCCCGCCGGGTCGAGGAAGCGGCTGTTGACGTGCTGGATGCGGAAGTCGACGAGCTGTCCGGCCCCGTCGAGGTGCGGTACGAGGACCAGCGCCGGGTCGTGCAGTCCGTCCGCGAGGTCGCTCAGCTCCTGCGCGTCCGGCACCACCCGCGGTTCGTACGACGCCCCCGGCAGCAGCGGGTACGTCTCCAGGGTGTGCGCGCACAGCTCCGCCAGCGCCTCCACCTGCCGGACGACCTGCGGGGGCTGCGGTTCCTCGGGCCCGGGCCAGGCGATCTCCAGCACGCCGTGGATACGGCCGCCCGCCCCGGCGGGTACGGCGACCCGCGCGCCGTCCGGGTACAGGGTCCGGCCGATCGTGGGCAGGCCGGACTCCGAGAGCGACGGCAGCCACTGCCCCGACCGCTCGGTGAGGCCGCGCCGGGCCACCGTGGCCACGTCCGGCGGGACATAGCGCCAGCGGGCGGCCTCGGCCTCGGGGAACCCGGCGCTGCCGGCGAGGGTCAGCGAACCGTCGGAGTCCGCGGCCCAGATGGCCACGCCGACCGCGCCGAGCGGCCGCAGCGCGTGCTGGAGCAGGGAGTCGGCCACGGCCTGGGTGTCACCGGCGGCCAGGGCGCCGCTCTCGGCCGCGCGCAGCCGTACGGCGGCCGACTCGTCGGCCTGGTCCGGCGCTCCGGCGGTGGCGGCGAGGAAGGTGTCGGTCACCTCGGACATACGGTCCCGGGCGGCCTGGTTGATGACCTCCACGGCGAATTCCAGGGGCGTCACCCGGGCCTGCTCGGCGAGTTCGGCGAGCTGGCGCGCGGCCTGGGCGGGGCCGCAGCCGAGCCGCTCCACGAGGATGCCCTTGGCGAGCTCGATCAGCGCCCGCCCCTCGGCCTCCGCCTGTGCCGTCCGCACCTCGCGGCGCAGCCGCTCCACCGTCGCGGCGAGCCTGCCCACGGGCGTCGTCCGGGCGGATCCCGCCGGTCCGGTCTGCGGTGCGGGCTGGAGGGGGATGAAGGCGGAGGGGTCGAGAGCCGCGGGATCGGCGGTGGGCCGGTCCAGGTCGGGGGACGGAGGGTCGTTCGCCGGCTCGGGGGTCGAGTCGTACGTGGTCACGGTGTGCGGGCTCCTCGGCTGGCGGACGGCCCCTGCGTGCGGCGGTGCGCACGCGGGGCTGGGGCGGGCGCGGGCCTCGTCATGCGGGGAGCCAGCGTCGGACGCATGCGACGAGGTCCTGGGTGTCCACCGGCTTGGTGACGTAGTCACTGGCTCCGGAGGCCAGGCTCTTCTCCCGGTCGCCGGGCATCGCCTTGGCCGTGACGGCGATGATCGGCAGCTCGGCGTACCCCGGCATCTTCCGGATCTCGGCGGTGGCGGTGTAGCCGTCCATCTCCGGCATCATCACGTCCATCAGCACGAGGGCGATGTCCGGGTTGTTGACCAGTGTCTCGATTCCCTTGCGGCCGTTCTCCGCGTGCAGGACCCGGAATCCCTGGAGTTCGAGGATCCCGCTGAGCGCGAAGAGGTTGCGCGCATCGTCGTCGACGACGAGGACGGTACGGCCGGCGGCGGCGTTGCTGGTGTCGAGCACCGGCACCTGTGGTTCCTCGGGCCGGACCAGGGTCAGCACCTCACCGGGCTCCTCGGTCGACAGGTGCAGGGCGATGCGCTCGCGCAGCTCGTCCAGGCTGTAGAGGTACTCCAGCGAGCGGCCGTCGGGACCGGAGCGCGCGGCCTCCTCCCCGACCGGTCCGGCCCGGTGACCGCTGTGCACCAGGACGGGAACGCTCGCCAGCGCCGAGTCGCCCTGGAGGGCGTCCAGGAAGCGGGCCGACTCGCCCTCCGGCGTGCCGAGTTCGACGACGACGCAGTGGCACGGCTCGGCGGCCAGGGCGCCGGCCGCCTCCTGGGCTCCGACGGCGGTGATGATGTCGACGGGGGCGTGCGAGGGATCGCTCTCCCGGCCGTGCGCCAGGTCCCTGACCACGCTCTCCGCGACGAGGGTCAGCAGTCCGCGCGGCCGCTCCTCGACGACCAGCAGCCGGCGCGGACGCCGCTTGGTGCCGGTGCGGACGATCCCTTCCCGGGGATCGGGTTCGGCCGTCGTCTCGGACGCGAGGGTCTCCAGCGCCTTCTGCGGCGGGCGGCCGCCGCGCGTCGCCTCCGCGAAGTCCGGCCGGGCCACGGGCAGGTACAGGGTGAACGTGCTGCCCTTGCCGGGGGTGCTGTCCACGGTGACGGCGCCGCCGAGCAGGTGCGCGATCTCCCTGGTGATGGACAGGCCGAGGCCCGTGCCGCCGTACTTGCGGCTCGTCGTGCCGTCCGCCTGCTGGAAGGCCCCGAAGATCGTCTCCAGTTGCTGCTCCGGAATGCCGATCCCGGTGTCCTTCACCCGGAAGGCGACGACACTGCCGCTGCGCAGCACTCCCTGGGGCGTCTCGTCGTCCAGCGCCGGTTCGATCCGCAGCTCGACACAGCCCTGTTCGGTGAACTTCACCGCGTTGGACAGCAGGTTGCGCAGGATCTGCCGGAGCCGGGAGTCGTCGGTGAGCAGGTCGGCGGGCGCGCCGGTGGCCGTGCTGATCGTGAACTCTAGGCTCTTCTGCGTCGTCATCGGCCGGAAGGTGGCCTCGACGTACTCGATGAGCTGCCGCAGCGGGACGCGTTCCGGTGTCACGTCCATCTTGCCGGCCTCGACCTTGGACAGGTCGAGGATGTCGTTGATCAGCTGGAGCAGGTCGGAGCCCGCGGAGTGGATGATGCCCGCGTACTCGACCTGCTTCGGGGTGAGGTTGCGGGACGGGTTCTGGGCGAGCAACTGGGCCAGGATGAGCAGGCTGTTGAGCGGGGTGCGCAGCTCGTGGCTCATGTTGGCGAGGAACTCGGACTTGTACTTCGAGGCCAGCGACAACTGCTGGGCGCGGGCCTCCAGTTCCTGCCGTGCCTGTTCGATCTGGAGGTTCTTCGCCTCGATGTCCCGGTTCTGCTCGGCCAGCAGCGAGGCCTTCTCCTCCAGTTCGGCGTTGGAGCTCTGGAGTTCCTCCTGCCTGGCCTGCAACTCGGCGGAACGGGCCTGGAGTTCGGAGGTCAGGCGCTGGGACTCGCCCAGCAGTTCGTCGGTGCGGGCGTTGGCCACGATCGTGTTGACGTTGACGCCGATGGTCTCCATCAGCATCTCCAGGAAGTCCCGGTGGATCTGGGCGAAGGAGCTGACCGAGGCCAGTTCGATCACGCCGAGCACCTGCTCCTCGAAGACGATGGGCAGCAGCATCAGCGCGCTCGGCTCGACCTGTCCGAGCCCGGAGGAGATCGTGACGTAGCCCGGCGGCAGGTCGTCCACGGCGATGGTGCGGCGGCTGCGGGCCGCCTGGCCGACCAGGGAGCGGCCGAAGGGGATACGGGTGGGCCGCGGGTCCTCCTCGGGACGGCCGTAGGAGCCGACGAGCCGCAGCTCGGGGCCCCGGTCGCCGTCGTCGGCGAGGTAGAAGGCGCCGTACTGGGCGGACACCAGGGGCACCAGCTCGTCCATGATGAGCTCGGCGACCACGGGCAGTTCGCGGTGGCCCTGCATCAGGCCGGAGATACGCGCGAGGTTGGTCTTGAGCCAGTCCTGCTCCTGGTTGGCGCGGGTGGTCTCGCGCAGGGACTCCACCATCGAGTTGATGTTGTCCTTGAGCTCGGCGACCTCCCCTGAGGCGTCCACGGTGATGGACCGGGTCAGGTCGCCCTCGGCGACGGCGCTCGCCACCTCGGCGATGGCGCGCACCTGCCGGGTCAGGTTGCCGGCCAGTTCGTTGACGTTCTCGGTGAGGCGCTTCCAGGTGCCGGAGACGCCCTCCACCTCGGCCTGGCCGCCGAGGCGTCCTTCGGTGCCGACCTCGCGGGCCACGCGGGTGACCTCGTCGGCGAACGCGGAGAGCTGGTCGACCATCGTGTTGATGGTCGTCTTCAGCTCCAGGATCTCCCCGCGCGCGTCGACGTCGATCTTCTTCGACAGGTCGCCGCGGGCCACCGCGGTGGTCACCAGGGCGATGTTGCGGACCTGGCCGGTGAGGTTGTTGGCCATGGAGTTGACGTTGTCGGTGAGGTCCTTCCAGGTGCCGGCCACGTTCGGCACATGGGCCTGGCCACCGAGGCGGCCCTCGGTGCCGACCTCCCGGGCGACGCGGGTGACCTCGTCGGCGAACGCGGAGAGCGTGTCGACCATCGTGTTGATGACGTCGGCCAGCGCCGCGACCTCGCCCTTGGCCTCGACCGTGATCTTCTGCGAGAGGTCGCCCTTGGCGACGGCGGTCGCGACCTGCGCGATGGAGCGCACCTGACCGGTCAGGTTGGAGGCCATCACGTTGACGTTGTCGGTGAGGTCCTTCCAGGTGCCGGACACGCCCCGCACGGTCGCCTGACCGCCGAGGTTGCCGGCCGTGCCGACCTCGCGGGCGACCCGGGTCACCTCGTCCGCGAACGCGGAGAGCTGGTCGACCATCGTGTTCATGGTGTTCTTCAGCTCAAGGATCTCACCGCGCGCGTCGACGGTGATCTTCTGCGACAGATCGCCCTCGGCGACGGCCGTGGCCACCTGGGCGACATTGCGCACCTGGGCGGTGAGGTTGCCCGCCATGAAGTTCACCGAGTCGGTCAGGTCGCGCCACGTGCCCTTGACGCCCTTGACGTCGGCCTGGCCGCCCAGGCGGCCCTCGGTGCCGACCTCGCGGGCGACCCGGGTCACCTCGTCGGCGAACGCGGAGAGCTGGTCGACCATCGTGTTGATGGTGTTCTTCAGCTCGAGGATCTCACCGCGCGCGTCGACGGTGATCTTCTGCGACAGATCGCCCTTGGCCACGGCGGTGGTCACCTGGGCGACGTTGCGCACCTGGTTGGTGAGGTTGCCCGCCATGAAGTTCACCGAGTCGGTCAGGTCGCGCCACACACCGGCGATACCGGGCACCTGGGCCTGGCCGCCCAGGCGGCCCTCGGTGCCGACCTCGCGGGCGACCCGGGTCACCTCGTCCGCGAAGGCCGAGAGCTGGTCGACCATCGTGTTGACGGTCTCCTTCAGCTGGAGGATCTCACCGCGCGCGGGCACGTCGATCTTCTGCGACAGATCGCCCTTGGCGACGGCGGTCGCCACCTGTGCGATGTCCCGCACCTGCGTGGTGAGGTTGCCCGCCATGGCGTTGACGGAGTCCGTCAGGTCGGCCCAGGTGCCGGAGACGCCCGGTACCTCCGCCTGTCCGCCGAGCGTGCCCTCGGTGCCGACCTCCCGCGCCACACGGGTCACCTCGGAGGTGAACACCGACAACTGGTCGACCATGCCGTTGAACACGGTGGCGATGTCGCCCATGAGCCCGTCGGAGTCGTCGGGCAGGCGTGTCCCGAAGTCGCCGTCCCGGACGGCTGTCAGACCCGCGAGGAGTCGTCTCAGCTCCTGGTCACCCAGAACCGCCTCGGTCACCTCGGTCGCCTTGCCGGCCATGCGTCCCCTCGTTCCGCTCCCCAGAGCCCCCGGTCGAAGGCTCGGAACCGTGCCGGGAACGTTCTGCGGCCCGGCCGTTCGTGCACGCGTTTCCGCACTTCACGGATGTGTCCACGGAGTGAAAATACGTCGCAGGCTAACCCAGGTGCACGACCCCCCACAAAGCTTCCGGCCATGTTCGCGCAACCGGGAGACCCATGAGCGGATGGTAGGCATGAGCAGCGGAGAGCAGGGTACTCGGGCGCTTTTTCCCGCTGCGGTTCAGGCCGCGTGCAGGGCGGCGTGCAGCGTGTCCGTCACCTGGACGCGGGCCGCCCGGGACGCGAGGGTGCCGCGCAGCAGGTCGAACAGGACGAACGCGTGGATCGTGCCGTGGTAGCGGACGGACACGACCGGGACGTCCGCCTCCCTCAGCCGTGCCGCGTACGCCTCGCCCTCGTCGCGCAGCACATCGGCCTCCGCGGTGACGACGAGCGCCGGAGGCAGACCCCGCAGCCGGCGGACGGCCGCGCGCAGCGGCGAGACCGTGCCGTGCGCGCGGGTCAGCGGGTCCGGGGCGTACTGCTGCCAGTAGCCGCACATGGCGGCACGGCCCAGGAAGTAGCCGTCCGCGAACTGCCGGTAGGACGGGGTGTTCATGGCCGCGTCGGTGACCGGGCAGACCAGCACCTGGTGGCGCAGGTCCGGCCCGCCGCGCTCCCGCGCCACCAGGGTGAGGGCGGCCGCGTGCTGGGCGCCCGCGCTCACGCCCACGACGGCCATCCGGCTCCCGTCCAGCCGGCATTCGCCGCCGTGCCGGGCGATCCACCGGGCGACGGTGTACGCCCGCTCGACGGCGCCCGGGTGGCGGGCGTCCCGCGGCATGTCGTACTCCGGGACGACCACCGCGGCGTCCGCGCCCAGCACGAGGTCGGCGACCAGTTTCCGGTGCGCGTAGGCGTCGGTGAGCATCCAGCCCAGCCCGTGCAGGTACAGCACCACGGGCAGCGGCTCGTCGGCGCCGGCCGGGCGCAGGATCCGCACCCGGATGCGGTTGCCGTCGCCGCCCGGCAGGGCCAGCCACTCCTCCTCGATGTCGGGTTCGTCACGGCCGCCGCCGTTCCACAGGGCCGCCATGCGCGCCCGGGAGGCCATCACGTCGGCGGTCGCCGGAGTGGGGCAGGCGTACTCGGCGACGAAGTCCCGTGCCCGTCTCTCGAGGACCGGCGTCGCCCGGAAGGCCGGCACGTCTTCTTCCACGGGAACTCCTGCCTGACGGGCGAACCATGGGCCGTTCGCCACCCTAGGGGCGCTTCGCCGGAAGCGGGCGGCTGGCCACCGTACTCATCCGTGTCGCTGCGTGCACACTTCGGGCGCCCGGTCAGGGATGTGCAGTCATATGACCTATCAGCTCCCCCGGTCACTGCCGAAGAATCGTTTTCACGGGCCTTGGACAGGGGTGACCGTCCCCCCTCGCGCGCCCGCGCACCGCGATCCTGGACGGCTGAAGGGAGCCCAAGTGAGCGCTCGATCCGAGACGGCCGCGGCGCCCGGCACCGGAGCGTCCCGCCAGGTGGCGGCCGCCGTTTCACGCTGGCTCGCGCCGGTCGTCGAGCACGACCTGGGGGACGGGCCCGCGCGGGGCCGCGTGACGGGGCATCACCTCGGCTACGTACGGATGCTCGCCTGGGAGACCGGAGCACTGCGCCTGACCCGTGGCGCGGGCTCGATCGCGCGGGACGCCGGGGACGCCGTCGCCCTGGTGATCCCCCTGCACGGGACCGTGCGGATCGCCCAGGACGGGCGGGGTGCCTGCGTCGAGAGCGGGCAGCCGGCCTTGATCGACCTGCGCCGGGCCTTCTCGGTCGAACAGCGGGACCGGGCCCGGGTGCTCGTCCTCCGCCTGCCGGTCCACGCCCTGCACGTACCGGTGGCCGGTCTGCGGTCCGTCACCGCCCGCGCCCTGACGCCGGCGGGCGGTATGGCCGCGCTGCTGGCCACCGTTCTGCCGCATCTGGAGCGGTCGGCTCCCCGGGTCCCGCCCGCGGTGGGCGAACGGCTGGGCGGGATCGTCACGGAGCTGGTGGCGGCGTTGGTCGACGAGCTCGCCGAGCAGGCGGGCCGGCCCGCGCAGACCGGACGGGAGCGGCTGGTCACCGGGATCCGCGAGTACATCGACCGGCATCTGGAGGATCCCGGACTGTCCGCGGAGCGGATCGCCGCGGCACATCTCGTCTCCGTCCGCTATCTGCACCGCCTCTTCCAGGGCGAGGGGGTCACCGTGGGGCGGCTGATCCAGCGCCGCCGGGTCGAGGAGTGCGCGCGGGAGCTGGCCCGGCGCGGCCGGGTGAGCCCGTCCGTCTCCGTGGTGGCCGCCCGCTGGGGTTTCGGCAGCGCGGCGCACTTCAGCCGCGCCTTCAAGGCCGTCCACGGGTACGCGCCCCAGCAGTGGCTCCGGCTGGCGGACACACCGGCGACCGGCCCCGGCACGGCCGGCCGCCCTGCCCACGGCACCCCGGGCAGCGGGGACACCTCCGGCGCGCCGACCGGGCCGCGACAGCCTGACGGCTCCGCCAGGACCACCCGGACCGCCTGACGTTCCCCCGTGGCCGGCTGTCCCCGTCCGAGGGCTCGTCCGAGGGCTCGGCCGAGGGCTCGGCCGAGGGCTCCACGCATCCGGTGCGACAGCGACCGCGGGCCGCACGGCACGCCGCCGACCGGTGAAACACCGAGCAGCGGCCCACCACCCGCACCCCGCTCCCCCGGCGGCCCGAGGCGCCCTCGCGGTCAGCCGTCCGTCGCTCCGGCCTCCCTGGCCGGCCGGAGCCGGGCGTCCCGCCAGGCGCTGGGTGACACGCCGTACGCGGCACGGAAGCTGCGGCTGAAGTGGGTGGCGCTGGCGAAGCCCCAGCGTCGGGCGACCGCGGAGACCGTGGTGTCGCTCCGCCCGGGGCGGGCCAGTTCGCGCCGCGCCTCCTCCAGGCGGCGGTGCTGGATCCAGCGGCCCACCGTGCTGCCGTGGTCCTCGAAGAGCTTGTGCAGGTAGCGGATCGAGATGTGCTGGGCCGAGGCGAGGGTCCCCGGTGTCAGTTCCCGGTCCCACAGGCGCGCGTCGACGTGGGCACGCAGGTGCCGGACCAGGCTGTCGCGCCCCTCGCCGCCGCCCCGGGGCCCGGCGTCCGCGTCCTCGACGGCGAGCAGCGCGACCAACTCGGCGACCGTTCCGGCCAGATGGAGTGCCGTCCGGGCGGAGTAGGGCTCCGTCGCCCCGGCGACCTCCCGCACCAGGGAGCCCAGCAGCGGCGCCACCGCGCCCCCGGCGAACGGGGCCCGGCCGCTCAGGGCACCGGCCTGGGCGTCGGTGAGGGTGAGGGCGTAGCGCGGTATCCGCACCAGGTGCAGGGTGACGTCGTCGGGCGCCTGCAGCTCGAAGGGTTCCGCCGCGTCGCACAGGAAGAGGTCGTCGGGCCCGCCGGGCTCCGCGGTCCCCCGGCGGACGAGCGCCGCCCGGCCGGAGGCGTACAGGCCCAGCAGGAGCGACGGGTCGGCGACGGCGCCGGGATCGTGGACGTAGGACACTCCCGTGCCCCGCACGGTGGACACGTGCAGGAAGCCGAGGCTGTGGGCGGATGCGGGTGTCAGGCTCATAGGCCCCCCCTGGTCGACGCGTTCGTACGGCGTTCAGCCTGCGGCGGCACCGGTCCGGCGGGGCGGCGGTCCGGCCGTCCCTGCGGGCACGGGCAAGAGCTGTGCACGCTCGGGCAACGCGGCGGTGCCACGATGGCGCGAGGACGAAGGAGGGGCACCGTGGGACGAGGACACGGCGACACGGCCCTCGTCGGCAGGCTCCGTGAACGGGCGGCGCTGGAGGGGTCCTTGGCCGGCGTGCGGTCCGGGGCGGGCGGCTCGGCGACCGTACTGCGCGGCGACGCCGGCATCGGGAAGACGGCACTGCTGGACTGGACTGCCGTGCGCGCCGCCGAGCAGGGGTTCACCGTCCTGCGGGCCGGGGCCGAAGAGGCGGAGGCGGGTACCGCCTTCGGGGTCCTGCACCAGCTGCTGGGGCCGCTGCTGGAGGACTCGCGGGTGCTGCCCCGGCCGCAACGCCACGCGCTGGAACGGGCGCTGGGGCTGCGGGACGGGCTGCCCTCCGGCGGTTTCATGGTCGGCGCGTCCACGCTGGCCCTGCTCGCTCACGAGGCGCGCCGCCGCCCGGTGCTGATCCTCGTCGACGACCTGCACTGGGTGGACGCCTCCAGTGCCGCCGTCCTGCTCTTCCTGCACCAGCGGATCGGAAACCTGCGTGCGGTCATGGTGTGCGCCGGCCGTCCCGACGGCCGCGCGCTGGAGGGCCGGCCCGTCCGTCCGGTGGACGTGGGGGCGCTGTCGCGCGAGGAGTCGCGTGTGCTGTTGCGGCGACGGCATCCCGGGCTGACGGCGGCGACGGCCGAGCGGGTGCTGGACGAGGCGGCCGGCAATCCGCTGGCCCTGGCGGAGCTGCCCGGCCAGTTGGCCGCCGAGCACCGCAGGGGCGTCGTACCGCTCCCGGAACGCCTCCCGCTCGGTCGGCGGCTGGAGGCGGAGTACGTACGACGGCTGCGCTCGCTGCCCCTGGACGCGGCGCGGGTCCTGCTGCTCGGCGCGCTGGAGGGCAGCGGCGTCGTCCCGGAGGCCGTGCCCGGCGGCCGCGGCGGTGCGGAGCGGACGCTCGGCGACATCGAGGGCAGCGGCCTGGCCCGGCTGGACCACACCGGGCGGCTGGTCTTCCGGCATCCGCTGGTGCGCAGCGCCGTGATCGCCGCCGCCTCGGACGCGGAACGCCGGTCCGCGCACCGGGCGCTGGCCGAGCGGCTCGCCGAGGACGACCCGCGCCGGCTGCTGCACGAGGCGTCGGCCGCCGAGGAGCCGGACGAACGGCTCGCCGCCCGGTTGCAGGAGGCGGGCACCCGGATCGCGCTGCGCGGCGGTGACGCGGAGGGCGCGCTGCTGCTGGACCGCGCGGCGGACCTGAGCGCCGACCCCGCGCACCGGGCGCGGCGGCTGACCTGGGCGGCGGTGATGTCCGCCCGGGGCGGACGGCTGGCGTACGCGGCGCGACTGGTGCGGGAGCTGCGGCGCGGACCGGTGCCCGAGGACGTCGCCCCGCTGTTCGCGTACGCGGTCGTGTACGTCGACCAGAGTCACCATGTCGACTTCGACTCCTCCTTCTCGCTGCTGCCCCGGGCCCTGGACGCGCTGACCGCGCCAGGCGCCCCGGTCTTCGGCGATCTCGTGGAGCAGATGGTCTTCAAGCTGCTGCTGGCCTCCGTGTACACGGGCGACCCGCGGGGGTGGGAGACGCTGCGGCGGCACCGTGAGCAGGTCTCCCCCGCCGCCCGGCTGTGTCTGCGCGCGTGGGCGGATCCGCCGCGCACGGCGCACGGGGCGGAGGCGGAACTGCGGGCGCTGGTGGCGAAGTCGGCGGCGCGACGGGAGACGGGCGGCGCCTGGCTGCTGCTGTGGACGGCCGCCGCGGTCGACGGTGCCGACACCGCCCTGTGGCGGCTCCTCTCCGGGGAGCACGCCTACGCCACCCAGGGCTCCCTGGCGAAGGCGAGGTGCTACCAGGGGTTCCTGCGGGGCCGTTGGGAGGCGGCGCAGGAGTGTCTGCGGGAGGCCGAGACCGCGGAGGAACTGGGTTACCACACCAACGCGCTGCTCTTCCGCCACTACTACGCGCACTTCCTGGCGGGCCGCGGTGACGAGCGGGGTCTTGCTCAGGCGCGGGCGCGGATCGAACCGGCGGCGTCCAGGGCGCGGATGCGGTTCGTCACGGACCGTCTGGACCACCTCGACGCTCTCGTCTCCCTGGCCCACGGGCGGTACGAGGAGGCGTACACCCGGCTGCGCCGGCTGATGGCCCCGGGCGACCTTCCCCATGACGTGCCCTGGTTCCACCTGCCGTTCTTCGACTTCGTGGCCGCGAGCCTGCGCTGCGGGCGGCGGGCCGAGGCGCTGGCGCACGTCGCGGCCGGGCGGGCGGCGCGGATGGACGCGATCTCCGCGCACCACGCGTTCCTGCTGGCCGCGGCGACCGCGCTCACGGCCGAGGACGACGCGACAGACGCCGCAGACGCCGCTTACGCGGCGGCCTATGCCGTGCCGGGCGCCGGCCAGTGGGTGTTCGACCTGGCCCGGCTGCGGCTGGCGGACGGTTCCCGGCTGCGCCGCCTGGGCCGGCGGGCGGAGGCGGACGACCGGCTGCGGGCCGCGAGCCGCGCCTTCAGGGATCTGGGCGCCGGTCCCTGGGAGGAGCAGTGCCGGGCCGCGCTCGGCACCCCCGGTGACACCGGCGCGCCGGGCCCCGGTCCGCTCACGGCGCAGGAGCTGCGCATCGCCCGCCTCGTCGCCACCGGGCTGACGAACAAGGAGGTCGGTGCCGAGCTGCGGCTGTCGCCCCGGACGGTCGGGGCGCACCTGTACCGCATCTTCCCGAAACTGGGGATCACCTCGCGGGCGGCCCTGGCGCGGGCCCTGCCGGAGGACCGGGCCGGTGCCGGGTCTCCGCCAGGGCCCGTGCCACTCCGCCGCGGGTCGTGATGCCGAGCTTGGGGAAGATCTTGTAGAGGTGGGCGCCGACGGTACGCGGTGACAGTCCGAGCCGCTCGCCGATCCGGCGGTTGGTCAGCCCCTGGGCCGCCAGCTCGGCGATCCGCAGTTCCCGTGCGGACAGCAGCGGATGCGGTACGCCGGCGTCGTCCGGCGCCCCGCTGCCCGGGGCCGGCCCGTCGAGGGCGCGGGCGGCCTGTTCCGCCCAGGGGGTGGCGCCGAGGCGGGTGAAGACGGTGAGCGCGGCCCGGAGGTGACCGGCGGCGGCCTCGCCCCGGCCGGCGCGGTGGAGCCGTCCGCCGTGGGCGAGTTGGGCCCGGGCGAGCGGGAAGGGCCGGCCGGCGGCGCCCGGGTGGGCGTACACGGCCTCGAACATTGCGTCCACGTCCTCGTCCGCGGCCGCGAGGGCCTCCGCGACGGCCACCAGGAAGCCGTGGTGGTCCGAGACGCGGGCCATTCCGGCTGCCCGGACCGCCCGCAGGTGGCGCCGGGCCTCCTCCGGCCGCCCGCTGTCGACGGCGGCCTGCACCCAGTCGACCAGCGACAGGTGGAACCAGGGGGTGCGGGAGGGGACGGTGCCGGGCGGGGTCAGGCGGCGCGCGTACCGCCAGGCCTCCTCGGTCCGGCCGTGACCGAGCGCGCACAGCACCTCCAGCGCCCGCAGCCGCTCGGTGACGCGACGCATCCGCCGCTCCCGCGCCATGGTCCCGAGGGTCGGTTCCAGCGCGGCGAGACCGGCGCGGTCCCCGCGGGCGGCGAGCACCTGGGCGACGTTCAGCAGGAACAGCATCTCGTCGAAGGCGTGGCCGTGGGCGGCCGAGACCTCGGCGCCCCGGCGGGAGGCGGTGAGCGAGGCCTCCCAGCGGCCGCGCAGGAAGTCGTCGTGCGCGCGCAGGACGTCGACGAAGGCCCTGAGGGCGTACGCCTGGTGGGTTTCGAAGCGGCCGCACAGCGCGTCGTGCTCGCCTACGACGTCGAGCGCGGCGGCCGTCCACAGCAGGAGCCGGGCCGTGGCGCTCGCCCCGTCCTCGGGCAGGGCGGCCACCGCATCGCGCAGCCGGTCCGGCAGGTCGCTGTCGTCCCGGTACGGCCCCGACCAGGCCCGCAAACACAGCGCCGCCGGCTCGGAGGCGCCGGTCATGTGGTGTTCGGCGGCGGCCCACGCCCGCTCGTCGCCGGTGTGGACGGCGACGACGACGAGCAGGAACAGCATCGGCTCGCGCAGCCCGGCGCGCGGCTCCCCGGCCCCCGGCGCGGCAGGGTGGTCGAGGGCACCGGGCAGCAGTTCGACGGCGGGTGTCGGGTCGCCGTCGAGCTGGAGGCGGGCGCAGGCGACGGCGAACGCGTGCGCGGCGGCGGGCGCGGGCCGTCCCGGGCGGGCCTCGGTCTCGGCCTCGGCGGCGAGGTCCGCCGCCGCGTGCGGCCGTCCGCCCCGGGCGGCCATGGCGGCGGCGGCGACGAGGCGCGCGGCCCGGCTCGCCGGGTCCGCGCTCAGGCCGGCCGCCCGCGCCATCAGGGCCGCCGCCTCGGTGTCCGCGCCGTGCGCGGCCGTGCGGTCGGCCTCCGCGTGCAGCAGCTCGGCCAGTTCGCCGTCGGGGCCGACGGCGGCGGCCGCCCGGTGGGTGAGCCGCCGGGGGCTGTCGGCGGGGAGGGCGGCGGCGAGGAGACGGTGTGCCGCGCGGCGCTCGGCCGGTGCGGCGGTGTGCGGCAGGCAGGCCCGCACGAGTGGATGGTGGAACACCAGACGGCCGGCGGCCGGGTCGGCGTGGGCCAGCCCGGAGGCCTCGATGTGCGCCCAGGTCTCCGTCCAGGGCGCGACCGCGTCGCGTGCCGTGACGTCCCTCAGCACCGACAGTCGCTGCGTGAACCTCCCGCCGAGGGCAGCCACCAGCAGCAGCTGCCGGGCGCCGTCCGGGAGGGCCCGCAGCCGGTCCTCGTAGAGGCGTCCGAGACGTTCGCCCAGCGGCGGTTCGTCGAAGAGTTCGGCGATCCCGGCCGTTCCCGGGGCCGGCAGCTCGTGCAGGGCGAGCGGGTTGCCGCCGGCGGTGCGCAGGACCCGGCGGCGCGTGTCCTCGGGCAGGCCCGGGTGGAGGGCGCGCAGCAGCCGCTCGGCGTGCCGCTCGGTCAAGGGCGTCAGGTCCATCACCCGGCCGGGCGGGCCGTCGGCGCCGTCACCGCTGAGCCGGGCCGTGGCTCCGGTGGGCCGGGTCGCGCCGATGACGACGACGGGCAGCGGGGCCAAGTGCCGCCGGACGTGGTCGAACACGGCGAGGCTGGCCGGGTCGGCCCACTGGAGGTCGTCCAGGAGCAGGGCGACGGGCCGGTGCGCGGCGGCCCGGGCGAGCAGGGTGAGGGCGGCGCCGGCCACCGTGGAGCCGTGCGGCGGTGTGCCCTCCCGTACGCCCAACGCGCTCTCCAGAGCGTGCCGTTGGCCCTCCGGCAGGGCGTCGGTGTCGTCGAGCAGCGGCCAGAGCACCTGGTGCAGGGCGGCGAACGGCAGGCCCGACTCCGCCTCGGCGCCGGTCATCCGCAGCACGCGCAGACCGGCGCGCCGGGCCGCGGCCCCGGCCGCCTTCAGCAGCGCGGTCTTCCCCATCCCGGGATCGCCCCGCAGCACGATCCACGTCCCGGCGGCCGCGATGTCCGCCAGGGCCGACTCGATCACGGCGATCTGCGCGTCCCGACCGGCCGGCACCGGCCCCGCGTCCGGTTCCCCGGGCATGCCCGCAGCGCTCATGAGCCCCCGTTACCCCGCCCTCGTTCCGCACCGCCCGGCCGCTCACCCAGTAGACCAGACGGCGTCGGGCGAGATGTAGCGCACATCCGCGCGCCCGCGTGAAGCGGCGCTCGACGGGCAGCAGAAATCCCGGCGACTCGCACCACAGAAGGGGGACAAGATGGCGTTCTTCACGATTTCCAGGCATCGTCCCCTGGTCCTGCTGTCCTCGACGGACCTGGCCATGGAGTACGAGCGGCTGGAGCAGGAGAGTGCGCAGCTCAGACAGGCCGTCACCTCGCACGCCGTCATCGACCAGGCGATCGGTGTGGTGGTGGCCGTGGGCCGGATCGCCCCGGAGGAGGGCTGGCGCGTCCTCAGGGACGTCTCGCAGCGCACGAACACGAAACTGCGCACCGTCGCCGATCACGTCCTGGTCTTCGGGCAGGGCGGCACCCTGCCGGAGCCGATGCTCACCGAACTGAAGTCGGCACTCGCCCGCTACGGGATCCACGGCCGTACGACACCCGCACAGCCCGACGAGGTGTGAGCCACCGGTCCCGGCCGTCTCCCGGCACCGTTTCGGGCGAGCGGTGGACGGGCACCCGTGCCAGGCTCGGAAGAGAGCGCTCCGGGTGAGGGGCGGGACTTCGCCGTGCACGAGCCGCGAGCGAGGAGGTTCCCGATGGACCGGGACAACCAGTGGTACGGACCGCAGCCGGACGTGGCCGGTGCCGCCGGGTACGCCGACGCCCCGCCGCGCATGGGGTTCTTCACGGACACCTCCGTCTGCATCGGCTGCAAGGCGTGCGAGGTGGCCTGCAAGGAGTGGAACGCCGTGCCCGAGGACGGCCTGGAGCTGACGGGCATGTCGTACGACAACACCCAGGGCCTCGGCGCGGACACCTGGCGGCATGTGGCCTTCATCGAGCAGCGCAGGGTTCCGGTCGGCGCGGAGCCCGGGACCGGTGAGGAGGGCGTCGACGTCTTCGAGGCGGCGCACGGTCTCGGCGCACCGGCCGGGACGATCGCCCCCGTGGCCCCCGACGGCCGGACCGAGCTGCGCTGGCTGATGTCCTCGGACGTCTGCAAGCACTGCACGCACGCGGCCTGCCTCGACGTGTGCCCCACCGGCTCGCTGTTCCGGACCGAGTTCGGGACGGTGGTCGTCCAGGAGGACATCTGCAACGGCTGCGGGTACTGCGTGCCGGCCTGCCCGTACGGCGTCATCGACCAGCGCAAGGGTGACGGGCGCGCCTGGAAGTGCACGCTGTGCTACGACCGGATCGGTGCCGGGACGGAACCGGCCTGCGCCAAGGCGTGCCCGACCGACTCGATCCAGTTCGGCCCGCTGGACGAGCTGCGCGAGCGGGCGGCGGGCCGGGTGGCACAGCTGCACGCGGCCGGGGCGACCGAGGCCCGGCTGTACGGCGAGAGCCCGCAGGACGGCGTCGGCGGCGACGGGGCGTTCTTCCTGCTGCTGGACGAGCCGGAGGTCTACGGTCTGCCACCGGACCCGGTGGTCACCACCCGGGACCTGCCCGCGATGTGGCGGCATGCCGCGGCGGCGGCCGTCTCGCTCGTGGCGATGGCCGCCGTCAGCTTCGCCAGGAGGCCGCGATGACCGGTTCGGACGTCACCCGCGACGGTGTGCAGGGGGCGCGACCCGCGCGGGAGGCCGCGCCGGGGGCCCAGGGCGGACGGCGGCGGCGACGCCGGGGAGGCGGCGGACGCGGCGAGCAGGCCATGGTGCCGGACGCCGAGTTCTCGTCGTACTACGGCCGGCCGATCCTGCACGAGCCGACGTGGAAGGCACTGGACATCGCCGGATACCTGTATCTCGGCGGGCTCGCGGGTTCCTCCTCGCTGCTCGCCGCCGGGGCGCAGGCCACCGGGCGGCCCGCGCTCGCCCGGCCGGCGAAGCTGGGCGCGGCCGGCGCCATCACGCTCTCCCTGGGCGCGCTCGTCCACGACCTGGGGCGGCCCGCCCGGTTCCTGAACATGCTGCGCGTCTTCAAGCCCACCTCGCCGATGAGCGTGGGGTCGTGGCTGCTGGCCGGCTACGCACCGCTCACGGCGGTCGCGGCGGCCACCGATGTCGCGGGCCGTTACCGGCTCGTCGGTTCGGCCGCGACGGCGGCGTCCGCGGTCCTCGGTCCGGCGGTCGTCAGCTACACCGCCGTGCTGATCGCGGACACCGCCGTGCCGTCCTGGCACGAGGGCTTCCGGCAGCTGCCGTTCGTCTTCGCGGGCTCGGGAGCGAGCGCGGCGGCCGGGCTGGCCCTGGTCTGCTCCCCGGTGGACCAGGCGGGGCCCGCGCGCCGCCTGGCGGTCCTCGGAGCCGCGCTGGAGCTGGGGGCCTTCCGGGCGATGAAGCGGCACATGGGTCTGATGGCCGAGCCGTACGAGCAGGGCAGGGCGCAGGTGCTACTGCCGACGGCGGAGCTGCTGACGGCGGGCGGGGCCGCGCTGGCCGCCTGTGCGGGACGGTTCCGGGACCGGCGGCTCGCGGTGCTGGCGGGCGCCGCCCTGCTGACGGGTTCCGCCGCGCTGCGGTTCGGCGTGTTCCACGCCGGGGTGGCCTCCGCGCGGGACCCCAGGTACACGGTCGTACCGCAGCGGGAGCGAGTGGCGTCCCGCACCGGCTGACGGCTCCCTTTCAGGAGCGGAAGCCGCCGACCGCGACACCCGCACCCGCACTGGCACCGTGGCGGGACGGTCGGCGCACCGCCCCGCTGACAACCGCGTTTTCAGCGGTCGCCCTCCGGGTACCTGGGCGACGGATGCCGGGGCGGCCCCGCGGCGGGACACTGTCCGCAGGAGGAGCGGGAGAACCGCCGGCACGGCATCCGGCACCGAAAGGGCGCAGGGCATGGGCGTACGCACCTGGATCGACTCCTGGCCGGTCTACCGCCAGCTCACGGGCACCGACCCGCTGGGCCGCGGGGCCGCCGCCAAGAGCGGGACCAGTGCGCGCCGCACCCCGCGGATCGCCACCGCCGACCGGGTGGTGAAGTCGGTGTGCCCGTACTGCGCGGTGGGCTGCGGCCAGAACGTCTACGTACAGGACGGCCGGGTCACCCAGATCGAGGGTGACCCCGACTCCCCCATCTCGCGGGGGCGGCTGTGCCCGAAGGGCTCGGCGAGCCTCCAGCTGACCACCGGTGACGCCCGTGAGTACCAGGTGCTCTACCGGCGCCCGCACGGCACCGACTGGGAGCGCCTCGACCTCGACACGGCCATGCACATGATCGCCGACCGGGTCATCGCGGCGCGGCGCGCCGGCTGGCAGTGGGAGGTCGACCAGGTCCGTACGCGGCGCACCCTCGGCATCGCCAGCCTGGGCGGAGCGACGCTGGACAACGAAGAGAACTACCTGATCAAGAAGCTGTTCACGGCGCTCGGGGCGATCCAGATCGAGAACCAGGCCCGCATTTGACACTCCTCCACCGTTCCCGGTCTGGGAACCTCGTTCGGACGCGGCGGCGCGACCACCTTCCAGCAGGACCTCCAGAACTCCGACTGCATCGTCATCCAGGGCTCGAACATGGCCGAGTGCCATCCGGTCGGGTTCCAGTGGGTGATGGAGGCCAAGGCCCGCGGCGCGAAGGTGATCCACGTCGACCCGCGCTTCACCCGCACCAGCGCGCTGGCCGACCTGCACGTGCCGCTGCGCGCGGGCACGGACATCGCCTTCCTCGGCGGGATCATCAACTACGTCCTCGCCAACGACAAGTACTTCCACGACTACGTCGTGGCCTACACCAACGCGCCGGTGATCCTGCGCGAGGACTTCCAGGACACCGAGGACCTGGACGGCGTCTTCTCCGGCCTGGACACCGACACCCGCAGCTACGACAACCACACCTGGCAGTACGAGGGCCTGGACGTGGCGGCCGCCGCGGGCCAGCGCGACGACCACTACGAGGAACGCACCGCCGGCGGCAGCACGGTGAGCGAGGCCGCGCGCGGCGAGGCGCACGGCGCGGGCGGCGCGGCGATCGGCGAGGGCGAGCCGGAGCGGGACGAGTCGCTGACCGACCCGCGCTGTGTCTTCCAGGTGCTCAAGCGGCACTACGCCCGCTACACGCCGGAGATGGTCGAGCGGATCTGCGGGGTGCCGCAGGACGTGTTCCGCCGGATGTGCGAGCTCGTCACGGAGAACTCCGGACGGGACCGGACCACGGCCTTCGCCTACGCGGTCGGCTGGACCCAGCACACGGTGGGCGTCCAGTACATCCGCGCGGCCTCCGTCCTGCAGAGCCTGCTCGGCAACATCGGCCGGCCGGGCGGCGGCATCCTCGCGCTGCGCGGGCACGCCTCCATCCAGGGCTCGACGGACATCCCCACCCTGTTCAACCTGCTCCCCGGCTACATCCCGATGCCGCACGCCCACCAGAACCAGGACCTGGACGCCTTCGTAAGGGCGGACGCGGCGCCCAAGGGCTACTGGGGCAACATGCGCTCCTACCTGGTGAGCCTGCTCAAGGCGTACTGGGGTGACGCCGCGACGGCGGAGAACGACTTCTGCTTCGACTACCTGCCGCGCCTGACGGGCTCCCACTCGACCTATGAGACCGTCATGGCCCAGCTGGAGGGCACCTGCAAGGGCTACTTCCTCATCGGTGAGAACCCGACCGTCGGCTCGGCCAACTGCAAGCTCCAGCGGCTGGGCATGGCCAACCTGGACTGGCTGGTCGTGCGGGACTTCTCCCTGATCGAGTCGGCCACCTGGTGGAAGGACGGGCCGGAGATCGAGACGGGTGAGCTGCGCACCGAGGACATCGGCACCGAGGTGTTCTTCCTGCCCGCCGCCGCGCACACCGAGAAGGACGGCAGCTTCACCAACACCCAGCGGCTCCTCCAGTGGCACCACCAGGCGGTCGAGCCGCCCGGTGAGGCGCGCAGCGACCTGTGGTTCACCTACCACCTCGGGCGGATCATCCGGGAGAAGCTCGCCGGGTCCACCGACCCGATGGACCGGCCGGTGCTGGACCTGACCTGGGACTACCCCACCAAGGGCTTCCAGGCCGAGCCGGACGCGGAGGCCGTCCTCGCAGAGATCAACGGCCGCGACGGCGACGGCAGCCCCCTGTCCTCGTACGAGCAGCTGAAGCCCGACGGCTCCACCGCCTGCGGCTGCTGGATCTACTGCGGGGTGTACGCCGACGGCGTCAACCAGGCCGCCCGCCGCACACCGGGCCAGGAGCAGGACTGGGTCGCGGCGAAGTGGGCCTGGGCCTGGCCGGCCAACCGGCGCGTCCTGTACAACCGCGCCTCGGCCGACCCGGACGGCAAACCCTGGAGCGAGCGCAAGGCGCTGGTGTGGTGGGACGCGGAGCAGGGAGAGTGGACCGGCCACGACGTCCCCGACTTCAAGAAGGACAAGTCCCCCGGCCACCGGCCGCCGCCCGACGCGGAGGGCCCCGAGGCGCTGTCGGGCACCGACGCGTTCATCATGCAGGCCGACGGCAAGGCCTGGCTGTACGCGCCGTCCGGGCTGACCGACGGCCCGCTGCCGACGCACTACGAGCCGCAGGACTCGCCGTTCCCCAACCTGCTGTACGGCCGGCAGCGCAACCCGGTACGGCAGTTGCTGCCGGCGCACCCGGACAACCGCTACCAGCCGAGCGCCGGCGAGCCCGGCACCGAGGTGTTCCCGTACGTCGCCACGACCTACCGGCTCACCGAGCACCACACGGCGGGCGGCATGTCCCGCTGGCAGCCCTATCTGGCGGAGCTCCAGCCGGAGTTCTTCTGCGAGGTGTCGCCGGAACTCGCCGCCGAACGCGGCCTTGAGCACACCGGCTGGGCGACGATCGTCAGCGCGCGGGGCGTCATCGAGGCGCGGGTGCTGGTCACCGACCGGGTCGTGCCGCTGACCGTGCACGGGCGCACCCTGCACCAGGTGGGGCTGCCCTACCACTGGGGGCCGAACGGCTACAGCACCGGCGACGCGGCCAACGAACTGGTGCACCTGTCCCTCGACCCCAACACCCACATCCAGGAGACGAAGGCGTTCGCCGTCGACATCCGGCCGGGCCGCCGCCCCCGGGGGCCGGCCGCCGTGGAGCTGGTGCGGGTCTACCGGGCGCGGGCGGGCATCGACGAGCGGACCGGCACGGAGCCGTGATCAGCTGAGCACGGTGATCACCTGAGCACGATCGAGTGCGCTCCGCGCGGCACCAGTTCCCCGACCACCGGGGCCCCGGGTACCTCCCCGGCGACCAGCAGCCCGCCCGAGGTCTGGGCGTCGGCCAGCAGCAGCCGGGTGTCGGCGTCGGTGTCCCCGAAGTCCGTGAACGGCGCCACCCACTCCAGGTTGCGCCGGGTGCCGCCGCTGACGTACCCGTCGCGCACGGCCTCCCGGGCGCCGTCCAGGTAGGGCACGGCGGCGGTGTCCACCACGGCGGTCACGCCCGACGCCCGGGCCAGCTTGTGCAGATGGCCGAGGAAGCCGAAGCCGGTGACGTCGGTGGCGCAGGAGGCGCCGGCGGCCAGGGCGGCGGCGGACGCGTCCCGGTTGAGCGCCACCATGGTGGCGACCGCCTGCTCGAACCGTTCGCCGGTGGTCTTGTGACGGTTGTTCAGCACGCCCAGGCCGAGGGGTTTGGTCAGGGACAGCGGCAGGCCGGGCCGGCCGGCGTCGTTGCGCAGCAGCCGGGCCGGGTCCGCGAGGCCGGTGACGGCCATGCCGTACTTGGGCTCGGGGTCGTCGACGCTGTGTCCGCCGCCCACGTGGCAGCCCGCCTCCGTGGCCACGTCCAGTCCGCCGCGCAGCACCTCGCGGGCCAGGTCGAAGGGCAGCCGGTCGCGGGGCCAGGCCAGCAGGTTCACGGCGAGGAGCGGACGGCCGCCCATCGCGTAGACGTCGGAGAGGGCGTTGGCGGCCGCGATGCGGCCCCAGTCGTACGGGTCGTCGACGACGGGGGTGAAGAAGTCGGCGGTGGACACCACGGCCGTGTTCTGCTGCCCGGGAAGCGTGACGACGGCCGCGTCGTCGCCGGTGGCGAGCCCGACCAGCAGCGGACTGTCGGCCCCGGTGAGCGAGGGTGCCGTCAGACCGCTGACGACCTCCTCCAGCTCCCCGGGCGGGATCTTGCAGGCGCAGCCGCCGCCGTGAGCGAACTGCGTGAGCCTGACGGCTGCTTGGCGGGTCGGTGTCATGCCGGTCTCCTGGGGAACTAGCCTGGCGGTCGGTGGAGGCGTGTGGGTGCCTGGTGGCCCTCCCGGTCTTCAAAACCGAGGTGCCCGAGGATCTCGGGCAGGCGGGTTCGATTCCCGTCCGCCTCCGCTCCCCGGACCGTCGCGACAGCGCCGGCGCTGCTCGTCCACCCGCTCGGTGTGTCCCCGGGCGTCCAGGAACTCCAGCAGCGGCACGGCGACCCGCCGCGTGGTGTCGAGTGCCCGGCGGGCCTCGCTCAACGTGAACGGCTGGGGCAGCCCCCGCAGCACGGCCACGGCCTGTTCGTCCGCGCCGGGGAGCAGCACGATGCCGTCGGCGATCTTCAGCAGCGCGCCCGCCGAGACTGCGGCGGCCAGCGCCCTGCGGTTCAGTCCCAGCCGCGTCAGCCGGTCGGCCTCGGGCGCGCGGTAGGGCGTACGGGCCAGGTCGCGGCGTACGGCGTCGACGGCCGCCGCGACCGGCGCCGGCAGTGTCGGGCGGGTGCTGCCGGGGCCGTACAGGCGGCCCTGACGGCTGGTCAGCCGCGGCTCACCGGGCGTACGGGCGAGGGCGTCGACGAGGGTCCGGTCGGGCAGGCCCAGCAGGTGGCGGGCCGCCTCGGTGGGCAGGCCGGGCTCCAGGGGGTGGGCCTTCGCGTGCCGGTCCACCTCCGCCGCCAGGCGCTCGCGCAGCGCCGTCCAGTGCGTCTCGTCGGCCAGCCAGTCGCCGGCGACGGGCGCGGAGGGTGGCGGGATGCCCATCGCGAGGAGGTCCGAGCGGCGCGCCAGGCCGCGCCTGCGCAGCTCCGCCACGCCGTCCGGGCGGCCGGTCATGGCGGTGAGTTCCGCCGCCCGGGCCCGCCCGGCGCCCCGCCGGGCCAGCCGTGGCGGCCGTACGTCCAGCACGGTCACCCCGCACGGCGTGCGGCCGCCACCCGGCTCGCGCAGCACCGCCCGGTCACCGACCCGCAGGGGCAGGGGGCGGGCCAGGGTGAGCCGTGCGGCGTCCGGGCCCAGCGGACGGACGGTCACGGGGACGGCGGCCGTACCGATGTGCAGGGTGACCGTCCGGGGCAGATCGTCGACCGGCTCGCCGACGATCCGGGCGTCCACCAGGCCGGTGGTCAGCCAGCGGCCGGGGGTCAGCAGCACCTGTCCGCGGCCGAGCGCGCCGTCCGAGGGGCCGTGCACGTTGACGGCCACCCGTGCCACCCCGCTGACCTCGGAGCGTTCCTCGTGCAGGCACTGCAGACCGCGCACCCTCAGCTCGGCGGTGCCGTCCGCGGTGACGAGATGGTCGCCCACCCGAAGGGTGCCCGCGCCGAGGGTGCCCGTCGCCACGGTGCCGTGGCCGCGCACGGTGAAGGCCCGGTCCAGCCACAGCCGTACGTCCGCGTCGGCGGGCGGCACGGGCAGTGCTCCGGCCAGGCAGGCCAGTTCGGCGCGCAGGTCGTCCAGCCCGGCGCCGGTGACCGCGCTCACCGCCACGGACGGCACCTTGCCGAGCGAGGTCGCGGCCATGCGCTCGGCGGCGTCGGCGCGCACCGGCTCGGGGTCCGCCAGGTCGCTGCGGGTCACCGCGAGCACGGCGTGCCGCACGCCGAGCGCGTCCAGGATCGCCAGGTGCTCCTCGGACTGCGGTTGCCAGCCCTGGTCGGCGGCCACCACGAACAGGACGGCGGGCACGGGCCCGACCCCGGCCAGCATGGTCGCGACGAACCGCTCGTGCCCCGGCACGTC
Source organism: Streptomyces sp. NPDC001480 (assembly GCF_042894725.1). Taxonomy (NCBI): domain Bacteria; kingdom Bacillati; phylum Actinomycetota; class Actinomycetes; order Kitasatosporales; family Streptomycetaceae; genus Streptomyces; species Streptomyces sp. NPDC001480. Next base: position 71,057 of record NZ_JBIAVX010000018.1, on the reverse strand, counting down.
CACGAACGCCAGGTGCTCACCGTCCGGCGGCAGCCGGGTCCAGACGAAACCGAGGTCGAGGGTGAGTCCCCGGCGGCGTTCCTCCTCCAGGCGGTCGGGTTCCATCCCGGTCAGCGCCCGGACCAGCGCCGACTTGCCGTGGTCGACGTGCCCGGCGGTGGCCAGCACCCGCATGGCGGCTACCTCCCCGCGACCGAGCGGACGGCGTGGACGAGCCGCTCGTCGTCCTCCGGCGGCACCGCCCGCAGATCGAGCAGGCAGCGGCCGGCCTCCAGGCGCCCGACCACGGGGACCCGGCCGGTGCGCAGGGGCGCGGCGAACCGCTCCGGCAGGGACAGCGCGGCGCTGGGCAGGGCCACGCCGGGCGCGCCGCCCCCGCCGACCGTCGCCGCGCTCTCGACGGCCCGCGCGTCGACGCCGTGCGCGTTCAGCGTGGCGGCCAGCCGGTCGGCGCGGGACCGCAGCCGTGCGGGGTCCGCGGTCAGTGCGACGGCGGTCGGCGTCGGGGGGCCGGTGAGCGTGGCCTCCAGGGCGGCCAGTGTCAGTTTGTCGACACGCAGGGCCCGGGCCAGGGGGTGCCGCGAGAGGGTGCGGACCAGTTCCTCGTCGCCGAGCAGCAGCCCGCACTGCGGTCCGCCGAGGAGTTTGTCGCCGCTCGCGGTGACGAGCGCGGCGCCGTCGCGCAGCAGGGTCTCGGCGTCGGGCTCGTCGGGCAGCAGCGGATGCGGCGCGAGCAGCCCGGAGCCGATGTCGACGACCACGGGGACGCCCAGCGCCGCCAGTTCACCGACGGCGGCGGCGCGGGTGAAGCCGGTGATGCGGAAGTTGGACGGGTGCACCTTCAGCACGCAGCCCGTATCGGGGCCGATCACGGCGGCGTAGTCGGCGGCGGTCGTCCGGTTGGTCGTGCCGACCTCACGGAGCCGGGCCCCGGTGGAGACCAGGAGGTCGGGCAGCCGGAAGCCGTCCCCGATCTCCACCATCTCCCCGCGGCTGATGACGATCTCCTTGCCGGCGGCGAGCGCGGTGGCCACCAGGACGAGGGCGGCTGCTCCGTTGTTGACGACGTGCGCGGCGCCGGCCGACGGCACCCGGTCGCACAGGGCGCGCAGGGCGGAGCGCCCGCGGCGGGCCCGCGCCCCCGTCACCAGGTCCAGCTCGACGTCGGTGGGGCCGGCGGCCTCCTCGACCGCTCGCCGGGCCGCCGCCGACAGCGCGGCCCGGCCGAGGTTGGTGTGCAGCAGCACCCCGGTGGCGTTGATCACCGGGCGGAGCCCGCCCGCCGTGTCCGGCAGCAGCGCGACGGCCGCGTCCGCCACCCGCTCGGGCGGGACGGCACCGGCCCGCGCCCGCTCCTGCGCCTGCCGCACGGCCGTCTTCACCACGGCCGCGCCCAGCCGTGCCGCCGCCTCGGAGAGCCGCGGATCGCGCAGCACGGCATCGGTGCGCGGGATCCGCCGGCGTACGTCGGGGTCCGCCGGGACGCTACCGCCCGCCGCATGCGATGCGACCCGCTGCTCCATGGAGCCCTGCCTCTCCGGCCCTGCCTGTGGCTCTCCGCGGTGTTCCCATCGTCTCTCAGTGCCCCGTGCCGGTGCTTCGACACGCCGGACGTTGCCGACGCGGGGCCCCGGGTACTCGGCGGCGCATGAACGACAGCGAACACGACCACCGCCACGACGACAGGGAAGCGGCCGAGCGCGCCGCCCGCGAGCAGACCGAGGCGGACCGGGAGCGCGAGGCCTCGCGTCCGTTCGACTACCCGTACCCGGAGCGCCGGCCGAACGTGCGGGCCCGCCGCCGCGTCAGTACGGCGGATGCCGACGCCGACATGCCGCCGGGCGTCCCCGGAGGCTACGGCTCGACCGGCGGCGGCCAGTCGAGTGGCACGGCAGCGTCCCACCCGGCCGGGGACACGCGTCAGCGCGGCGGCGGACGCGGCCAGGACCACTGAAGCGGGGCCCGGAGCCGGCCGGGCTCAGATCTCCTCCTCCACGCGGATGGCGTTGCGCAGGTCCTCGTGGGCCTGGCCGGTCCTGCCCTCGCTCTGCTCCAGCAGCGCGGCGGCGATGCTGTCCAGCTTGTGCTGCACCGCGCGCTCGGCGCGTCGCTCGGAGTTCTTCAACAGGGCCAGCAGGAGCAGGTTGACCGAGGTCATGATGTCGCCGACGAGCAGCTGCCAGGTCAACGGGAGGCCGGCGACGTGGACGGCGACGAACGCGGCCACCAGGGCGAGGCAGAAGCAGTAGAAGGCGATCGAGCTGGTGAGGTTGGAGGCACCTTCGGCCAGCCGCTCGAACCACCCTCGCCCGTTCCGGGACCGCTCCGCGGGATGCGACACAGGCACGGTCGCCGGGTACCCGCCCTGGCAGCGCTTGCGCACCGGGGCGGGTGGTCGCGCGGGGAGGGTGTCAGCCGGCCTGCTTCAGGTCGGTGATCTTCTTCGTCCTCAGGTCGGACTGGACGTCGATGCGGGTGACCTGTGCGTCGGAGCCGTCGCCCCAGGTGAGGGTGACCCTGCTGGTCGCGTGGCCGGCGCCCGAGCCGGTGTAGGCGACCTTCCACTTCACCGGCACGTTCTGTGCGAACAGGATGCCGTCCGCGTGTTCCTCCGCCTCGTACGCGGTGACCTTCCGCTGGGCGGCGGCGGACAGGTAGAACGAGCGCAGGGCCTTGGCGTTCGCGGCCGCCGCCGGGTCCTCGTTGTCCCAGACGGAGTCGATGTAGGCGCCGTAGAAGTCGGCGACGCGCTGGGTGACGTCGCGCGGGTCGCCCTGTACGGTGGCCGCCGCCCGGGTGTGATGGCCGTCGCCGGTTCCGGCGAGGGCCGGGGTCACGGCGGCCAGGGACAGGGCCGCGGTGACGGTGGCGGCGGTGAGCAGTGTCCTGCGGGTGCGCATACGGATGGCCATTGTTTTTCGTTCCCCCGGTGCATTCGGTTCTTCGGTCATGACGGCGAAGGCGTTCCTCGCCGTCGGCGGACCCTAAGACCGCTTTCCCACCGCGCCGGTTCCCGCGATTTCCGGGAATTCGCCCGCGCACCCGGAACGGATGAATGGTTGCGTCGAATTCCGGCCGCCTTTTCCGGCCGTCGTTTCACCTCGTTTTCCTCGACCGCCGGTCCTTTCCGCATTTCCGGGGGCACCGGACTCAGACCAGATGGGCGAAGACCACAAGGTTGTCCGTGTAGTCCTTGACCGTTCGGTCGTAGTCCCCGGCGCAGGTGATGAGCCGCACCTCCGCCCTGGGGGTGTCGGCGTAGACACGTTCGCTGGGGAACTCGTCCTTGGCGAAGGTCTCCGCGCTGTCGACCACGAAGGACGGTTTCGTACCGTCGGCCCGCTCCACGGTGAAGCGGTCGCCGGGCTTCAGCTCGCCCAGTTCCGCGAAGACCGCGGCCGAGGTCTTCGTGTCGACATGGCCCGCGATGATCGCGGTGCCCGCCTCCCCGGGCGAGACACCGTCGGAGTACCAGCCGACGAGGTTGGTGTTGTCGGCGGGCGGCGGTTGGAGCCGGCCGGAGTCGCCGATGGCGAGGGATGTGAAGGGGGCGTCGACCGCGATCTCCGGGATGGACAGGCGCGTCGGCCGGGAGCGGGACAGGTACCTGTCCGACCGGGGGGCGTCCGGGGACGCCGATGCGGTGGGGGCGCCCGCGACGCTCGCCGCGCCGGGCGGGTCGGAGGAGCCGGACGGTCCCTGTCTGCCGCCGATCAGGGCGACGGCCAGGAGTGCGATCGCGGCGGTCCACACCAGCCGCCCACCGGAGCGGGAGCCCGGCCCGGCCGGGGCCGGCCCGGTGACGGTGGGGGTGCGGGTGGGCGTCTGCGGGTCAGCTGCCATGGGAAACCACCTCATTCGGACACGGCAGCGCGGCTGTCGGGGGCGGGCAGCCGGCCGCCGAGCGCGAGGTGCGCGGGCGGCGGCCGTAGCCCTGGGGCATCGGACTCCGGTCAGACGGCCGGTTCGGCGACCTTGCGGCGGCGCAGCGCGTACATGCCGGTGGCGGCCACGGCCACGACGGACAGCCCGGCGGCGGTCACGCCCGGCGTGGCCAGCGCGCCGCCTCCGGTGTGCATGCCGCCGCGCGGCTTGTCGTGGTCCTTCTCCTTGCTCCAGCCGCCGCTGTCCTTGTCGTGCTCGTCGTCCTTGGAGGAACCGGAGTCAAAACCGCTGTCGTCCCCTTCCGAGTCGTAGTCGTCTCCGCTCGACTCGTGCTTGCCGCCACCGGAGTGGCCCCCGCCACGCTCCTCGTCGTGGCTGCTGTCGTCGTCCTGCTTCTTGCTGTAGGAAGAGTCATCGCGGCCCTCGTCGCCCCCGTAGGCGTGGGCCCCGGGAGCGGCGATGGCGAGGGCGGCCGTCGCTGCCGCCGTGGCCAGGATCATGCGGGCAGATCGCATCTCGGAATCCTTCCGCCGGTGCCGGGCAGCCAATACTCCATCAGCTGTCATGACCCGACCTCCGACATGAACCACCGTCAGCCACGCCACCGGGACGCACCATCCGGGCCGCCCAGCCGGGTTACCGGCGCGCCGCCGGTTCCCCCGAACGTGGCGAACTGTCACCGCGTCAGCGGTCGACCCGCGGACACCTCCGCGCGGCCGTCACCGCCCTCGGGTCACCGGCAGGGTGAGGGCTCGCCGTCGCCGGTCTCCTCTCGCTCGTCCTGGGCATCGCCGTGGGGCACCTCGCGGACCGGGGCGGGGCGCGCGGCGTCTACGCCACCACGCTGGTCGTCCAGGCGCCGGCCGCGGTCGCCTTCGTGCCGGCGAGGGGGTTCTGACCGTTCGTCCTCGTGGTCAGCGCCGCCACCGGGGCGAAGGCCGCCGGGGTCGCCGCCCGCAGTCCGCTCGTCCGGCACTACGGCGGGGACCGGCCGCAGGAGTTCCGGGCCCATCTGCGTGCCGTGACCAACGTCGGCGTCTCCCTCGGGGCCCTGCTGGCGGGCTGGGCCGTCCAGGTCGGCACCCTCGCCGCCTACCGGCTCATGGTCCTCGGCACGGCGGTCGCCTGTACGGCCGCCGCGGCCCTCCTGGCCTTCCTCCCGCCGGTCACGCCCGTCCCGGCCGGCGGCGGCCCCCGCCGGCTCGCCCTGCGGGACCGGCCGTACCTCCTCCTCCCTCGACGGGCTGATGGCCGTCCAGTCGAACCCTGCGGCGGAGTGCCACAGTTCGCCGATCGTGCCAGCCCCGCCCGGTGGTAGGCGAGCCCGCCCGCCACGGGCGAGGTGACCGAGCGGCTAGGTCTCCTTCGCGAGGCCCTCGGTCCCGGTCTGCTCATCTCGCTGTGCATCGGCTGGGGCCGCCCCGGGTGGTACGTCGTGGGGGCGATGTTCGCCCTGACCGGCCTCGCGGCGCCGTTCGCCGTACGCCGGGCGGGCGGCGGGGAGCGCGCCCGGCGGGCACACCGTACGGCGCCGCGGAAGGCGACGGTCGTGTCATGAACCGGAGGCCAGCGCCGCCACCTCGGCCGGGGTGAGCGTCCGGCCGTGGACACGGAAGTCGTCGACGGCCGCCTTCAGGTACGGGTCGGAGTACTGGGACCTGCCGATGTACGCGGCCCGGATGTGGTTGCCGAAGTAGCGGGGTTCGACGGTGACCTCGGTGTTGCGGCCCACCTCCCTGCCGTCGACGTAGAGCACGGCGGTTCCGGCACCGTAGGTCACGGCCACGTGCACCCAGCGGTCGGTGGGCAGCGGGTCGGCGTCGATCCGCTGCTCCGCTCCCCCGCCGCCCGCGGTGATGGCGTTCCGCAGGGTGCCGGCGTCGCTCAGCGGCGTCAGGAACATGTTCGCGGTGACGCCCGTGCCGAAGTCGAAGACGCGGGTCCAGGCGTCGGGGCGGCCGGAGAGCTTCACCCAGGTCGCCACAGAGTAGGAGGAGGCTACCGCCAGCAGGTCGTCGGCGAGGGCGACATGGCCGACGGTCGTTCCTCACCGCGGCCGGGGCCACTGCGGCAGCCCTGACCGTCACCGGCGCCGCCGGAGAGGTTGGCGCCGCTCTGCACGATCGCGTTGTCCTTCACCACGACGTTGCCGCTGATCGTGGCGCCCGAGTTGACCCCTGCTCGTCCGGCACGTACCTGATGTCCAACCCGAACCGCGGCTGAGACGGCCGGGGCGGGGAGAGCGACGTCAACCCGTCCTACAGCGCGTTCACCGACCAGGAACTCGCCATCACCGTCCAGGACTTGGCGGAACACAGCAGAATGCACGGGTGGACGACATCATCATCCGCCCGGCCGAGCCCGGCGAACTGGCCGCCGTCGCCGGGCTCCGCTGGCGGTGGATCCTCGAGAACGGCGGCGAACCGCACACCGGACGCGACGAGTCCGTACGTCACTTCACCGGCTGGGCGCGGGAGAACGCCGCCTCGCACCGCTGCCTGGTCCTGCTCCGTGGCGAAGCCGTGATCGGCATGGCCTGGCCGGCGGTCCTGCCGCGGGTGCCCACTCCGCACGCCCTGGAGCGGGCCTCGGGCGATCTTCAGTGCGTCTACGTCATCCCCGGCGAGCGCGACGACGGCCTCGGCGGCCGGCTCATCGACGCGGTCCTCGACCGTGCCCGGGAACTCGGCCTGGAGCGGGTCACCGTCCACTCCAGTCCCCGGGCGGTCCCGGCCTACGCCCGCCACGGCTTCGAGGCGTCGCCCAGGCTGCTGCACGCCCGCACCGGCCCCGCGGCCGGCTGAGACGCCGACACGCGGGGGTCACTCGTCCGGGTCCGGTGGCTCGAGCGGTGGCGGGGCGGACCTTAGCGTGGGGCGCGAGATCAGGGATGCCGCCGGCGCCGGTGCCGGTGCGCGCTCATGCCCAGAAGGGGCCGGCCCCATGCCCGACACACCTGCGCCGGCCGTCCGCCGAGGGGGCCGTCGTGTCCTCGCGGCGGTCCTCTGCGCCCTGGCCGGTGTGGCCGCCGTCGCCTCCCCCGCCCGCGCCGGGGCCGGCGAGGTGACGGAGTATCCGATCACCAGCACCGCCGCCGGCTTCCCGTCCGGGATCACGACCGGGCCGGACGGGGCACTGTGGTTCGCGCAGTCCGGTGCGGACCGGATCGGGCGGATGGCGGCGGACGGAACGGTCGCGGACCACCCGACGCCTACCGCGGGCAGCGCCCCCTTCGGCATCACGACCGGGCCCGACGGCGCGCTGTGGTTCACCGAGTCGGGCGCGGACCGGATCGGGCGCATCACCACCGCCGGCCGGATCACCGAGTACCGGCTGCCCCGCGCGGACAGCACACCGCTCGGCATCACGACCGGGCCCGACGGCGCCCTGTGGTTCACGGAATCGGACGCGAACCGGATCGGGCGCATCACCACCGCCGGCCGGATCACCGAGTACGCGGTGCCCACCCCGGACGGCAGCCCCCACAGCATCACCGCGGGGCCGGACGGAGCCCTGTGGTTCACCGAACTGCTCGGCGGCAAGGCCGGCCGGATCGATCGCACCGGGCGGATCACCGAATTCCCGCTGGGGGCCGACGACTTCCCCGACGACATCGTCGCCGGACCCGGAGGGATGTGGGTCACCGCCTCGGGGACGAACTCCGTGGACCGCGTCGACTCCACCGGCCGGGTCACCCGCTTCCCGCTGCCGGAGCCCGACAGCGGGCCGAGCGGGATCACCCGGGGCCCCGACGGACAGGTGTGGTTCGCCGAGCAGGCCGGACGGATCGGCCGGGTGACGCAGGCCGGCGCCGTCGAGGAGTTCCCGGTGCCCTCCGGCGCCGACAAGGTCCCCTTCCGCCTCGCCACCGGCCCGAACGGCTCCGTGTGGTTCACCGAGCTCCCCGGCAACGCACTCGGACGCGTGCGGGCGCTTCCCCGGTGACCATGACGGTGGTCATAATCGCGTCGACTGCCCGGCGAGCGCCGGGCGGGAGCCGGAGGAAGCCGTGGGCGAGGCACTGTCGCGGGCGATGTGGCAACGGTACGAACCGGTGCACGACCTGGTCTACGCGCCCGGGATCCAGCAGACCACCGACGCCCTGGGGATGCGCGGCTTCTGGATGGGGTACTTCGCGCTGCGGGCCGCACCGCTCGGCGCGGTGCCCCCGGCGGTCGTCACCAGTTGCTTCTACGTCTTCCACCGAAGCCGGGTGGAACGGGCCCTGCCCGACGCCTGGGGGTACGCCGCCCCGGCCGAGGTCCTCGAGGCGCGGGAGCGGGCCGTGGAAGCCGCGATGACGCGGCTGCTGGGGCCGGCGGCCGTCACCTCCCCCGAGCTGACCGAGGCCGCCGACCTGGCCTGGGCCGCGGCGATGGCCGCCGACACCGAGGGCCGGGTCCTCGGCGCCGCCAACCAGGCCCTGGAGCGCCCGAAGGAGCCGCACGTGCGGCTCTGGCAGGCCGTCACCACGCTGCGCGAGCACCGCGGCGACGGTCACGTCGCCGTCCTGGTGGGCCACGGGCTCGGGCCGGTCGCCGCGATGGTGCTGAAGTCGGCCGCGGGCGAGTCCGACGGCGCCGTCCTGCGCGAGGGCCGCAGATGGGACCTGACGGCATGGCGGGCGGCCGAGACCGAGCTGCGCGAGCGGGGGCTGCTCGCCGCCGACGGGACGCTCACCGCGGCCGGCGTCGCGGAGCACGAGGCGGTCGAGGCGCGGACCGACGCCGCCGCGGAGCGGCCGTGGGCCGTCCTGGACCAGGGCGCCACCGAACGCCTCGCCCGTCTTCTGGAACCGCTGGCCAGGACCGTGCGCGAGGCCGGCCTGCTGCCGTCCGGCAACCCCGTGGGCCTGACCGGCGCCCCGGACACCGACCGGGAGTGATCCGCTCGCCGGTCGGGCCGGGCCCGTACCCTGGGGCCGTGGTCGACAGCAGCGAGGAACCGCGGGCCGTGGCGTCCCGGCTCACCGGGCGTCCGGTGACCGGCGGGCGTCCGCTGTCCGGGGCACTGGCCGAAGTCACCCTCGACGGCGGCACGGTGGTGGTGGTGGTCAAACGCGGGGACGGCCCGCGCGCGGTACGGGCGGAAGTCGCCGGACTGCGCTGGCTGGCCGCCGCCGGTGCGGTCCGGATGCCCGCCGTACACGGCCACGACGAGCAGTGGATGGTGACCGAGCGGATCCCGACCGGGCCGCCCGGCGCCGGGTCCGCGGCGCGTTTCGGCCGTGCGCTGGCCGCCCTGCACTCCGCCGGGGCGCCCGCGTTCGGGGCGCCGCCGCCCGACGGGCCCGAGGACGCCTACATCGGGCTCGCCCCGATGCGCAACAGCACCGGCGCCGACTGGCCGCGCTGGTACGCCGAGCACCGCGTACTGCCGTACCTGCGGCGCGCCGTCGACGACGGAACCCTACGCTGCGCCGAGGCCGCCGCCGTCGAGCGGGTCTGCGAGCGGCTGCCCGGTCTGGCCGGGCCCGCCGAGCCGCCCGCGCGGCTGCACGGCGACCTGTGGAACGGCAATGTGCTGTGGGGCGCCGACGGGCACGTCCACCTCATCGACCCGGCCGCGCACGGCGGGCACCGGGAAACCGACCTGGCCATGCTCCACCTCTTCGGCTGCCCCCACCTGGACCGGATCCTGGCCGGCTACCAGGAGGCGGCGCCCCTCGCCGACGGCTGGGCGGACCGCGTCGGCCTGCACCAGCTCTTCCCGCTGCTGGTGCACACGGTGCTGTTCGGCCGCGGGTACGCGGAGCAGGCCCTCAGGGTGGCCCGGCGGGCCCTCGCCGGCTGACCGGGCACCCCGCCGGCGTACGCCTACTCCCCCTCGTCCGGCGCGCTGATCCGGCCGGACTTGATGTAGCGGGCCAGGTTGAGGTGGTCGCCGTGCTCCTCGCGCAGCCCCTCCGCCCACAGCACGCTCTGGGTCCCCTCGTGCTTGACCATGCCGGGGCTGACGCCGATGCGGAAGCCGCCGGGCAGGGGCTTGCCGTCCCGGTAGGGCAGGAGGTCGAGCGGGGTGGGGCCGTCGGAGGCGTACACCGCGCAGTCGGAGAGCACCGCCACGGGGTACCGGCCGGTGGCGCGGGCCATCGCGAGCATCTTGCGGTGCATGTTGGTGCGCGCCTTGGAGATGACGGCGGCGCGGATGTCGGGGCGCCAGGTGGGCCGGTCCAGCGCGGGCCAGCGCTCGCCCGGCCGCCAGCCGCTGCGGGCGCGCTCGCGCAGTTTGCCGATGCCGCCCTTGACCGTGGCCTTGATCGCCGCGAGTACCAGGGCCAGCTCCGGGTCCCGGTCCTTGTGGACCTCCATCGCGGCCAGGAAGTCCTTGGGCGCCATGCCGGTGGTGACGCCGAGATCGGCCATGGTGGCGATGTAGGCGTCGCGCAGCCTGGTGTACCAGGCGTCCAGGTACGGGCCGTGCTCGGGCCGTACGTAGGCCTCCAGCGGGCCGACCTCGTGGCCGAGTTCGAGCGCGTACGCCACGGTCGGCGTCGCGTACCAGGCCGGGCCCTCCGGCGGCTCGCCGTCCGGGGTGAACGGGCTCGGCAGGCGCGGGTCGAGCCGGACGTGGGACAGGTCGACCAGCCAGGAACCGGGCAGCGACGGGTCGAAGGCGGGGTTGTGGAGGTGGACCGGCGCGCCGAGACCCACGACCGTACGGTTGGCCGCCGCCGCGAACGCCATGTTGACGTCGATGCCGACGAGGTACGGCCGCATGCACTCCTCGTCGGTCAGCGGCCGGGCCCAGTCGTAGGCCTCCTCGCGCAGCACCTCGGCGGGGGTGCGCTGGTGGAAGCGCGGGAGATGGGCGAGGAGCGGGTGGCCGTCGGGGGCCTCGCACGGGGCGCAGTCCACGGCCTCGGTCAGGGCGCCCGGGTTCGGTGCGGACACCCACTGGCCGTCGTCCTGCTTGACCGCGCGGGTGGGCGGATGCAGCGCCGTCATCAGCTCCAGGCCGGTGACCGCGGTGGAGCCGCGCGGGGTCAGGACCCGGGCGGCGTACGCGCCGAGGACACGGGCCAGGTCGGCGGGCGGCAGCGAGGCGGCCTCGCCCCAGTGCCGGGTGTCCAGCGCGTGCCAGGCGGGGACGCACAGTTGGACGCAGGCGCGCCGGCCGCCCTGTGCGGGGCGGTAGATCCGGGCCCACGGGCCGAGACCGCGCCTGGTCAGCAGCCAGTCGGCCTGCTTCAGCTGCCGTACGGCCTTGTGGGACTCCGGGAGCCGGCCGGCGAGCCGCTCGTCGTCGGTGAGCCGCGCGGGCAGCCCGTACCGCTCGCAGGCCGCCGCCGTCAGCACCACCAGCGGGTCGGCGTCCTTGCCCGACCGGTGCAGCCGGGCCTGCCCGAGCCGCGCCTCGCCGAGCGCCCACTCCACCAGCGCCGGGAGCGACCGCGCGGGCACGTCCAGCACCAGCCCGCCGACGCAGTACGCGGTCACCTCACCCTCCGCGGCGTCGACCACGGCGAGCGGGCCGTGGGCGAAGCGGGGGTCGACGGCCCCGGCCGGGGCGGGCTCGGCGGGGGTACGGGGCCGGGAGCCTGGTGCCTTCGCGGGGGCCGGACGCCTGGGCGACGTGGGCCGCGTGCCGGCCTCGTCGTCGCGTCCGGCGGCCGGCTGCCCGGCGGCGGGGATTCCCTCGCCCGGGGTTTCGGCCCGGCGGCCGGTGGACGGCCGGGCGGTGAGATCGCGTGCGGCCGGGACGGCGGCGGGCGGCTGTGGGGCCGGGTAGCGGTCGGCGAGACCGGCGAGGAGCCGTCGGTAGGCCTCCAGGCGTTCTCCCTTGGGCTCGGCGCGGCCCGCCTCCCAGGCCTCGATGCTGGGCACGCGTACGCCGAGGGCCTGGGCCACGGCGGCCCGGGTCAGCCCGGCCGCCTCCCGCAGCCGGGTCCGCTCCGCCGGGACGGGCAGCACGGTGCCGCCGTCGACGGCGGCGAGCAGCGAGTCGACCGCCGCGAACAGCTCATCGGGCTGGTCCGTCATTTCCACATCCGTCTTTCTCCCTGGCGCCCTGCCGGATGCTATCTCAGCACTCGCGCAACAACGCTCCGCTGTTTTCCCAGCTTCCGGCGGTGATCACGGAGAGTAAGGAAACCAACCACCCGTTCGATTCGTATAAGGGGGTGGAAGCCGAAACAGGGAGAGACCATGCAACCGTTCACGCTCAACTACGCGCGCCCCGCTGTGCAGTTGGACGTCACCACTCCGTACGCGTACGACTCCGGACTGCAGTTGAACGTCTTCCCCGACGGGCGGATCGCCGCAACCGACCACGCGACACTCAGAGCACTGGGGACCACGACCTCCACCGCCGGCTCCAAGACGCACTTCGACGACTGAGCCGGGCCCCGCAAGATGACCGTGCTCATTCTGACCACCGAAGAGGACGTGACCGCCGACATGGTGGTCCTCCGGCTCAACGAGTCGGGCGTCCCGGTGGTCCGTTTCGACCCCGCCGACCTGACCCGCGGCGTCGCCCTGTCGGGCGAGTACGTGCACGGCGGCTGCCGTGGACACCTGTCCGTCGGGGGCCGGCTGGTCAGCATGAACGGCCTGCGCTCCATCTGGGTGCGCAGGCCGGGAGCAGCCGCCGCCCGTGCCGCCCAGCCGTCCCAGTGGCTGACGGAGGAGTCCTCCCAGGCGCTGTACGGCATGCTCCGCTCGACGGACGCCCGCTGGATGAACCATCCGGACGCCGCCCGCCGGGCCCGCCACAAGCCGTGGCAGTTGCGTGCCGCCCAGCGCAGCGGGCTCGCCGTGCCGGCCACGCTGATCACCACGTTTCCGCAGGCCGCCCGGGAGTTCGCCGAGCGCTTCCCGGATCTGGTGGTCAAGCCGGTCTCCGGCGCCCATCCGCAGGAGCCGCCGCGCGCGGTGCCCACCAGCCGGGTCGCCCCGGACACCGACTTCGCGGCCGTCGCCTTCGGCCCGACGCTGCTCCAGCGCCGGGTCGCCAAGCGGGCGGACATCCGTCTCACCGCCGTCGGGGAACGGCTGCTGGCCGCCCGCAAGCCGGTGGCGCCGGACGCGAACCCCGACGACGTGGACGTCCGTTTCGCCCCGTCGGCCGGCCCCTGGGCCCCCGTGGATGTGCCCCCGCGGGTCGCGGAGGCCGTCCACAGATACCTGAAGGACGCCGAACTGACCTACGGGGCTTTCGACTTCGCGGAGGACGCCGACGGGATCTGGTGGTTCCTGGAGTGCAACCAGTCGGGTCAGTTCGGCTTCGTGGAGATGGACACCGGCCAGCCGATCGCCCGCAGCATCGCCGACTGGCTGGCGTGCGGCTCGGCCGAACCGTGCTCACCGGCGAACGGAACGAAGAGGTCCGCCCGCTGATCACGTCCGTACCGGCCGCGGCGCCGCGGCCGGACCGCACGGGGTGTCCGGTGCCTCAGGGCGACCCGGGGCCCGGCAACTGCGGCATCCGCTCCCACGCCGGGGCAGGTGCCGCGGCCGGCGGCAGTCCGGCGCCGGGCGCGAGTCCCTGCGACCGCAGTGGCAGCATGACGACCTCCAGCTCCCTGCGCAGGCGGTCGGCCTCTCTGCGTACCCCCGCGGGTATGTCGCCGCGTTCCGCGACAAGCCGGTCGTATATGGGAGAATCCTGGAACACCCGTCAACATGCCTTTCCGACAACGGCCCATGGACATGGGCACGGTTGACGAGTGTAAGGATCCGGGCGGGTCCGTGTACGGGTTCCCCCGTCACACGGCCAGGGAGAGCCCGCCGTCCCCCTCGGTGTCCGTTCCGGCCCACCGCCCCTCCGCCGGCAGCAGGGCGTCCGCCCGGGCGACGGCCTCGCCGATGTCCATCGTGGCCATCATCACGCACAGCGTGTAACTCACGTCCTCGAGTTCCCGTGTCACCGCCGGCGTGTTCTGCTCGGCCTGGGCGATCCGCAGCGATGCGTAGCGGGTCAGCAGCTTCCTGACGACCTTCGGGTCCGGGACCAGCACGAGGTGCCCCTCTCTAGAGTTTTGTGCACCGTATGCCCGCAAGTCCGTGGATCATGCCCATCTCGCGCGCCACGCCGAGGAGATGACGCGATCGTGTCGCACGCGAGCCGGGCCGGGATCCTCGTGCGGCCGCCGGCCGGCCTGGGATCGTCACCATTCCTTCACGCGCACCGCACGCATCCGTGACGCCGTTGCGAGCACTCGAAGTGCGTTGTCCGGCCGAGAGGATGTCGTGGTCATCGTCGCCGTACTGCTGCTGCCGCTGCTGGCCGCCCTGCTGGTGGTCATGGACCGGGTGGAGGAGCGCCTGCTCACCTCCGCCCCGGACCGGCCACGGCATGCCGGACGGCGGAGGCATCTGCGTCTGGTCCGGGGCGACCGGCGGAGCGGGCCGGCGGAGCACGCGCGGACGGCGATCACGGGCGAGCGGGCCGCTGTGGAGCGGCCGGCCGCCTGAGGCGCCTCGTTCCCCGGTGAATGCCCCGCCCTCCCCGACGAGCCCGGAGTGTGCGACGCTGACGCGATGCGCATCGGACTGCTCGGCACCGGCCCCTGGGCCAGCATGGTGCACGCCCCAGCCCTGAGCGGACACGAGAAGGCGGAGCTCGTGGGCGTGTGGGGGCGGCGCGCGGAGGCCGCCGCCGAGCTGGCGGAACGTCACGGCACGCGCGCCTACGACGATGTGGACGCCCTGTTCGCCGAGGTGGACGCCGTCGCCGTCGCCCTGCCGCCGGACGTCCAGGCCCCGCTCGCCGAGCGTGCGGCCCGCGCCGGATGCCATCTGCTGCTCGACAAGCCGCTGGCCGCGACGGTGCCGCAGGGCCGGGCGGTCGTCGACGCGGTACGGGATGCCGGCGTCGCCTCGGTGGTCTTCCTCACCACCCGGTTCCAGCCCGAGACCGAGGCGTGGATCACCGAACAGGCGGGCCGGGCGGACTGGTTCACCGCGCGAGCGGACTGGCTCGGCGCGGTGTTCACGACGGACAGCCCGTTCTCGGCCTCACCGTGGCGCCGGGAGAAGGGCGGCCTGTGGGACGTCGGACCGCACGCCCTGTCCGTGCTGCTGCCCGTCCTGGGCGACGTGCGGCGCGTGGCGGCCGCCGCGCACGGCCCCGGAGACACCACTCATGTGATCCTGGAGCACGCCGGGGGTGCCTCCAGCACCTTGACCCTGAGCCTCACCGCCCCGCCCGGGGCGGCCGGAGCCACCGTCGAACTGCGGGGGGCGGCCGGGGTGAGCGCGCTTCCGGAGAGTGCCGAAGGCGCCCTCGCCGCCTTCGGCCGGGCCGTGGACGCACTGATCGGCGCCGCCCGCACGGGTCGGCCCCATGCGTGCGACGCCGTCTTCGGTCTGCGCCTGACCGAGATTCTCGCCGCGGCCCACGCCCTGCTGCCCGACCGGGCCGACTGAGCGCCACGGCTCTTGGGGGCGGGTTCGCAGGGCCCGCGTCCTGAGCCCTGCCCCACCGTCGGAGTCACGCGTGCCGGTGTGAGTGCCGGTCGCCGCTGACGAGCCGGTACAGCACCAGCAGGATCAGCGAACCGACGATCGCGGCGATCCACGTCGACAGGTCGAAGAAGCCGTCGATGGAGTCGACTCCGAAGATCACCTTGCCCAGCCAGCCGCCGAGCAGGCCACCGGCGATACCGATCAGCATGGTGATGATGATGCCCCCGGGGTCCTTGCCCGGCAGCAGCAACTTGGCGATGGCACCGGCCAGCAGACCGATCAGGATCCAGGCGATGATGCCCACTTGTCCTCCACAATCCGTCGGAAATCCATGCACCATACGGATGTGCCGAGACGGTGTCGGCAAACCTGGAAATCGTGGAAACGTGAATCGTCGGCAGTCCGGCGCCCCCGTTTCCCGGGCCCGGGCAGGCGGCCGGGCGTAGCGTGGGAGCGTGGGCAGGGTGGGCGTCCGGCCGTCGAGCCGGTATGCGGACCGCTCCGGCTGGCTGCGGGGAGCGCCGCCGCCGCGCTGGGTACGGGTGCTGCCCGTGGCGCTGCTCGCGGGCGTGACGGCGGCCACGGTGGCCAGTCCGCACCCGCTCGACATCGGCTTCATGCTGGGCGCCATCCCGCCGCTGGCCGTGCTGTCGTACGGGCCGCTGGCGACCGCCGTGCTGGGCGGCGCGGCCATCGGGCTGCTGAACGTCCCGGCCGCGAACCTCGACCGGCCGGGCAACACCGACCTGCTCACCATCTGTTTCGTCTCCATGCTGAGCGTGTTCGTCTCCTTCGTGCGCAGTCACCGCGACGCCCAGTTGGTCACCGAGCGGACGGTCGCCGAGGCCGTGCAGCGGTCCGTGGTGCCGCCGCTGCCGGAGCGGGTGGGGCCGGTGGGGTGCGTGGGCCTTTACCGGGCGGCGCAGCAAGGCACGCTGGTGGGCGGGGACTTCATCGACGTACGGACGAGTCCGTACGGCGTGCGGGCGGTGATGGTGGACGTGCAGGGACACGGGCTGGCGTCGGTCCCGAGCGTGGTGTCCCTGCTGGGGGCGTTCCGGGAGGCGGTGCTGGACGAGCCCGATCTGGAGTCCGTCGCCGCGCGCCTGGACCGCAGGCTCAGGGTGGACTCGGCGGCCGTCCGGCACGCCGAGCTGTTCGCCACCGCGGTGTTCCTGGAGTTCTCCGGCGACGCCCGGTCGGTGCGCATGGTGGCCTGCGGTCATCCGGCGCCGCTGCTGCTGCACGAGGGGCGGGCCCGCGGGGTCGAGATCGTGCCGGGGCCTCCGCTCGGGCTGGGGCTGACCGATCTGGACCCGCCGAAGGAGGCCACGGTGGAGCTGCGGCCGGGCGACAGGCTGTTCCTGGCCTCGGACGGCGTCTGGGAGGCCAGGGACTCCGCCGGCGCGTTCTATCCGCTGGTCGACCGGCTCGGTGCGCTCGCCGAGGGCGATCCGGCCGGGCTGCCCGGCCGGGTGTGGGCGGATCTCGTGGAGTACTGCGGTGTCGTCCTGGACGACGCGACCATGCTGCTGCTGACACCGGAGTCGGGGCCGGTGCCGCCGGAGATCGCCCCTCCGGCGTCCTGAGTCACTCCTGCCGAGTCACTCCTGTCACGGTGGTCACAGAAACGCCATGCTGCGCCACCCCTTCCGCCGCATAGAAATATCTACCAGCATGCATGTGCCGACTTGGGGCGCAGTCACCCCGTAGTGCCAGATATCAGCCGGAGCAGCGCATGAACACGATGTGGACGCAGGGCGTGGAGTGGCTCGCCGCCGCCGCGCCGGACCCCCGGGCCTGCAAACGGGAGTGGGATCACGGCGACGGGGTCGCGCTGCTGGAGGCCGGCCGTTTCTGGGACCTGCTCAGCGTGCCCGAGCGGCTGGGGCTGCTCACCCTCGATCTGCTCTGGCAGCCCGCGCTGCCCGTCCCCGGGCCCACCCTGGTGGACACCGTGGCCCACCGGGTCGGCTTCTTCCTGCCGCCCGATCCGTCCGGCCGGTGGATCGGCTCCGGACTGCGGTACACGACCAAGGGCGCCTGGGTGGCCGTGCCCCCGCCGTACCGGGCCGCCCGGTCCTTGGAGTGGCTGATCCCGCCCGACGGCACCGGCGCGCTGCACTCCCCAGCCACCCTGGAACTGGCGCTGCGCCAGGCCAACGGCACCCTCGCCGTCCTGGCGCCGGCGCACGACGGCTGACCCGTCAGCGGCGTTCCCCCTCCGGCCGGGCCCGGGGCACGCGCCCGCCCGGCGAGGATCCCGGCGCCTCGGATCCGGCGGGGACGGTACGGCCCTCGGCGCGCCACTCCGAGACCAGCTGGGCATAGATCGGCTCGCGCGTGCGCAGCGCGGCGACCGCCGCGGCGGGCCTCAGGGGCACGGGCTCCGGGCACCGTGAGCGCCGGAGCGCGAAGGGAAGTCGGTCCATGCCGGTGCCAACGCGCACCGCGCGCCGGTGGTACGCCGGCACCCGGGCGCTCACCGGCCCGGGTGAACCCATCGCCCGATCGGAGTCAGGGACCGGTCCGACAAGCACACGATGTCCGGGCCCGGTGCGGCACGTCAGCAGATCCGGGGCAACTGTTCCCCGAGCGGCATGTCGACCACCCGGGTGCCGCCAAGACCGGTGCGGGCCACCACCATCCCGGGGTGGTCGGCCACCGCCTCGCCGATGATCGCGGCCTCGGCGCCCAGCGGATGGTCCCGCATCGCGGCCAGGACGGCGTCGGCGTGCTCGCGCGGCACGAACGCCACCAGCTTGCCCTCGTTGGCGACGTAGAAGGGGTCGAGGCCCAGCACCGCGCAGGCGTTGGCGACGGCGGGCGGGACCGGGACCTCGCGTTCGGTGAGGACGACGCCCGCGCCGGAGGCGGCCGCGATCTCGTTGAGGGAGGCCGCGAGACCGCCGCGGGTGGGGTCGCGCAGCACGTGCAGGTCCGGGGTGACGGAGAGCATGGCCTCGACCAGGGAGCCCAGCGGCGCGCAGTCGCTGACGATCTCCACCCCGAACTCCAGGCCCTCGCGCACGCTCATGATGGCGACGCCGTGCACCCCGACCGGGCCGCTGACGATCACCACGTCACCCGGCACGACCCGCTGCGGGCGCAGGTCGACCCCGGCGGGCACGAGACCGATGCCGGCGGTGTTGACGTAGATCCCGTCGCCGTGGCCGGCCTCGACCACCTTGGTGTCACCGGTGGCCACCTCGACGCCCGCCGTCCGCGCCGCCGCGCCGAGCGCCTCGGCCACCCGGGAGACGGTCTCCATCTCCACGCCCTCCTCCAGGATGAACCCGCAGGAGAGGTAGGCGGCCCGGGCGCCGCTCATGGCGAGGTCGTTGACGGTGCCGTTGACGGCGAGGTCGCCGATGCTGCCGCCGGGGAAGAACAGCGGCCGTACGACGAAGGAGTCGGTGGAGAACGCCAGCCGGGCCCCGCCCAGGGACACGGTGGCGGCATCGCCCAGCTGGGCGAGGGTGGCGCCGCCGAAGGCGGGGGCGAAGACGTGCTCGACCAGTTCGGCGGAGAGGGTGCCGCCCCCGCCGTGGCCCATGACGATCCGGGGCTGGTCGCGCAGCGGGGCCGGGCAGGTCCAGCCGGTCAGGTCAAGGCGATCGGTGGTGTCAGGCAACGGGGTTCGCCTCCCGGGCGGCGGGGGTGGTCTCCAGGCGCCGGTAGAGGTAGTACGCGGCGCAGGCGCCCTCGCTGGAGACCATGGTGGCGCCGAGCGGGGTGCGCGGGGTGCAGCGGGTGCCGAACGCCTCGCACTCGTACGGCTTGAGGAGGCCCTGGAGGACCTCGCCGCTGCGGCACTCGGCGGGTTCGCGGGTCTGGATGTCCTCGACGGAGAAGCGGAACTCCGCGTCGTACTCGCGGTACTTCGCGGACAGCCGCCAGCCGCTGTCGGGGATCACGCCGATGCCCCGCCAGGCCCGGTCGGTGACCTCGAAGACGTCCTGGAGCATGGCGCGGGCGGCCGGGTTGCCCCCGGCCTGGACGGCCCGGGCGTAGGCGTTGTCGACGCGGTGCTCGCCACGTTCCAGCTGGGCCACGGTGCGGCGGATCCCTTCGAGGATGTCCAGGGGTTCGAAGCCGGTCACCACGATCGGGACGCGGTGCCGCTCGGCCAGCTCCGGGTACTCGTCGACGCCCATGACCGTGCACACGTGCCCGGCGGCCAGGAAGCCCTGCACCCGGCAGTCCGGGGAGCGCATGATCGCCTCGATGGCGGGCGGGACCCGGACGTGCGAGACCAGCAGACTGAAGTTGCGGATGCCCAGCTTGCGGGCCTGGTGCACGGTCATCGCGTTCGGGGGCGCGGTCGTCTCGAAGCCGATGCCGAAGAACACCACCTGACGGTCGGGGTGCTCCTCGGCGATCCGCAGGGCGTCCAGCGGCGAGTAGACCACCCGGACGTCCCCGCCCTCGCCGCGCACCTGGAACAGGTCGCGTCCGGTGCCCGGCACGCGCAGCATGTCGCCGAAGGAGCAGAAGATCACCTCGGGCCGGGAGGCGATCTCCAGGGCCTTGTCGATGACCTCCAGCGGGGTCACGCACACCGGGCAGCCCGGGCCGTGGATCAGCTCGACCTGCTCGGGGAGGAGCTGGTCGATGCCGTGGCGGATGATGGAGTGCGTCTGTCCGCCGCAGACCTCCATGAGGGCCCAGGGCCGGGTCACCGTGGCGTGGATCTCGTCCAGCAGCCGGCGGGCCAGCTTCGGGTCCTGGAACTCGTCGATGTACTTCACTTGTGCGCCTCCTCGCCCGTGGCCGCTTTCCAGGGGTCTCCGAACTCCTCTTCGAGCATGCCGAGTTCGGCGAAGAGTTCGAGCGTCTGCCGCGCCGACTCCTCGTCGAGCCGCTGGAGCGCGAATCCGACGTGCACGATGGCGTACTCACCGACCTGGAGGTCGGGGAGGTACTCGAGGCACACGTCCTTCACGACGCCGCCGAAGTCGACGGCGGCCATCCGGGTGCCGTCGCGTTCCTGGATGTCCAGCACTCTGCCGGGTACGGCAAGGCACATGGGTCTCTCCTCGCTCTCGGGTCAGTCGGGAACTGTCGCGCCGGCGCGGGCGGCGACCACGAGCTGGCCGAGGGCCAGGCCGCCGTCGCCCGGCGGTACCAGGTGGTGGCGCAGCACCGTGAAGCCGTCGCCGTCCAGGGCCTCGGCGCAGGCCGACGAGAGCACGGTGTTGAGGAACACGCCCCCGGTGAGGGCGACCGTGTCCACTCCGTGCCGCTCCCGCGCGCGTACGCAGAGCCGGTGGACCAGGTCGGCCGTGCCCCGGTGGAAACGGGCCGCGACCGTCGCCGTCGGCATGCCGGCCCTCAGGTCGTCCACGATCGCCGCGAGGACGGGTGCGGGATCGGCCGGCAGGGGGCCGTCACCGGGCGGCTCGGGCAGGGCGAAGGCGTAGCCGTCGCCCTGCCCGCGCGGGGCGTCCAGCGCGGCGGCCTCCAGCTCGACGGCCGCCTGTGCCTCGTACCCCGCCCTGTGGCAGACCCCCGCGAGAGAGGACACGGCGTCGAAGAGCCGTCCCATGCTGGAGGTGGGCACGCAGTTGAGGTTCCGCTCCAGCTGGCGCGCGAGCACGGCCATCTCGTCGCGCGGGCAGGTGGCCACGCACGGCAGGCCCGCGGACCAGTCGAGCCCGGCCGCGCGCAGGTGGGCCAGGGCCATGCGGTAGGGGCGGTGCACCGCGGCGTCACCGCCGGGCAGGGGCACGTAGGCGAGGTGGGCGAACCGGGTGAAGCCGTCGTAGTCCGCGAGCAGGAACTCCCCGCCCCACACCGCCCCGTCGTCGCCGTAACCGGTGCCGTCGAAGGCGACGCCGAGCACCGGGCGGGTGCCGTCGAGGCCGTTCTCGGCCATCGCGGCGGCGATGTGGGCGTGGTGGTGCTGGACCCGGACGACGGTCCGGCCGGCCGCGTTCCGCTCGGCCCATCCGGCGGAGCGGTAGCCGGGGTGCCGGTCGGCCGCCAGCAGCCCGGGCCGGACCGGGGTGATGGACTCCAGCTGGGTCACGGCCCGGGCGAAGGCCCGCTGGGTGGCGAGGTCGTCCATGTCGCCGATGTGCGCCGACAGCCAGGCGCGGCGGCCCTCGCCCAGGCAGAAGGTGTTCTTGAGGTCACCGCCGACGGCGAGCGCCGGGCGGACGGGGACCGGCAGGTCCAGCGGCACGGGCGCGTAGCCGCGGGCCCGGCGCACGAGGAGGGGTCTCCCGTCGCACACGCGGACCACGGAGTCGTCGCACGGCACGTGGATCGGCCGGTCGTGGGCGAGCCAGGCATCCGCCAGGTGCGCCAGCCGCCCAAGCGCCTCCGCGTCGTCGGTGACGATCGGTTCGCCGGAGACGTTGCCGCTGGTCATGACCAGCAGCCGGGGCCCTTCGGCGTCCCCCGGCAGGCCGAGCAGGAGGTGGTGCACGGGGGTGTAGGGCAGCATGACGCCGAGGTCGGGGCTGCCGGGGGCGACGGCCGGGGCCGGGCGCGGGGGTGCGGCACCCTCGCCGGTGTCGCGGCGGCGCAGCAGCACGATGGGCCGGGCGGGGCCGCTGAGCAGGGCGTGTTCCTCGGGGCCGAGCCGGACGAGGTGCTCGATGTCGGCGGCGCTCCTGGCCATGAGGGCGAACGGCTTGTCTCCGCGGGCCTTGCGGCGGCGGAGCAGGGCGACCGCGTCCGGGTCGGTGGCGTCGCAGGCCAGGTGGTAGCCGCCCAGTCCCTTCACGGCGACGATCGCGCCGCCGGCCAGCAGCGCCCGGGCGGCGGCGACCGGGTCCGTCGCGCCGGTCTCCCGGGGTGCCCCGCCGGGTTCCGCCGGGGCGGTGAGCAGGCGCAGTCGCGGGCCACAGGCCGGGCAGGCGACCGGCTGGGCGTGGAAGCGCCGGTCGGTGGGGTCGGCGTACTCGCGGGCGCAGTCGGAGCACATCGGGAACCCGGCCATCGTGGTGGACGCCCGGTCGTAGGGCAGGCCGGTGACGATCGTGAACCGCGGTCCGCAGTGGGTGCAGTTCACGAACGGGTGGCGATGGCGCCGGTCTGCGGGGTCCGCCAGCTCCCGCAGGCACGCGGCGCAGGTCGCGGTGTCCGGCGGGACCAGGGTCCGGGCCCGGCCGGCGGCGCGGGAGGCCAGGATGGTGAACGCGGCGGAGCCGGTGGCGGGCACCTCCTCGTGGTCGACCGTGTCGACACGGGCCAGCGGCGGTGCGTCGCGCGCGATACGGGCGCAGAACCGGGCGACGGCCTCCGGCGCGCCCTCGACCTCGGCGACGACGCCCTCGGGCGTGTTGGTCACGTGTCCGGTCAGTTCGAGGGAGGTGGCGAGGGAGTGCACGTACGGCCGGAAGCCGACGCCCTGCACGACGCCCCGCACGGTGATCCGGCGGCGCAGCGCGGTGCGGTGACCGGTCCCGGCCGGCGGGGGCAGGATGCTCACGAGCCGGACGGGACGGTGACGTCGGCGGTGACGGTGACGTCGGCGGGGGCGGCGTGTTCGTGCCGGGGACGGCCCATGACGGGGTTGTGCAGCAGCGCGCCGTCCGCCGCCGCCAGCGCCCGGTCGAGCAGGGCGCCGGCCCCCTCCCCGCGGCGCACCGAGGTGAGCAGCACCTCCACCCCGGGGTTGACCCGCTCGACGTTGGCCCGGAACTCCGCCTCGTCGAAGCCGACGGCCTCGGCGATGTCGGTCTTGGTGACGACCACCAGATGGGCGAGGCCGAACGCGGTGGGGTACTTCAGTGGCTTGTCCTCGCCCTCCGTCACCGAGGCGAGGACGACCCGCAGGGTCTCTCCGAGGTCGTAGGAGGCCGGGCAGACGAGGTTGCCGACGTTCTCCACGAACAGCAGCCGGGTGGGTTCGGGCAGCCAGCCCTGAAGGTGCCGGGCGAGCATCGCGGCTTCCAGGTGGCACAGGCCGTCGGTGAGGATCTGCTTGACCGGGACGCCCGAACGGGCCAGGCGGGCCGCGTCGTTCTCGGTGGCGAGGTCGGCGGTCAGCGCCGCGACCGGCACGGACCGCTCCCGGGCGAGGGTCAGTTCGTGTTCGAGCAGCGCGGTCTTGCCGCTGCCCGGGCTGGAGAGCAGATTGACGACGGTGGTGCCCAGGGCCGCGAGTTCCTCGCGCAGGGTGCGCGCGGCCTCGTCGTTGCGGGCGAGCACGGCCTGTTGCAGGTCGACCACACGGCACATGGTTCAGCGCTCCTCGAGGATCGGTTCGCGGGCGGCACCGGGCGTCGGGCCGGTCTCCCAGCGCACGTCGGCGATGCGCAGCTCACGGCCGGACAGCAGCTCGGTGGTGCCGCCGTCGCAGCGCGGGCAGCTCAGCAGGGGTGGCATCCCGACGGCCCACTCGTGTGCGCACGGCCCGCAGCGGGCCCGGCCCGGCACCGTGCCGACGACGAGTTCGGCGCCCTCAAGGACGGTGCCGGCGCAGGCCAGTTCGAAGGAGAAGGACAGGGCGTCGGGGACGACACCGGCGAGTTCGCCCACCTCGAGCCGCACCGATCGCACCGCGGTGACGTCACCGGCCCGTTCCGCCGCCGCCTCCACCTCTTCGATCACCGCGAGCGCGATGGACATCTCGTGCATCTGTCTCCGTCCTGGCGCGGACCGTCCCTGACGCGGGCCACGGAGTCCCATTAGAGGCAGGGCGCCGACGGGCCCCGGCCCGGCACGCCGTCGCCGACGGGTCAGGTACGCCGTTTGCCGCAGCGCGTACGGCCCGCACGGATACGGACAGAAAGGGGGGTGTTTCGAAGCCAACTCTCACTCAGCCGGTCGAGAGCGGTCGGTGACGGTGTGTACTGCGGTGAGTCAATGACCGGACCAGTCAGGAGAATCTTCGTGCCCGTGACCGATCCCGGCGACCGCTACGCCATCGACCCGTTCGGCGCCGACATCCCCGGCGAGAGCGCCCGGCTGCGCAGGCTGGGCCCGGTCGTGCCCGTCGAGCTGCCCGGCGGCATCCCGGCCTGGGCGCCCACCGGCTACGAGGTCCTCAAGGAACTCATCCTCGATCCGCGGGTGAGCAAGGACGCGCGGCAGCACTGGCGGCTGTGGCCGGAGATCGGCGAGCACCCCTCGTGGGGCTGGGTGCTGAGCTGGGTGGGCGTGGTCAACATGCTCTCCGCCTACGGCCCCGACCACCGGCGGCTGCGCAAGCTGGTGGCGCCCAGCTTCACGCACCGCCGCACGGAGGCGATGCGCCCGCGCGTGGCGGCCATCGCCGCCGAACTGCTCGACGCGCTGGAGAGCGCCGGGGCCGACGGCCGGGTCGTCGATCTGCGCGCGGGGCTCGCGCTTCCGCTGCCCCTGCGGTTCATCTGTGAACTGTTCGGCGTGCCCGAGGAGATGCGCAAGGACACGGCTCGACTGGTCGGGGACCTCATCGACACCTCCGATCAGAGTCCGGAGCGCGCCGCGTTCACGCAGCGGCGGATCGGTACGGTGCTGGGCGGGCTGATCGCCCACAAGCGCCAGCACCCGGGCGACGACATGACCACCGAGCTGATCCGGGTCCGGGACGAGGACGGCGACCGGCTCAGCGACGAGGAACTGCTGTACACGCTGCTGCTGGTGCTCGGCGCGGGCTTCGAGACCACGGTCAACCTCATCGGCAACGCGGCGGTGGCGCTGCTGCGGGACCCGGAGCAGCTGGCGGCGGTGCGCTCCGGCGCGCTCGGCTGGGACGGCGTGATCGACGAGACGATGCGGGTGCACCCGTCGATCGCCACGCTGCCGCTGCGCTTCGCGGTGGAGGACCTCAAGGTCGGGGACGTCACGATCCCGGCCGGGGACGCGATCGTCACCACGTACGCCGCCGCCGGGCAGGATCCCGCGCACTACGGGCCACACGCGGACCGTTTCGACGCGGCGCGTGCGGCGGACGACCATCTGTCGTTCGGCATCGGGGTGCACCGCTGCATCGGCGCGCCGCTGGCCCGGGTGGAGGCCCTGGCCGCGCTGCCCACGCTGTTCGACCGCTTCCCGGGCCTGCGGCTGGCCGCCGAGGACGGCGAACTGCGGCAGGTGCCGTCGTTCATCGCTTTCGGCTGGCAGGAGGTGCCGGTCACCCTGCGGGGACGGAACCCCTGATGGGGCCCGACCGGTCCCCCGTGCCGGTCGCGCCCCCGGGACTGCCGAAGCTACGTGTGAGCTGGGCCGTTGGGTATCGCGCCGATGCCCGATGGGGCACGCGGAGGGCTCACCCGTGCACAGGTGCGTCCGAAGGGCCCTGATTCGCCCGGCCCAGCACGGGGGCGGCCAGGTCTCCGGCGGCCAGATGGGCGAGGACGACCTCGTAGAGGTCGGTGCCGGCGGTGAGGAGCCGGTGTTCGAGGACGGGTTCGGCGCCACGGACGTGCTCGCGCACGGTCTGGGCGTGCACACCGAGGGCCTGGGCCGCGCGTTCGGCGTTGCCGCCGGCGGCGATCCAGGCGCGCAGCGTACCGCGCAGGTCCCGGCCGTCCTGGTCCAGGCGGCCGAGCAGGTCGTGCGCCCAGGCGCCCAGCGCGGGCCCGGAGAGCAGGCCGTCGAGCCGCACGGCGGACGCCGCGGAGGCCGTGCCGTCGGCGGGCGCGAGCGCGTGGGCGGCCTGCGTGTTCAGCGCGAGGTGGGCGACGGCGCGGACGGTGAGGTCGGTGAAGTCGGTGCCCAGCAGGGCCTCGACGCGGTCCATGCGGGCCCGCACGGTGTTGCGGCTGACGCCGAGCACCTTGGCCGCGTTCACGGCCGTGAACTGTAGGCCCAGCCGGGTGGTGGCGAGCAGTTCGGCCCGGGTGTGGTGGGCCAGGCTGTCGAGGGGGCGCAGCACGTCGGCGGACCAGGCGTGCAGCTCCGCGGGGTCCATCAGCCGCTCGGGACGGGTCCGTTCGGCGTAGACCGCCGTGTGGTCGGGGCTGAAGCGGGCCACGGCCAGGGCGCTGATCGCCTGGCCGTAGGCGCCCGCGGTCTGCGCGAGGCTCTGCCGGAGGCTGCCGCCGAGGTAGGTGGCGGGACGTTCGCGGACGAGGGTGCGCAGCCCGTCCTGGGCCGTGGGCGTGGGGCTGACGACGATGACGTGCCCGTCCATCGCCGGGCAGCGGACGACGAGGGCCTGGCCGTCGGTCAGGTCCAGGCATTCGTCCGCGAGCCGGTCCCGTTCCTCGGGGAGGCTCTCGACGACGTACACGCGGGCGGTGTCGGTGTCGAGCAGGCCCGGCCAGAGTCCGGCGGCGACCCGGCGGGCGGCGACGGTGTCCTCCACCATCAGCAGTTGCAGGATGGCCAGCCGCAGGTCGGCGGTGGCCCGCCGCAGCCGGTGTCCGGCGGCCGTCAACGCCCGCTCCCTGAGCAGCAGCTCGACGATTCCGGCGGTGTGGGTGACGATGTCGGCGGCATCCCGGTCGAAGGGGGCCTCGCGGACGACGGCGAGGACTCCCGTCGACGCGTTCTGCGGCTGGGGCCGCCCGGGGTGGCGGATCGCGACCAGGCGGACGTGCCGGCCCGTGTCCTGGAGTGCGGCGGCGGAGATCCGGCCGGTGACGACGTCCGCGACGAGCGTGTCGTCCAGCGCGATCGGCTCGCCGGCGAGCAGGGAGCCGTCGCCGCCCCGCAGACAGACGGTCGCGTCCACGGTGCGGGCGAGCCAGGCGACGAGCCGACGCGGATCACGGGCCGGGGGGCGCAGTTGGTCGAGGAGTTCTTCGGCCCAGGCGCCGCGGTACGGCATCGGTGTCCGCGGTCCCTCGTCCGCTCGGCCTGCCACCTCGGACCTCTCCCCTCGCCTGTCGCGACGACCTCGGCATACGGAGGGGAAAGGTACCTCACGCGCGGGCCGGGACCCGCGGAGCTCCGTTCCGCTCCGGCGGTGCCGGAGGATACGGCTCCGCCGGCGGTCACGGGGGGAGGTGAGCCGCCGGCGGAGACGCGTTGCCCGGGGCCGGGGGAAGTCCACCGGGCGCTTCGTTCCCCGGGTGCCCGGGAACACGCCCCCTACACCTCGGAACCGGGGTCGAGTTCACTCGTCCCCCGCCCCGGTGCCGCGCCGGACGCCTGCCGACTGCCGCCCGCGGCCCGGCGCGCATGCCGTCGGAGACCGGGGCGACTCGGGGCGACTCCCGCGGCCACGGCGTCCCGAACCGCGTCGGGCTTCCCGGCCAGGGCCGACGAGACGCCCACGCCGGTCGGTTCGTCGCGCGGGGCGGGTCCGCGGGGCACGTGCGCGGCGGCGGCGGTCAGTCGGCATAAGCTCGGCGGATGGCGAAGTACTTCGACGTGCACCCCGAGAACCCGCAACCGCGCAGCATCGCCCAGGTCGCCGACGCGATCCGCTCGGGAGCGCTGATCGCATACCCCACGGACTCCTGCTACGCGCTGGGCTGCCAGCTGGGCAGTCGTGACGGCATCGACCGGATCCGGTCCATCCGCCGGCTGGACGACCGCCACCACTTCACGCTGATGTGCCGCGACTTCGCGCAGCTCGGCCAGTTCGTGCGGGTGGACAACGACGTGTTCCGGGCGGTGAAGGCGTCGACCCCCGGCAGCTACACCTTCATTCTCCCGGCGACCAGGGAGGTGCCGCGCAAGCTGCTGCACCCCAAGAAGAAGACCGTCGGCGTGCGCATCCCCGACCATGTGGTCACCCAGGCCCTGCTGGCCGAACTCGGCGAGCCGCTGCTGTCCAGCACGCTGCTCCTGCCCGACGAGGAGGAGCCGATGACGCAGGGCTGGGAGATCAAGGACCGCCTCGACCACGTGGTGGACGCGGTGGTCGACTCCGGCGACTGCGGCACCGAGCCGACCACGGTCGTCGACTTCTCCGGCGGGGAGGCGGAGATCGTGCGACGGGGAGCGGGCGACACCACACGCTTCGAGTGACCCCGGGGCCGCGGCGGATCCGGCCCGGGATGCCGCCAGGCGGCGGCTCCCCCGGCCCGGTCGTGTCCGCGGCCGGTCCCGCGCCCCGGACGCGGGGTCGCGCGCCGGGGTGGGGATCTTGCGTGGCAGCATGGGCCTCGCACGCCGCGCCGGGGAGGCAGGCAGTCCCGGCGATCATTCTCCGCAGGGAGGCACTCTCGCCATGACCGCCGTACAGGGCACCGACGTGGACATCCCCACCGAGGACGGCACCGCCGACGCCTACCTCTCCCATCCCGGCGACGGCCGCCCCCACCCGGCCGTCCTGCTCTACCAGGACGCCTTCGGGCTGCGCCCGCACCTGAAGGCCATGGCCGACCGGCTCGCCGCGGCCGGCTACACGGTCCTGGTGCCCAACGTGTTCTACCGGCACGGGCGCGCCCCGGTGGTGGAGCTGCCGGAGTTCATCGACCCCGCCGCACGCCCCCAGATGTGGGAGCAGCTCACCCCGCTGATCCGGTCACTGACGCCCGAACTCGCCGAGCGGGACGCGGGCGCCTATCTGGACTGGCTGGCCGGCAGCCCCCTGGCCGCCGACGGTCCGGTCGCGCTGACCGGGTACTGCATGGGTGCCCGGCTGGTGCTGTTCACCGCGGCTGCCCACCCGGACCGGGTCGCGGCCGCGGCCGGATTCCACGGCGGACAGCTCGCCACCGACGACCCGGCTGGTCCCCACGTGGCCGCCGCACGCATCACCGCCGAGGTGTACTTCGGCCACGCGGACCAGGACCCGTCGCTGCCCGAGGAGCAGATCAAGCGGTTCGAGCAGGCTCTCACCCAGGCGGGCGTCCGGCACCGTTGCGAGGTGTACGCGGGCGCCCACCACGGCTACACGCAGGCCGACACGGCGGCGTACGACCAGGAGGCCGACGAGCGGCACTGGGCGGCGCTGCTCGATCTGCTGGACCGCACCTTCTGATCCATCACCTTCTGATCCATCACCTTCTGCCACTTCGGCACCTTCTGATCCGTCGGCGCGGCGCCCGTCCGCCGGGCGCCGCGCCGCTCGCATGTCGTTCAACTTATTGACATGCACGCATCTCGGCCCGACATTGAGAGCGCTCTCACAACTGGTCCGGACCAACGTCCGTGCCACCCCGAACCCCACACGGAGGTGGAGAGTGCTCGGCAGATTCCTGCGCAAGGCGCTGCCCCTGGCCGGCTCGGCCGCCCTGGTCGGCGCGGTGCTCACCCTGGGAACCCCGCAACCGGCGGGGGCAGCGGTGCCCGCCACGATCCCCCTGAAACTGACCAACAACTCCGGCCGCGGTGAGCCGGTGTACGTGTACGACCTCGGAACGCTGCTCTCGACGGGCCAGCAGGGCTGGGCCGACGCGAACGGTACGTTCCACCCCTGGCCCGCGGGAGGCAATCCGCCTACGCCCGCGCCGGACGCGTCGATCGCCGGACCGGCCGCCGGACAGTCGAAGACCATCCGGATCCCCAAGTTCTCCGGCCGGATCTACTTCTCCTACGGCCAGAAGCTGGACCTCAGGCTGACCACCGGCGGTCTGGTGCAGCCGGCCGTGCAGAACCCGAGCGACCCCAACCGGAACATCCTCTTCAACTGGTCGGAGTACACCCTCAACGACTCGGGGCTGTGGCTCAACAGCACCCAGGTCGACATGTTCTCCGCGCCGTACGCGGTCGGCGTCCAGCGCGCCGACGGCAGCGTGACCAGCACCGGGCACCTCAAGGCGGGCGGCTACACCGGCTTCTTCAACGCGCTGCGCGGCCAGCCGGGCGGTTGGGCCAACCTGATCCAGACGCGGTCCGACGGGACCGTGCTGCGGGCCCTGTCGCCGCTGTACGGCGTGGAGACCGGGGCCCTGCCGGCGAACGTCATGGACGACTACGTGAACCGGGTCTGGCAGAAGTACACGACGTCCACGCTGACGGTCACCCCGTTCACCGACCAGCCGAACACCAAGTACTACGGCCGGGTCTCCGGGAACGTCATGAACTTCACCAACTCCTCCGGCGCGGTCGTCACCAGCTTCCAGAAACCGGACGCCGCCAGCGTCTTCGGCTGCCACAAGCTGCTGGACGCGCCCAACGACACTGTGCGCGGCCCCATCTCCCGCACCCTGTGCGCCGGCTTCAACCGTTCGACGCTGCTGGTCAACCCCAACCAGCCGGACACCTCGTCGGCGAACTTCTACCAGGACACGGTGACCAACCACTACGCACGCAAGATCCACGCGCAGATGGCCGACGGCAAGGCGTACGCCTTCGCCTTCGACGACGTCGGCAACCAGGAGTCGCTGGTCCACGACGGGAGCCCGCAGCAGGCCTACCTGACGCTGGACCCGATGGGCTGAGACACGTGTGTCCCGCACGCGGACGGCTTCCGCGTGCGGGACACAGGGGTCGGCCCGGGGCCGATAGGGGTCAGCTGGTCGTCAGGGCGGTGTCGTCCACGACGAAGCTGGTCTGGAGCGAGGAGTCCTCGGCACCGGTGAACTTCAGGGTGACCGTCGAGCCCGCGAAGGAGGACAGGTCGAAGGTCTTCTGGGAGTACCCGGAGGCCTTGTTGAGGTTGGAGTAGGTGGCCAGGGTGGTCGAACCGGCGGTGACCGTCAGCTTGTCGTAGGCCGTGCTGCTGGTGGTCTCCGCGGTGTCGACGTGCAGGTAGAAGGTGAGCGACGCCTTGCAGCCGCTGGGGATCGTCACCGACTGGGACAGCGTGTCGGTGTGGGTCGAGCCGTAGCCGTCGAGCCAGGCGAAGTAGGAACCGCCGTGGGCCGTCTGGCCGCTCTCATTGGTGATGACGCCGCTGGACGCGGTCCACGTGGTGTTGCCCGACTCGAAGCCCTGGTTGCCCAGGAGCTGGGCCGAGGTGCAGGTGCCACCGCCGCCGCTGGAGCTGACCGTCCAGGTGAAGGACGCCGTGCCGGTCGCGCCGGTGGAGTCGGTCACCGTGACGGTGGTGCTGTAGGTGCCCGCCGTGGTGGGCGTGCCGGTGATCGCGCCGGTCGAGCTGTTGATCGACAGGCCGGTGGGCAGTCCGGTCGCGGCATACGTAAGGGAGCCGCTGTTGGTGCTGGACGCCGATATCTTCAGGCTCACCGCGGTGCCGACCGTGGAGGACTGGCTGCCCGGGTTGGTCACCGTGACGCCGGTGCTGGGCGGGGTGATGTGGCTGCCGACGTTGATGCCGGCGAAGGCGTTGCCGACCCCGGCGTACTGGGTGGAGTTGGTGCCGTACAGCGCGGCGGCCGCGTTGAGGGCGGCGGTGCGGGCGCCCGCGTAGTCGGTGCTCGACGTCATGTACGTCGTCAGCGCCTTGTACCAGATCTGGAGGGCCGCGGCCCGGCCGATGCCGGTGACGGCGACGCCGTCGGAGGTGGTGCTGTTGTAGGTGACGCCGTTGATGGTCTTGGTGCCGCTGCCCTCGGACAGCAGGTAGAACATGTGGTTCGCCGGGCCCGAGGAGTAGTGCACGTCCAGGTTGCCGACGCCCGAGTACCAGCTGTCGGCCGACCCGCCGTCCTTGCTCGGCTTGTCCATGTACCGCAGCGGCGAGCCGTCGCCGTTGATGTCGATCTTCTCGCCGATGAGGTAGTCACCGACGTCGGAGGAGTTGTTCGCGTAGAACTCGACGCCCGCCGTGCCGAAGATGTCGGAGGTCGCCTCGTTCAGACCGCCCGACTCACCGCTGTAGTCGAGGCCCGCGGTGTTGGAGGTGACGCCGTGGCTCATCTCGTGGCCGGCCACGTCCAGCGAGGTCAGGGCGTGGGTGTTGCCGGAGCCGTCGCCGTAGGTCATGCAGAAGCAGTCGTCGTCCCAGAAGGCGTTGACGTAGCCGCTGCTGTAGTGGACGCGGGAGTAGGCCGCGACGCCGTCGTTCTTGATGCCGCTGCGGCCGAAGGTGTTCTTGTAGAAGTCCCAGGTCTCCTGGGCGCCGTAGGCGGCGTCGGCACCGGCGGTCTGGGTGTTGGAGCCGGATCCGGTGCCCCAGACGTCGTCGGAGTCGGTCATCAGGGTGCCGGTGCCCGACGTGCCGTTGTTCAGGGTGTACGTCTTGTGGCCGCCGCGCGTGGTGTCGTACAGCTGGTACGTCGAGCCGGACAGCGTGGTGTTCAGGGTGACGGTGCCGCTGTACTGGGTGTTTCCGGTGCCCGTCTCGACCGCCTGGTAACGGTGGAGTTCCTTGCCGGTGGTGGCGTCGGTGATGACGTGCAGCTTGCTGGGCGTGCCGTCGTCCTGGAAGCCGCCGACCACGGTCTCCCAGGCCAGCTTCGGGGTGCCGGTGCCGGCCCAGATCACCTTGCGGGCGCTGCCGGCGGTGGGCTTCTCGGCGTGGAGCGCCTTGGCGGTCTTCAGCGCCTTGGCCTGGGCGGCCGACCTGGTGAAGGCCGCGGTGGTGGAGGCGACCTTGATCGTGTGCTTGTTGTTGAAGGTGGTGCTCACCGTGCCGGCGGCCAGGGAGGCCGGCGGGGTGTGCACGACGAGGTCGCCGCCGAGGACGGGGAGGCCGTCGTAGGTGCGCTCGTAACGGGTGTGCACGGTGCCGTCCTTGTCCTTGACGACGTCCTTGACGACCAGCTTCTCCTTGGCGCCGAGGCCGAGGGTGCGGGCGGTCGCGGAGGTCTTCTGCTTGGCGGACTTGAGCAGCGCGGCGTGCTGGGCCGGGGTCAGTTTCGCCTCTTGCCCGCCGGCGCGCAGGGGGCTGGGGTGGGGGGCGGCGGGTCGGGCGGCGGCCGGGACCGCCTGGAGGCCTACGGCCAGGAAGGCCGCGGTGGAGACCAGGGCGGCTGCGGCCCGGGTGTGGGGAAGGCGTCTCACTCGTACTCCTCCTGCTGCGGCCGCCGGGTCGCGGCCGGTGACAGACCGGGCAGAACGGGTGTGCTGCCCGGGAAGAGCTGAGCTGTGCGGAGCCGTGAACCGTGACAAGTGGAGCGAGAGGGGGAGGATCCTTGTGCTGAGGGAGAATGACACCCTTGACGGGCGCATGTCATCACCGCCCGGGGTAATCAAGGGTTTTCCCTACCCGGGAGTCAGCAGAGCGCGGGCCGTGCCCCGCCAATCGCCCCGTGACGGGCCGTTGTTACGGTTCACGGCGTGTCCGACTCCTCGCGCGATACCGCGGAAGGCGCCGGCTGGGGCGCCGCCGAAGCCGGCGACTACCGGCGGCTGATGCCGGACCACGTCGAGAAGCTGTCATGGCTCGACCCCAGAATGCTGTGGGCCGCGCGCAACGGCGTACTGGCGTCCTGGTTCGGCGACCCCACGGGCCGCACCCGCGGCCGCTGGGTGGCACAGCGGGCCGCCGCGGGGGCCCCGGCGGACAAGGTGATCCGGCGCGACGACGGGGACCGGTTCTCCTTCATGGTCATCGGTGACACCGGCGAGGGCGACGACTCCCAGTACGCCGTCGTACCAGGCTTCCTGAAGATCAGTCAGGGCACCGACTTCGCCGTCATCGCCAGCGATGTGATCTACCCGGTCGGCAGCACCGACGACTACGGCACCAAGTTCTTCCGCCCGTACCAGGACTACCGGGCACCGATCTACGCGATACCCGGCAACCACGACTGGTACGAGGACCTCGGCGCGTTCATGCGCGTCTTCTGCGACGACACCCCGCCCCTCGCTCCCGAGCCGGCGCCCCGCCCCCTGGGCCGCGCCTGGTGGCGCTCGCTGCTGTGGCACAGGCCGCGCCCGGCGGACGAGCAACGCCTCGCCGCCGCACGGACGTTGCGGTCGGCACCGCAGCAGCGGGCGGTCCAGCCGGGGCCGTACTGGGCGATCGACGCGGGACCGGTGCGGATCGTCGGCATCGACACCGGGCTGCTGGGCACCATCGACGCCGAACAGGGCGCGTGGCTGCGCGAGGTGTCGCGGGGGCCCCGGCCCAAGATCCTCGTCACCGGCTCGCCCCTGTACGTGGACGGCGAGCGCCATCCCTGCGCCGTCGAGGGCGGCGGCACCGTCGACGACATCGTCCGCGACCCCGCCCACCACTACGTGGCGGCGATCGGCGGCGACATCCACAACTACCAGCGGTACCCGGTCGACGTGGACGGCCGCACCATCCAGTACGTGGTCTCGGGCGGCGGCGGAGCCTTCATGCACGCCACGCACACCATTCCCCGGGTCTGTGTCGAGGGCGTCACCGAGCGGGACTTCCGCTGCTATCCGCTGCGCGGCGACTCCCTGGCCTTCTACAGCAGGCTGTACGGGCACCGCCTGCGGCTGCGCCGCTTCTTCACCCTCACCGAGGCCGAGGCGACCGCCGTCGTCGCCGAGCGGCTGGGCATCCCGCCGACCCGCACCCCGGGCACACCGGTGCGCCTCACCCGCCGCGTCCGGCTCGTCGCGAGTCTGCTGGGCGCCGGACGCCGGCCCGAGCGGAAGTCCCGGTTCCGGCTGCCGGTGCGCAAGATGTACACCCAGCTGTTCTCGCCGGGCTCGGCCACCTACAGCCCGCCGTTCTTCAAGTCGTTCCTGCGTCTGGACGTCACCCCGGAGGCGGTCCGGCTGCGCTGCTTCGCGGCGACCGGGAACCGCGCGCAGGAGGTCGCGCCACCGCTCGAGGACGAGGTCGTCATCCCGCTGATCTGATCACACGCGCGCAACACTCGCCTGCGACAATCGGATCGGAGCTCCAGGACTTCAGGACTGACGTACGACCGCCGGAGGAAGCCCATGCCGTCCGCCGCACGCCCGCTGCGCAAGCTGGGCTTCCTCACGATCGGCCTGTTCGACGCGGCCGATCCGCGCCGGGGCCACGAGTCCACGCTGGAGATCATCGAGCTGGGCGAGCGGCTGGGCTTCGACAGCGCCTGGGTACGCCACCGCCACCTCCAGTACGGCATCTCCTCCCCCGTCGCCGTCCTGGCCGCGGCCTCGCAGCGCACCCGCCGCATCGAGCTCGGCACCGCGGTCACCCCGCTGGGCTGGGAGAACCCGCTGCGCCTCGCGGAGGACCTGGCGACCGTCGACATCCTCTCCGGAGGCCGCCTCAACCCGGGGATCAGCGTGGGCCCGCCCATGCACTACGACCAGGTGAAGGAGGCTCTGTACCCGGACACGGCCGGCGTCGAGGACTTCTCCTACGAGCGGGTGCGGCGGCTGCTGGACTTCGTACGGGGCAAGCCGGCCACCGACTTCAGCGGTGTCGAGGGGTTCGAAGTGTTCTCCGATGTCGTGCAGCCGCACTCCCCCGGGCTGGGCCGCCGCATGTGGTACGGCGGCGGGAGCCTCGGGTCGGCGCGCTGGGCGGGCGAGCACGCGATGAACTTCCTGACGAGCAGTGTCGTCAAGGCGGAGGACCCGGACGGCCCGACGGACTTCGCGGAGATCCAGCTGTCCCACATCCGCGAGTTCCGCGCCCACCACCCCGACGGCGAGACGGCCCGCGTCTCCCAGGGCCTCGTGGTGATCCCCACCGACTCCGCGACGCCCGAGCAGCGCGCCAGGTACGAGGAGTACGCGGCGAAGCGCCTGCCCCGGACCACCGCCCCGCAGGGCCCGGCGCGGCTGCTGTTCGCGCCGGACCTGGTGGGCACCTCGGCCGAGATCGCCGAACGGCTGCACGCGCACGCCGCGTTCCGGGAGGTGGACGAGGTGGCGTTCGCGCTGCCGTTCACCTTCGGGCACGAGGACTACGTGCAGATCCTCACCGACATGGCCGAACGGCTCGGCCCGGCGCTGGGACGGCCCGCCGTCCGACTCACCAGCGGCCCGCCTCGGTGCCGGTGACCGGCTCGGACGGCTTGCCGTCCACACCCACCGGCACCTCACCCGCGAGCATCACCCGGTGCATGATCCGCGGGAGGCCCAGGTGGGCGTTGTCACTGGGGGCGAGGTGGATGGTGGCCCGGTTGTCCCAGAAGGCGACGCTGCCGGGCTCCCAGCGGAACCGGACGGTGTACTCGGGCCGCACCGCCTGCTCCAGGAGCATCTCCAGCAGGGCGGCGCTCTCCGGCCGGGACACGCCCGTGATCTGCTCGACGTAGTAGCCGTTGACGAACAGCACCCGCTCCCCCGTCTCGGGGTGGACGCGGACCAGCGGGTGCACGGAGGCGACCTGGTGGTCGAGGAGGTGCCGGAGGTACGCGTCGTCACCGGGGCGCGGCTGGTAGCCGACGCCGAGCCGGTGCTCGGCCCGCAGCCCGTCGACGAAGGCCCGTACGGGCGCGGACAGCCCGGCGTACGCGGCGGCCAGGTTCGACCAGGTGGTGTCGCCGCCGTAGGGCGGGACGGTCTCGGCGCGCAGGATCGTCGCGGCGGGCGGGTCGATCCGGGCGCCGTGGTCGCAGTGCCAGCCGCGCAGCAGGGTGTGCCGGCGCCGCTGGAGCCACTCGTCGTGGTCCATGCCGAACCGTCCGCCCAGCTCCAGCCGGTCGGCGGTGGTCTCCACCTCGGGGAAACCGGCCGGCGAGGCGCTCCCGCGCCGCCCGAGGACGACCGGCTCGCCGAACCGGCGGGCGAAGGCGACATGGCCGGCGTGGTCCAGCCGCTGCCCACGGAAGAACACCACCTTCCAGCGCAGCACGGCCTGCCTGATCAGGGCGACCACGCCGGCGTCGAGGTCACCGGCCAGGTCCACCCCGGTGACCTCGGCGCCGATGTGTCCCGCGACCGGCCTGATCTCGACCCCCGCGGCCTGAGCCGTCTTGGCCCGGTCCGCCGTGTCCCTGTCCGTCGTCATACGGTCCGTCGTCATACGCGCTCCGATGGTCGTCCTGAAGTCGTCCCGGGCCCCGGTTGATCACAACCCGCCCCGTCCCTGACGCTGGAGGGACGGCACAGTCGACGGAAGGCCCCACCGTGACCAGTATTCCGGCCCACACCCTCAACGACGGCACGGCGCTCCCCGGGATCGGCCTGGGCACCTGGCCGATGAACGACACGCAGGCCGAGCAGGCCGTACGCGACGCTCTCCAGGCTGGTTACCGACTTGTCGACACCGCGACGAACTACCGCAACGAGACGGGGGTCGGCCGGGCCGTCGCGAGCAGTGGGGTCCCCCGGGAGGAGATCGTCGTGACGACGAAGCTGCCCGGCCGCCACCACGGCTACGAGGAGACCCTCGCCTCCTTCGAGGAGTCCCGGCGCCGCCTGGGCCTGGAGTACGTCGACCTCTACCTGATCCACTGGCCGAACCCCGGTGTCGGCAAGTACGTCGACTCGTGGAAGGCCATGGTCAAGCTGCGCCAGGACGGCCTCGTCCGGTCGATCGGCGTCTCCAACTTCACGCCGGAGCACATCGGTCGGATCGAGAAGGAGACCGGGGTCCTGCCCGCCGTCAACCAGATCGAGCTGCACCCGCTCTTCCCCCAGGAGGAGCTGCGCGCCTTCCACGCCGACAAGGGCATCGTCACCGAGAGCTGGAGCCCGCTGGGCCGGGGCAGTCGCATCCTGGACGACCCGACCGTCATCACGGTCGCCGAGGCGCTCGGCGTGACACCCGCGCAGGTGGTCCTGCGCTGGCACGTCCAGCTCGGTGCCGTGCCGATCCCGAAGTCGGCCGACCCCGCCCGGCAGCGGCAGAACCTCGACGTCTTCGGGTTCGAACTGGGTCCCGCCCAGATGACGGTCATCGCCGACCAGGTCCGCCGGCGCCTGGGCGGCGACCCCGAACAGCACGAGGAGCTCTGAGCCGGACCCCCTACTGCTCCTCGATCCGCCTACCGCTCCTCGATCCGCTCCGGCGCGACGACGCCGTCCGACCGGCTCGCGGTGAGGCTGCCGAGGATGTCCAGCAGTTCGGCGCTGCGGCTGCCGGGCTCGGCGTGGAAGACGACGAGGGTGAGGTCTCCGGCGCCGTCCACGCCCAGCTTGTCCGAGTGCAGGTCCAGGTCGCCGACCTGGGGGTGACTGAGGTGGCTGACCCGGGCCCGCCGGGGACGCACTTCGTGGCGGGCCCACAGTGCGCGGAAGCGCTCGCTGCGCACCGACAGCTCCCCCACCAGGTCCAGCAGCCGCGGGTCGTCGACGTCCGCCCCGGCGCGGGCGCGCAGGGTGGCCACGCCCTCCTCGGTGAGGTCCTCCCAGTCCCGGCGCAGCTCCCGCTCGGCGGGATCGAGGAACACGGCCCTCAGCAGGTTGACGCCCAGGGCGTAGTTCGGGGTGAGGGCCGTGGCCAGGGTGTTCACCGCGAGTACGTCGGTGTAGCGGTTCTGGACGTAGGCGGGGGTGCGGGGCCAGCCGTCGATGAGCCCGCGGATGCTCGGCGGGACGGTCTCCCGCGGGCGGCCCCTGCCCGCCGCCCGTCCGCCGCCGCGGCCGTCGGCCGGGCGCTCCCGGGCCAGGCCGAACAGGTGCGCGGTGGTCTCGTCGTCCAGCCGCAGCACCCGGGCGAGCGCCTGCATCACCTGGGCGGACGGGTTGCGGTCGCGGCCCTGCTCCAGCCGCAGGTAGTAGTCGGCGCTGATCCCGGCGAGCAGCGCGACCTCCTCGCGGCGCAGCCCCGGCACCCTGCGCAGGCCGCCGCCGGGCAGACCGGCGTCCTCCGGCCGGACCAGCGCCCGGCGGGCGCGCAGGAACTCGCCGAGGGCGTTGCCGGCGTTCGCTTCCATGCCCTCCACCGTAAGGGGCGGGTCCGGCCGGGTGACTGTCCCTGTCACTCCCAGGAAGGGGCGCGCCCAGGAAGGCCGGGGGGTCGTTGGGTGCGCCCGCGCCGGGGTACCCGGGCCGACGAGATGCCGTACGGGCTCGTGGAAGGGAGTCGTGGCGTGGGTGCGGACGACCGGCTGCGGGAGTACCGCGGCAAGCGGGACTTCGAACGGACCCGGGAACCGTCGGGGAGGACGGCGTCCTCCGGGGAGGAACCCCGGTTCGTCGTCCAGATCCACGACGCGCGCCGGATGCACTTCGACTTCCGGTTGCAGGTCGGTGACGTGCTGAGGTCCTGGTCGATTCCCAAGGGGCCGTCCACCGACCCGCACGACAAGCGGCTGGCGGTGCCCACCGAGGACCACCCGCTGGAGTACGAGGACTTCGAGGGCGTGATCCCCAAGGGCGAGTACGGCGGCGGCACCGTGATCGTCTGGGACCACGGGACGTACGAGCCGCTCAGCCACGACCGCCGGGGCCGCCCCGTCGACTTCGCGGAGTCCCTGGAGCACGGGCACGCGACCTTCCGGCTGCACGGCGCCAAGCTGCACGGCGAGTACGCCCTGACCCGGTTCCGCTCCGGCGACGGCGACGGCGAGGAACAGTCCTGGCTGCTGGTGAAGAAGGGGCCGGCCCGGACCGCGGGGCACGGCACCCCGGATCCCCGCCGGGCCCGCTCGGTACGCACCGGCCGCACACTCGCCCAGGTCGCGGCGGACGACGGCGGGGCGTGACCCGCCGTGTCCGGCCCGCTCGACACGGTGCCCGACGCGCAGCGCGCCCTGCTGCGCCCCGCTCCCGCGGGCGCGGGACGGCTGTTCGAGCGGAAGCTGGACGGGGTGCGGCTGCTGTCCCGGACCGGGCAGCGGCTCGACGCAACGTGTCCGGACATAGCCGGGGCCCTCGCCGCGCGGGAGTGCGACGACTTCACCGTCGACGGGGAGGTGGTCGCCTTCGCGGGCGGCCGGACGGACTCCTCCCGATGTTGCCGGCCGACGCCTGCGGGCGCGGCTGGGAGGGGCTGATCGCCAAACGGGACGACGGGCCGTACCAGCCCCGGCGGTCGACGGCTGGTCGGCGGGCCGGTGCGCGAGGCGCGCGCCCGCTGGGGGGAGCCGGAACTGGTCGCCCAGATCGCCTTCACCGAGTGGACACGGGACGGGATGCCGCGGCATCCGCGGTTCCTCGGCCTCCGCGAGGACAAGAAGCCCGGGGCCGCCGTGCCGGAGCGCGCGGCCGGCTGAATCCGGATCACCGGATTCCGCCCCCAACCGTCCAGCTGTGCCTCTATGTTCGCGGCGGTATCCGCTCGCGTCCCCGGAGGCTCCCGCATGCGCTTCGCACTTCGCACCGCCGTCACCGGCGCGGTCACCGCCGCCGCCGTTCTCCTCTGCGGCCCCGCCGGCGCCACCCCGGCGGGGCCGGGGGTGACCGCCAGGATCATCAGCCGGACCACCGTGGACGGCACGGACTACACCCTGCGGGAGATAACGATCCCGCCCGGCCAGAGCACCGGTTGGCACTACCACGACGGCCCGTTGTACGGCTACGTCAAGCAGGGCACCCTCAGCCACTTCGACTCGGACTGCGCCTCCGACGGGGTGTACCGGACGGGCAGCACGATCCAGGAGCCGTCCGGCGCGGACCACGTGCACATCGGCCGCAACCTCGGTGACACGGCGCTCGTGCTCGACGTGCTCTACGTGCTGCCGCACGGCGCCCCCTTCTCCGAGGACGCGGCGAACCCGGGCTGCCCGTTCCAGTGATCAGCCGGCTTCCGGTGACCGCTCCGGCAGCGGCTGTTCGGCCCAGATCGTCTTGCCGCCGGTCGTCTGGCGGCTGCCCCAGCGCTGGGTGAGCTGGGCGACCAGCAGCAGTCCGCGGCCGCCCTCGTCGTAGGCCTGTGCGCGGCGCAGGTGCGGTGAGGTGGAACTGCCGTCGGAGACCTCGCAGATGAGGGCGCGGTCACGGATCAGGCGCAGCTGGATGGGCGGTACTCCGTAGCGGATCGCGTTGGTGACCAGTTCGCTGACGACGAGTTCGGTGATGAAGGCCGCCTCGTCCAGTCCCCAGACGGCCAGTTGTTCGGTGGCCGCCTGCCGGACGACGGCCACCTCGGCCGGCTCCTGCGGGACGTTCCAGGTGGCGACCCGGTCGGCGCCGAGTACGCGGGTGCGGGCCAGCAGCAGGGCCACGTCGTCGCCGGGCTGCTCGGGCAGGACGGCCTTGAGCACGTTGTCGCCGAGCACCTCGAGCGAGTCGGCGGGGATGGTCAGCGCGCGGCAGAGCTCCTCGGTCGCCCGGTCGACGTCGCGGTCTCGGTCCTCGACGAGGCCGTCGGTGTACAGGGCGAGCACCGAGCCCTCGGGCAGTTCCAGTTCCGTCGCCTCGAACGGCAGGCCTCCGACACCGAGCGGCGGTCCGGCGGTCATCGGGACGAGCTCGGCGGCGCGGCCGGGCAGGACGAGTGCCGGGGCCGGGTGGCCGGCGGCGGCCAGGGCGAGCCGGCGCGAGACGGGGTCGTAGACGGCGTACAGGCAGGTGGCGCCCAGCTCGGCGATCTCCTCGGCGCTGCCGTCGGCCGCCAGGTGGGTCACCAGGTCGTCCAGGTGGGTGAGCAGCTCGTCCGGGTGCAGGTCCACGTCAGCCAGGGCCCGTACGGCGGTGCGCAGGCGGCCCATGGTCGCGGACGACTGGATGCCGTGCCCGACCACGTCACCGACGACCAGGCCCACCCGGCTGCCGGGCAGCGGGATCACGTCGAACCAGTCGCCGCCGATGCCCGCCAGCGACCCGCACGGCAGATAGCGGTGGGCGATGTCGACCGCCGCCTGCCCGGGCAGCCCGCGAGGCAGGAGGCTGTGCTGGAGGGCGAGGGCGGTGGTGCGTTCGCGGGCGAAGCGGCGGGCGTTGTCGAGGCAGACGGCGACCCGGCTGGCGAGTTCCTCGGCGAACATCGCGTCGTCGGCACCGTAGTCGTCGGGGTGGCCGATGCGGACGCCCACCGCGACGCCCAGCGTCGTGCCGCGGGCCCGCAGCGGTACGGCGATCATCGAGTGGACACCCACCCGGTACCGGCGGCCCGCGGGACGCCGGGTGTTGCGCTCGGCGACCCAGCGGACGAAGTCCGGCTCGCCCGCCTGGCCGAGCACGGCCCGCCCCTCGCGCAGCGCCCTCGCGGGCGGGGTGGTCCCTCCGTAGACGTCCGTCTGGCCCAGGTGCAGGACAGCTTCCGGGGTTCCCTCGGTGACCGAGCCGTGCGCGACCCTGCGCAGCACGACGTCGCCCGCCGGGACCACGGGCGGCTCCTCCGACCCGAGGACCCAGTCGAGCAGGTCGACGCTGGCGAAGTCGGCGTACTTCGGTACGAGGAGTTCCACCACTTCCTCGGCGGTGCGCACGACGTCCAGGGTGGTGCCGATCGCGGTCGCCGCCTCGTTCAGCAGCGCCAGCCGCCGCCGTGCCCAGTACTGCTCGGTGTTGTCGAGGGCCGCCAGGGCGACGCCCGTCAGTTCGCCGGAGGGGTCGCGCACCGGCCACATCTCGATGTTCCAGGCGCGCTCCCGGTTCAGGGCGGGCGCGCCGGTGAAGCTCTCGTAGCGGGCCGGCCGGCCCGTCTCGGCGACCTGGCGCAGATGGCGCAGGAAGCCCCGGCTGTGTTCGGCGTCCTCCACGGTGTCGGAGAAGGGCCGGCCGACCAGTGTCTCCTCCGGCACGCCCATCACATGGCAGGCGGCGTCGTTCAGGCGGATGTAGCGCTGCCGGGTGTCGAAGACCGACATGGACATCGACGCCTGCTGGAAGGCCCGGCCCGCGAGCGTGAGCTCGCCGTCGTCCGGCGGCGAGGCCGTGACGACGAACCCGGCCGGCCGGGCGTCGGGGCCGAGCAGCGGGCACGCCGTCAGGGTGAGCTCGACGCGGTGGCCGGCGCGGTGGCGCAGCGCGACGGTTCCGGTGCGGGCGGCGACGGTGGCGGGCGGCGGGGCCTCGGCGAGCAGTGCGGCCGCCGGGCGTCCCACGACCTCCTCGGCCGAGTGGCCCGTGAGCAGCCGGGCACCTCCGCTCCACCCGGTCACCACACCCAGGGCGTCAAGGGTCGCCGCAGCCGCGACATGCTCCATACGCCCCAGAATGATCCCTTTGCGCTACCGCATCAAGCGCGCGTGCGCCGTGCCTCACCCCCGGTGTGCGCGCAGGGCGGCCAGGGCGCGGTCGGCGTGCGTGTTCATGCGCAGTTCGCTGCGCACGACGTCCAGGACCGTGCGGTCTTCGGCTATCACGAAGGTGACCCGTTTGGTGGGTGCCATCGAGAAACCGCGCTTGACGCCGAATCGCTCGCGGACCGCGCCGTCGGTGTCGGACAGCAGGGGCATGCCGAGGGTGTGCCGTCCGGCGAACTCCTGCTGGCGTTCGACCGGGTCGCCGCTGACGCCCACGGCCCGCGCGCCGACCGCGGCGAACTCGGCGGCGAGGTCACGGAAGTGGCAGGCCTCGGCGGTGCAGCCCCTGGTCAGGGCGCCGGGGTAGAAGAACAGCGCCACGGGGCCGTCGGCGAGCAGCTCCGACAGCCGTCGCGGCGTGCCCGTCTCGTCCGGCAGTTCGAAGTCCGGGGCCTTGTCGCCGACGCCGACGTCCTCGCTCATGCCCGGCCCTCCGCTCCGCGCGCGATGCCACGGGCCCACAGCACCAGGGGCACCTGGAGCGGCAGCCGGGCGAGGGCGGCGGTCCTGAGCGGCGCGGGTCGGTGCCGCCAGTCGACGGCCATCTGCACGTTGGCGGGGAACACGCCGACGAAGAAGGCCGCGGCGGCCTTCGCCGCCGCGGGCCGCGTGCGGGGCAGTGCCACGCCCGCCGCGAGCGCCAGTTCCACGACCCCGCTCGCGTACGTCCACGTCCTGGGCGATCCCGGCAGGGCCCGCGGGACCGTCGCGTCGAACTGGCGTGGTGAGGCGAAGTGGGCGACACCCGCGGCGGCCAGCAGACCGGCGAGCAGCAGGGGCGAGCGTTCGGACCGGGGCACGGTTCCTCCTGGTGATGGCCTGACCCCGGATATTACTCCCCGGTAGAGACGGCGCGTCGGCCCTTCGGAGTGTCCGCTCAGGCGGAGGGCATCGGGGCGTCCGCCTGCTGCCCGTACTCGTCCTCGACGGCGTAGGAGAGGAAGTCGTCGACCATGCGGTGGAAGAGGGCGGCCAGCTGCCGCAGCTCCTCGGGGGACCAGTCCGCGAGCGCCAGCTGCATACCGCGCGCGCCGACCTCCCGGATGCGCTCGACCGCCTGCCGGCCGGCGCCGGTGAGCTCGATGCGCT
Organism: Streptomyces sp. NPDC001480; assembly: GCF_042894725.1. Taxonomy (NCBI): domain Bacteria; kingdom Bacillati; phylum Actinomycetota; class Actinomycetes; order Kitasatosporales; family Streptomycetaceae; genus Streptomyces; species Streptomyces sp. NPDC001480. The sequence goes on along the minus strand of NZ_JBIAVX010000018.1, from coordinate 26,989 downwards.
GGGCGCGCCGGTCATGCGGGTCGGGGACCCGGGTGACGTACCCCGTCCTCTGGAGCTGCTGCACGGTCCGGGTCACATGGGACGCCTCGACGCCCAGTCGCTGGGCGAGCTCCCCCGGCCGCAGCGGCTCGGCATCGGCGACCTGGCGCAGCAGGGCGACCGCGGCACGGTCCAGCGGCACACCGGCGAGCGCCATGAGCCGGTCGTGCTGCCGGGCCCGGGTGCTCAGATAGGTGATGCGCGTCAGGGCGCGCTCGATCTCGGTGACTTCCGGGGACGCGGGCGGCAGCGGTTCCGTGGACATGGGGCCCAGTTTACCATATCGTTGCGTAACTCAAGTAAATTACTGGCTGTGGGAGTCGTATGTCCCTCCTTGCCCGCCCGGCGGTGGCCCAGCTCGCCGCCAGGACGATGCAGACCCTCTCCCGGCTGGCGAGCCGACGCGCGAGCGGCGCCGGCTCCGACGCCTCCTGGCACGCCCGGTTCCCGGAACACCCTCGCCGCACCCGCGAGTTGACCATCCCCACGACCGTCGCCCCGGCCCGCGCGACGGTCTACCTGCCCGAGGCCGCCGCCGACGGGCCGCCGCCCCCGGTGCACGTGAATCTCCACGGCGGCGGCTACGTCATGGACCTCACCGAGATCGACGACCCGCTGTGCCGCTTCCTCGCCGCGCGGGCCGGGGTGGTCGTGGTCAACCTGGACTACGTCGTCGCCCCACAGCACCCCTTCCCGGAACCGCCGCGGCAGGCCTTCGAGGCCGTCCGCTGGATCGCCTCGCACGGCGCGGAACAAGGCTGGGACGGTACGCGGCTCACCGTGGGCGGCCAGAGCGCCGGCGGCGGGCTCGCGGCGGCGGTGGCCCGGCAGGCCCTCGAGGAGGGCGGCCCCGAAATCGCCCTCCAGGTACTGCACTACCCCCCGCTCGACCTGGCGACCGGCGCCCGCGACAAACGCGCCGCCGGGCCGCGGCCGATGCTGCGGCCGTGGATGGCCGACGTCTTCGACACGTCGTACGTCCCGGACCCGAAGCGGCGCGCCGACCCGCTGGTCTCACCCGCGCATCCGTCCGACACCGCCGACCTGACGGGCATCGCCCCGGCCCTGGTGATCACGGCCGAGTACGACCTCCTCCAGGCGGAGGGGGCGCGCTATGCCGAGCGGTTGCGGGCGGCGGGCGCGCTGACCGCGTTCCACGACGTGGCCGGGGCCGACCACGGGTACGACGGTCAGGACGACGAGAGGGCCCGGGAGGTCTACGCCCTCATCACCCGTCACCTGCGGCAGGCGGTGGGCGCCGGGGACCGGGTGGACTGAGGGCCCGCGTCCCGGGGACGTCCCCGGTGTCCCGCGGGAAGCGGGGACGGCATTGTGACGGGCCGTCACGGAAACGCTGGCTGTCGTGATCACGCTTCGTGGTCACGAGAACGACAGCCGGAGGTTTCCATGATCCGACGGACCGTGCGGAGCGGCCTGCTGGCCGCGGTCGCGGTACTCGCGTTCCTGCCCACGGCGGCAGGCGCCGCCCCGGCGGGCGCGACCGCCCCGCAGCCCGTGCCCGCCGCCACCGCTCAGCACACCCTGCCCTCCCTGCTCCCCGCCCGGCACCTCCCGGTGCGGCACCACACCACCCACCGTGTCCACCACGCCCGGCACCATGTGGCGGGACGCGTGGCCACACGCCGCCTCGTGCTGAACGTCCGCTCCGGGCCGGGCACCGGCTACCGCGTGGTGGGCCACCGGCACCACCACCGGCTCGTCTCCCTGACCTGCAAGTGCTACGGCTCGGGGGTGTTCGGCGACCACCTGTGGTACCGGCTCGCCCATCACAAGGGGTACGTCTCCGCCCGCTACGTGTGGGCCGGCGCGGCCGTGCCGTGGTGCTGACGGCTCCGGACCGCCGTACGTCCTGACCGCCGAGGCCTGTTCGGGAACCGCCCCCTTCTCGAACAGGCCTTTGGCATGTCCCCCTTGCCCTCCCTCGCCTCACCGTCCTCATACCTTGCCGGGCTTTGCGTCGCCTCGTCCTCGGGAAGTCATCGCGACATCAAGGGTGAAACGCCCATAGCGGATATGAAGTCGAGGGACGCACCATGCGGCACCCCCAAGGACCGACCACACCGGACGAGCCGCTGGTGGTCGGACTGCGTGAGCTGAAGGACCGTACGGGGCTGAGCCTGGCCGCGCTGGCCGCCCGCACGCCGTACAGCAAGTCCGCCTGGCACCGCTATCTGACCGGCGGCAAACGGCCGCCCCGTTCGGCCGTGGAGGCGCTCGCCCGCCTCGCGGGCGTCGATCCCGGCCCCTTACTGGCCCTGTGGGAGGCCACCGACGAGCCTGCGAGCGCGCCGCCCGCCACGGGAAACGCCCGGCCACTCCCCCGGTGGCGGCGCCCGCCCCTGCCGGCGCTGGTACTGCTGGGAGTGACCGCCGTGGTCGCCGCCATGTTCGTCCTCCTCGGCCGGCACGATGCGTCCGGTACGCGTACGCAGGAGGTGATGGCGGCGCCCCGCTGTCACGGGCGTTCCTGCCAGGGCGAGTTGCCCGACGCGTCGGCCTGCGCACGCGACGCGCAGACGCGGAGCCGGGTCACCGGCAGTGCCTACGACGTCCGGTTGCGCTACTCACCGGCCTGCGGCACGGCCTGGTCGGAGGTGCGGGTGCGCTCCCCGCGCGCCCGGGAGGTCTCCGTGCGCGCGGGCCAGGACGTGCTCTCGGCGGCCTATCCGGCCGAGGACACGGCCGGCTACACCAGCCCCATGATTCCCGTGCCGTCACCCCGGGGCGTGGAAGCGTGCGCGGAGGTGGACGAGGAACTGGCCTGCACGGGATGGGACGTGGAGCCGCCGGCCCAGGGCTGAACCGCACCCGGCGGGGGTCAGCCGGTGGTGAGCAGTTCCCGCGGGGCGCCGCTGCGCTCCGGCCGCCGGGCCGAACGCAGGGCGGCGACGCCTATGAACACCGTCGAGGAGACGCCTGCCAGCGCGAAGGCGGTGAAGCCCCAGTCGCCCTTGTTCGCGGCGAGCAACTGGCCACCGAGCCACGGGCCGAAGACGGCGCCGAAGCGGCCCATGCCGGAGGTCCAGCCGACCGCGGTGGCGCGGTTGTCCGGGGTGGAGCGGACGGAGACCGTCGCGTAGATCATCGCCTGGGCGCTGTTGAGGAACACACCGGTGAGGAAGACGACCAGGTAGGTCACGCCCAGCGGCATGTGGACGCTGAGCAGGAAGACACCGGCCGCGGTGAGCGCGAACCAGATCGCGGAGACGCGCGGCGCGCCGAAGGCGTCCGAGGCGCGGCCCGCGACCAGCATGCCCACGATGCCGCCGAGGTTGAACAGGACCACGAAGGTGAGCGCGGAGCCGAGGTTGTAGCCCTCGCCGCGCATCAGGGTGGGCAGCCAGGTGGCGACGCCGTAGACGAGCAGCAGTCCACCGAAGGAGGCCAGCCAGTACAGCAGGGTCTGGAGCCACTCGCCGCCCCGGAAGAGGGCTAGCAGCGCGTCCCAGCGGTCGGCGGCCGACTTCGTCCCGGGGGCGCCGGGCAGCTCGGTCTCGTAGCGCTCGGCCAGTGCGCGGGCCTCCTCGGTACGCCCCTTGGCGACCAGGAAGCTCAGCGACTCCGGCAGGGCCTTGGCGAGCACGGGGGCGAAGAACAGCGGCAGGACGCAGACCCAGAAGGCGGAGCGCCAGCCGACCGGCTCCACCAGCCACTTGGCCACGTAGGCGGAGAGGATGCCGCCGGCGTGGTGGGCGGTCATCAGCGCTCCGATGGTGAGAGCGCCGCGGCCGCCCCTGGCGTAGTCGGTGACCATGCTGATCGCCGTCGGCAGCAGTCCGCCGAGGCCCACGCCGGCCAGGGTCCGGCCGAGGCCGAAGACCGTGACGGAGCCGGAGAGGGCGCAGACGCCGGAGGCCAGCGAGAAGAGCGTGACACAGGCGATCATCAGCTTCTTGCGGCCGATGCGGTCGGCGACCGTGCCCGCCGTCAGGGCGCCCACCAGCATGCCGAACGTGGCGTAGCTGCCGAGGTCGCCGGCCTGGTCCGGGGTGATCCCGAGGGCCTTGCTCGCCAGCATGTGGGGCAGCACCGAGCCGTAGATGAACATGTCGAGGCCGTCGAAGAGAACGGCCAGCCAGCACAGACCGACGACCAGCGCGGCCAGTCTGCTGCCGCGAGCGGGCAGGGAGGGGGAGGAGGACATCGTCGTTTTCCTCTCGTCCAGGAGCGTTGCCTGGAGGGGATCTCTGAGGCGGTGCGGAAGACGCTAAGCACCCGGCGAGGAAGTGTCAACGCTTTTGTTAACAATCTCAGCGACAAGTCAGGCCCCCCGTCCCCCTGCGACCGGAGATCAGCCGACCGGTGGTGTTCCGTGGGTGTGGAAGGACTCGATGGTCTTCAGCCCCCACGCCTGCCCCTTGGCCCGCTCGGCCTCGGTCCAGGTGATCAGCGGCCAGTCCGGCGCCAGCACCAGACGGGTGAGCGGGTTGCACAGCTCGATGCGGTTGCCGCCCGGCTCGTAGACGTACAGGAAGAACGTCTGCTGGATGGCGTGCTTGTGCGGCCCCGTCTCGATGAACACCCCGTTGTCGATGGCCAGGTCGGCGGCGCGCAGGACGTCCTCGCGGGTGTCGGTGGCGAACGCGATGTGGTGCAGCCGGCCGGTGGAGCCGGTCCGGTCGGAGGTGTAGACGACGTCGTACGACTTGTTCGTGAAGGTCAGCCAGCGCGCCGCGATCTTCCCGGAGTCGAGCCGGATCTGCTCGGTGGGCCGGGCGCCCAGCACGTGTTCCTGGAACTCGGCGTTGGCGAGCACGTCCGCGGCGAGGAAGTTGACGTGGTCCAGGCGGCGCACGCCCACACCGCGGTTGGGCTTGGCCTGCGGCTGGTTCTTCAGCGCGGGCCTCAGCTCCTCGGGGGCCCGGTAGTGCTCGCTCTCCCAGTAGAGGGCGTGTTCGTGGCCGTCCGGGTCGGTGGTCACGTACAGCTTGCCGAGGCCCGGTTCGTCCTCCACCCAGTGGCCGGAGCCGCCTGCCTCCTCGACCGCCTCGACCCGGCGGCGGAGGGCTTGCTCGCTGGAGGTGCGCAGGGCGAGCCGGCCGAGGCCGGGCCGCTCGCGGGCGGTCAGCACCAGGCTGTGGTGCTCGTAGTCGTCGAAGGTACGCAGGTAGACGGTGTCGCCGTGCCGCCCGTTCACCGTCAGGCCGAGGAAGTCGGTGAAGAAGGCGACACTGGCGTCCAGGTCCGGGGTGAACAGCTGGGCGTGGCCGACATGGGCGATGTCACCGAGAGGCGGGGCCATCGTTGCCTCCTAGGGGGCGTGCGGGGGTGGGAGCGGGGGCGGTCGCGGCGGGCCGGGGGAAGACGGTGCCGTCGAAGATCTTTCGTGCGGTACGGACGACGGCGGTGCGGCGGGCCGCCGGCGGGGAGGCGTCGGAGCCGGGGTCGACGGCGGCGTCGATGTCCAGGAAGCCGGTGGGATGCTCGATGCGGATCCGGTCCCCCCGCTCGGGGAGTTCCGCGATGTCCTCCCCCACTCCCCCGGGCAGTCGCAGGCCCGCGGCCACGCTCGCGGCGCCCAGCACGCCGATGGAGGTGTGGCAGCGCACCGGGATGAAGGTGCGGGTGGTGACCGCGCCGCCGTGCCGGGGCGGGGCGAGCAGGGTGAGCTTGGGGACGGTGGTGTCCTCGACGTCGCCGAGGCCCATCAGCTTGCCGGCCGCCAGCCGGATCTCGCGCAGGCGGTCGGCGAGGGTGAGGTCCTCCTCCAGGTCCCTGGGCTCCTCGTACCCGGTGACCGCCAGCGCGGAGGCGGGGATCAGCACGGTCGGCATCCCGTTGTCCACGCAGGTCACCTCCGTCCCCGCCACGCTGTCGCGGACGTTGCCGGTGGGCAGCAGCGGGCTGTGCCCGGCCGGGAACCCGATCACCACGGGCGCGGCCGTCCCGGGCACCCCGGATATCGCGGCGTCGCCGGTGTAGTCGACGCGCCCGTCCGGGGTGGGGAAGGTGGCGAGCGCCCGTTCCCCGGTGTTGAGCATCCGGATCCGTACGGACGTCTCGCCGTCACCGGGGGCCACCAGCCCCCGTTCGACGGCGAAGGGGCCGACACCGGCGAGGATGTTGCCGCAGTTCTGACGATCGGTCACCTCGCGGCGGCCCACGGCCACTTGGAGGAAGAGGTAGTCGACGTCCACCTCGGCGTCGTCCGACGCGGAGACCACGGCCACCTTGCTGGTCAGCGGGTGGGCCCCGCCCAGGCCGTCGATCTGGCGCGGGTCGGGGCTGCCCATGACGCGCAGCAGCAGGTCGTCGCGCTCGGCGGGGTCCGTGGGGAGGTCCTCGGCCAGGAAGTAGGCGCCCTTGGAGGTACCGCCGCGCATCAGCATGCAGCGCACCTCCGAGGGGGCCGTCACGCCCCGGCTCCGTCCGGCGCGTACTCCGCGTACTCGTCGTAGCTCTGGTACGTGACGCCCAGCTCCACGAGCTTCTCCCGCAACCCGTAGCGGTCCAGGCCGAGTTGGCCGTCGAGGAAGGCGGCGCGGGACGCCGCCTCCTTGTCCTCGCGGGCCGCGGCGGCCTCGGCGGCCCGGCGGGCCTGCTCGCGGGGCACGACCACCACGCCGTCGTCGTCGGCGAGGATCACGTCGCCGGGGCGGATCACCTGGCCGTCGATGGCGACGGGCACGTTGACCGAACCGCCGGTGGCCTTCACGGTGCCCTGCGCGGACACGGCGCGGGACCAGGCGGCGAAGCCCATGTCCCGCAGCTCCTGCGTGTCACGGATGCCGGCGTTGATGACGATGCCGCGCACGCCCCGCCGTCGCAGCGCGGTGGCGAACAGCTCCCCGAACATGCCGTCGGTGGAGGGCGAGGTGGTGGTGACCACCAGGATGTCGCCCTCGCCGCACTGCTCCACGGCGGCGTGGATCATGAGGTTGTCGCCGGGCCAGCTGAGCACGGTGACCGCGGTGCCCGCGACACGCACGCCCTGCTGGACGGGACGGATCCCCGGCCCGAGCAGACCGGTACGGCCCATGGCCTCGCTGACGGTGGCCACGCCGAAGCCGGCCAGCGCCTCTACGTCCTCGGGGTCGGCCTTCGGCGGGCCCGTGACGATCACGCCGCTCACGCCAGCTCCTTCGCGATCTGCGGGTAGGGGCGCATGTACGCCTCGGCCATGGTCCCGTGGGCCAGGCCCAGGTTCGGGCCGGCGTTGCGCTTGAGCTGGACGCCGCGGCGGACGGCGAGGTCGGTGTAGTAGTCCCACAGGTGCCGCTGGGCGCCGATGCACTCCATCGCCTTGCGCTTGGTGTCCCACACCTCCGTGATGTCGAGCAGCACCTCGGGCTTGAAGCCGCTCATCTCGGGCTGGTGCGGCTCGAAGTAGAAGACCGGCGGGGCGCCGATGATCTCGCCGTCGCCCGGGTAGCCGATGGCCTGGGCGAGGACGCGGGCCTGGAGCGCCATGCGGTTGGCGGCCGGGTGGTCGCCGTTGTACGGGTCCTCGACGGGGTGGGTGAGGACGACGTCGGGCTGCGTCTCGCGGTAGACGGCGACGAGTCGGTCGGTGAGTTCCGGGGTGGCGAGGAGCGGGTAGTCGCCGGCGTCGAAGAAGCGGACCTCGGCACCGAGGGTGGCGGCGGCCTGTTCCGCCTCCTGACGGCGTATCGCCTTGATCTCCTCCAGCTGCCTGCCCTCGCGCCATGCCTTGGCGGACTCGCCGCGCTCCCCGAAGGTGAGGCACGCGATGGTGACCTTCTCGCCCCGGGAGGCGGCCAGGGCGATCGCTCCGCCCGCCCGCCACACGAAGTCCCCCGCGTGGGCGGTGACGACAAGAGTGGACCGCGGTGGGGCGGCGGGCGCGTTGGCCTGGGTCATGCTCGGTTCTCCTTGACTGGACAGGTGGACGCCCGCCCCCGCGTCCGGCGCGTGGTGCGTCAGTCGCGCAGCGCCTCGATCACGCTGGTGAGGTGGGCACGGACGGCCGCTTCGGCCGCCTGCGGGTCCCTGGCCGTGATCGCTTCGATCATCGCCAGATGCTCGTTCAGGGATTGCTGGGGGCGGCCCGGCCGGAGTGCCAACTGGAAGCGGTGGCGTACCAGTTGGGCGTTCAGTCGCTCCAGCAGGTCCAGGGCCGTCCGCTGACCGGAGAACTCCCGGACCTTGGCGTGCAGTTCCTGGTTGAGTTCGGAGTAGGTCAGCGGCTCGCCGCCGGCCACGGCCTTGGTCATGGCCGTACCGAGCTCCGTCAGCTCGGCGAGCTGGTCGTCGCCGGCCGCCACGGCCGCCTTGGCCGCGCACAGCCCTTCGAGGACCATGCGGCACTCCGTGATGGCGACCGCTTCCTCCACGGTCACCACCCGCACCCGCGAGCCGCGGTTGCGGATCCGCTCGACCAGCCCCTGGGCCTCCAAATCGATCAGCGCCGCCCGGATGCTGGCCCGCGTCACACCGAACTGCTCGGCGAGCTCGTTCTCCACCAGCCGCTGCGCCGGTGCCATCTCGCCGTGCAGGATCGCCTGCCGCAGCTGCGCGAGCGCATGCTGTTTGGCCTGCTCTCCGGTGGTGGGACCGGCTTCCTTCGGCATGTGCCCTCCCTGAATGAGTGCCTGTCGAACCTAAATCTAGCCAAACAAGATTGTCAACAATTTTGTCTGCCGTATTGCGCGCGATGGTCGGAGCGGCTCGCGCCCGCCCCTCATTCCGCGCGGTACAGCTCGGTGAGCAGCTCGATCACCGCCTGCTGGGCGGGGTGCGGGTCGTCCCGCCACCAGGCCAGGCGGACCGCGACGGGCTCGGCGTCGCGCACCGGCCGGTAGACGACGCCGGGCCGCGGGTACTGGTGGGCGGTCGACTCGGCCGTCACGCCGATTCCACGCCCCGCGGCGATCGTGATGAGCCAGTCGTCGACGTCGTGCGTCTCCTCGGTGGCCGGGCGGGAGTCCGGGGGCCACAGTTCCGGGGTGGCGGTCCCGGTCCGGCGGTCGACCAGCAGCCGGCGCCCGGCGAGGTCGGCGAGCCGCACGGAGCGGCGCCGGGCCAGGGGGTCGTCGGCGGCCAGGGCGCACAGGCGGCGTTCGAGGCCGACGATGGCGGAGTCGAACCGCCGGTCCTCCAGCGGCCTGCGCACCACCGCGAGGTCGCTGATCCCCTCGGCGAGGCCCGCCGACGCCGAGTTGACCCGCACCATGTGCAGGTCGGTGCCGGGACGGGCCTCGTTCCAGCGGCGCTGGAAGGCGACCGTGTGACGGCCCAGCGCCGACCAGGCGTAGCCGATCCGCAGCCGGGTGTGCCCCGACGTGGCGTCACGGACCAGCTCGGCCACGTCGGACAGCACGCGCCGGGCCTGCGCGACGACCCGCAGTCCGGTGGCCGTCGGCGTCACCTCGCGGGAGGTGCGCCGCAGCAACCGCACCCCCAGGGCCCGTTCCAGCGAGGCCAGGGTGCGGGACACCGCCGCCTGGGAGACGCCGAGGACGATCGCCGCGTCGGTGAAGGTGCCCTCGTCGACGATGGCCACGAGGCAGCGCAGTTGCCGGAGCTCCAGGTCATCCATGAGCCAAGCGTATAGATCGCATGGTGCATGCATTTTGCGCAAGTGATGGCGCCGCGCACGATGCGGGCATGAGCCAAGTCCTCGAACCGGCCGGCGTTCCGGCGACCCCGACCTCCTCGGGCGCCACGGCCTCCGCGCCCCCCTCGGTCCCCGCGCGCGGCGGGCGGCGGCCGAGGGCCGTGGCCGTCATGTTCGGCAGCGGTCTGTCCAACCAGACCGGTGCGGCGATCGGCGCGCTGGCCTTCCCCGTCCTCGGTCCGCTCGGTGTGGTGGCGGTGCGTCAGTACGTCGCGGCGCTGGCCCTGCTGGCCGTCGGCCGGCCCCGCGTGCGGAGCTTCACCTGGCCGCAGTGGTGGCCGGTCCTGCTGCTGGCCGGGGTCTTCGGCACCATGAACCTCACCCTGTACAGCGCCGTCGACCGAGTGGGCCTGGGGCTCGCGGTGACCCTGGAGTTCCTCGGCCCGCTGGCCGTCGCGCTCGCCGGGTCGCGGCGCCGGCTGGACGCGGGATGCGCGGTGCTGGCCACGGCGGGGGTGGTCGTGCTGATGCGCCCGCGGCCCTCCGCCGACTACCTCGGCATGGGGCTCGGCCTGGTGGCCGCCTGCTGCTGGGCGTCGTACATCCTGCTCAACCGGGTCGTCGGCCGGCGCGTCCCCGGGACCCAGGGGCCCGCGGCCGCGGCGGGTCTGTCCGCGCTCACCTTCCTGCCCGTCGGGATCGCCATCGCCCTTCGGCACCCGCCGACGCCGGGCGCCGTACTGTGCGCCGTCGCCGCCGGGGTGCTCTCCTCGGCCGTGCCCTACCTCGCGGACCTGCTCACCCTGCGGCATGTGCCGGCGCAGACGTTCGGGCTGTTCATGAGCGTCAACCCCGTGCTCGCGGCCATGGTCGGCTGGGTCGTCCTCGGGCAGGGGCTGGCCGCCTGGGAGTGGGCGGGCATCGCAGCGGTCGTCGCCGCCAACACGGTGAGCATCGTGACGACGCGGGAGTGACCCGCTCCGCCTCGAAGCGCCCGGTCCGGGCACGAGCAAAACAGCTTGCTTGACTCAAGTAAGTTACATGTGCTTGCCTAACTCAAGCAAGCTCACCCGGAACCGGGGCGCCTTCGAGCGGTGGCGGCCCCGACGCGCCGGACCCGTGGGGACGGGGCCGGGCGCGGTCCTCGGGCCGGCCGCCGTCACCCCCCCCGTCGGCGCCGGCCCGAGGACACCCCTCAGGAAAGGGAGTCGCCCCATGACCACGATGAAGTCCCTCAGAACCGCCGGCGTCGGCAAGGTCGAGGTGGTGGACGTCGAGCGTCCCGTGCCCGGGCCCAAGGACGCGCTGGTCAGGATCCGCGCCTGCGGCATCTGCGGCACCGACGTCACCTTCCTGCGCATGGGCGGCATGCCGGCCCGCGCGCACCTGGGCGGCGAGACGGTGCCCGTCGCGCTGGGCCACGAGCCGGCCGGCGAGGTCGTCGAGGTGGGGGCGGAGGTCACGGGCCTGAAGGCCGGTGACCGGGTCGTGGTCGATCCGCAGGACGCGCCCACCGGGATCATCGGCTGCGGCGGGAAGTACGGCGGCATGAGCGAGTACCTGCTCGTCGAGAACGCCGTCGTCGGCAAAAGCGTGGCGGTCTTCCCGGACACCGTGCCCTTCGACGTCGCCGCCCTGAACGAGCCGATGGCGGTGGCCCTGCACTGCGTCAACCGCTCCGCGGCGGGGCCCGCCGACAAGGTGGTGGTCTTCGGCGCCGGACCGATCGGGCTCGGCGCCGCCATCTGGCTGAAGCTGCGCGGGGTGGAGCACGTGGTGGTGGCCGACGTGATCCCCGCACGGCTCGACAAGGCGCTGGCCGTCGGCGCGGACGCGGTCATCGACTCGGCACGGGAGGACGTGACCGCCCGCCTGACCGAGCTGCACGGAGAGAGCGCCAACGCGCTCGGGCAGCCACGGCCGGGCACCGACATCTACATCGACGCGGCCGGCGCCGCGGCCGTCTTCAACACCGTGGTGGCGTCCGCGAAATGGGGCGCGAAGCTGGTCATGGTCGCCGTGCAGAAGACGGGGTCCGAGTTCGACCTCGGCGGGATGCTGCGCAGCGAGCTGACCCTCGTGGCCTCACAGGGCTACCCCACCGAGATCTTCGAGGTCACCCCCGAACTCGTCGAGCACCACGGGCGCTTCGAGCAGCTCATCAGCCACCGTGTCCCGTTCCCCGAGGCCGACCGGGCCTTCGAGCTCGCGCTGACCCCGGGGGCCGCGGAGAAGGTCGTCGTGACCTTCGACGCGTAGTGGGCCCGGGTCACCGGCTCGGGGTGACCGGCGCCAGCCACATCCCCACGATCGCGTCGGCGAGGCCGGTGGCGGCCTCGCTCCAGGTGGTTCGCGGGGTCGGGGTGCCGTCCGCGAGGGCCCGTTCGCGCTCGGCGCAGGTGTGCAGGATCAGGGTGCGGGCCATCAGGCCGCGTTCGGCGCGGACCTCGTCGGGCAGCTCGGGCAGGGTCCGGTGGAGGCCGTCGACGACCTGGCGCAGCGACGGCGACTCGAGGGACTCCTCGACGAGGATGTCGTGCAGCGCGGGGTCGGTCATCACCTGGGCGCAGAACCGGGCGTACCAGGTGGGGCTGCCGAGCCCGGCCAGGTGCTCGGTCACCGGGCGCACCAGGCAGTCCACCCAGTCCCGTACGTCGGTGGAGTCACCGGTGGCGGCCACCGCGCGGGCCCGGATCCCCTCGATCCGCTGGGCGTGCCGGCGGGCGACGGCACGGACCAGGTCGGTCTTGGTACCGAAGTGGTAGCCGACCGCGGCGTTGTTGCCCTGGCCGGCGGCCTCGCTGACCTGGCGGTTGGAGACGGCGTACACGCCGCGTTCGGCGAACAGCCGCTCCGCCGCGCCCAGGATGGCCTCCCGCGTCGCGCCGACCTGATCCGCCCGCGCCGTCCTGCCCGCCATGACCACCACCGCTCCGGGACTGCGCGACACCCCCGGGGGCGGCCAGTCCCGCGAGCCGTCACCGGGTCCTCGACCGGGGCGGCGAGGTCCAGCCAGGGAAGCCTACGTTCCCGCTTCCGGCGGCCCGCGGACCCACCCATGAGTTCACTGCCCTTATCGTAAGTCAAGCAACTGACTTAAATATGCGAAGTCATTCGGAGGCCCTTGTCATGTCCGACGCCCCCGCCGTCCGGTCCGCCGCGGCCGGACGATCCGCCCCACCCCGGCCCAACGCCGTGGTGGCCGTACTGGCTCTGGCGGGCATCACCGTGTCGCTGATGCAGACCCTGGTGATCCCGATCGTCCCGGAGCTGCCCGTCTACCTCCACGCCTCGGCGTCGAACGCCGCCTGGGCGGTGACCGCCACGCTGCTCGGCGCCGCCGTGGCCACGCCGGTCGCCGGCCGGCTCGGCGACATGTTCGGCAAGCGCCGGCTGCTGCTGGCCAGCCTGGTGCTGCTGGTGTCCGGCTCGGTGGTCTGCGCGCTGAGCGACTCGCTGGTCCCGATGATCGCGGGCCGTGCGCTGCAAGGCCTGGCCGCGGCCGTGGTGCCGCTCGGCATCAGCATCATGCGCGACGAACTGCCGGCCGAGCGGCTCGCCGGCTCCACCGCCCTGATGAGCGCCTCGCTGGGCGTCGGCGGCGCGCTGGGGCTGCCCGCCGCGGCCTTCATCGCCGATCACTTCGACTGGCACGTGCTGTTCTGGACCTCCGCCACCCTCGGCGTCGTCTCCCTCGCGCTGGTCCTCGCCCTGGTACCGGAGTCCCAGGTGCGCACCGGCGGGCGCTTCGACGTCGTGGGCGCGCTCGGGCTGGCGGCCGGACTGGTGTCCCTGCTGCTGGCCGTCTCCAAGGGCGCCGACTGGGGCTGGGGCAGCGGTACCACCCTGGGGCTGTTCGCCGCCGCCGTCGTGGTCCTGTCGGCATGGGGCCGGTACGAGCTGCGGACCGCGCAGCCGCTGGTCGACCTGCGCACCACGGTCCGCCGCCAGGTGCTGTTCACCAACCTCGCCTCGATCGCGTTCGGTTTCTCGATGTTCGCGATGTCGCTGGTGCTCCCGCAGCTGCTCCAGCTGCCCACGCAGACCGGCTACGGCCTGGGCAGGTCCATGCTGACGGTCGGTCTGGTGCTGGCCCCGCAGGGTCTGGTGATGATGGGCTTCGCGCCCGTCTCGGCGGCCATCACCAAGGCCAAGGGCCCCAAGGTGACGCTGATGTGCGGTGCCGTGATCGTGGCCGCCGGATACGGCCTCAACATCCTGCTGATGAGCGAGGTCTGGCACCTCATCCTGGTGTCCTGCGTCATCGGCGCGGGCGTCGGTTTCGCCTACGGCGCCATGCCGGCGCTGATCATGGGCGCGGTGCCGGCGGCCGAGACGGCCGCGGCCAACAGCCTCAACACCCTGATGCGGTCCATCGGTACGTCGGTGGCCAGCGCGGTCGCGGGTGTGATCCTCGCCCAGATGACCATCAGTCTCGGCGGCCACGCGCTCCCCTCGCAGAACGGCTTCAAGGTCGTCATGGCCCTGGGCGCCTCGGCTGCCGTCCTCGCCTTCGTCCTCGCCTCCTTCCTGCCCCGGCACCGCCCGGCGGACGCGGAACCCGCCCCGTCCGCGACGCCCCCGGCGGAGACGGCCGAGGTGGCCTGAGGAACGGCACGGGCCCGGCCGCGCGCCCCGGGCCGGACCGGGTGCCCGCACGGCCGGGCCCCGCGGGAGCGCGGTCCGGCCGTCATGTCGCGGGATGGCACGCGGCCGGTGTCCGCATCGTGGCCGGCGGGGAGGGTCCCGTTGTCCCGCGGCGCCATCAGCGCGCTCATCGCGCACTTCCCGGACGGGACCGCGCGACGGGCCGGCCCGTCGTCGGCGCCCGGCCGGGGCCCCGGGGCGGCACCGGCCGTTCAGGGGAACCGGCCCGGAAAGGCGCGTGAGGCGGCCGGGCGCGGTCGACACCTTCAGCCGTGACCGCCGTGACGCTGCCGCTGATCCCGCCGATGCTCGCCACGCCCGGCACGCTGCCGCCCGCCGCACAGGACGCCCGGTGGGCCTACGAGACCAAGCAGGACGGCCAGCGCGTGGTGGTCTACCTGCCCGGCGACGGCAGCCTGCTGCTGCGCAACCGCTCCGGCGAGGACATCACCGCCGCCTATCCCGAACTCCGGCCGCTCGGTAGCGCCCTCGGTACCACCGCCGCCGTCCTGGACGGCGAGGTCCTCGCCCTCGACGAACACGGGCGCGCCGACTTCCAGTTGCTCCAGAGCCGCATGGGCCTCGCCCACGCACCGGCCCGGGCGGCCCGCCGCGCGGCACAGGTGCCCGCCCATCTGGTGCTGTTCGACGTGATGCACCTTCAGGACACCCCTCTGCTCCCCCTCCCCTACGTCCGGCGCCGGGTACGGCTGGAGGAACTCGGCATCGAGGGGCCGTCCTGGTCGACCCCGGCCGCCGTCGTCGGCCACGGTGCCGAGGCGCTCCGGGCGACCCGTGAGCACGGGCTCGAGGGCCTGGTGTGCAAGCGGCTGGACTCGGTGTACGAGCCCGGCGTGCGCTCCCGCGCCTGGATCAAGATCCGGAACATGCGCAGCGAGGACGTCATCGTCGGCGGCTGGCTGCCCGGGAAGGGGCGGCTGACCGGGCTGCCGGGCGCGGTGCTGGTCGGCCAGCGCGCCGCCGGCCGGCTGCGGTACGTGGGCGGGGTGGGCACCGGCTGGAGCGAGGCCGAGCGGGCCGAACTGGCGTTGCTGCTGCGGGCCGCCGAGACCGGCGTGTGCCCCTTCGACCCCGTGCCGCCGGTCTCCGGCGCGCACTGGGTGCTGCCCCGGCTGGTCGGCGAGGTCAGCTACAGCACCCGTACCCGGGCGGGCCTGCTGCGCCAGCCGTCCTGGCTGCGGCTGCGCCCGGACCTCGCGCCGGAGGAGTCGGCGGCGGACCTGCCCGACGACACGGTCTGATCCCGCCCGCCCCCCGACCGGCCCCGTCCGGCCCGGTCCGGCCCGGTCCGACACCGCCCGACGCCACGTCACTGTTGGGCACGGCTTCACCACCGGTACGCCCATGCCCCCTTGGCAACGCAAGGGCGGGCGTGGATGCTGAACTGCCTTGCCCCCCACTCCCGTTGGAGGACCAGTGTCGTCCCGTACGTTCCGCATCGGGCGCCGGAGATGGCTCGCCGGACTGGCCGGTGCCGCCGCCCTCGTCGTCGCCTTCCCCGCCGCCGCCTTCGCGGCCCCGCCCCAGGCGCTGCCCGTCAACGCCGAGACCGCGGAACTCACGTACCAGCCCGCCTTCGACTACGACACCGACGGCTGTTACCCGACGCCCGCCATCGGCCCGGACGGCACGGTCAACGGCGGTCTGAAACCGACGGGCGCGCTCAACGGCAACTGTCACGACGCCTTTGACCTGGACAACACCAACAGCTACTCGCGCTACAAGTGCGACAACGGCTGGTGCGCCTACATGTACGGCCTGTACTTCGAGAAGGACCAGGCCCTGCCGGGCAGCAGCATCGGCGGCCACCGGAACGACTGGGAGCACGTCGTGGTGTGGGTGCGAGACGGCCGGGTGCAGTACGTGTCGACCTCGAACCACGGCTCGTTCACCGTGCACGCGGCCTCCGAGGTCCGCTTCGAGGGCACGCACCCGAAGGTCGTCTACCACAAGGACGGCATCAGCACCCACTGCTTCCGGCTGGCGAACGGCAACGACGAGCCGCCGGAGAACCACAAGCACACCTGGCAGTACCCGCCGCTGGTCGGCTGGAACGGCTACCCGGCGGGTCTGCGCGACAAGTTGAGCGCGTACGACTTCGGCAGCGCCCACTTCGGGCTGAAGGACGACAGCTTCGCCTCGCACCTGACCAAGGCCAAGCCGTCCGGCATCACGTTCGATCCGGCGGCCTGAGACAGTCGGGGAGCTCCGGTGTGGACGCCCTCCGGCCGGAGCCCCATGATGACTTGATGGATCTTCACGCGGAACTGCCCCCGGCGGTGGACGCCGACGCCCTGCTCGGCCTCGCCGAGGACCACCACGCCCGCACCGTCCGGTACGTGGGCCCCCGGGAGGCCGCCGGTCACTTGGTGAAGGTCTACGCGCTCCAGGCGCGGGGCCGCAAGGTCACCGAGCGGGACGCGGAGGCGGCACTGGAGGTCGCCGCGGCCCATCTGGCGCTCGGCAGGGCGCGGGGGTCGCTCGGACTCGCGGTCCTGATCGCGCACGCGGGCGGGGACGGGGACTACGTGCTGGTGCACAGCTGGATCGAGGGCTACATGTCCGACCTGGCCGTCTTCACGGGGCCCGTGGAGCGGCCCGACCTGCTGCGGCCGGGGCGGGCGGGACTCGCTCCCTGCGTGTGGGAGGCGGCCGTGCTCGCGCACGAACGGGAGACGTTCTCCCGGCACGTCCTCGACGGCACCGGCCCACTGCCGGAACGCCTCACCTCGTGGAGCCTCGACGCGCTCGCGGGCGAGGCCCGTCGACCGGCGCCGCCCGGGTGCGGCACGCCGGGCGCGCCGACGGTCCGAGCTACGAGGGCGCCGTGCGGTTCTACGACCGGCTCGGCGCTGAGGCGAAGGAAGTGTTCCGCTACAGCCTGACCGTCACCCGGTGAAGGGTGGCGCCCAGGGGGCCGCGCACCCACTATCGTGTCCCCATGGCTGTCCCGGAACTCATCCGTATCGTCTCCCGCGACTCGCCCATGGCGCTCGCCCAGGTGGAGCGGGTCCGCGCCGAGCTGGCCGCCCTGCACCCGGAGGTGCGCACCGAGGTCGTACCGGTGAAGACGACCGGGGACAAGTGGCTCGGCGACCTGGCGAAGGTCGAGGGCAAGGGGGCGTTCACCAAGGAGGTGGACGCCGCGCTGCTGGCCGGTGCGGCCGACCTCGCGGTGCACTGCGTCAAGGACGTGCCCGCCGACCGGCCGCTGCCCGCCGGGACGGTGTTCGCCGCGTTCCTCAAGCGGGACGACATCCGTGACGCGCTCGTCCACCCGGACGGACTCACCCTGGGCGAACTTCCGCCGGGCACCCGCGTCGGCACCTCCTCCGTGCGCCGGATCGCCCAGCTGGCCACCTCCCATCCGCACCTGGAGTGCGTGCCGTTCCGCGGCAACGACAACCGGCGTCTGGAGAAGCTCGCGGCAGGTGAGGCCGACGCGCTGCTGCTGGCGGTCGCCGGTCTGGAGCGGATCGGACGGCGGGACGTGATCAGCGAGGTGCTGTCGCCGGAGACGATGATGCCGCCGATCGGGGCGGGCATCCTCGCGCTTCAGTGCCGCGAGGGCGACACCGAACTGATCGACGTGGTCAGCGGGCTGGGCGACCCGGACACCCACCGGGAGGCCACGGCGGAGCGCATGTTCCTGCATGTGCTCCAGGGGCACTGCAACAGCCCGATCGCCGGGTACGCGCGCGTCGAACCCAGCGGCGAACTGGCCCTGCGGGCGTGTGTGTTCACCCCGGACGGCAAGACCCGGCTGAACGCCCACGAGTGGGCGGGCCGCCTCGACCCGGCCACCCTCGGCACCTCGGTCGCGGTGTCCCTGCTGCGGCAGGGCGCCCGGGAGATCATCGACGGCATCCCGCACTGAGGGCCTGCCCTAGGCGGTGGCGGAGCCAGGCTCTCCCTGGTCCCGCAGGAAGGCGCTGACCTGGTGGGCCAGGCTGCCCGGTCCGGCGCCCGTGGTGGCGCCGGCGCCGACCTGGGTCTCGTGCACGCCGATGCCGCCCGCCCACAGCCGGCGCTCGGTCCACTCCTCGTCGACCCGCAGCTGGATCTGGACGTCCACCTGGGCCAGGGCGGCCTCGGGACCGGCGGCGTACAGCACGGCGGTGGCGCGGCGCAGCGGGTAGACGTCGAAGCCCTCGATGAACTGGGAGTTGCGCCAGTCGATGAAGGCGCCCTCGCCGTCGGGGCCGAGGCGGACGTCGATCTGGCCGTCCTCCAGGTGCACGAGGAAGTGCTGGTCACCCCGGTTCTCGACGGTCACCCGGAGACGGAAGTACGTCAGCCCGGCGGCGGCGTCGTCCCGTCCGCGCGGTGGCTCCGCCGCCTCCAGACGGTGGACGCGGACCCGCAGACCGGCATGCTCCTCGTACTCCTGCCAGTCCCCGACCACGTTCGGCTCGTACACAGTGCCCCTCTCGACCTCAAGGCCTGCTTCCTATCTGTGGGCTCAGCGCACTGTCAAATGAGCAGAATGCGCTGTGGCCAGGGGATTCGCCCGCTTTGATCGACGATCAAGCGTTGCGCAGCAGGAATCCCGTCACCGGGCCCGCCGAGGGGGTGAGGGTGCGTGCCGCACATCACGTCCTCGGCAAGATCAGCGGGCCAGCCGGCCGAGCGTCGAGGAGGCCGCGGTGATGCCGAGCGCGGCGGCCACCGCGAGGACGCCGAAATCGGCGGCGAGATGCGCGGGCGTGCCGAGCAGGAGGCCGCGCAGGGCGTCGACCTGGTAGCTGAGCGGGTTGACCTTGCTGACCGCCTGGAGCCAGCCGGGGCGCGGCCGCGGTGCATCAGGCCCACCCGGTCGCAGTACTGGTCGGCCTCGTCCATGTAGTGGGTGGTGACCAGGACCGTCATGCCGGTGGCGGCGCGGACTGCGTTGATGTGCTCCCAGACGCCGGTGCGGGCGATCGGGTCCAGACCGATGGTGGGCTCGTCCAGGATCAGCAGGCGCGGGGCGCTGACCAGGGCCTGGGCGAGTTCCAGGCGGCGGACCATGCCGCCCAAGTAGGTGCCCGCGAGCCGGTCGGCGCGCTCACGGCGGGGGACGTCGAAGACCCGCGCGAGCAGGGCGACGTTCTCGCGCCCGGTGAGCCCGCTGTCGGCGGACGGCTGCTGGGGGACGTAGCCGAGCAGCCGGCGTACCGCCATGCGGTCCTTGGCGGTGTCGTGGCCGAAGACCCGGACCATGCCGGGCGGGACCGGCAGGAGGGTGGTGATGCAGCGGACGGCGGTGGTCTTTCCCGCGCCGTTGGGGCCGAGCAGCCCGAAGCTCGCCCTCGCGCACCGCCAGGTCGAGCCCGTAGACCGCGTTGGTGTCCCCGAAGGCGTAGGCGAGCCCGGCACAGGTGACGGCGTCGGCGGTGGTGTCCCGCGTCATGATTCCTCGGCCTCCTCGTGCAGGGTGACGGCCAGCTTGCGCAGCGCCGGGAGCGCGGCGCGCAGCGCTTCCCGGTCTGCTTCGCCGAGCCGGGCCACGTGCCGGCCGACCAGGGCCGCCCGCCGGCGCTGCCAGTCGCTCAGCCGGTCGCGGGCCGCCTCGGTCAGTCGCAGACGGGCGGCGCGCCGGTCGGCCGGATCGGTCTCCCGGAGCAGGCATCCGTCCCTGACCAGCTGATTGGCCAGGGTCGACACCGAGTTGCCGGCCAGGTACAGCTCCTTGGCGGCGTCCGAGATGCCGATGCCCGGACGGGCCTCGACCAGGCGCAGCAGTTCCACTTCGGCGCCGCGCAGCCGCGGTCCGGTGAGTCCGCCGCGCATCCGGCGGCGGATGAGCCGCTGCACCCCCATCAGGGCGTTGGCCAGTTCCTCCGGAAAAGTCACCGATTCCGCTGATTCCGCCGATTCCACACGGCGAGATTACCTCTGTCACAGAGCTAATCTCGCTCAAGCGGAGGTCAAGAGCGAGAGGAAGGGAGATAATCGGTTTATGTCACCCTTTGAGGTGATTCATTGTGAGACATCCGACTGCGAACGTGTCTTCCCACCCGGCATCCGCTGAGGGAGGTGCGCGCGATGCGTGGCACCAACAGGACGAAACCCCACCCGCACGACGACGCCCCGGACACCGCCGAGGCGTTCGAGCGACTCGCGGTGCTGCCCGACGGCCCGGAGCGGCAGGCGCTGCGGGACGAACTGGTCCGGCTCTGGCTCCCCATGGCCGAGCGGATCGCCGTGCGCTTCCGGGGCCGCGGCGAGTCACTGGAGGACCTGTACCAGGTGGCGGCGCTGGGCCTGGTGAAGGCGGTCGACCACTTCGACCCGGCGCGCGGCCGTGCCTTCGAGGCGTACGCCGTACCGACCGTCACCGGCGAGATCAAGCGTCACTTCCGTGACCACATGTGGACCCTGCACGTGCCGCGCCGGGTGCAGGACCTGCGCAACCGTGTGCGGAGCACCGTGAAGGAGCTGGCGCAGACGACCCCGGGCCGCGCGTCCACCGTCGCCGAGATCGCCGAGCGCGCCCACCTGTCCGAGGACGAGGTGCTGACCGGTCTGGAGGCACTGGAGTGTTTCACGGCGCTGTCACTGGACGCCGAGATGCCCGGCACGGACGGTTACGCGCTGGGAGACGCCCTGGGCGGGCCCGAGCCCGGCTACGACCTGGTCGTCGACCGGGCGGCGGTCAGACCCTGTCTACAGGCGCTGCCCGAGCGCGAGCGCATGATCCTCTACCTGCGGTTCTTCCGCGGCATGACACAGAGCCGGATCGCACAGCAGCTCGGCATCTCCCAGATGCACGTCTCCCGGCTGCTCAGCAGCTGCTTCACGCACCTGCGGGAGGAGTTGCTGGCCGAAACCGACATGGTCTGATCCGTCATGCGGGCGGCGTCCCGGGAATCTGGGTCGGCCCGAGCCGGTCGAGGGCGTCCTCCAGCGCGGCCCTGACGTCGGCGGGCATGTCACCCGTGCGGCCCCAGATCAGCACGAGCTCGGCGACGTTGCGCAGCTTGGTGTTGGTGTGCTGGGAGACCTCCTTCAGCACCACCCACCCCTGGTCGGGCGTGACCCGCCCCAGCCCGACCATCACCCCGATCGCCTGGTCCACGACGGCGTGCGAGGTGACGGCCTCCTTCAGCTGCTGGACCTCTTCCTGCAACGCGAGGACGCGATCGGGGTCGGCCTCGTCCTGGCGGCCGTTCGTGGTCATGGTCGCCTCCCTGTCGGCCCAGGGCATCGCCTTCCGGCCGTGAGCCCATCAATACACCGTCGTGCCGGGCCCCGCCATGCGCCACCGAGCCGTTTGGGCGCACGCGGACGGGGTACTCCGCAGGCGCCCGTACCGCTTCCGGATGGACACTGGTGGGAGACCGGTGGCTGCCGGTCGCCGAGACCAGGACGCGACTGCCATGAATCACGACACCACCCTCCCCGGCGGTACCACGGACCCGCGGAACCTCACGCACGTCGTCTCCACGCACTCCGTCTTCGGTACGCCCTGCTGGGTGAGTCTGACCAGCCGCGACCTGCGGGCCACACAGGAGTTCTACGGCGCCGTCCTGGGCTGGCAGTGGCGCGAGGTCCGGATGGGCGACCACTTCCGCATCGCGCTGGCCGGCGGGGTACCGGTCGCGGGGATCGCGGCGGTCGCCACCATGTGGCAGATGGCGGTGGCGTGGACGCCCTACTTCGCGGTCCCGGACGCGGACGTGGCCGCGTCACGGGCCCGGGAACGCGGCGGAACGGTGGCCGTCGGCCCGCTGTCCTTCCCGCCCGGCCGGGCGGCGCTCCTCGCCGACCGGGACGGTGCCACCTTCGGGATCTGGGAGGGCAAGCTCGTCTCCAACTGGGAGGTCTGGCGCCAGGCGGCACCGACCTTCATCCGGTTGCACACCCGCAACGCCTTCGACTCGGCCATCTTCTACGGTGAGATCCTCGACTGGGCCTCCTCGGACCGTCCCGGTTGCTGCCAGGTCGAGTACGAAGGGGGCGAGGTCGTGCTGCGCAGCCGGGGCGACGTGGTGGCGCGCATCGACTCCGGGGCCGCGGAGGCGGCGCCCGACCCCACGGTCCGGCCGCACTGGCAGGTCCACTTCGCCGTGGACGACGTGGCGGCCTGCGCCCGGGCGGCGGAGAAGCACGGCGGGAGCGTGCTGCGGGAGGACGTGGACGAGGCGATCCTGCGCGACCCCGACGGCGCGCAGTTCACGGTCACGGCCCGATCCGACCGGTGACCTCCAGCGGTGACCTCCGGGTGCCGCGCGGCTACGCGGGCGCGCTGCGGGACGGGCGGGACAGCAGTACGAGGCTGCGTGGTTCCAGCCGCAGGCGGGTGCCCGCCTTGCGTTCCCGTTCGTCGGGGACGCCGTCGGGATCGGCGGTGTCGATCAGCGTGGCCCAGCGCTCCCCGTAGGTCCGGTCGGGCAGGCGGAAGTGCACGGGCTCCCAGTAGCCGTTGAGGAGCAGCAGGAACGAGTCGTCGACCACCGGGCGCCCGTGCGCGTCCCGTTCGACGATGGCGTCGCCGTTGAGGAAGACGCCGACCGAGTGCGCGTCTGCGCGCTGCCAGTCCCGGTCGGTCATCTCGCGCGCGTCGGAGCGCAGCCAGACCAGATCGGGCAGCGGCTGCTCGGAGTTGGTGGCCGTCTCGCCGCGGAAGAAGCGGCGGCGGCGCAGTACGGGATGCGCGGTGCGCAGCGCGATGACGTGCCGGGTGAAGTCCGTGAGGGTTCGCTGATCCTCCGTCAGCCGCCAGTCGACCCAGGACACTTCGCCGTCCTGGCAGTAGGCGTTGTTGTTGCCGCGCTGGGTGCGGCCCAGTTCGTCGCCGTGGCAGAGCATCGGGATGCCCTGCGACAGCAGCAGTGTGGCCAGGAGGTTGCGCTGCTGGCGGGCGCGCAGCTCCAGTACGGCGGGGTCGTCCGTCTCGCCCTCCACCCCGCAGTTCCAGGACCGGTTGACGCTCTCGCCGTCCTGGTTGTCCTCGCCGTTGGCCTCGTTGTGCTTGTCGTTGTACGACACGAGGTCGCGCAGGGTGAAACCGTCGTGCGCGGTGACGAAGTTGACGCTGGCGCGCGGCCGGCGCCGGCTGTGCCCGTACAGGTCCGCGGAGCCGGTCAGCCGGGAGGCGAACTCGCCGAGGGAGCCGGGCTCGGCCCGCCAGAAGTCCCGTACGGCGTCCCGGTAGGGGCCGTTCCACTCCGACCACAGCGGTGGGAAGTTGCCCACCTGGTAGCCGCCCTCGCCGACGTCCCACGGCTCGGCGATCAGCTTGACCCGGCTGATCACCGGGTCCTGCTGGATGAGGTCGAAGAACGCCGACAGCCGGTCCACCTCGTGGAACTGCCGGGCCAGGGTGGCCGCGAGGTCGAAGCGGAAGCCGTCGACATGCATCTCGGTGACCCAGTACCGCAGCGAGTCCATGATCAGCTGGAGTACGTAGGGGTGCCGCATCAGCAGGCTGTTGCCGGTGCCGGTGGTGTCGTAGTAGTGCGCCCAGTCACCGTCGACGAGGCGGTAGTACGAGGCGTTGTCGATGCCGCGGAAGGAGAGGGTGGGGCCCATCTCGTTGCCCTCGGCGGTGTGGTTGTAGACCACGTCGAGGATCACCTCGAGCCCGGCCTCGTGCAACGCCTTCACCATCGCCTTGAACTCGTTGACCTGCTGGCCCCGGCTGCCCTGGGCGGCGTATGCGTTGTGCGGGGCGAAGAAGCCGATGGTGTTGTAGCCCCAGTAGTTGGACAGGCCGCGGTCCTGGAGCACGCCGTCGTGCACGAACTGGTGCACCGGCATCAGCTCGATGGCGGTCACGCCCAGTCCGGTCAGGTGCTCCACGACCGCGGGGTGGGCTAGGCCGGCGTAGGTGCCGCGCAGCCGCTCCGGGACGTCGGGGTGGGTGCGGGTCAGTCCCCGCACGTGCGCCTCGTAGATCACGGAGTCGGCGTACGGCCGCCGGGGCGGGCGGTCGTCGCCCCAGTCGAAGTACGGGTCTATGACCACGCCGATCATGGAGTGCCCGGCGCTGTCGGCCGGGGAGGGACCGCTCGGCGCGCGTTCGTACAGCGAGGCGTGGTTGTCGATCTGCCCGTCGACGGCCCGCGCGTACGGGTCGAGGAGCAGCTTGGCCGGGTTGCACCGGTGGCCGAGGTCGGGGTCCCAGGGTCCGTGGACCCGGTAGCCGTAGCGCTGCCCCGGCCCGATCCCCGGCAGGTAGCCGTGCCAGACGAAGCCGTCGACCTCGTTGAGCGGAACGGGCATCTCGGTGCCCGAGTCGTCGAGCAGGATCAGGTCGACCCGCTCGGCCACCTCGCTGAACAGGGCGAAGTTGGTGCCCTGCCCGTCGAAGGAGGCGCCGAGCGGGTAGGGGTGCCCGCTCCACACGGGCGCCCCTTTCCGGGATCGCCGCGCGGTCACCGGGCCCCTTCCAGGGCGCCGTCCGTCGCGGCGGCGAGGGCGGTCACCGGCGGTTCGCGGGGCAGGTCGAGCCCCTCGATGAGGTTGGGCGCGGGGGCCGTCGGGACCAGCGGGACGCGCTGGCCGGCACGGGCGCGCCGGGAGAACCAGATGATCTTGCTGCCGGTGGCCGTGGCGCAGCAGCCCCAGCCGTCGCTCATCGCGGCGATGCGGACCAGGCAGGTGCGCAGGTCCTGGTCGGGGCGCAGGTCGCGGTCGTCGCCGCCGACGGCGGTGATGAGGTGCTGGCCGTTCCACCACATCTCGATCGAGATGTGCTTGTCGGTCGCGTGCTCGTCGATCGCCCGCAACAGCAGCTCGGTGCCGCTGCGGACCGGATCCACGAGGTTCTCGAGGTCCCAGTAGCGGAGGTGGGCGGCCAGGATGCGGCTGACCTGTCCGACCCGTTCGGGGCTGACTTCCACGTCGAGGTGGTAGTAGCAGGGCACTGCGGTCTTCATCGTCGCTTGCTCCTCACCGGCGAAGCTCTCGCTCGTACTCGCCGCGCCCGGCCCAGTGCCGGACACGGAGTGTGAGCGCTGATCGCTTCTGAGTCAGATCCACAGTGCGCGCGCTACGCCATTCGTGCAACACGAGAGAACAGTGAGGTAGTTGAAGAGCCAACAAGACGTTGCGTGGCTGCGCGTGCACCATAAGTGAAAGCCTCGATCGCCGTAACGGATCCGTGCCTCTCCGTGCCCGGATGCCACCCGACCGTCGGGAAGCGTGCCCAGTCGAGAGCATCGGAAGGTGAAGGGGCCATGCTGCTACCCGCGAAGGCCGAAGTGGCCCGCCTGTTGCGGCGGTACCGGGCGTGGGAACGCCTGATGCTCGCCTCGCCCTCCGACCGCACGGTACGGGCCGCCTTCGAGGACTCGGGCTACACCCTGTGCGTGCTGATGGGAAAACGGTGCGCCCGGGAGGCCGCGGACGCCGCCGAGCGCTATCTGCGCACCACCCTCGCCGTCTACCTCCAGGAGCAGGCCGGGCGGCCCCTCGTGAAGGGCCGGGCCAGACGGGCTCCCCCGCCCGACCGGCGACCGACGGCGGGAACGTACTGACCTGATCCACCAGCACCCATCGGATTCACAGCCGGGCCCCGGGCCCGGCTTCGCGCACGGCGGAGGTGACACCCATGAGCTCGACCGAGACCATCGGCCGCATCCCGGTCCGGGACGTCCAACCTGCCGTGGAGTGCGGCAGGCGCCCGGCGAAGGCGGTCGCCGGCGAGACCTTCCAGGTCACCGCCTCCGTCTTCCGCGAGGGGCACGACGCCGTCGGCGCGAACGTGGTCCTGCGGGACCCCGAGGGCCGCCCGGGGCCCTGGACGCCGATGCGTGAACTCGCCCCGGGCACCGACCGGTGGGGCGCCGAGGTCACCCCGCGGGCCACGGGCCGCTGGACGTACACGGTGGAGGCCTGGAGCGACCCGGTGGCCACCTGGCGGCACCACGCGCGGATCAAGGTCCCGGCGGGGATCGACACCGGCCTGGTGCTCGAGGAGGGCGCCGAACTGCACGCCCGAGCCGCGAGCGGGGTGCCCGCGGGCCGGGAGCGCGGGGCGGTACTGGCGGCCGCGCGGGCCCTGGGCGACGACTCCCTGTCCCCGGAGTCCCGGCTGGCGGCGGCGTTGGCGCCGGAGGTGGACCAGGTCCTGGCCCGGTACCCGCTGCGGGAACTGGTCACCGCCTCCGAACCCCTGCCGCTGCTGGTGGAACGCGAACGGGCCCTGTACGGCTCCTGGTACGAGTTCTTCCCCCGCTCCGAGGGCACCCCCGAACACCCCCACGGCACGTTCCGCACCGCCGCCCGCCGTCTGGACGCCATCGCCGCCATGGGCTTCGACGTCGTCTACCTCCCCCCGATCCACCCCATCGGCCACACCTACCGCAAAGGCCGCAACAACACCCTCACCGCCGGACCCGACGACGTCGGCGTCCCCTGGGCCATCGGCTCCCCCGAAGGCGGCCACGACACCGTCCACCCCGACCTCGGCACCCTCGACGACTTCGACCACTTCGTGCGAAAAGCCGCGAGCCTGGGCCTGGAGATCGCCCTGGACTTCGCCCTCCAGTGCTCCCCCGACCACCCCTGGGTCCACAAACACCCCGAGTGGTTCCACCACCGCCCCGACGGCACCATCGCCTACGCCGAGAACCCCCCGAAGAAGTACCAGGACATCTACCCCATCGCCTTCGACACCGACATGGACGGCCTGATCACCGAGACCGTCCGCGTCCTGAAGCACTGGATGTCCCACGGCGTGCGGATCTTCCGCGTGGACAACCCCCACACCAAACCGGTCGTGTTCTGGGAACGCGTCATCGCCGAGATCAACCG